>CANQFM010000026.1 GCA_947598825.1 uncultured Eisenbergiella sp. | reverse complement strand
TATATTTAGGTTTGTGGTTTGACGCACCACCTGCGGATAGCTTCTCCAGCTGCAAGACCCCTGTCGAAACCTTGACTAGCCCGTATGCGGCCGGCATCCCACAGGGACGCCAGCCGTTTTGTGGAATTCATTATACCTTTGAAAAATCCCTTTGTCAACCGGAAACCGGCTGGATTCTCTCATATTTCAAAAAATGGTAAGTCAGGTCAAAATAATACTGCTCTTCGCTGTCCGCTGTGATCCTCCAGGCGGGATCTTTGTCCAGGTTCGGGAAATAGGCGTCGGCCTCATAAGCGTGGTCGATCCGGGTGACATGCACCGTATCGCACCAGGGCAAAAGCTGTTCGTAGACGCTGCTGCCGCCGATGATATAGACGTCCCGGCTGTCATATTTTTTCAGTTCTTCGGCCAGTTCTTCCAGATCGTGGACTATGACGCAGCCCAAAGCCCTGTACGCTGTATTGCGGGTCAGCACCACGTTGATCCGGTTCTTTAACGGCTGAGCGCCGGGAAAAGTATCCATGGTCTTACGCCCCAAAACCACCACCTTGCCGCTTGTCTCCTGCCGGAACATCTTATGATCCGCCGGTATGCGCACCAACAGATCTCCCTTGTTGCCGATGGCCCAGTTCTGGTCTACTGCAACGATCATATTCATCGCGCGCGCCTCCTTTTTTGTCCCGTCAGACCGCAATGGGGATATCTGCGATCTGCTCTCCCGTCACATAGTCTTCCACCCTGACATCGTTCCTGGTGAACTGATAAAAATCATGCACCTGGGGATTGAGCCAGAACTTCGGAGCCGGATAGGGCTTCCTTGCGATCAGCTCCCGGATGATGGGCACATGACGGTCATAGATATGGGCGTCCGCGATCACATGGACCAGTTCCCCCGCCTGCATATCACACACCTGGGCCAGCATATGTAAAAGCACCGCATACTGCACCACATTCCAGTTGTTGGCGGCCAGCACATCCTGGGAACGCTGATTTAGGATCGCGTTGAGGACCAGCTTATCCTGCCCTTTTTTCTGCGTCACGTTAAAGGTCATGCTGTAGGCGCAGGGATACAGGTTCATCTCGTGCAGATCCTGATGCACATAGAGATTTGTCATGATGCGCCGGGAAAAGGGATTGTGCTTCAGGTCATAGATCACCCGGTCCACCTGATCAAACAGGCCTTCCTTATATTGATGCTTTACGCCCAGTTGATAGCCGTAAGCCTTACCGATGCTGCCGTCTGCGTCCGCCCATTCGTCCCAGATATGGCTGTGCAGATCGTGAATATTGTTGGATTTCTGCTGCCAGATCCAGAGCATCTCGTCCGTGGCGCTCTTTAAGGCGGTGCGCCGCAGGGTCAAAAGCGGAAATTCCTGAGACAGATCATAGCGGTTGACCACGCCGAATTTTTTGATCGTATAGGCCGGCGCGCCGTCGGGCCAGTGGGGCCGCACTTTTTCCCCTTCCGTACTGGTCCCGTTCTCCAGAATATCCCGGCACATATTGATAAAGATCGTATCCGCCATACTCATAACAGGCTCCTCCTCTTTGGCCTTGTTCGGTTAGTTCCATTTATCGCAGAGAGCGTTGATCTGATCCGCGAATTTCGCCAGATCCTTATTGGCCATTCCCTCACAGCGCTTAATGACCGCTGCCAGCCGCTGTCCGGCCGCCACCAGCCGCGCGTAAACGCCCACAGGGGTCTGGCTTTTGGCCTTCTTTTTGACGAGGACGGGCTGCGCCTCGTAGACAAAGCGATCCCCCACAGGATCGAAAATGGTGCCGCTGTAAGGCGCGTAAGCCGAAAATCCGTATTCGTCATGCAGGCAGTTTGCAAAGGACATTGTCACCGCATCCTCCCCATGGACGATAAACACCCGTCTGGGCTTCTTCTCAAACCCGCAGATCCAGCGGATCAGGCCGTTTTTATCCGCATGTCCCGACATGCCGGCCAGCGTCCGGATCTGCGCGCGCACATCTATGGTCTCCCCGAACAGCTTTAACTCCTTCGCTCCTTCCACCAGCGCCCGGCCCGTAGTGCCCACCGACTGATATCCGACGAACAGGACGGTACACTCCGGCCGCCAGAGGTTGTGCTTTAAATGATGGCGGATGCGGCCCGCGTCGCACATGCCGGAGGCGGAAAGGATGACCTTGGGCGTCTCGTCAAAGTTGATGGCTTTGGACTCCTCGCTGGTGATCGCCAGCCGCAGCCCCTTAAAGGAAATGGGATTGACTCCCTGTTTCACCAAAGACAGGGCCTCTTCGTCAAAACAGCTCTTTTCATTGCGGGTAAAGATCCCCGTGGCTTCCACCGCCATAGGACTGTCCACATAGACCGGAAAACCTTCATGGCCATGAACCAACCCCTGCTCCTTGATGATGCGGATAAAATACAGCATTTCCTGAGTCCTGCCCACCGCGAAGGAAGGAATGACCACATTGCCGCCCCTGTCGAAAGTCTCCTGCAAGATGCCCGCGAGTTCGCCCACATAATCCGGCCGCACATCGCTGTGGATCCGGTCCCCGTAGGTGGATTCCATGATCACATAATCCGCCTGGCGGGTCGTCCGGGGATCCCGTAAAAGAGGCTGGTCTACATTGCCGATGTCGCCGGAAAAGACCAGTTTCTTACAGATATCCCCCTCCTGGGCCCAGACCTCAATGCTGGCGGAACCCAACAGATGGCCGATGTCGGTGAAACGGATATCGATGCAGTCGCAGATATGGATCCTCTCGTCATAATCGCAGGGAACGATGCGCCGGATCGTCTCCTCCGCATCCTCCATGGTATAGACAGGCTCCTGCGTCTCGGCTCCCGCATGACGCTTCGCCTTACGGTTCTTCCACTCCGCCTCCTGCATCTGGATGTGCGCGCAGTCCCGCAGCATAATGCTGCACAGATCCGCCGTCGCCTCCGTCGCAAAGATCTTCCCCCGAAACCCTTTGGCATAAAGCCAGGGCAGCATTCCCGTATGATCCACATGGGCGTGGGTGACCAGCACATAATCGATCAGCGCCTCCTCCACCGGCAGCGCGCAGTTCTCAAAGACGTTGACGCCCTGCTCCATGCCGCAGTCCACCAACAGGCGCACATCTCCCACTTCCAGATAATGGCAGCTTCCCGTCACCTCATGGGCGGCGCCGATAAATTCCAGTCTCATACCCGTTTCCTTTCGTCCTTTGGTCCGGTGCAACACGAACTCTTCCGTATTTATTATAGTACAAAACGGCCCTTTTTTGTATCCCCTTTCTCAAAAACCGTCCGGGGACCCCCAAAAACCGGATCCGTCCCGTCAATCCCCCAAAAACACGGCCTCTATCACATCCCGACTTCATTTCAACTGGTTGGCAAGATGATATAACTGATAATAAACGCCCTTTTTCGCCAGAAGCGCGTCGTGGCTCCCTTCCTCCACGATCCCTTCCTCCGTCAGCACCAGAATCCGGTCGGAATTGCGGATCGTAGAAAGCCGGTGAGCGATAGTCAGCGTCGTCCTGCCTTCCGACAGCTTGGCCAAAGACTGCGCCACCGCAAATTCGCTCTCGTTATCCAGAGCGCTGGTCGCCTCGTCCAGAATGATGATGGGCGGATTTTTCAAAAAGACCCTTGCGATACTGATGCGCTGCTTCTGTCCGCCGGAAAGCTTCACGCCCCGCTCTCCCACATAGGTATCATACCCATCCTTCAGCAGATTTATAAATCCGTGGGCGCCGGCCCTCCTGGCGGCCTCCTCCACTTCCTCCCGGGTCGCCCCCGGCCTGCCGTATGCGATATTATCGTACACCGTGCCGGAGAAAAGATAGACGTCCTGCTGCACGATCCCGATGCTGCGGCGCAGGCTTTTTAAGGTAAAACCGTGGATATCCATGCCGTCTATGGTGATCACGCCGCCCGTCACATCGTAAAAACGGGGGATCAGGTTGCACAGCGTCGTCTTGCCTCCGCCGGAAGGCCCCACAATGGCTACCTTTTCGCCGGGATGGATCGTCAGGTTCAGGTTTTGGAACACCTGATTGTGATCGTCCGGATATTCAAAACTCACATCGTGAAACGCGATCTCGCCCCTGGGCACGCCCATTTCCTTCGCCCCGGGCTCGTCGAAGATCTCGATATCCGCGTCCATGATCTGCAAAAAGCGCTCGATGCCGGTCATGCCCCGCTGAAACTGTTCCGCAAACTCGATGATCCGCCGGATCGTGGCGATCAGCGTCGTCACATATAAAAGAAAAGCCACCAGATCCCCCGGTTCCACCAGCCCTTTGATCATGAACAGGCTGCCGAATAAAAGCACGGACACATACATCACGCCGTCAAAAGCGCGGGTAGTGGCGTTGAACTGCGCCATCAGCCGGTAGGAATCCCGTTTGATCTCCAAAAACCGCCCGTTGTCCGCTTCAAACTTGCGGTTCTCCATTTCTTCGTTGGTGAATGCCTTGACCACCTTCTGCCCCAGCAGGCTGTCCTCAATTCGGGCGTTCAGTTCGCCGATGTGGTGGCGCTGCCGTCTGAAAACAGCCCGCATCCGGAAATTCAGCCGCATACATACCACCGCCATCACCGGAATGATGATGAAAATGATCAGCGTCAGCAGCACATTGATCCGGGCCAGGATGACAAAGGAAATGACCAGCTTCACGCCCGCGATAAAGAACTCCTCCGGGCAGTGATGGGAAAACTCTGTCACATCGAACAGATCGTTGGTAATGCGTCCCATGATCTGTCCCACCTTCGTATTATTATAATAGGTATTGGAAAGCTGCTGCAGATGCCGGTAGGCGTCCCTCCTCATATCCGTTTCGATCTTCGCCCCCATGATATGGCCGGTACCCGCCATATAGTAGGTCGCCACACAGTCCACCACGCGCAGCGCAAGATACAGCGCCACCAGGATCCCCACGGTGCGCATGGACAGACTTACCACGTCCCGCAGGGCTTCATTGGTGATATAGCGCATGATCATCGGCAAGACCAGTTCGCACAGGGTCGTCAGCCCCGCGCAGAACAGGTCAAAGGCCATCGTCTTCCAGTATGGCTTAAAGTAAGGAATAAACCGTTGAAACAGTTCTTTGGTCCGGTATTGTCTGCTTTCCATGTGTTACCTGCCTTTTGCTCGTGAAGTAGAAACCGTCTAATAATTATTATAATTATGATCTGACATTTTTCAAGGAAATCCTTCCCTATACGCTATCCAACGATCTTTGAAACGTAAAATACGGCATGACCGAAATCACGCCGCACTCTGAAAACAGGATACTCCTGCTTTATTATTCCTCACCCATAGCCGCCTATCTTTTCTGCACTTCTATCCGTTCCAGCGCTTTTAAGAGTTTCGCAAAATCCACATCCCCGGCAGGCTGAGAGCCATCCCTGCAAAAATGATCCAAAAGCCTCCAAAGAATCTGCAGCTTGTCCATGTCGTTACACTTGCACAATTCCTGCCAGACGGCCTCCAGATGTCCGCGCTTGCCATACATGACAAATTCTACGGAGATATCCCTCGCGTTCAGCTTTTCCTGCACCTTTGTGGAAATATTGTTTTTGCCGGATTCCACTGCCTGATAGGTTCCTGTCTGCATCCCCAGCCATTCTGCAAACTGTTCCTGGGTCATATTGTACTGTCCGCGGATCTGACGCAGACGGTTTCCCTGTGCCAGCCGGATCTCTTCCCCTTCTTTTTTCATGTTCCGTCCTCTTTGATGCAAAAATAATCCTTTTCAGTATAAATATGGACGATACGGCAGGTTTCTAAAAGGCACTGATGATTGTTTTTATACTATTGACAATGGTATTTTTTGTCGAAATATTCTTAACCGATGACTAAGATCTGTTTTTTAAAAGATTTGGTTAAAGATGAGAAGTCAGAAAATCCCGGTCAGTTCGTTCCGCAGCCTTTCCTTCATCCTGGCAATACGCCGTTTGAAACAGCTCGTTTGTATCCCCAGTCTTGAGGCGATCTCTTCCGCTGTGAAACCGTTCACATAATACTGGCAGAACTGAGTCATCTGCTCCTTTGGCAGAACATGCGCGATGTCCATGTATAACTCTGCCATTTCATAGGTTCTGTCCTCTCGGCTGTCCGCAACCGCCGTCTCCAGGATCTCCAGTTGATTGAAACACAACGGCCGCCGCGTAACGCTGTGCTTTAAGATCAGATTTTTGGCGACCCGCATCAGGAAAGCCGGCACATTTGGGTGTTCCTGCAACGTATCCCATTTCCTGTAGGCGATCAAAAACACCTGCTGCGTCAGATCTTCCGCCTCGCATGAATCGAGGCCGAGCATTCTGCTGATATAGGAATAAACCTTGCCATAACATCGAAGATAGATTTCGGCGAAATCTTTATTTTCGTCTGACATGATCCATCCTTTTCTCCTTTCGTATCTACGGTCTAACCCGCTTATTCTTCCATCGGTTTATTTTATAATGGAAAATTCAGGAGTTCAAGATAAATAGTAAAAAAATAACCGAAAATATATCCTGTTCAGGCATAAAACAGGACGGCCAAAGCATCCGGCCGTCCCGCAAATGACAATTCCCTTTTTACCGTTTCACTTCAAAAAATCCGCCCGCATCGGGCAAAATACATCTACCAGCTTTCCGGCCTCCAGGCAGGTGACGCCATGATCTACATCGCCGGGCATAAATACGCTGTCTCCCTTTTTTACCACCTTTGTCTCCCCGCCGATCGTAAAGGAAAAGCTGCCCTCTGCAATGTAGGTGATCTGCCTGTGCGGGTGCGAATGGAAATTCCCCTGCGCCCCCTTTTCAAAGGTGATCTCACACATCATCAGTTCCTCCGAATAGCATAAGACCTTTCTGGTAACGCCCGGCTCACAGTTTGTAGGGACGCGATCTGCGTTAAAAACAAACATTCCTTTTTCCTCCTTCTGGCCCAAACCATTATGATCCTGTTTTCTCTTTCAGTTTTATCGTACCACAGGACTGCGATTTCGTCAAAGTGTGCGGATCGATCCCAGGACGGTTTCCATAAGAAAAAGCCGGCAGCGTGGCCGGCCTCTTCTTCGATATCCCTATGGAACTTTCCCCTTTCAATTAGTTTTGAAGACATGTTTTTTTAAGATTTAGTTGTAGACTAAAGAATCGGTGCTGACACTTATCGTATCCTCTGTATTGCCCCACCGCGCATAGAAAGTGCAGGAAGCGCTATAGGTCGCTCCCTTGATAGCTTCCCTATAAGTCCCGGATGCGACAAAATCATATCCGGAACCACTTGTTCCCGGGATATTAATGTGCGTTGTTACGCCATTATAAGTCTCAGTCAGCACAACATCCCGACAACCGATCTCATCGGCATAGCTAGTAGTAAAAGCATCCGCAGAAAGAATAATGCCATCCGATCCGCAGGAAATCCCCAACTCACAGTCTACCAAAGAATTGTCATTTTCTGCGGCTGATGCCTGCAATGCCATTCCGCATATCATGATGACAGATAACAATAGAGCGATCTTTCTTTTCATCTTGTAACACAAGTTCGCAATAGGGATCAAAACGTGTCTTCACTTATTTATTCCCTGACTGCTCCACTTGGTTACAAAAAAAGTGGGATCAAATTTATGATCCCACCTCTATTATAATCACTCTAACCCATCATCGATCTTTTTTAATTCTTCTATATTATCCCCTATCAGGCTATAAACATTTGTATTCACCACTTTTTTTATCATAAAAAGTCCATCCTTTTTATATAGATAAATGCCTCTAACAGTATCCGAATCGACCAATTCCCAATCCTCTTTTATCGTGTTTATTAATTTACTATAACGATCTTCATAACATTTTATTCGTAAAAAAAGGGGGCTGCCATTTCCTTCTTCTGCATATCTTGCTGCATAATATGTGTAATTATCAGCTTTCTCGCTATATAATTCCTGCAATCCGACCCCTTCCGGCAGATATCCCGGGACCAGAATATCCTCTCTTTCTCTCTTCACTTCCTCCCAGGAATCATAATACACTCTTCCTTTCTGATCGAATCCCACTTTCTCTCCCTCTGTCTCCCTCTCATCCCCCGTCACGGTTATCTTAAGGCTGTTCACTCCATCCCGTACAAACTCAAAAAAAGACCTCTGGGACAACGCATTACTGCCAAACCCCGAAAATCCGACGCCAACCGCCATCACTACGATAGCGGCACAGGCGGCCACCGCGATCTTGCCAAACGGGCCGGCGATAAAACGGCCGAACCGCCCGCGCTTTTTTGCGCTGTCCTGCACAGTCCCGGACACAGAGGGAACTGCCGCAGGATCCGCCCACCTCACATCGCCAAATTTTCTTTTATCCCCAAAAGCAAATTCCTCAGAGAACTCTGCATCCGTAAACGGCACGATCTTTCTGGTCTTTTTGGCCAGATCTTCGTCGCTGATCTGATATTTCTTCTGAAAACGTTTGAGAGCGGCCTCTGCGTCGAGGATTGAAACCGCATCCTCGGCGTCCCGCTCTCCCGCTGCGGACAGCTTACCCGCAGCCGCAGAGGATGTTCCGGCAGGCGTACCGTCCTCCCGGATCTTCACATTCGGAAGGGGATCCAGCGCATCCAAAAGATCCGTGATGGCCTGGACCTGTTTATCGTCATATTCGTCCTCCGTCGCCTCAAAGGTATACCAATCCAGCTTTTCCCTGAGGCTCTCTATCAGTTTCTCATCCCCCGGAGCTTTCCTTTTTGACATTCCCTTTCCTTTCCTTCAAGCCCTCATTGCCGTCTTGAAAGCACGACCCAAACGACCCGGCATCTTCCTGTCAGGATGCCCATGATCCAGATTACCTGTAAATGCCGTTTCAGCTTTTCCTTCATCCTTGCGACGCGCACTTTGAAGCAGGATACCGTAATACCCAGCTTCTGCGCCATCTCCGCAGCGGTATAGCCATATTCGTAATAATAGCGCAGTATGCGCAGTTCCTCGGCGGACAGGACCGTCTCCACCGAGCGGTAAAAATCCACCATGTCAAAATCGCTGAGCCATGCCGGTTCCTCTTCTTCTTTGGAAATAAAAGCGACCAGTTCGTCCTCATCCACTACCGTGCGGCTCTGCTGGCGGAACCATTTCTTTATCATAAAACTGGCGGACATCATCAAAAACCCGGCAACATTGGGATGGATCTCCACCAGATCCCATTTTTCATAAGCCAGGAAAAAGACGTCCTGTGTCAGATCCTCCGCCTCAAATTCATCGCGAATGACCCTTCTGACATACCGAAACACCCGATCGCGGTAGCGTAGATAAAGATCCGAATAACTTTCTTCCAAATCAGCAGTCCTGCCCATGTCTTTCAGCCACTTTCCTTTGTATTTCAGTCCTCTGCAAGAACCTAACGATATAACTGCGCCAGACATCGGATGATCTGATCCAGCGCCGGTTCCTTTTCTTCGGGACAGTCCTTGAAAACGGAAAGCAGCTTCCTGCCTTTTTCCTTTTCACCGAGCAGCAGATAATTCGGCTCCATATCCAGTTTTTCACAAAGGGTGATCACGCGTTCTACCGAAATCTTTCGGTTTCCCCGCTCGATCTCCCCATAATAAGTCACTGAAATGCCCAGGATCTCGGCCACCTTTTCCTGTGTCAGCCCCATCCTGCGCCGCTGAATGCGTATTCTCTCCCCAATCTCAATAAATAATGAATCTTTCATGCGAACTCCCTTTTCTGAAAAAGCCTGTATACCAATCATACTTTTGTCAGGGTCACATTAAGAGTAACCAGGAGTTCCTGTTTTTAACGCAAAGGAAAACTAAAAGTTCCCTTTTTCATATCAATCTGTTGTTATTTTACTGCCTGACGGCAAATGTTTCCACCCGAAAGATGCGCCGCCATAGGTTCAGTCTTCCTGTTCATCCGAATCCGCAGCTACCGCAGCGGATACCGAAGATACCACAGCCACCACCACCGCTATGATGATTACCAGTAATCCTCCTGCCAGAATCACGAACATGTCTTTCCTCCTTTTCCCGCCGCCGTTTACGCGCCCAGATAAGCGATCACTTCTACCTCGCACAGCACATTTTTGGGAAGCTGTCTGACCGCCACGCAGCTTCTGGCCGGTTTCTCGGTAAAGTATTTTTCATACACGGCGTTAAATGCGCCGAAATCCCCCATATCCGCCAAAAAGCAACTGGTCTTGACCACCTGGGAATAGTCCGCCCCGGCCGCCTCTAAAAGCCCGCCGATGTTTTTCATGACCTGCTCTGTCTGGGCTTCAATGCCCTGGGCCTCGATCTGCCCGGTGGCAGGGTTGATCGGGATCTGTCCGGACGCGAACAGAAAATCCCCCGCAATGATCCCCTGGGAATAGGGGCCGATGGCCGCCGGCGCTTTCTTTGTCTCCACTTTTTTTAACATTGTTCTTTCCTCCGTTCTTTATTCGTCAAAAGCTACTGTCACATAAAATCCCCGTTCGTTTTCCACGATCTTCACCACATCCCCCTCCCGGGCCAGCAATCTCTCCCGAAACGGGTAATTTCCCGACATGGCCAGGGACGGATCGATGGTGTAATAATAATTGCTGGGCAGCACCCCTTCCGTCACCGTCACATGATCCCCCTCCGCCAGCAGACCAGGGCGTTCCATCTTAAATTCCATTTTCCGCATAGGGCTGCCTCCTCAAATTTTGTACTTGCTGTAGCGTCCGGCGTCGTTTCGCCGGCACCGCAGGCGCATATAAACGCCGTCCGCTTCATACTCCAACTGCAGGATCACCGCGTTTTGCTGCAGATAGGAAACGGCCGACCCGTCGGTATAGGGGATCTTCATTTCGCAGTCCACCAGTCCGGCATACAGCTTTTCCTGGATCAGCTCCACCAGTTTTTCCACGCCGATCCCTTCCTTTGCCGACAGATAAATATGATCCTGCGACACCCGGGGAAGCCTGCTTCTTTCCATTACCAGATCGGCTTTGTTCATGACGTACAGACAGGGGATCTGCTGGGCCCCCAGCTCCTGCAGCGTCTTCTGGGTGACCTGCATCTGTTCCCTGTGATGCGGATCGGAAAAATCCACCACCTGCAAAAGCAGGTCCGCGCTGCAGGCTTCGGCCAGCGTGCTGCGAAACGCCTGGATGAGCGTATGGGGCAGCTTGTCAATAAAGCCCACCGTATCGGAAAGCAAAAAATCCCGGTTGTCGCCTGGACTGATCCTGCGCACGGTCGTATCGAGGGTGGCAAAAAGCATGTCCTTTTCCAGAACCTTTTTGTCGTTCTCTTCCATATATACATCCAGCATCCGGTTGAGCAGCGTGGACTTGCCCGCATTGGTATACCCTACCAGAGCGACGGAGGGCAGGCTGCTGGCCCGGCGCATTTTCTGCTGGGTCATCCGGTCCTGCTCGATGGCCGCCAGTTCCCGCCGAAGCTCGCTAATGCGCTTTTCGATGCGACGGCGATCCAGTTCCAGCTTCGTCTCGCCCGCGCCGCGGTTTGCCAGTCCGCCTCCCGCACCGGCGCCTCCGCCCGCGCCTGCGCCGCCGCCCTGCCGGGACAGCGCCTGACGCATCCCCACCAGCCGGGGCAGCATATACTGCAGGCTGGCGCTTTCCACCTGCAGCCGCGCCTCTTTGGTCCGGGCCCGCCGGTTGAAGATCTCCAGGATCAAATTCGTGCGGTCCAGCACCGCAACCCCCAGTTCCTCCTGTAGATTGCGCTGCTGCGAGGGCGACAGCGAATTGTCGAACACAACGCAGTCCGCCCCTGTCATAGACGCCAGATCCCTGACTTCCTTCACCTTTCCGCTCCCGATATAAAGCGCGTTATGGACAGCCGGAAGATTTTGTACTGCCCGTGCTGCCACTTCCATATCGCAGGCCTGCGCCAAACTTTCCAGTTCCTCCATGGAACGTTCAAAATCCGGATCGTCCCTGACGTTGACTCCGGCCAGTATCACTTTTTGCATGCATCTCTCCTTTAACAAACGCTCCGCTGCCTATACCCACTATTGTATCTGGAAGAGGCCAAAAAAACAAGCGGCGTCCGTAATATTTCCGTTTCCGCACTGTAAGATTTCCGATCCCCACATTCCCGGCGGCGGTTCGGCTGCGCCGCTTTCTTCAAAAAATCAAAACATGCCCCACCGGGAATGCTATAATAAGATCACGATATCGTAGCGGGAGGAAAGCCGGGGATATCGCGATCCTGGAGTCCATGCGTCGGATGGAAGCCGCCGGGGACGAGGACCTGGTATTCCGCATCGGCGGAGATGAATTCTGCATGCTGACGAACGAAAGATCCCTCGACCGCGCGCAGCGCATTGCAGACGAGATCATCCGGCACAACGGAGATCCTATTTCCTTCGAGGGGCGGCAGATCCCTCTCAGCCTGCATACCACCGTGACGCAGCTTAATATGCCCCAGATCAAATACGACGAATTATTTACCCGTCTGCATCTGGCGATCCGGGAATGTAAACACTGACGTCCTCTGAGCAGAGTCGGACGCAGCCGGAAATTCAAATTTACATCCTCCTTTGCATGGATTATAATAAACACGGGCAAACACATGCAAAGGAGGATCCCTCTATGAAAATACTGATCACAGGATTCGACCCTTTCGGCGGCGAGGCCGTGAATCCTTCCATCGAAACGGTTCGCCTGCTGCCGGAAAAGATCGCTGGCGCCGACCTGATAAAGCTTGAGATCCCGACTTCCTTTCAGCGCGCCCTCCCGGCCATCGAGAAAGCCATAGAAAAATATGATCCTGACGTCGTTCTGTCGGTGGGACAGGCCGGAGGCAATGCCGCCATCGCCGTAGAGCGGGTTGGCATTAATCTTTCGGATGCACGGATCCCGGACAATGATGGTTTCCAGCCTATGGACGAGCCGATAGCCGCCGATGGGCCGGCCGCCTATTTTACAACCATACCCGCCCGCAGGATCGTAGAACGGCTCCGCCGGGACGGGATCCCTGCCGTTCTCTCCTATTCGGCGGGCACTTTTGTCTGCAATCAGGTGACTTACGGGGTCTGTCATCTGCTCGCCACCCGGTTCCCCAAAAAACAGAGTGGCTTTCTTCATATTCCCTATCTGCCGTCCCAGGTCGCAGACAGGCCGCAGGAGCCCTCCATGTCCCAGGATATGCTGGTCGCAGCGCTGACGGCCGCGGTGGAAACCATTGCGGCGGCATGGTAGTCCACAGATAGACCGAAAGCAGCCAGGCCGGAAGAGATCCTGTCATAAATCTTTGCAAAATCTTTGCAAATTCCGTCAGGAAAAATCAGATTTGAGCCTTGACCTGCCCTGCTGTGGATGCTATAATACCACAGATGGACAAAGGCGTCCATGAAGAAATCGTGTCTTTTGATCCGTTATGGGCAGGACGTTTCCTTCATGGGCGCCTTTTCGTTTGACGGCACTGTGCGGCAGCATGGGCACGGCATCAAAAAAAGACGAGGTGGATTATGGAACAGACTGTGTACCTGCAGTTGGAAGACGGAACCTGTCTCGCCGGGAAACCTTTCGGAGCGCCCCTGTCGGGGGACGTTACCGCAGAAGTCGTTTTTACCACGGCGATGACGGGATATGTGGAAACCCTCACAGATCCCAGCTATTACGGACAGATGGTGGTACAGACCTTTCCCCTGATCGGGAACTACGGCGTCAATCCAACAGATTTTGAAAGCGAAGGCATCCATATGAGCGCATACATCACGAGAGAATGGTGCGCACAGCCTTCCAATTTCCGAAGTCAGTTGGATCTGGACGCTTTTTTAAAGCAACAAAATGTGCCCGGCATCTACGATGTGGACACCCGTTTTCTGACAAAGCGGATCCGGGAAAAAGGGGTCATGAACGGACGCCTCACCCTGCAGAAGCCCTCGGAGGCCGATGCCCGGTCGCTGTCTGGCTGGCGCGCCGCAGACACGGTAAGCCGGGTGACCTGTAAAGAAACCTTCGAGATTCCTGCGGGCCTGCCGCGGTTCCATGTAGTGCTTTGGGATTTCGGCGCCAAGAAAAACATCGCCCGAAAGCTTCACGCCCTAAACTGTCGGCTGACCGTGGTTCCCGCAGACACCTCCTGCGAGAAGATCCTGGCCCTTTCCCCCGACGGCGTTATGCTCTCCAACGGCCCTGGCAACCCCAAGGATAACCTTTCTATTGTAAAGGAACTGGAAAAGCTGTGTCAGACCGGCATCCCCATTTTCGGCATCTGCCTGGGCCACCAGCTCCTGGCGCTGGCCAACGGGGCGGACACGGAGAAGCTCAAATACGGCCACCGGGGCGCCAACCAGCCCGTAAAGGATATGGACACGGGCCGCACCTACATCACCAGCCAGAACCACGGCTACGCGGTCAAAAACGATACCCTCCCCTCCCACGCCGTTTTAAGCTTTTTAAACTTAAACGACGATACCTGCGAAGGGATCCGCTACACCTCGTTTCCCGGCTTTTCCGTCCAGTTCCATCCGGAAGCCTGCGGCGGGCCGCAGGACACCAGCTTTCTGTTTGAAGAATTTTCAGCGCTGATGGAAAGGAGGGCAAAAGAATGCCGTTAAATCCCAACCTCAAAAAAGTCATGGTCATCGGCTCCGGCCCTATCGTCATCGGCCAGGCAGCGGAATTTGACTACGCGGGCACCCAGGCCTGCCGCGCCCTGAAAGAAGAAGGGCTGGAGGTCGTGCTGGTAAACTCCAATCCGGCCACCATCATGACCGACGCGGCCATGGCGGATCACGTTTATGTGGAACCGCTGACGCTGGAATTTTTAAAAAAGATCATCCAAAAGGAAAAACCCGACAGCATCCTTTCCACCCTGGGCGGCCAGACCGGGCTGACCCTCTCCATGCAGCTTGCAAAAGAAGGCTTTCTGGACAAAGAGGGCGTCACGCTGCTGGGCGCCAATCCCGACACCATCGCCAGGGCCGAGGACCGTCAGGTTTTTAAGGATACCATGGACGCCATCGGGGAACCCGTCATTCCCTCCCAGGTGGTGGATACTTTAGAGGGCGCTCTGTCCTTCGCCCACCGGGCCGGTTATCCGGTGATCGTGCGTCCCGCCTATACCCTGGGCGGCACGGGCGGCGGCATTGCAAAGGACGAGGAAGAGCTGCGCGAAATCGCCTCCAACGGCCTGCGCCTTTCCCCCATCACCCAGATTCTGGTGGAAAAATGTATCGCGGGCTGGAAAGAAATCGAATTTGAGGTGATGCGCGACAGCGACGGCAACGTCATCACCATCTGTTCCATGGAAAATCTGGATCCCGTAGGCATCCACACCGGCGACTCCATCGTGATCGCGCCTGCGGTCACCCTGGCGGATAAGGAATATCAGATGCTGCGCACCGCAGCCCTGCATATCATAGAGGCCATGGGCATCGAGGGCGGCTGCAACGTCCAGTTCGCCCTGCATCCGGAAAGCTTTGAATACGCGGTCATCGAGGTCAATCCCCGGGTATCCCGTTCCTCCGCCCTGGCCAGCAAGGCCACCGGCTATCCCATCGCGCGGGTGGCCGCCAAGATCGCCATCGGCTACCGGATGGACGAGATCAAAAACGAAGTCACCGGCAGGACCAAAGCCTGCTTTGAACCGGCGCTGGATTATGTGGTGGTAAAATTCCCCAAATGGCCCTTCGATAAATTCGTCTACGCGACCCGCAGACTGGGCACTCAGATGAAGGCCACCGGCGAAGTCATGGCCATCGGCCGCAACTTTGAGACGGCGCTGATGAAAGCCGTCCGGGGCGCAGAGATCTCTCACGACTGCCTGGCGGACGCCGCCATGCGAGCGCTGGACGGCGACGCCCTGACCTGGAAGCTGATGGCGGAGGACGACGAACGCATTTTTGCTCTCTACGAAGCTTTGTACCGGGGCTTTTCCATCGAACGGCTGCATGAACTGACCATGGTGGACGAATGGTTCCTGGCCAAGATCCTGCATTTGTGCGAACTGGAAAAACAGCTCTCTGCAGAGGAACTGACGCCGGAACTTCTGCGGGAGGCCAAACGCTGCGGCTTTTTGGACAAGACCATCGCACGGCTGTCCGGCAGAACGGACTTTTCCCACCTTCCCTTCTCCTATAAAATGGTGGACACCTGCGGCGCGGAGTTTTCCGCGGAAACGCCCTACTTCTATTCCACTGTGGACGAAGAGGACGAGGCGGCCGCCTTTATCGGGGAACATACCTCCGGCAAACCGGTGGTCATCGTCTTTGGTTCCGGCCCGATCCGCATCGGTCAGGGCATCGAATTTGACTATGCGTCCGTCCACTGCGTCTGGGCCTTGAAGGACGCAGGATATGAGGTAGTCATCGTCAACAATAACCCCGAAACGGTCTCCACCGATTTCAACACTGCCGACCGGCTTTATTTTGAGCCCCTCACGCCGGAGGACGTGGCGGACATCATCCGCATCGAAAAACCCGTGGGAACGGTGGTGGCCTTCGGCGGCCAGACCGCCATCCGCCTGACCAAATGGCTTTCCGAAAACCATATCCCGATCCTGGGCACCCCGGCAGACAGCATCGACGCCGCAGAGGACAGAGGGCGTTTTGAAGCCCTGTTAAAAGAACTGCATATCCGCCAGCCCAAGGGCGATACCGTGCGCACCGCAAAAGAGGCGCTGGAAGTAGCAAACCGCTTAGGCTATCCCGTTCTGCTGCGTCCCAGCTATGTGCTGGGCGGCCAGAACATGATCATCGCCTTTTCCGACGCCGATGTGGAAGAATATATGCAGATCATCCTCTCCCATATGGAAGGCAACCTGGTGCTGATCGACAAATATATGATGGGAACGGAACTGGAAGTAGACGCCATCTGTGACGGCGAAGACGTGCTGCTGCCCGGCATTATGGAGCATATTGACCGGGCCGGTATCCATTCCGGCGACTCCATCGCCGTCTATCCGGCCTGGAATCTGAGTCCCGCCAAGACGCAGAAGCTGGTGGATTATTCCACGCGGCTGGCCCTGTCTTTGCACACAAAGGGACTGATCAACATCCAATATGTGATCAGCCAGGATCAGGTGTATGTGATCGAGGTCAATCCCCGTTCCTCCCGCACCGTGCCCTATTTGAGCAAAGTCACCGGCGTCCCCATGGTGGATATCGCCACCCGCGTGATGCTGGGCGAAAAGCTGAAAGATATGCCCTACGGCACCGGCCTCTATCCGGCCTCCGCCTATACCGCCATCAAAGTGCCGGTCTTTTCCTTTGAAAAACTGTCCGGTCTGGACACCCAGCTCGGGCCGGAGATGAAGTCCACCGGCGAAGTGCTGGGCATCGGCCCCACGATGACGGAGGCCCTCTATAAAGGGCTGTTGGGCGCAGGCTATACCATGAAGCGAAATGGCGGCGTTTTCATCACCGTCCGGGATACCGATAAAGAGGAGATCCCGGAAGTGGCGCGTCACTTCGCGGATCTGGGCTTCCATCTCTACGCTACGGAAGGAACGGCAAAAGTGCTTCGAAGCCACGGGATGCAGGCCACCATGGTACATAAGATCAGCGAGTCCGAACACAACACCATCTCCCTGCTGGAGAGCGGGAAGGTCAATTATATCATCTCCACCTCCGCCAAAGGGCGCACTCCCGCCAGAGACAGCGTAAAAGTCCGCCGCAAGAGCGTGGAACTGGGCATCCCCTGCCTCACCAGCCTGGACACGGCGGTGGCGCTGGCGGATATCCTAAAGAGCGGATTTACCGCTGAAACCGCGTCGCTGGTGGATATCTGCACGCTGCAGAAATAAAAATACTTTTGGTCAATTTTAAGGGAAAGTTGTATTGACTTCCTGCCTTGTGCCTGCTAGAATAGGAACACAAGGAAAGTTTACCGCTGATCAATATGCAGTATATAAGTGGTTGGGTTGAAAGTATAGTCCTTCGCCGTAAGGCGGAGGATTTTTCTTTAATGAGGACAGACAAATTTAGAAAAATTAAGGGGAAAGATCGTAATACCCGTATGATACCTGTCTAGTATTCCGCCCCCTGGCGCCAAGGCTGGAGACGAAAATGTATCTGATCCGGAGAAAATATCAGGTTTTCACACCTATTGCGGAGCGGTTGCTGACAGAGCTGAGGGACAGTTTGTATAGCGTTACCGTTCCTCAGGCTCTATAAGCTCAAGCCACGCAGTACTTTCCGAATTGACTTTTTCCTCCGCATCATCGTCTAAAGAGATCAAAAGCCGGCTGTCATATTCGCCATCCCGGTCGCTGTCAAACGGAATATCCGCGTATCTGTCGCCTACATAGTAGGCGCTGTCGGCTCCATCCAGCAGTTCACAAACCGCCTTAGCCGCGCCGCCTTCCGACAAAGCTGCGGTCAACTCTGTGACGGGCATTTCTCCGTCGATCCCATCCATCAACGCGCCAAGAGCGCCCTGCAGACGAATAGGCCTATCGTTATCCGACAGCACAGGACCCGCCAGATCCTCATCATATTCCCCCTCGTATATGATGCAAAGCGAAGAGCCGGGAATTTCTCCCATAAATCTATCCGCGTGGTAAAATTCCGCTTCTTTTCCCGTCCGTTCCTTAAACTCTCCATAGGACAGCGTTTCATATTCTCGCACTGTCTCCGACGGGCCGATCGGTGTTACGTTATTTCCGTCATTCTCACAGGCGGACAGCATAAGGCATAGTCCTGCCAGAAACGGTATCCATCTTTTCAACATTCCCATCCTCCAATGAAAAGGATCTGCCGTATGGTCTTTTGTGCCCAAATTTCAGATCATAGGTTTTTTAACACATCCCCATACCTTATCAGCGTCACATTCCCCATCGCCTTCGCCTTGTCGATACACCCTTTTGTAAAACCGGACCTGGCAAAGAGGTAGAAGTACTTCTTTCGATACGGGAACAGGCCGCTGCGCTTGACCAGCGTGTCCAGGACGTCAAGGCCGATCTTCTCCTTCGTCCATTTGCATTCGCCGAAAAGAGCGGTGGTTTTGTCCTGCTGAGCGAGAATGTCAATCTCCGCCTGACACTTTTCTGTCGGGTCATTACCCCACCAACGGCCGAGGGAGGAAAATTGTACCGGGCACCTTCCGGCAAGCAGCAGCTTCCAAAGATACTGTTTGCAGATCTCCTCAAACACCTTGCCCATATAGTCGGGCAGGAACGGCTCAATGCGCTTGTAGGCAAGGTCGGCCGCGCCGCGGGCGATGATGGAATTGTTCTCCGGCACGAAGCGATACCAGAAGCGAAACAGATTGTCCTCAATGGAATAAACCGCTTTCCGGGATGCCTTTTCCCCATAGGGCGTCTCTTTTCGGATGATCCCAAGGGAAACAAGGTTTTTCACATATGTGGAACACACATTGGTGTCCTCCCCGACTTTGCCGGAGATTTCCGACATCCGGGTGGAGCCGGTGGCGATCGCCGTGATGACAGCATTATAAAGTGCCGGCTCCCGCACCTCCTGCTTGAGCAGGTTTTCCGGCTCTTCAAACAGGGCGGAGGCTGGATTTAAATAGGTGTTTTTAATGTTGTCCTCGACGCTCAGCGCGTCGTCCATTTGCTGCAGATATTGCGGAGTCCCGCCGACGATCCCATAGACCAGCGCCTTATCCTCAGCGGAAAAATGCCGGAAATAACGGCAGGTCTCCTCGAAGTCAAAGGGAACGATCTTCATCTGCGCTGTCCGCCTGCCGTAAAGTGGCGCTTTATAGGCGAGAACGTGATCCTCCATATAGGACATGGACGATCCGCAGAGGATCAGCATCAGCTTCGAGCTTTCTTTGTACCTATCAATGAGCAGTTGGAGCGTGGAGGCGAGGCTTTTCGAGGACCGGGCGACATAAGGGTATTCATCGACAGCGAGTATGAGCCGCTCTTTTTCGGACAGCCTGAACACATACTCCAAAGCCGCCTGAAAGGAAAGAAAGGAGCTTCCCGTCTCGATCCCGGTATGAAATTCCAAAATGCTCCTGCTGAAATTTTCGAGATTTTGCCTGGCGTTACTTTCAACGCCCATAAAATAGATGGCATTCTTATCTCTGATAAACTGATTGATCAGCGCCGTTTTTCCGACACGCCGCCGCCCGTATATGACTGCAAATTCAAATCGACCTGACGCATACAGCTTGTCCAGAGCCGTAAGCTCGCGCTCTCTGCCAATAAACATCGCGTTACCTCCACCTTAAGATAGAAAAAGTATAGAACATAAAGGCATTTTAGTCAAGTATGATTCGGCAAATCATAATTGACTAATTTTTTAGGCTTTTAAACATCGAAAAAATAACAAAGAATTGGGAAAAAGACAAGAAAAAACGGCACAACCGCATTTCACGGCTATGCCGAATTTCCCGGAAATAGCTGCCGCCGTTTTCTGCCCGTATCGTGCTTACCGGTTCTGACTCCTAAACTGCAGGGGCGTCATACCGTAAGTCTTCTTAAACAGACGGTTAAAATGTTCCACATTTTCATAGCCCACGTTTGCGGCCACCGTTTCCACCTTCAGCCCGGAATCCTTTAACAGGGTACGGGCTTTTTTCATCCGCGCCCGCTTCACAGCCTCCTGGAAAGTCTCGCCGGTTTTCTGCCGGATATATTTGGACAGATAAGGCGCGGACAGGTGGAATGTCTCCGCCAGCCCTTCCAGCGTCACATCCACATAGTGGTTCTGGATATAGTTCATGATCTCCATGATGCGCTCCTCCCGGCCCTCCATGCAGTTTTCCGTCTGGGCCAGCCGGTTGGCTGCGGAAACCAGCGCCGCAATGGAACTCTTTATGATATCTTCGTCGATCCCCACGCCCCAGTAAAGCTTTCCCTGATGGGAAATGCCTACATAGGCCGCGGCTTTGGAGGAAGAACCGCGGGAAATAGCATGTTCTTCATAGACGGAAAGCTCGTAGCTGATCCCAAAATACGCCTTGATCGCATTGCTTACCGCGTCCAGGCGGCCGTTGCCGCCGGCGTTCACCACGCGGCGGACGCCGTTCTGCTCGATCGTCACTTCCGCCTGGATGCCGTCGATCTGCTTGAAATGACATTCCGGCACGGCGAACACATCGCTGCGGTTGATGTACTTATCTTCAAAGATCTGATGGATCTCCGCCGGAGACAGCTCCTGGTGGCGCTGATCGGACACACCTTTGACCAGATATCCCACTTCTTCTTTCATCTTATCCGGCAGATTGATGCCGAAGTTCTGCTTTAAGATAAAGGCGACGCCGCCCTTGCCGGACTGGCTGTTGATGCGGATGACATCCGACTCGTACTCGCGCCCCACATCTCTGGGATCAATGGGCAGATATGGCACATCCCAGCGCTCTCCGCTCTTTCCCTCTTTCCGCCAGGCCATACCCTTGGAGATCGCGTCCTGATGGGAACCGGAAAAAGCCGTGAAAACCAGATCTCCCGCATAGGGCGTGCGCTCATGTACGCGCATCCCGGTGAGCCGCTCATACACCTGGCGGATCCGGTTCACATCATGAAAATCCAGCCCCGGCTCCACGCCGTGGCAGACCATATTCATGGCTACCGTCACCAGATCCACGTTGCCTGTGCGTTCGCCGTTGCCAAACAGGGTGCCCTCGATGCGGTCCGCGCCCGCCAGCACGCCAAACTCCGCGTCGCTGACGCCGCAGCCACGGTCGTTGTGGGGATGGACGCTCAAGACCACCGCATCCCGGTATTTCAGGTTCTTATGCAGATATTCCACCTGACAGGCAAACACATGGGGCATCGCGATCTGCACAGTGGTGGGGATGTTGATGATAACCTTATGATCCGGCGTCGGTTTCCAGACGTCCAGCACCGCGTTGCATACTTCCAGCGCATAATCCACTTCCGTACCCGGGAAACTCTCCGGGCTGTATTCAAAGGCGAAATTGCCCTCCATCTCCGATGCAATCTTCGCCAACAGCTTTGCGCCGTCCACGGCCAGCTTCTTCACCTCTTCCCGGCTCTTCTTAAATACCTGTTCCCGCTGGGCCACAGAAGTGGAATTATAAAGATGGATAATGGCCCTGGGCGCGCCTTTCACCGCCTCAAAGGTTTTGCGGATAATGTGGTCCCGGGCCTGGGTCAATACCTGGATGGTCACATCCTCCGGAATCATATCCCGCTCGATCAGCGCCCGGACAAACTGATACTCCGTATCGGAAGCCGCCGGGAATCCCACTTCAATCTCCTTAAAACCCACTTCGATCAAAAGGTTAAAAAACTCCAGTTTTTCCTCCAGGCTCATGGGTTCGATCAGCGCCTGATTGCCGTCCCGCAGATCCACGCTGCACCAGAGGGGCGCTTTCGTGATGGTATCCTTCTTCACCCAATCGTAGGTGACCACCGGGGGCATAAAATAAGATTTTCCGTATTTTTCTTTCACATTCATGGGATTTCTCCTTTTCCTCTGATCCGATTTTTCTTTCCTCAAGATCCGATTTTTCATTCCTTTACGCGAAAACGTCTCCATGAAAACTCCCCTCGGAGACGTTTTCATAGAGACGCAAAACCCTCTTGCGCGGTACCACTCTATTTCATGGACTTGCCATGCACTCGCCGGCACAGGCTTCTTCAAAGCAAAGCGCGATGCCTTTCCCCTTTTCACGGCGGGAATTCCGTCTGCGCTTACACAACCGTGCTGCAGGATATGGGATCCAGTCTGCGGAATTGGTTTCCCCGTAACCGCCTTGCTGCTTCTCCTGCCGGCCTTCAGACAGCCGCTCCGAGGTCAGTTCCCTCTCTGCACCTGACTGCCTCGCACCGCCCGGCAGTTCTCTGATTGCCAACAGAAAGCTACTATTCCTCATCCTCGCGTTTCTCTGCACCCGCATACGGCTCGATGGCTGCGCTGCCGTCCTTATTCCTGCCATGCGGCTGCATCGATACACAGCTTACCATAGCCATCGCTATTCCGCAAGAGGTAAATTTAATCAATTAAGTTGATGTATTTTATCTATTTGTCTATTCCATGGACAACACGCCACCGCTTTTTAGTAATGCAGTTGTATCATCAATTTTTCCCTCAATCAATAGTCATTCCTTTTTATCAGCATCTTTCCCTGAAAACCCCTTGCATTTTCCCCCAAAATCTGTTTAACTATGGATATCAGCCGTTCGCATGGCGAAAGGCGTTTTTCCGGTTACGTTCCGGCAAAATCCGCACAAGCGAGGTAAAAAAGAATATGAACGCAGAGACAAGAAAACCCATAAAAGAAGGAAAGGTTCGGGAGATCTACGACAACGGCGACAGCCTGATCATGGTGGCCACCGACCGCATCAGTTGTTTCGATGTGATCCTGCACAACACCGTTACCAAAAAAGGAACGGTACTGACCCAGATGTCCAGATTCTGGTTCGAGATGACGCGGGACATCCTGCCAAACCATATGATCTCCACGGATGTAAACGATATGCCGGCCTTTTTCCAACAGCCCCGGTTTACCGGCAACAGCATGCTGTGCAAGAAGCTGAATATGCTGCCCATCGAATGCATTGTCCGCGGCTATATCACGGGCAGCGGCTGGGCCAGCTATGTCAAGGACGGCACGGTCTGCGGCATCCGGCTGCCGGAAGGGCTGAAGGAATCCGATAAGCTGCCCCAGCCCATCTACACTCCCTCCACCAAGGCGGAGATCGGCGACCACGATGAGAACATTTCCTATGAGCAGAGCGTAGCCTATCTGGAAAAGCGTTTTCCGGGTAAAGGAGAGGAATATGCTTCCAAGCTGCGGGACTACACCATCGCCCTCTATCAGAAATGTGCGGACTACGCCGCAGAGAAAGGAATCATCATCGCAGATACCAAATTCGAGTTCGGCCTGGACGAAAACGGCCAGATCGTGCTGGGGGACGAAATGTTGACCCCCGACAGTTCCCGTTTCTGGCCCGCCGACAGTTATGAACCGGGACACAGCCAGCCCTCTTTTGACAAACAGTTTGCCCGCGACTGGCTGAAATCCCATCCCGGCAACGACTGGACGCTGCCCCAGGACATCGTGGATCAGACCATTGAAAAGTACCTGCAGGCTTACGAACTGCTGACCGGCACCCGGTTATAAAACCGGCGCGCTGCAAGGCAAAGTAAACCGTGCAAAGACATAAAAATGTGCGCCGCCAGGCGCACACGCAGCGAGGCCGCCGAAAAATCCGGCGGCCTGTTTTTCACCTGTTTCTTCTTTATTCAATATAAAATTCAATATAAAATAATCATAATAAAATCATTACAACAGCGCTTCCACTTCCTGTTTCGTGGGCATCACGCGCAGCGCCCCTTTCCGGGTGGTAATCAGAGAGGCGGCGGCATTGGCAAACCGCAGCATTTCCGTCAGATCTGACCTGCTTAGCCCTTTCAGGCCATGCTCCAGAATGTAATTGAGTACGCAGCCGCAGAAAGTATCCCCCGCTCCCGTGGTCTCCACGGTATTTTTCTGCACAAAGGCGGGCACCTCCACCGTTTCTTTTCCGTAATAGGCCCGGCTTCCCTCTTTCCCCAAAGAAACCAGGATCAGAGAAATCTCCGGATACCGCTTGTGGATCCACGCCGCGCCCTCGCTGTAATCGTCCAACCCGGTGAGCCACTGGATCTCATTATCCGAAATCTTAAGTATGTCGCAGTAACCCAACCCGCAAAGCACCTGCTCTTTCGCAGCGTCCAGAGACGGCCACAGCGGCGGCCGCAGATTGGGGTCAAAGGAGATCAGAACGCCGTTTTTCTTCGCAACATCCAGGGCCTTGAGCGTCGCCCTGCGCACGCCCTCGTGGGTCATGGACAGCGTGCCAAAATGAAAGATCCGCGATCCTGCGATCATCTCTTCCGGAATCTCGTCCGCGGTCAGCCTCATATCCGCGCCCGGATCGCGGTAAAAGGAAAAATCCCGGTCCCCGTCCGGATATGTATGGACCAGCGCCAGCGTCGTATGCACCTGTTCGTCCATCCGCAGGGCCGAGGCATCGATCCCCGTCTCCTCCAGGGCCTCTTTTAACTGCGTCCCGAAAAAGTCCCTGCCCACCTTTCCGATAAAGGCGGTTTTCTTTCCCAGCCTGGTCAGCATCGAAAGCACGTTGCAGGGCGCGCCGCCGGGATTGGCTTCAAACAGGGAATTTCCCTGGGCGCTCTTCCCATTTTCCGTAAAATCGATTAAAAGTTCTCCAAGAGCCGTCACATCGTATCCGCTCATCTTTCCCTCCATGCCGTAAACAGCGCAAAACGCAGATTGTAAAATAAACCGTCCTGCTTATTTTTCCACTTCTTCCGACAGATCATATTTTACCACATCCATGCGCACTTTTCCATCCGCAAAGAAAGAAATTTTGTCCGCCGTTTTTTGCTCAGCCTTTTTTCCTCTTTTCCAAAAACGTCGGCAGCGCTGCCTTCCCCAGATCAGTCACCGGCCTGACCCATTTGCCGGAATAAAGGTGGATCTGCATGAGCGCATACCGGATAGGCTCGTCGATATAGCAGCATAGGAACACGACCCAGTAGGGCGCATGAAGCGCAAAGCCGGTCAGCAGTACGCTGGGGATCACCATGACGTACATAAAAACGATCTCCAGCACAGTGCCGTATACCGCGTCCCCAGACGCCCGGTAGGTATCGTTCTGGATCCAGTTGCCCATCCGGATCACGGAGATCACCGCATAGATCAAAAGCATCCGAAGCCCCGCCTCGTAGGACGGCCCGGACAGGCTCATCCCTGTCAGAAGCGGCCTGTGCAGGGCAAGCACGCACAGATTCGCGCACAGGATCACGCCGCTGCACAGATAGACCAGCCGTTTGGCCCGCGCGAAGGCGGTATCCAGTTCCCCGGCGCCCACGCATTTGCCCACCAGAATAGAGGCAGCGTTGGAAAAGCCCGCGAAAAAGCCGATGATCAGCCCTTCCAGCGTGCGAAATACCGCCAAAGCCGCGATGACCTGCTCCGTCTGACGGCCCAGCGTGATATTGATCACCATGTTGCCCACGCCCACCAGCACTTCGTTGCAGAGGATCGGAAAGCACTTCACAAAATATTCCTTCAGTTTCTCTCTGTTCCACCGGAAATGCCCCCGCAGTCGGAACAGATACGGATATTTCCCCAGATACGCCAGCAGATAGATCGTGAGTACGTTCACCGCCGCCGCACAGGTCGTGGCCAGAGCCGCGCCCCGGATCCCCATGGCCGGCGCGCCCAAATTGCCGTAGATGAACACCCAGTTTAAAAACAGGTTCGCCGCCACCGACGCCATCGAAGCGATCATGGGAATGCGCACCCGTTCCGTCCCCCGCAGCAGGCAGCTCATGGCCATGGAGAACACCTGCATAAAGTAGGCGACGCCCACAATATGCAAATATTGGACGCCGATTTGCCGGATCGCTTCCTTATCGGTATAGATCCGCATGACCAGATCCGGCGCAAAAATGGCAAGACAGCCGAATACCGCCGCCACCGTCATCATGCACGCCAGCGTCATCCCATAGGAACGCTCGATGCCGTCGTCCTCCTTCGACCCCCAATACTGGGAGATGAACAGCATCCCGCCGCCCACAAAGCCCCAATAGCCGGAGAACATCAGGGACGAAAACTGGGCGCACAGTCCCAGCGCCCCCACCGACAGCTCCCCCAGCGGGGCCACCATCATCGTATCCACCATGCTGGCCGTGGTGGTCAGAAGATTCTGCAGCGCGATGGGGATCGCGATGGACGCCAGGCTTTTCAGAAAGCTTCTCCAGGGGAAGGTATTTTTTCCCGTATGAAAATGCATAAAATTTCGTTTTCTCCTTTTCCCTTAGAAAATTGCGGACGCCTTTCCTGCTCCCTAAATCCGCTCCCACAGGAGCTGATGATCCTCAAACCGCGCGCTCAGTCTGCCTGTATCCTTCAGCCAGGAAAGGTACGAACGGACGGTACTCCCGACCAGAACGTACTGCTCGAAATCCATCGTCAGGCCGTAACCGGCAAACAGCCTTTGCAGGATCGTTTCAAAACAGAGGGGTTCCCTGCACAGCTCGACGATCCTTTCGGCAACCTCCTGCACCATTTCGAGATTATACTGCGCCAGGGCAAAAATGTCTGCCGTCGGCTGCGCATGAGCGGGCACAAACATTTTCGCTTTCAGCGTCTTTACCATTTCCAGCGTCCGCAGGTAAGCGGCCACATCGTACAGAAACCCGATCCGGTATTTTTCCAGCGTCTCGCGGCTCGACAGGCAGTCGGCGAGATAGACGACATCGTCCGGCGTCCGAAAACCCGTCATGTCAAAAAAATGCCCCGGCAGCGCGATCATTTCAAAGCCCTCGGGCAAAACCTCTTCGGTCAGATATTCTGCCTGGCTTTCCTGCGCCAGCAGGAATTTGTGCCGCAACTCCCTGCAGGGATACCCGCCGTACAAAAAAGAAGGCTCCAGGATCGGATGCCTGGTAAAATCGCAGTCGATCCCCGGCGCGTAGATCTTACATCCCGTCTGCCCCTGCAGGTACTTGTTGCCGCCGATGTGGTCGGCATGGGAATGGGTGTTGAAAATGGCGGTAAGCTTCCATCCGTTGGCGTCTAAAATCTGCCGGGCCTTACGCCCAGCATCCTTATCGCTGCCGCTGTCTATCAGGCAAACCTCCCTGTCGCTTATCTTCACCAGCCCGATCCTGGCAGGGCTTTGAATATAATAGCTTTTATCGGTAATCGGTATCAGTTCGTACATCGCGTCCGCCTCCCGCCGTTTTGCTTTCAATATAGCAAAAAACGTTTCCGCTTTCAACCACATCCGAAAGAAACTCCCGGTGCGCACGCCAAAAGAGGCGCCCTGTCGGTCAGAGCGCCCCGTAAAAAGGCCTGTTCCCATATAAGAAACGTTTTATAATCTCCCGATCCTTTTGATCGCTTCCCGGGTATTCTCATGGGTGCCGAAAGCCGTCAGCCTGAAATACCCTTCCCCGCTGGCGCCAAAGCCGGATCCGGGGGTCCCCACCACCTGCACTTCGTTGAGCAGCCGGTCAAAAAAGTCCCAGCTCGTCATCCCCTCCGGCGTTTTCAGCCAGATATAGGGGGCGTTGACGCCGCCGTAGGCGGTAAAGCCCGCCTGGGCCAGCCCGTCCCGGATCATCCGGGCGTTTTCCATATAATAGGCCACCTGCTTACGAAGCTGCGCCTTTCCTGCTTCGGAATACACCGCCTCGCCGGCCCGCTGCACGATATAGGGAGCGCCGTTATAACGGGTGCCGTGCCTTCTCTCCCAAAGGCTGTGCAGGCTGGTGCCGTTGCAGACCAGATCCTTCGGGATCACGGTATAGCCCAGCCGCAGCCCCGTAAAGCCCGCGTTTTTGGAAAAGCTGTGCATCTCGATGGCGCAGCCTCTGGCCCCCTCACACTCATAGATGCTGTGCGGAACCCCTTCCTCGGAAATATAGGCTTCATAGGCCGCGTCATAGAGGATGACGGAGCCGTTTTTGTTGGCATAGTCCACCCAGGCCTGCAGCGCGTCCTTTCGGATGGCAGCGCCGGTGGGGTTGTTGGGAAAGCAAAGATAGATCAGATCCGGCGCCTGTTCGGGCAACTTCGGCGAAAAACCGTTTTCCGCCGTGCAGGGCATATAGATCAGTTTATCAAAACCGCCCGTGACAGGATTGAACTGTCCGGTGCGCCCCGCCATCACGTTGGTGTCCACATAGACCGGATAGACCGGGTCGCAGACCGCCACCGTATTGTCCGTCCCGAAGATCTCCTGGATATTGCCCACGTCGCACTTCGCGCCGTCCGATACGAAGATCTCCTCCGGGCTGATGTCACACCCTCTGGCCAGGTAGTCGTTCTTTACGATGGCCTGCCGCAGAAACTCGTAGCCCTGCTCCGGGCCGTAGCCCCTGAACCCTTCCGGAGTCCCCATCTCGTCCACCGCCTTGTGCAGCGCTTCAATGATGGCCGGGGCGATAGGCTGCGTCACATCGCCGATGCCCAGCCGGATCACATCCGCTTCGGGATGGGCTTCCTTATAGGCCGCCACCCTTTTTGCGATCTCGGAAAACAGGTAGCTGCCCTGCAGCTTCAGATAATTCTCATTGATCGTATACATCTTTTCCTCCATGCGCCGGCGCAGGCCGGCCGATATGCCGTCAACTGTCGAACAAAAGCAGCAGGATCATCTGCGCCGTTTCCACCATATTGGTGCCGGAATCCATACTGCTTTTCTGGATGTACCGGTAAGCCTCCTGCTCCGTCATGTTGTTGCGTTCCATCAGGATCATTTTTGCGTTGTTGATATAGTTCTGCTCCCGGTCCGACCGCTTTTTTACGCCCGCCCTCCGGTACCGGATGCGCCGTTCCAACTGGGCCAGCATCATGCCCACCGTGCCCGCCAGGTCGTTGGGCCGGATGGGATAAGTCAAAGAAACAATGCCCGCAGGACAGTTGTCCCGCTCCTGGGCGGAGTTTAAAAGCAGCATTTCAAAATAATCCGGCAGATATTCCGCCAGTTGGGTATAGTGCATATCCCGCAGCCGGTAGCTGCAGATCACCACGCCGCTCCCCAGTTGCGGAACCCTCGACAGAACATCTGCCCCTGTGGTACAGACTGCCGCAGTCTCAAAACCGTGGCGGCTTAAGATGCTGCGGATCTGCTTCGCATCCTCCAGTTTGGGCAAAACAACGATTATGCCGCTCATCCGCTACACCGCCTCATATCCGATACAGATATCTTTCAATTTCCCACTCGGATACCTGAGACATATATTCATTCCATTCCTCTTTTTTGTAATCCGTATAAAGCTGTACGAACTCGCCGCCCAATACGGTCTTCATGAAAGCGTCCTGCTCCAGACAGGCCACCGCCTCATGCAGCGTTTCCGGAAGATGCTCCACTCCTGCCGCCGCCTTCTCGGCGTCCGTGCGCTCCTCGAAGCGGTAGGCGGCCGCCGCGCCGGGATCCGTCTTCTTTTCAATGCCGTCCAGCCCCGCCGCAATGCAGGCCGTCAGGGTCAGATACGGGTTGGCGGAAGGGTCGGGGAAGCGAAGCTCGATCACCGCATCGGTCCCCCTCTGATTGTGGACCCGGATCAGAGTATTCTGGTTGCGGGTCGTCCAGATGATGTCCCGGGGCGCCTCAAAGCCCGACATCAGCCGCTTATAGGAGTTGACCAGCGGATTGGTCAGGGCGCACATCCCTTTTACATGGGCCAAAATGCCGCCCATGAACCAGCGGGCTTCGTCGCTGATGCCGTCCTTGTCCTCCGGATCGAAAAAGACGTTTTTCCCGTCCCGGTACAAAGAAAAACTGATATGCATCCCCGAGCCTGCGGAACCCGCCGTAGGCTTGGGCATAAAGGTGGCGTGCAGGCCAAACCGTTTGGCCGTCGAACGCACCGCGTTTTTAAAGGTCACGATCTTATCCGCAGTTTCCAGCGCCTCCGCCTGTTTAAAATCGATCTCATGCTGGGCGCGCGCGCTTTCATGGAAAGAAGATTCGATCTCAAATCCCATGTTCTCCAGGGTCAACACCATCTCGCGCCTGGCGTTTTCCCCCAGATCCAGAGGGCTTACGTCCAGAAATCCCGCGCGCTCATGGCTCATGGCCGTGGGGATCCCGTTTTCATCCGTATGAAACAGGAAAAACTCGCATTCCGGATGGGCAAAGACCTCATAGCCCATCTCCTTCGCCTTCTGCAGCGTGCGCTTTAACATGGCGCGGGTGCTGACCGGCAGCGCCGATCCGTCGGCCCTGCGCACATCGCACAAAAACCTGGCCACCTTCCCCTGCTGGGGACGCCAGGGCAGGATCACGAACGTATCCGGATCCGGATGCAAAAACAGATCGCCCTCGCTTCTGTTCCAGATGCCGTCCATCCCATATCCGTCAAAGACACATTCGTTGTTCAAGGCGCTTTCCAACTGGCTGGCAGGCACCGCTACATTCTTAAGTACCCCGAACATATCCGTAAACTGGAGCCGGATAAACTCCACATCTTCCTCTTCCACCAAACGCAAGATTTCGGCTTTCGTCATATCCTCTTTCTCCTTTTACCGGTCTGTATATCCCATCAGGGATTCGTCCACCGCCCGGGCCGCTTCCCTGCCCTCCGCGATGGCCCATACCACCAGGGACTGCCCCCTGTGCATATCGCCGGCCGTAAAGATCTTCTCTTCACTGGTCTGATACTGGCCGGGGGCGGTGTCCACATTGGTCCTTGCATTACATTTTACACCAAAACTCTCGGAAACGTAACCCTCGCTTCCCAAAAAACCTGCCGCGATCAGAACAAGATCTGCCGGGATCTGTCTCTGTGTCCCTTCTATGGGCACCATGGCCGTCCGTTTTGTCTTTTCATCATACTGGGGCTTTAAGCTGACAACGGTAGCGCTGCACACCTGTCCGGCCTCGTTTTTCTGAAATTCCGTTACTGTGGTCTGATAAATGCGGGGATCCTGGCCGAACCTGTCGATGGCCTCTTCCTGGCCGTAATCGGTCTTTAGCACCTTGGGCCATTCGGGCCAGGGATTGCTGTCCGTCCGCTCCAGGGGCGGTTTGGGCATCATTTCCAACTGGATCACGTTCTTCGCTCCCAGGCGGATGGCGGTGCCCACACAGTCGTTGCCGGTATCGCCGCCGCCGATGACCAGAACCTGCTTCCCCTTCGCCAGCTCATAGGGCACATTCTCAAAATCGCTGTCCAGAAGCGCCTTTGTCACGCGGGACAAAAAATCCACCGCGAAATAGATCCCCTGAGCTTCCCTGCCGGGCACCTTGATGTCCCTGGGATTGGAGGCGCCGCAGGCCAGAACCACCCGGTCATACTGCGCCGCCAGTTCTTTGCCCGAAATATCCTTTCCCACATTCACGCTGCATTTGAAAACGATACCGGACTGCTCCATCAGACGGATGCGCCGGTCGATGATGCGCTTTTCCAGCTTCATGTTGGGAATGCCGTAGCGCAGCAGGCCGCCGGGCCTGTCGCTCCTTTCATAGACCGTCACCAGATGCCCTCTTCTATTGAGCTGCCAGGCCGCCGCCAGCCCTGCGGGGCCGCTGCCCACCACAGCCACGGTCTTGCCGGTGCGCACCTTCGGCGGCTGGGCGTCCACCAGGCCGTTGGCAAAGGCATATTCGATGACCGCCCTCTCATTTTCCTTAGTGCTTACGGGCCTTGCGTGCAGGCCGCAGGTACAGGCCGCCTCGCACAGCGCCGGGCAGACCCGGGAAGTGAACTCCGGAAAGCAATGGGTTTTTGTAAGCCGTACATAGGCCTGCTCCCAGTTGCCGTGATAGACCAGGTCGTTGATCTCCGGCACCAGATTATGCAGCGGACAGCCGGAGGCCATACCGGCGATCATCATGCCCGCCTGGCAGAAGGGCACGCCGCACTCCATACAGCGGGCGCCCTGCAGCCGCTGTTCCTCCTCCGAAAGCGACCCGTGAAACTCCCGGAAATTTCCGATCCTCTCCTGCGGCGCTGTCACCGGGCCGTCTTTACGCTCATATTCCAGAAATCCTGTGGGTTTTCCCATTTTTTCATCTCCTTATTTGGTGCCGAGGCTGGCGTAAAATGCCTCGATCTGCGCTTCTTCCCTGCTCATGCCCTGTTCCTCGAACTGGGAGGAGAGCTGGATCAGCCGTTTATAGTCGCCGGGTATGACCTTCTTAAATTTCGGCAGGTACTCGGAAAAGTGCGCCAGCACCTCCTTGCCCTTCTCCGATCCCGTATGCGCTACATGGGCCTCGATCATGGCCCGCAGTTCTTCCTTGTCAAACTTGGTCTCCACCTTCTCCATCAGCACCATTTCCTTATTCAGATTCCGGTACAGACAGTTCTTTTCATCCAGCACATAGGCGATGCCGCCGCTCATACCGGCCGCAAAATTCTTTCCGGTGGGGCCCAGGATCACCGCCCGGCCTCCGGTCATATACTCGCAGCCATGCTCTCCCACGCCTTCCACTACGGCGGTAGCGCCGGAATTGCGGACGCAGAACCGTTCTCCCGCCACGCCGGCGATATAGGCCTCGCCGCTGGTAGCGCCGTAAAGCGCCACGTTTCCGATGATGATGTTTTCATGCGGGATGAATTTCGCCTTTTGAGGCGCATATACCACCAGCTTGCCGCCGGAAAGCCCTTTCCCGAAATAGTCATTGCTGTCGCCGCACAGGCTCAGAGTCAGCCCTTTGGGCAGAAAAGCACCGAAGCTCTGGCCTCCCGCGCCAGTACAGCGGATCGTAATGGTATCCGCCGGCAGCCCCTCCGGATGCAGCCGGGTGATCTGGGCTCCCAGCAAAGTTCCGAAGGTGCGGTCCACATTGGTCAGCTTCACGCTGTATTCCTTTTTCTCCCCGTCGGCAATGGCCTTTTGCAGTTCCTTTTTCTTTAACAAAAGAGCCTCGTCCTTGGTCTTTTCCAGTTCAAAATCGTAGGCGCAGGCCGGATCGAACACGCACAGGCTCCGATCCGTCTCCGGCGCTGCGTTTAAGATGCGGCTTAAATCCACCTTCGCCTCCCGCCCGGTGAGATTTTCCTTTTTCTTCAGCAGATCCGTGCGCCCCACCATCTCGTTGACGGTACGCACGCCCAGCTTCGCCATGTATTCCCTAAGCTGCTGCGCGATAAAGCGCATGAAATTCTCCACATATTCCGGCTTGCCGATGAAGCGTTTCCGCAACTCCGGATTCTGAGTGGCTACGCCCATGGGGCAGGTGTCCAGATTACAGACGCGCATCATCACGCACCCCAGCGTCACCAGCGGAGCCGTGGCGAACCCAAATTCCTCCGCGCCCAGCAGCGCGGCGATGGCCACGTCCCGGCCGCTCATCAGCTTGCCGTCCGTCTCGATCATCACGCGGTTGCGCAGGCCGTTGGCCAAAAGGGTCTGATGGGTCTCTGCCAGCCCCAGCTCCCAGGGCAGCCCCGCGTTGTGGATGGAGCTGATGGGGGCTGCGCCGGTACCGCCGTCATAGCCCGAAATGAGGACCACCTGGGCGCCGGCCTTGGCCACGCCCGCGGCCACCGTCCCAACGCCTGCCTCAGAAACCAGCTTGACGGAGATGCGCGCGTATTTATTGGCATTTTTCAGATCGTAGATTAGTTGCGCCAGATCCTCGATGGAGTAAATATCGTGATGCGGCGGCGGGGAGATCAGGCTCACCCCCGGCGTGGAATGCCGGGTCTTGGCGATCCAGGGATAGACCTTGCGGGCGGGCAGATGGCCGCCTTCGCCGGGCTTGGCGCCCTGGGCCATCTTGATCTGGATCTCCTTTGCGCTCACCAGATACCGGCTGGTAACGCCGAAACGGCCGCTGGCCACCTGCTTGATGGCGGAACTCCGGTCGTGATCCGTCCCGGCGGATTCCAGACGTTCGTCGCTTTCCCCGCCCTCGCCGCTGTTGGACTTGCCGTGCAGATGGTTCATGGCAATAGCCAGCGCTTCGTGGGCCTCTTCGGAAATCGAACCGTAGGACATGGCGCCGGTCTTAAAGCGCTTTACGATCTCCTCCACGCTCTCCACTTCCTCGATGGGCACGCCCTCTTTCGGATAGTTAAAATCCATCAAGCTGCGCAAATAGCCGGTCTCCTCGGCGTCCACCATCTTCGTATATTCTACAAATTTATCATAGTTTCCTTCCCGCGTGGACTGCTGCAGCAAATGGATGGTGCGGGGATTGTAGCGGTGTTCCTCCCCCTGGCTGCGCATTTTGTGCCGTCCCAGGGAAGAAAGGGTCAGATCCGTTTCCAGCCCCAGGGGATCGAAAGCCCTGGAATGTTGGGCGTCGGTCTGGGCCGCGATATCCTCCAGCGTGATGCCGCCCACCCGGCTGACCGTACCGGTGAAATACCGGTCGATCACCTCCTGGGAAATGCCCACCGCCTCGAAGATCTGGCTGCCCTGATAGGACTGGATCGTGGAAATGCCCATCTTGGATGCGATCTTCACAATGCCCTGCAGGATCGCGTTATCATAGTCGTTGACCGCCGCGTAATAATCCTTGTTTACCAGCCCCGCTTCCACCAGCTCGGCGATGGTGGCATGGGCCAGATAGGGGTTCACGGCGCTGGCGCCATACCCCAGCAGGGCGGCGAAATGATGCACCTCCCTGGGTTCTCCGGACTCCAGGATCAGGGACAGGGCCGTACATTTTTTGGTTTTGACCAGATGCTTATGTACCGCGGAAACCGCCAGCAAAGACGGGATCGCCACATGGTTTTCATCCACGCCCCGGTCGGTGAGGATCAGGATATTGGCCCCTTCCCGATAGGCTTTGTCCACCTCCACGAACAGATGCTCCAGCACCCTGTCCATGGGCGTACTCTTATAGAAAATGATGGGCACATAGGCTACCTGAAAGCCCGGTTTTTTCATAGTACGGATCTTCAACAGATCCAGATCCGTCAGAATCGGATTGTTGATCTTTAATACCTGGCAGTTCTCCGGCTTTTCTTCCAGGAGATTGCCGTTCTTGCCCACATAGACGGTGGTGGAGGTCACGATCTTCTCCCGGGTGGCGTCGATGGGCGGATTGGTCACCTGGGCGAAAAGCTGTTTAAAGTAGAAGAACAACGGCTGATATTCTTTGGAAAGCACCGCCAGCGGCGTATCCACGCCCATGGCGCCGATCTGCTCCGAACCGTTTAAGGCCATGGCGCAAATGCTGCCCCGGTATTCCTCATAGGTATACCCGAAGGCTTTCTGCAGCCGCGCCCTCTCTTCTTTCGTATAAGAAGGGATCTTCTCGTTGGGGATCTTCAATTCCGCCAGCGTCACCAGGTTGCTGTCCAGCCATTCCCCGTAGGGCTCCTTTAAGGCATAGGATTCCTTGATCTGCTCGTCGGAAAGCACCTGGCCGCGCCTGGTGTCCACCAGCAGCATTTTGCCGGGATGCAGCCGTTCTTTTTTGAGGATATGCTCCGGAGCCAGCTCCAGTACGCCCACCTCGGAAGAAAGGATCAGCCGCCCGTCGTCCATGATATAATAACGGGAAGGGCGCAGGCCGTTTCGATCCAGCACCGCCCCCATCAGATCGCCGTCGGAGAACAGGATGGAGGCAGGGCCGTCCCAGGGCTCCATCATGGTAGCGTAATATTGATAGAAATCCCGTCCCTCCTGGGAGATCGTATCGTTGTGGGTCCAGGGCTCCGGGATCGTGATCATCACCGCCAGAGGCAGATCCATGCCGCTCATGACCAGAAATTCCAGCGTATTGTCCAGCATGGCGGAATCGGATCCGGTGGCGTTGATCACCGGCAGCACCTTGGTCAGATCGTCCGCGGAAAATTTATGGGCGGACATGGTCTCCTCCCGGGCCAGCATCTTATCCACGTTGCCCTTGATGGTATTGATCTCGCCGTTATGAACGATGAACCGGTTCGGATGGGCCCGCTCCCAACTGGGATTCGTATTGGTGGAAAAGCGGGAATGTACGATGGCGATGGCGGAATCATAATCTGCATCCTGCAGGTCTAAAAAGAACGTGCGGAGCTGTCCCACCAGGAACATGCCTTTATAGACGATGGTCCTGCTGGACAGGGAAGGCACATAGGTGTTGTCGTTGCTCTGCTCGAAAACCCGCCGCACCACATAGAGCTTGCGGTCAAATTCCAGTCCCTTCTCCAGATTCGCGGGCTTTTTCACAAACCCCTGGCAGATCACGGGCATACACTCCCTCGCCTTATGGCCCAGCACCTCCGGGGCCGTGGGCACATCGCGCCAGCCCAGAAATTCCATGCCCTCTTTCTGTACGATGATCTCAAACATCTTTTTGGCACGGCTGCGCTTCAGCTCGTTCTGGGGGAAGAAGAACATGCCGACGCCGTATTCTCTTTCTCCGCCGATGGCAATCCCTGCCTCCTTACAGGCTTTTGCGAAAAAACTGTGGGAGACCTGCGTGAGAATGCCCACGCCGTCCCCGGTCTTGCCCTCCGCGTCCTTTCCCGCCCGGTGTTCCAGATTTTCTACGATCTTTAACGCGTCGGCCACGATCTGATGGCTTTTTCTGCCCTCTATGTTGACGATCGCGCCGATACCGCAGTTATCGTGTTCAAAGGATGGGCTGTAAAGCCCCCGCTGCGCTTCTTCCTTCTGTTGTCTGATACAGAATTGATCCATTTTTTCCTCCTCTTGCCTGCTTACATAAGCGGCTCTGCACAACCGGCATACCGCAGCGCCGCCGCGATCAGCCCCTGAAACAGCGGATGGGGCAGATTGGGACGGGACTTAAATTCCGGATGCGCCTGGGTCGCCACAAAAAACGGATGATCTACAAGCTCTATCATTTCCACGATCCTGCCGTCCGGGGAAAGGCCCGAAAGCACCATCCCGTTTTCGGTCAGGCAGGCGCGGTAATCGTTGTTCACCTCATAGCGGTGGCGGTGCCTTTCCGAGATCTGCGTCTTTCCGTAAAGCCGGTGGGCCAGCGTCCCTTCCTTTAACACACAGGGATAGGCGCCCAGCCGCAGCGTACCTCCGAGGTTCTCCACGCCGTTTTGCTCCGGCATCAGGGCGATGACCGGATCCGGCGTATCGGGAGAAAGCTCGATGCTGGCCGCTTCCGGAAGCCCCACCACGTTCCGGGCGAACTCCACAATGGCCAACTGCATCCCCAGGCAGAGCCCCAGATAGGGGATCTTGTTTTTTCTGGCATATCCCACCGCCAGGATCTTCCCCTCGGTGCCCCGCTGCCCGAACCCGCCGGGCACCAGGATGCCGTCCACATCGTGCAGATATTCCTCCAGATTTTCCGGCGTCAGCTCCTCCGCGTCGATCCAGCGGATATGTACCTCGGCCCGGTTGGCGATGCCGCCGTGCTTTAAGGCCTCCGCCACGCTCAAATAAGCGTCGTGCAGCGCCACATATTTGCCCACCAGCGCAATGGTCACACTGGTAAGCGGGTGGTGCAGATCCTCCACCAACTGCCGCCAGTCGCTTAGATCCGGTTCGGGGCAGGGCAGATGCAGACATTCGCAAACCGCCTGGGCCAGCTTTTCCTCCTCCAGCATCAGCGGCACTTCATAGAGGGAATCCGCATCCAGGTTCTGCAGCACATGCTCTTTTTTGACATTACAGAAAAGCGCGATCTTCTCCCGCATTTTTTCATCTATGGGATAATCGGAACGGCACACCAGAATGTCGGGCCAGATCCCCATGCTCTGTAAGGACTTGACGCTCATCTGCGTGGGCTTTGTCTTCATCTCGCCGGACGCTTTCAGATAGGGGATCAGGGTCACCTGGATCAGGATCGCGTTTTCCCGTCCCATCTCCGCCTGAAACTGCCGGATGGCTTCCAAAAAGGGCTGGCTTTCGATGTCGCCCACAGTGCCGCCCACCTCGATGATGGAGATCGTCTCCTCTTCCGGCGTCTTTGCTCGATGGAAGCGGGATTTGATCTCGTTGGTGATGTGGGGGATCACCTGCACCGTGCCGCCGCCGTAATCGCCGTGCCTTTCCTTATTCAATACCGACCAGTAAATCTTTCCGGTGGTGACGTTGGAGTTAAAATCCAGGCTTTCGTCGATGAACCTCTCATAATGCCCCAGATCCAGATCGGTTTCGGTGCCGTCGTCGGTCACATAGACTTCCCCGTGCTGGATGGGATTCATGGTTCCCGGATCCACGTTAATATAAGGATCGAACTTCTGCATCGTCACATGGTAGCCTCTGGCCTTTAACAGCCGCCCCAGCGACGCGGCGGTGATCCCTTTTCCCAACCCGGACACCACGCCGCCTGTCACAAACACATATTTAACCGCCATACTCTCCCTCCCTGCTTTTTCCTTCGGGCCGCTTCCCCTGTAAAAAGCGCTCCCAAAAACAGCGAAGGGCGTCAAATAAGCCTGCTTTTGCAGGCCATTTGACGCCCTTGTCAATTCCATAATATGCGCTTTCCAACCTTTTACCCAAACAGTGTACCCTATTCGACGGAATTTGTAAAGTACATTTTGACGGACAATCAAAATTCCACAGAATCCGGATCCATGAGGAAATCATATACGTTCATGATCAGGATCCCCTGCTCATTGTAAAACGGTCTGGGCGTATTCGAGGTGATGATCATCTTTCGGAAAGAATCCCTGATCTTTAAAAAGGGCCTGATCTCCTGGGTTATCTTTTCTTCCGATTCCAGCAAATAGGCGGACTGCACATAACAGCGCCCGGAACCCTTCCGGCAGATAAAATCGACCTCCAACTGTTTTTTTATGGGAGCTGCGTCCTTTTTTCGCTCCACGATCCCAAGATTTCCCACGTCCACACTGTAACCGCGCATTCTCAGTTCATTGTAGATCGCATTTTCCATCGCGTGGGAGATTTCCATTTGCCTGAAATTGATCCGTACATTCCGAAGGCCTAAATCCATATAGTAATACTTCACAGGCGTACCGATATAGGCGTTTCCTTTTATGTCATAGCGCTTCGCTTCCTCGATCAGAAAGGCGTCCTTGAGATATTCGATATACTTTGTGACGGTTGACGCCGTTATTTTGGAATGATTCACACTCTGGAAAACTTTCTGCAGCTTGTGCGGATTGGTCAGGGAACCGATTGCAGAGGAAAGGATATCCAAAAGCGTCTCCATCTCGCCCACATTCCTGACCTTATTTCTTGCCGCAATATCACGGATATAGGTTTCCTGAAACAGGCTTTTTAAAAGGGCCTCTTTCTGATCGTCGGTATCCGCCAGAACCACCATCGGGATCCCGCCGTAGGTAATATACTCATTCCAGCCGTCATAGCGGTTTTTGGAGGATACGGTCATAAACTCCGAAAAGCTGAGCGGATACATGTGTATTTCGTCCCCTCTGCCGCCAAATTCCGTCGCAATATCCCTGGAAAGGAACCGGGCGTTGCTTCCGGTGACATACACATCACAGTTCTTTTTATCCGCAAGGCCGTTTAGGACGCTGACAAATTCTCCCAAAAGCTGAACTTCGTCCAGCAAAAAATAATATCTTCCGTTATCCCGGATCTGTTCCTTTGCCCACGGGTAAAAAACCCGGGGATCCCTGTAGTCGATGTTGTCAAACAGATCGAAAGCCATTTCAATAATATGGTTCTCTTCTACGCCTTCCTCCAGCAGATGATTTTTAAACAACGTCCGCAGCAAATAGGATTTCCCGCATCTCCTGATCCCCGTTATCACTTTGATCAGTCCGTTGCCCTTGCGCTTCACCAGTTGATCGAGATATCTGTCCCTTTTGATTTCCCTTTCCATAGCGGTTCCTCCCAAAAGATATTTTAGGTTATTATTCCCATAATTTCTTTCAGAATACCATATTTTTATCTTTTTTCAAGGGTCTGGAAGATATTTTGGGTATAATTACCCGAAATTTTCATTTTGTCTCTCCCAGAATGTACGACTAAAAATACAAAAAAACCTCTTGACTTTTCTTTTCAGGAGTGTATACTACGAATCGTAAAGCAAAGGCGCTTTGGG
>CANQFM010000025.1 GCA_947598825.1 uncultured Eisenbergiella sp. | reverse complement strand
GTTATCGGCCGCCGTCACTTCTTTGCTTTCCGTGTGGCCGTCACTACGCCGCAGGATCACAGTAATACTGTCAGGCAACTCCGTCCCTGCAGGTACATTCCAGGTCTTCGTCCCGGAGACTTCCGTCGTGCCCGTGATCGTGTTCGCGATATTATAGCCATTAACCGACTTCGTATACCCTTTAACATCTTCCTCATCGACCGTGTAGGTATACGCTGTCTTGCCGTCTGCGCTGTATGTCGGAAGATTTTTCCAACTATATGCCCAGTTATCGGCCGCCGTCACTTCTTTGCTTTCCGTGTGGCCGTCGCTGCGCCGCAGGATTACGGTAATACTCTCAGGAAGCTTCGTCCCTGCAGGTACATTCCAGGTCTTTGTCCCGGAGACTTCCGTCGTGCCCGTGATCGTGTTCGCGATATTATAGCCATTAACCGACTTCGTATACCCTTTAACATCTTCCTCATCGACCGTGTAGGTATACGCTGTCTTGCCGTCTGCGCTGTATGTCGGAAGATTTTTCCAACTATATGCCCAGTTATCGGCTGCCGTCACTTCTTTGCTTTCCGTGTGGCCGTCGCTGCGCCGCAGAATCACAGTAATACTGTCAGGCAACTTCGTCCCTGCAGGTACATTCCAGGTCTTGATGCCTTCAATATCAGTCTTCTCAACCGTATAGTCATTGATAACCGTTACCTCTGTTGCAGGTCCATTCTTTACAACAGTCTTGCCTTTTTCTACGCTATACGTTGTTTTAAGGCTGAAGCCAGTTACCTTTGCATCGCCTTCCACGACGGTATATTCGCCCAAAGGCAGGTTCTCCAGCGTCTTGCTTTCTCCTGCTTTCAGTTCGAGTTCATACTTCGTGTCATCCGGGCCGGTCACCGTGAAATGGTATGTCTTGCCCGCATCCGTGTAGTCACCTGTTACGCTCTTCGTGACTTTCAGGCTGCCCTTATCCTGCGTATAAGTATTGGTAATTGTGCTGCTGGCCGTACCGTCCTTGACGACCTCTACCGCTCCGCCGCCAGTCACTTCCAGCGCATATCCCTCTACCTTCGCAGCTTCTTCATCTTCTGCTACCGTGTATGTCCCTACCGGCAGGTCTTTAAGCGTTACGCTCTCTCCGGCCTTCAGTTCGATCACGGCATTCGCCTCTACCTGGCCGGCCTTATTATACCTTTCTTCATTAGGCCCGGTCACCGTAAATTTGTAAACCTTGGTCGCATTTTCATTCCCTACTACGACCTTGCTTACTGTCAGGCTGCCTTTCTCCTGCTTATCTGTATTTGTAATCGTTACATTCTTGTTTAGCGCTCCACGCTCAATCGTAACGTCTGTACCACTTCCCTCAACTTCATATGCAAAGCCAGCGCCTACCGGATTCCCATCCTTATCAGTCTCATAAACATAATAAGTATTGCCTACCGTCAGCCCTTCAAATCTTACTGTTGCACTGCTTGCATTTTTCAGAGAGATCTTCTTGACATCGCTAACCCTAGTCGTACCCGCATCACTAAACAGCGCTACATAAAAATCTGCCGTTACTGCAGCATCTACACCATCACGCTTTACTTTCTTTGTCACGGTAATACTGCCTTTTCCGGAAGATAAAGTGTTTCTCAAAATGAACGTAACATTTCCATCCTGATCCACTTTCTTGTACTGCGAGTCTGTATAACCCGTAGGTACAATTTTTTCCTTCACGCTATATGTGAAATTGTCTGGCAGATCTTCCCATGTATAAGTCCAATCGTTTTCAGCATTCAACTGAACTTCATCAATTCTGTCGCGATCACGATATAATACAACCGTAATGGTCGGTTTTAGTCGCGCGTCTTCCTCCGGTATCTCTGTTTCTCCTTCATACCACTCCTTATGTACAGAAATATCTTTCTTAGATATCTTCTTATTTATAATGGTATAAGTCGATGTGAATGTATCGCTATCGCGGGATGATTCAGTGCGGTAATAAGCGTAATCATCGAAAGTGCTAAGTTCTCTTACTTCATAGTTTACGTCATCACTGCTCTTCTCCAGATTTTCCCATTCGTAACTCCAGTTATTTCCGGCATTTAGCTCTACCGCATCTCCCTGCGGCTGTCCGTTTTTATAGAGTCTGACCTCAACAGAATGATCCGGGGCAGTTGTTAGAATATGTCCTTCTTCATCCACCCACTGTTTTACAACTCTGATCTTATCAGTGTCTTTTTGCGGAATCCTGTTAACGAAATTGTTCCCTGACTGAGTCTTCTGAATTTTGGAAGGATCCACTCCGTCAGGCCATTTCTTTAGTTCTTCTTTAACTGAGTATCGATAATACGCAGTAAAAGTCACATTTCCTTCCTGATCATACTCCGTATAACTAGATTCCAAATCGTCAAATTGATAAGTGCCGTTTCCGGTAATATCCTGTTCCGCAACATATTCTTCAGTACCTTCTTGAACTTCATTCCCAACTATCTCAACATAGGTTCGATAAAGCTTTACAGTAATTACAAAATCATCAGGATTATACCCTGCCGGAAGCATCCACTGCTTTGTTCCGCTAACCTGCGTTTTATCGAATCCACCATAGTTCCATTGGTGCGACTCCCCTCTCGTCGTAACGGTTTCAGCGATCAATGAACCGTTGGAATTTTGGCCCACATCAATACTGCCTTTGGGTACAAGTATAGATCCCATCCATACACTATTTGTCTTTACTGTACCTGTAAAAGAGCCGAAATTCCAGATCAGATTCCCATCCCGCTTTACAACTGCTTCTCCATTTGAGGCTCCGCCTTCAATAAAAATTTGCGGTTCAAAGACCACCACACTACCGTCTTCCGGCATACCAGTGACATTGATCACCAGCGTTTTCCCGTTTTCAAGGCCATAAAACCTTAACACCGGCAAAGACTGAATCGTTTTATAATCAACATTCCACACAACTGGATCGTCCGTTGTGCCAGAAACGTCTACATATGCATGGTTCCGATCACTTGAATCGAACTCCACGGCAGATGGAGTCTTTTGAAGGAGTTGCTCAGAATAATCCGCAACTTCCTGAAGTTCTCGGTCAATATCCAAAAACTGACTGTTTAGGTCAGAATATACCTGAAAGGCTCTGATATCCATCTTAAGCCAGGTCTCTGTAAATACGATCTTTCCGTTCTCATCGCGTTTAATCTTACCTGTTGCATCTAGCTCTGCTAATTTTACCTCTACGGCATTGCCATTGTCAGTAAACCTATAAGGCACTTCACTTCCAAATACCAACGCTGTTGGCTTAGATGAACTATTAAGCTGTGCTGCAACCCCCACATAGCTGACAGAGCCGTCGTTTTCGATGCCGAAATTGCTAGTCGTTTCCAACAATTCCTCCACAGCGATATTTCCGTTACAGTGAGCCAGAATGTGCGCATATTTAGCGAAAATATGGAAGTCAAAAGCTGCCAGCCCGGATCCGTTCTTGGCCTCATATTCCCCCTCTATGGGATTGTTCCCTTTCACCGACCACAATACATACGGTGAAAAATGGGTCGCCTCTATGGAAACGGACTGTTCCAGACCAACGCTCATGGTATCAACTTTGTCATCCGACAAATGGCTTACCATGACAACGCCGTCATCCGTATCAATGCCCGTATCCGCAAACTCCACGATTACAGAACCATCCGGCTGAACCGTCCGGCCTTCTACTACCAACGTAATATCAAATGCCTTTACATCCTTAATCTCAAGCCCGGTTTCCCTCTCAACGGTACCTTTCGCCATAATATCGGAAAGTCTCCTGGCGTGTACTTCCGTTTTCGGCGGCAGGATGCTGTTGTCCGCCGCAGACACGGTGATCGTCACACCGTCGCAGACCGTACTGATAGAGGTAGGCCCTTCGGTATCGCTGCTCTCCAGCAGTCTCCACTCGCCGGAGAAGGATACGTCTTCGATCTTCTCGCCGTTGATATAGAAGCGGCCATTAAGGTTATCAACGTTATCGGTATTCTCGTTGATATAACCGCTCATAGTCAGCTTGATCTTCTGACCGGCGCCCAGTTCGGAAATGTTCCAGGTCACGTTCTGACCGTCGATATTCGCGTCGTTGGAACCGTCCTCGATCGTAATGATAGAGGGAATCACCGCCGTTACTTCAACGTCCTCTGCATCCACATCCTCGGACTGGTTCTCCACCACCACGGTGTAGGACATATTCACTTTCTTGCTGAAGATCATCCTGCTGGCTTTCTGCGCAACAGAACCAACCAAAACAGCCTCCGCCGCTTCGGTCTCTGTTTCAGTCTCAGTTTCAGTTTCCGTCTCTATCTCTGTTTCAGTTTCGGTCTCGGTTTCTGTCTCAGTCTCAATTTCTGTTTCTATTTCCGTTTCGGTCTCAGTCTCTGTTTCCGTCTCAAGCTTTGTCTCTGTTTCAATTTCCGTTACGATTTCTGTCTCAGTCTCAATTTCCGTTTCAATTTCTGACGCGGTTTCCGCAGTTTCAACAGTTTCCGTCTCGACAGGAGCAGACACTTCCTCTGTCTCTTCCTGTTCTACTGTCGGTTCCGCCGCAGGCTGCGTCTCCTCTGAAGAAGGCTCCTGCGCGCTTACAGGGATCTCGCGATAAACTACCGTGATCCTGATATCCGACTGGACAGACGGGATCGTATAAGTATTATTGGAAGATGTCACTTCGGCGCCCGAAGCGTCTACCCGTTCTACTTCAAAGCCCGCGTTCGCCTGCACATCAAAAGCGAAAGGCTCGTCAGCATTGACAACCCCAGACCAAGATTCTGCTTCGATCGCTTCCCCTTCCACAATGATCGTTCCTTCGCTCTCGGACGCAGGGTCAAAAGAAATGCTCCACGCAGTATTCGGAGCCTGTGTCTGTTCAACCGGCTCGACAGGCGCCTGTTCTGTCGCAACCTCGGTCTGACCGGCTGTCTCTGCGGTTTCCTGGACGGTGGCGGTCTCCGTCGGCTGCGCTTGATCCGTCTGATCCGTCGCTGCGGGTGCAGTCTGCGACTCAACAACGTTCTGTGCCTCAGGAACAGTCTCAGGCTGTGCCTGCACCGTTGCCGTAACCGTAGGCTGCGGCGCGGGAACCTCTTCCTGTACCTCTACAGGTTCCGGTACTTCCGGCTCCTGTTCCACTTCTTCCACAGGCTGCTGCTCTGGCTCCTGCGGTTCCTCGTTCACCTCTTCCACAGGCGCTGCTTCGCCCACTGCCTCTTGCTCCACATCCCCCTCGGCAGCAAAAACCGTCGTAAAAGCGGATGACTGCAAGATCATGGAAATTGCCAATATGACCGCAAGGGCGCTTTCAAATACCGGTCTTTTTCTCCTGTGTTTCATTATAATACCTCCCTGTTGATACCCACCAAACACTACCCACTTGAGACAATACTCCTATTTACATTATAATCATACCCCTCCGAAAACGCAACTTAGTTTTTTTAAATTTATAACCAAATTTTTGCCATTTTTTACGTTATGATTTTGTATATTGTGGATAGGAACGCACGAATCTTCGACAATTGAATAAATGAAAGCGCTAAATTTCCGGGGATCATCGCATCCTAATTCCCTCTGATCCTGCGCATCAGCACGAAATAGCTGGTCACCAGGATCACGTCGGCCCCCAGCCAGGCCATGATCTCCGCATAGAAAATGCCCGTTTCTCCCACCAGACGGGGCAGAAGGATCGCGCTGACCGCCCGCATCACAAATTCGGCGACGCCGGAGGCCATAGGCAGCACAGTGTTTCCCATCCCCTGGATGGCGGAGCGGGTGACGTGCAGAAGATACAAAACGGGCAGGAAAAAACTCATAACCGACAGGTAATAGTAGGCGATCCTCAATGTCTGCTCTGTCTCCTGAGGCGTGCCGGAAATGAACCAGTTCAGGATTCCCCTGCCAAACAACAGCATGATGGCGGCAATAACCAGAGAGGTGAGTATTGCCACGGCGACCGCCGCGCCGGTTCCTTTTTTGATGCGCTCGATCTTTCCCGCCCCCAGGTTCTGCCCCACATAGGTGATCATCGCATAGCCGTAGGAGGTGGCCGCGATCTCCAGAATCCCGTAGAGCTTATTGGTAGCGGTAAAGCCGGCGATAAAGATCACGCCGAAGCCGTTTACCACAGACTGCACGATCATGCCGCCTACCGAAATAACAGCGTTTTGCAGCGCCATGGGGAGCCCCAGGAAAAACAGCTTCCGGGCCAGCAGCGCCCGCACCTTAAAATGCGCCCGCCGCAGCGCAAGGATCTCCAAGCGCAGGACATGGCGCAGGCAGTACAGGCCAGATACCGCCTGGGCAGCCACCGTGGCGGCCGCCGCCCCTGCGATCCCCCAGCCAAAGCCCATCACAAAAACGAGATCCAGGCCGATATTGACAAAAGAAGCCACGACCATAGCCTGCAAGGGCGTCCTGCTGTCCCCTAAGGACCGCAAGATGCAGGCCAGCAGGTTATAGGCCATGACAACGGGGATGCCCCCGAACATGATCCGAAGATACAACAGAGAACCGCCCAGGATCTCCTCCGGCGTCTGTAAAAGCAGCAGCACGGGCCGGGCCGCCGCCTGCCCTGCCGCCAGCAGAAAAACAGCGCTGACAGCGGACAGAAGGACGGATGCGCCCACCGTTTCCCGCAGCCGTTCCGGCCGGCCTGCGCCGAACTCCTGTGCCATGAGGATGGCAAACCCCTGCGTCAGCCCCTGCACGATCCCCAGCATCATCCAGTTGAACCAGTCGGCAGCGCCCAGCGACGCCAGCGCGCCCACCCCCAGCGCCTTTCCCACCACGATGGTATCTACCACCGTATAAAGCTGCTGAAAGACGTTGCCCAGCATCAGCGGCAGGGCAAAGGTCACAATGAGGGAAACAGGACGGCCCTCCGTCATATTTTTTACTCTCGAAGCCATATTCACTCCCGTCCCCAAAGCTTTTGGGCGATGACCGGCAGCGGCTGCGCAAAACGCGCAAACAGTCCGTCCATGGAGATCTCTTTGCCCTCTACCTGTTGCCAGTCGTTCCAAAGCATATAACAAGCGCCCAGCATCCTGTCCGAATAGGCGGGCAGCGTCCAGGTGCGCTCCGGTGTTTCAAAAACGTTGGGCTGCCATTTTTCCTCTAAAAAATCGAGATCCAGCCAGTCGTAGCCGCCTCCCGGGATGATATAGAGGCTGCTGCTCAGGGAATTGACGACGGACAGACCGGCTCCATAGGTGTCCGCCGGATCCGCCCAGCCCGTATCCCAGATCTGCACCTGCAGATCCGCAGGAATCTCGCCGGGATCGATCCCCATGCCCGTAAAGCTGCCCCACAGGCGGATCTTTTTTTCAGGCGCAAGCTGCCCGATATGCTCTGTCAGCGCTTTCAGATAAGAAAGCCACGCCTCGCTGTCCCCGAAATATTCGTCCATGCCGATGTGTACTGTCCCACAGCGCGCAAATACCGCTTTCTGTCCGCCATCCTGGGCCGTCAGATACTCGCTCCACAGATCCTTGCCAAGCTGTACCGCCGCCGGCCTGGACAGATCCAACTGATCCGCGCCCTCCGGGTCTTTGGCAAGTCCCAGTTGCGGGAACACTTTGGTCAGCGCCAGACAGTGGGCGGGCGTGTCGATCTCCGGCACCACCTCCACCCCGTAGGCCGCCGCGTCGGCGATGAACCGGGCAAATTCCTCCTTCGTATAAAAAAGATCCCCGGAGGTAATGCCCTCCCCGTCCTCGTTTCGCATATCCGATTCCAGACGGAACCCGGCATACAGGCCGTAAGCCCCTTCCAGCGTGCCGTCATAGCCGCTGGAGGAAATGATCTGATTGTCGTTTAGATGCACCAGCAGCGTGTTCATCTTCTGCCGCGACATTTCCTCCGTCACGCGATACAAAAATTCCAGAGGGATGGCCCGCCGCCCCACGTCGATGCCAAAGCCCCGGACGCTGTAGCGGGGCCTTTCCGACACCGTGCCCTCCGTCAGACTGCCCTGTCCCTCCTCCAGCAGATCCATAAGGGCCACGCAGCCCCAACGCAGGCCCCGGGAAGTGTTGGCGACGATCCTTGTGCCCCCGTTTTTGGGCCCATAGAGGCAGAGCCGATAGCCCTCCTCCCCCAGTCCGTCGGGCCAGTCTGCGTCCGCTTCCTTTTCCGGTTCTTTGGCCCTTTCCAAAAAAATATCCCCTTCCCGGACGGGAGCCTCAGCGTCCGGATCTGCCGTCGTCACCGGGACGTCCCGGCCCATCACTTCAGAGAGTTCTTCCGAAAACAGCCGCGCTGTTGCCAGAAACGCTTCGTCTGCGTCCTTTTCCAGAAGCACCCGCACCGATTCTCCCAGCCGGTAGGCACTGCCTGTTTCTGCCTCGCGCCCGGCCGGGATCGTTACCTCCATTCCCGGCAGTTCGGCCCGTGTTTCCCCTTTTTTCAAGGCGAAGCCCAATTCCACCTGCTCATCCGTTTCGACGTCGGCGATCCGCCCCTGCCGGTCTACCAACTCCTCATAATCCGCCCCGACAAATTCCAGCGTATAGCCTGTAGGAACCGTCGGCCAGGGAATCGTTTCCGACGTTTTTGTTTCATCGGCAAACCGCCGCCGGCTCCCGGCCGAAACGACGGGCTTTTCGATCAAAAAATCATCTTCAATGCCGGCGTATGCTTCCAGCTCCAGCACGGATACATTTTGATAATACAGGCTCAGATCCGCTTCCTCTTTCCTGACGTCCATGACATGCAGGCGCAGATACCGGGCCGTCACCGGCGCTTCCAACACGATATCCTGCACGACATCCTCCGGCGGCGTCTCAAAAGCGGCCGCCTGCGTCCAGCTTTTGCCGTCTGTGGAATATTCCAGGGCGTAACGCAGGGCGTTGTCCCTCTCCCAGAAAATCCGCACCGCGCCCACGGCGGTTTTTTGCGGGAACGCCACCTGGAGCCAATGCTCCGGATCCTCCCAGTTATTTTCCGAGGACCAGCGCAGGTTCCGGTCCTCACAGATCCCGTCTATGGCGGCGGACGCGCCAAAATCCGCGTTCTCCCTGCTGTCGGCCTTTGCCTTCACGCCGGGCTGGCGCAGCAGGTTCTCTCCCACCGTCCGTACCGCGATCCCTTCCGGCAGGCTTTGGGCCGTAAACACCCGCCATTGCTCCTGTTGATCCGCATCCTCCCTTTGCCCTCCGGCGCACCCCAAAAGGGAAGAAAAAAAGACCGCAGAAAGGACGGCCGCCAGGATAGCCGCTGTTTTCCCGATTTTTTTTGCCTTCATCCGCCCACTCCCAGCCTTTCCAACACTTTCTGCGCCAGATGCAGCGCCAGCCCCAGCGCCGGCAGGACATAAAAGAACAGGACGCCTGCCGCAAGCAGCGGCGTATAGGCCCCTCCCACCGTGTTTTTCACAACCGCAATATCTTTAAGACGCCCTGCGGCCAACAGCAGTAAAAGGCCCAGAACCGTCAGGGCCATGCCCGCCGCCAGTCCCGGCTCCCGGAAGCGCAGTACGATCCGGTTCTCTCCTTTTTGCAGGGCAACGCCCAGAAAGCAGCCCAGAAGAGGTTCCACCTTTGCTTTCTCCCCGTTTCGTTCCGCCTGCCAACCCGGCAGGGCCGCAAAGGGAAGGAACAAAAACCCGTCTTCCCGGGCAGTCACCTCTGCGCTGATCTGGCCGCCGCGACCGTCCAGGACGGGCATTGTGAGTTCCGTCCGCGTTTCCGCCAGCCACCTGCCCAGAGCCTCCTGCTTTTCCTCAGCCGTCTCCCCCGCCAGTTCCGTTTTCCCCTGCATCGTGTAAAATACGGTGCCCTGCAGCGGACGCGCGTTTCCCCGTTCCCGGTTCCAGAGCAGGGCGTCAGAAGCGGCGGTATCCACCGTTCCCGTAGAGCGGACGGAGACCCAGGGCGTCAGATATCCCAGTTCCTCCATGGCCCGCTGGAACGCCTTATCCACCGTGGAGAAATATCCGTTCAGCGAATTTGTCCCCTCCACCAGCGGGAAATTGAAAGGCAGCGATTCTTCCTCCCGCACCCGCAGTTCGGGAGCCTGTCCCGTCTCCCGGTATCGCTGCTCCATGACCTGATAGGCCCGTTCGTCCTCCGTCCGCACGGCGTTTCCTTCCGGCAGACAGATCATGACAAACAGGCAAAGACTGCAGGAGGCCGCTGCCGCCAGCACCGCAGGCTTTGCGAAAGGGCCGCAGAAAAATCCGATCAGGGCCGCCAGGAAAAACAGCGCCAGGATCAGACAGACCTGCAGCGTCTCCTTTGGACAAGCGCTGCTGATAGCCAGCGAGGAAAATGCCTGAACCAGTTTTTCTTCCCAGCCCATGACGCAGCAAAAGGCCAAAAGGATACAGGCCAGCGCTGCCAAAGCCCCGGCAAGCTGCACCGGACGTACAGCTCCCGCCCTTTTATCCTCCCCGGCGCTTTCCATCAGCGCCTTTGCCAGCCCAGTTTGGGCCAGCAGGACCATGTAAGCATACCGCACCGGGAAGCAGACATAGGAGCCCAGATGCCACAGCAGATTGGCCGGCTGCAGCAATACCGTCAGCCACAGAAAGCCGTTTAAAAGGAGCCAGAAACGCAGCGGGCCGCCGTTTGCAGCGCCGCATGTCGCACCCTGTGCTGCGCCGTTTGCCCGTATCCGCAGTCTTTTTTTCACCGCCAGGTCGGCCAGCAGGGCCAACAGCGCCGGATGAGAGATCTCAAACAGCCGTTCAAAGAGATCGTCCAGTCCGTGACGGCCTGTGATCTCCCAGTAAGTCAGATTTTCCCCGGCCCGGGCGGAGGACAGCAGGATCAAAAACTCCGGCACCAGTACGAAGCCCGCCAGAAAAAGCCCTGCCAACGTATAGATCCCTAAGGCGCAAGCCTCCTGCCGCCCGGACGATAGACGTCGCCAAAGGCGTCTCCAAGATCCGGCGGTTCCCAGGCCTTTGCCATTCTCCGGCTCTGCCCCGCCTTTCGTCCAGAACCAGATCCCGCAGGAAAACAGCGTAAAGCACAGCGCCATGAAGCCCAGTTGGACGCTCAACACCATCTGCCAGGCCAAAAGCAGCGCGTACAGGCCCCCTTTGCGCTGCAGCAGCAGCCGCCTTAAGGACAATACAAAGAAGGGGAAGATTACCGGAAAGATCATCCATTTGATGATCTGGAACTGATAGGCCCCATAGGCGGACAGTCCGTAGCAGAGGCTTAGGACCGTGTTCCAACGCCGTTTTCGGGGCCAGACCCGCAAAAGGAAGAAATGCGCGCTGGCGCTGGCGCAGACCAGATAGAGCAAAAGCAGCACGTTCACCGACTGCCAGATCATCCCGCGGCCGAATAAAAGCAGCACATAATTGAAAGGATTGCAGACTTCGTTGATGGTTTCCGCGTACAGATTGATGCCCCCCGCCGCCGACAGTTCCAGAAAGAGATTTTTCTGTCCGCTCACAACATCGTAAAACCGGTAGAGCAGCGGCAGATATTGGGAATACAGATCGATCATCATGACGGACCCGTCGCCGAAGGGAAAGAACCCCTTCAGCCAATAGAGCGCGCAGACAAGCCCCGCCGCGCAAAGGGCGGTGAGGCCGATCTGTCCATATACATTCTTCCCACGTTTTTCCTCCGGCATGAACACTCCTTTCCGCCGCACCGCCTCAGGGCCGGGGCCGCATCAGCCCAGACACCACACGCAGGTCATCGCCACGCTCAGCGCGCAGAACGCCGCCAGAAGCACATCCAGCGCAAGCCGCAGCCATTTCCTCTGCGTTTCCTGCCAGACGAACCCCAGCGCTGCCGCCGGGAACAAAAGCTCGATCTCAATATAGCGGAAGTGCATACTGCACTCCTGAGGATAACGGTACACAAAGAGCAGATACCCAACCAGGTTCACGAAATAACCGGCCACGAACACGATCCGGCAGACCGTATCCACGGCATATTTTTTTGACGGCAGACAGAAAACGCGGAAAAAGGCGATCAGGGACGCACCGCCTAACGCCGCTCCCGCAAACATCAGCAAAACCGCCAGCGCCTTGACGCCATAGCCCACGCCGGCCATGTCCCATTCTCCCAGCACCGAGGTGCGTATGATCTGCATCCACACGTTATAGCCGCAGCCGATGCGGAAATGCAGCAGATTGTCCGCCATTTCCTGTGGAATGGGCCACAGCAGCCGGTTTACCAGAGGGACATTCCCCGTATACTGCCAGGAGTCCTCTGGCAGCTCATAGATCCACACCAGCGGCATGTGAAACTGCAGCATATTCCGGACATAAAAGCACATGCCCAGCGGAATGCTGACCGCGCCAAAGAGGGCGAACTGCCCCAGCAGTTTCTTCGGGAAGCCCTCCCTTTTCCACGCCTCGATCAGCACATAAAGAAAGACCAACCCGATCGGAAGGGCCATTTCGGCCACATTCTGTTTTGTCAGCATCCCCAGGGCGATGGAAAGCGCAAGATACAGGATCCTGCGATATCCCGGCGCGCGTCCCCAGACGATCGCCGTATAGACGCACAACAGCGTAAACAGCAGGCTCATGCAGTCGTTATTCACGCTCCCCGACAGAAGCACCAGGGCGGGATGAAAGGAAAACAGCAGCATCAAAAAGCGCCTGGTCCTCTCCTGCAGAGAAAGCAGCCGCAGGATCTTTAACAACACCAGAAGGATGAGCAGCGAGCAAAGAAAGGGCACCGCCTGCAACGATTCCTCCAAAACCGCCGTATCGCGCAGGAAAAAGGAAGCCAGTTTCAGCCAGAGGGCGCTGATATAGTGATGCAGCGGGGGATGATTGAACTGATAGACGCTGGTGGGGTCGAAATCCGGCAGGCGCCAGTTCTCGTACAAATACTGGATATAAGCCAGATGGCCGCCGGTGACGGGATGCCCTGCGTCCAGATCGATCATGCCGATATCGTACTGCCGGTCGTAGATCGTGGAAAAAAGGACGTAAAAGAGACGCAGCAAAAAACCCGCCCCCAAAACCGCCCTCATTTTGTTTGCATCCGATCTCATCCGTTCCATCCGCTCCCCTCTCACAGCCTCAAAGCAGAAAACGCGCCATATCCTCCAGAAGCTGTTCCGTCAGTTCCAGCAGTTCCGCCGCTTTTTTGTCCACCAGATCGCTTTTTTTGTACCGGTAAAAAAAGGTGGGATCCCCTCTGTGGACAAACTGCAGCCCTTGTCTGTGCTTTTCCAGAAGCTGCGGGATATTTTCCCCCCGCACCCGGGCGTCGGGCCGAAAAAGGAAACGGATCTCCCCCGGCCGCCCCTTGACCTCTGTGATAAAAAGCCGATGCGCCCGGGCCTTGATGAGCGCGATGCGCAGCAGATTTTCCGCCGATCCCGGCACCGCCCCGAAACGGTCCAGCAGCTCTTCCCGAAGCTGCCCGCCTTCCTCCGCCGTTTCCACGCCGGCCATGCGCTTGTAAATATCCAGCTTCTGCTGCTCGTTGACGATATAGGAGGCCGGAATAAAAGCGTCCACCTCCAGTTCCACGGATGTCACGAAATCCGGCTCGTTTTGTTCGCCCTTTAATCCCCTTACCGCTTCGTTGAGCATCTTGCAGTAGAGGTCGTACCCCACCGCCGCCATATGGCCGTGCTGCCTCTGGCCCAGCAGATTCCCGGCGCCCCGGATCTCCAGATCCTTCATGGCGATCTTAAAACCGGAACCCAGCTCCGTAAACTCCCGGATCGCGGAAAGCCGCTTTTCCGCCACCTCCCGCAGGATCTTATCCCGCTTATACATCAAAAAGGCGTAGGCCGTCCGGTTGGAGCGCCCCACTCTTCCCCGTAACTGATAAAGCTGAGAAAGCCCCATGCGGTCGGAATCCTGGATAATGATGGTGTTCACGTTGGAAATATCCAGCCCTGTCTCGATGATGGTGGTAGCCACCAGCACGTCGATCTGCCCGTCGATGAACTCGAACATGATCCGTTCCAGCTCCCGTTCCGCCATCTGTCCATGGGCAAAGGCCACGTTGGCCTCCGGCACCAGCTTCCGGATCTGGGCCGCTGCGTCGGCGATGTAATTCACCCGGTTGTATACATAATAGACCTGGCCGCCGCGAGAAAGCTCCCGGGAAATAGCCTCCCGCACCATCTCTTCGTTGTATTCCATCACATAGGTCTGGATGGGAAGACGGTCGCCGGGGGCCTCCTCCAGCACGCTCATATCCCGGATCCCAATTAAGGACATATGCAGGGTGCGGGGGATGGGCGTGGCCGAAAGCGTCAGCACGTCCACGTTTTCTTTCAATTTCTTGATTTTTTCCTTATGGGCCACGCCGAAGCGCTGTTCCTCGTCGATGATCAACAGGCCCAGATCCTTATACTGCATATCGCCGGAGAGTACCCGATGGGTGCCGATCACGATGTCCACCAGCCCCTTGCGCAGATCCGCCAGCGTCTTTTTCTGCTGGGCGGCCGTGCGGAAACGGCACATCAGATCCACGCGCACCGGGAAATCCTTCATGCGCTGGATAAAAGTATTATAGTGCTGCTGGGCCAGGATCGTGGTGGGCACCAAAAAGACCACCTGCTTGCCGTCCTGCACCGCCTTAAACGCCGCCCGGATGGCGATCTCCGTCTTGCCGTAACCCACATCCCCGCAGATCAGGCGGTCCATGATCTTATGGCTCTCCATGTCCCGCTTGGTATCGGCGATGGCGGAAAGCTGATCCTCCGTCTCTTCAAAGGGGAACATCTCTTCAAATTCCCTCTGCCACACCGTATCCGGGGAAAAGGCAAAGCCCTCGCTCTGCTGCCGCACCGCGTAAAGCTCCACCAGGTCTTTGGCCACCTCGTCCACCGCTTCCCGCACCCTGGCCTTGGTCCTGGTCCATTCCTGCCCGCCCAGCTTATTTAATTTGGGCGTTTTCTGGGCGTCGGCGGAGGCATATTTCTGGATTACATCCAGTCCCGTGGCCAGCACATACAAATTGCCGCCGTCCCGATAGGAGATCTTGATATAATCCCTGACGGTCCCTTCCACCGAAACCTTCTCGATCCCTTTGTAGATCCCCAACCCGTGCGTCTCATGCACCACATAATCCCCGACCTTCAGCTCAGCAAAATCGTGGATCTTCGTGCCCTCATACTGCCTGATCCGGCGCTTCTTTTTTTTCTGCGCGCTAAAAATATCCCCTTCCGAGATCACAACGAACTTTAAAAGCGGATATTCAAACCCTTTTTCCACATGTCCGTAAAACAGCTCCACTTCCCCGGGCTGTATCAGCCGGTCGGGATCCTCGCTGTAAAAGGCGGTCAGCTCCTGCTCCCGCAGATCCGCCGCCAGCCGCATGGCCCTGGTCCGGGAGGCGCACAGCAAAAGCACGCGGCTCCCCAGCCGTTTGTACCGCTTTAAATCCTTTAACAGCGCCTCAAAGCTATTATTATAGGAAGTCATGCTGCGCACTGTGATCTCAAACAGGCGCTCGGCCTCAAACAGGCTGCTCTTTGCGTCGATGGCCGCCAGAGCGGCGGCCCGATAGCGGCTCAGATGCGCGGCGATCCGGCGCAGCTCATACAAAAGATCTGCCTGTCCGGGAAGGATATATCCCTTTTCCAGACGCTGCGCCATGCTTTCCCGAAATTCCAGCTCCAGCGCTTCCGCCGTCTCCGACAGGCGCTTGGGCTCATCCAGAAACACGACGCAGTCCGCAGGGTCGAAATACTGCAGGAAGGATTCCGTCCTCTCATAAAAATAATGAACAAAACCCTCCAGATTCACCACGCCTGCCAGCGCTTCGGCCGCTTCCTCCAGTTCCCGGATCTGAGCGCGGATCCGGCCCGCTTCTTCTCGTTTTCCGCTTTCTTCCAGCCGCTGTGCAAATTCCTTCGTCTCTTTTTTGATCTTCACAAAACCGTCGTGACGCCTCGCAGCAGAAAGCATCATCTCTGCGGCAGGATAGATCTCTACCCGGGAAAGCTCCTCCACCGACCGCTGGGAAAGCGCGTCGAAGCTGCGGATGGATTCCACGCTGTCGCCCCAAAGCTCGATCCGGTACGGGTTTTCTTCGGTAATATCAAAAATATCCACGATGCCGCCCCGGATCGAAAACTGGCCCGGCGTCTCCACCTGCCAGGTCTTTTCATAGCCCATTTCCACCAGCTTTTCCGACAGTGCGGCCTCTTCGATGACCGCAGACTTATCGAAGGAAAGGATCTTCGCCCGTATATCGGCCATCGGGACGAGGGGAGACATCAGCGCCGCTATCGTGGTGACCACCGTCGCCGGACGTCCGAAAAGCAGCGTCCTTACCGCCTGTATCCGTTCCCTGGTCAGGGCGTTCCCCGCCACATCCGCCTGATAAAAGATCAGGTCCCTGGCGGGATAGAGAAGCGTGTGACGGTCGTAAAACCGATATTCCTCACAGATCTCCCGCGCTCTTTTGTCACTGAAAGTAACGATGATCTTCTGAGAAAAACCATCGCTCAATCCATGCACCATATGAAGCTTCTGGGAATCGTAAAGGCCGGTAAAGCCCACCGGCGTCCCGTCCTCCAAAAGCCGTTTCCCTTCGTCAAATTCCGCCAGCTCCCGCAGGGGAGCCGTTAACATCTTCATTTTTCCTCCATGCCGCAGGCTGCGTCCTGTGCCGCGCCCTGTTTTGGCTCCGCCTTCTTTCCCTTCCGGTTAAAACGGTTCATGGCTTCATCGGCGCCGTCTGTGAGGATCGCCTCCACCGCGCTGCAGGCGTCCTGCTGGGCCTGTGCCATCCGTTCCCGTTCTTCCTTTGAAAAGTGCCCCAGCACATAATCTACCAGGTCATAGCCTTCCGGCTTGCCGCCGACGCCCACCTTGATCCTCATAAATGTCTCGCTGCCGAGCTGGGCGATGATGTTCTTCAATCCGTTGTGCCCTCCGGCGCTTCCTTTTTTGCGAATGCGGATCATGCCCTGTTCCAGACTGATATCGTCATGGATGACAATGAGATCCTTTTCCCCGTCGATCCTGTAGTACTGCAGCACCTCCCGGATGCACTCGCCGCTCAGGTTCATATAGGTCACCGGCTTGACCAGGAGTACCCTTTCCCCGGCGATCACGCCTTTCCCGATCAGGCCCCGGTGCTTTAATTCGTTCACCCGGATGCCGTATTTTTCCGCCAGCATATCTATGACGGCAAAGCCCACATTATGCCTGGTATTTTCATATTCCCGCCTGGGATTTCCCAGCCCTGCTATGACATACACGTCCTTTTCCTCCGGATATGCGGTATGATATCACGGTTTTCATGTTATCATACAAAAAGCCGCCCGGCAAGCACTTTCACCGGGCGGTTCCCTCTTAATCCCCCTTTTGACGCACCGCGCGCCCCCCGGCGCGGACGATGCTCTTATACCGTATACTGCGATTCCTGCTGCGCCTCCATATAGGCGTCCAGGATCGTCTTCTGGATCGATTCTCTCGTCGACTGGCTGATCGGATGCGCGATATCTCTGTATTCCCCATCGGCAGCCCTTTTGCTCGGCATCGCAATAAAGAGCCCCTTATCCCCTTCAATCACTTTGATATCATGTACAACGAATTCATCGTCAATGGTGATGGACACGACTGCTTTCATCCTGCCCTCTTTGGCAATTTTTCTGACACGAACGTCGGTGATCTTCATCGGATTTCCTCCTTGAGCCATTCTCTCTTTAGATGATATACCTTTCATTTTGTTCAATTACGATCTTGACCCCGTTCTCTCCTCTGTAGAAGGAATGCGCACGGATCGTATCATGGCTTTCTACGATGCAGTTTTCGATGTGGGTGTTGTCGCCAATATATACGTCGTTCAATATGATCGAATTTCTGATACAGCAGTTGTTCCCAATAAAGGACTTTTTGAAAACAACCGAATTTTCCACCGTCCCGTTGATGATGCAGCCACTGGAGATCAGGCTGTTGGAAACGTTGGAGCCGACATTGTATTTCGCGGGCGGAAGGTCCTCCACCTTGGAATAAATGTCGGGATACTGCTTGAAGAAATAGTTGCGGATCTCCGGTTTCAGGAAATCCATGTTCGTTTCATAATAGTCTTCTACCGTCGCAATGTTGCGCCAGTACTCGCTGATCTTGTATCCGTAGATCCGTTTCTGGTTCTTATAGCGGATCAGGATATCCGTAACGAAATCGTACCGGTCCTCCATGGAACACCGTTCGATCATCTCGATCAGGAGCCGCCTGCGGATCACATAAATACCGCAGGAAATCGTGTTCGACTGCGCCACGATGGGCTTTTCCTCAAAGTCCCGGACCCTCATGTCCTCATCCAGAACAACGGTCCCGTACCTGTCCGAATTGAAGTCCTCGGGCATGTCCTTGCAGACGATGGTCACATCCGCTTTCTTCTCAATGTGATACTCCAGCACCTTGTTGTAATCCATCTTGTAAACGCAGTCGCCGGAAGTGATGACCACATACGGTTCGTGACTGTTGCGCAGAAAAGACAGGTTTTGATAGATCGCGTCCGCAGTCCCCCGGTACCAGAAGTTATTGTCCGCCGTGACCGCCGGGGTAAATACGGAAAGCCCGCCCTGCTTGCGTCCGAAATCCCACCACTTGGAAGAACTCAGATGTTCGTTTAAGCTGCGCGCGTTATACTGGGTCAGCACGCCTACGCTCTGGATATGGGAATTGGTCATATTGCTCAGCGCGAAATCGATGCTCCTGTAACTGCCCGCTACCGGCATGGCGCTGATGGCCCGTTTCTGGGACAACTCCTTCATCCTGCGGCTGTTGCCGCCCGCTAAAATGATGCCGATCGCTCTCACTTTTCCTCACCTGCCTTGATCAAAGTCTTCCCGCTCTCCAGATACCCGTTGGGATAATCCTCCGGCTGCGTATCGCCCGCTACCACAGCATTCTTCCCCACGGAAACGCCGGCCGGGATCACGCTCTTTTCCCCTATGGTCACCAGGCCGTGGTCGTAAATATGCGGCGCGGTGTCGTTGGGCACTTCCGGCCCCACTCCAAGCTTTACCCCGTTCTCCACCACGGCGTTCTCCGCGATGATCGCCTTGTCGATCTGGCAGCCGTCTCCGATCACCGTGTTGTTCATGATGATGGAATCCCGTACTACGGTGCCTCTGCCGATGATCACGCCGCAGCCGATGACGGAGCTGTAGACTTCGCCGTAGATCTCAGAGCCTTCGCCAACGATGCTGCGCTCGATCATACCGCCCGGCGCAACGTACTGCGGCGGCAGGATCTCGCTCTTGGTATAGATCTTCCAGTATTCCTCGTACAGATTGAACTCGGGAACGATGTCGATCAGCTCCATGTTGGCTTCCCAGTAGGAATGCAGCGTGCCCACGTCCTTCCAGTAGCCGTTGAACTCATAGGCGTACATGGGGGCGCCGTTTTCATGGCAGTAGGGGATCACATGCTTGCCGAAGTCCAGATTGGGCTGGGACGCTTTGGCGATCAGCGCTTTCTTCAGCGTAGACCAGTTGAAGATATAGATTCCCATGGACGCCAGATTGCTCCTGGGATGCTCCGGTTTCTCCTCAAAATCCACAATACGCTTGTCCTCATCCGTGATCATGATGCCGAACCGCTTGGCCTCTTCCATGGGAACCGGCATGACCGCGATGGTACATTCGGATCCGTTCTGCTTATGAAATTCCAGCATCACCTCGTAGTCCATCTTGTAGATATGGTCGCCCGAAAGGATCAGAACATACTCAGGATGATAACTTTCCATGTAGTCGATATTCTGATAGATCGCATTCGCCGTCCCGGTGTACCATTCGCTGTTCTCGCTCTTCTCATACGGCGGCAGTACGGTCACGCCGCCGATGTTGCGGTCCAAATCCCACGGAATACCGATCCCGATGTGCGTATTCAGCCTGAGCGGCTGATACTGCGTCAAAACGCCCACCGTATCCACGCCTGAATTGATACAGTTGCTCAGCGGGAAATCGATAATACGGTATTTCCCGCCGAAAGATACGGCCGGCTTCGCTACCTTGGAGGTCAGCACCCCCAGACGGCTCCCCTGGCCTCCGGCCAGAAGCATGGCTATCATTTCTTTCCTGATCATGTCATCACCTCGATTGCTGTTGCTGGAATGGGCAGATTGTGAACCAAACCGCGCTTCGCCCTGCGCGATCCGCCTGGCCGCGTGCGATACCCATTACCTTCGCGCACATTATATCACAACTGATTGTAAAAGTGAATAATTTTTTTGACTTCCTTCCAGGAACGCATAATTCGCGGTTGTGTAAAATATATATAAATTTTATGTAAAAAATTTATTTTTTATCCATTATATCCAGTCTATTCTATCACTTTAACGTGATAAATTCGCGTATTTTTTACAAAAATGACATTTTTTGCAGCCCGATGGGCCAAATGAACGGTTCCCAGTACAGCGGGCAAAAAGGGGCGCAGGGCATTTTTAAGTTTTTTCATTTTCCTATTGGTTTTTTCTGGTCATTTGCGTATAATATAGCAGGAAGTTTTCGGTTTATGAAATTTTCAGAACACAAATCACAAACAGGGGAAGTACGCTTGCATGTATCAGGTAGATTTTAAACATCCCATTCACATCTATTTCATCGGCATCGGCGGCATCAGTATGTCCGGCCTGGCCGAGCTTACGCTCTCCCAGGGGTTTCGGGTATCCGGCTCCGACTGGAACCGCTCTTTGCTGACCGACCGCCTCGAGCGCCTGGGGGCGCGCATCCATTTCGGCCGGCCCCAGAAGGCGGAAAACATCACCGGCGATATCGACCTCGTGGTCTATACGGCCGCCGTTCACGCGGACAATCCGGAATATGCCGAGGCGCTGCGCCGTAAGCTCCCTGTCCTGACGAGGGCGGAATTTCTGGGGCAGCTCATGCGCAACTATGAGATGCCGGTAGCCGTCAGCGGTACCCATGGCAAAACCACCTCCACTTCCATGATCTCCGAGATCCTTCTGGCAGCCGGCATGGATCCCACCCTTTCGATAGGCGGTATCCTCGAATCCATCCACGGCAATATGCGTATCGGCAGATCCGGGCTTTTTGTCACGGAAGCCTGCGAATATACCAACAGCTTTCTGCGCTTTTTCCCAAAGGTCGGCCTTATCCTCAATATAGAAGCGGACCACCTGGACTTTTTTAAGGACATCGACGACATCCGCGCTTCCTTTCGAAAATTCGCCCAATTGATCCCCGAAGACGGCGCCCTCATCATCAACGCCGATATCGACCGGGTGGGGGAAATTACGGAAGGGCTGTCCTGCCGGATCATCACCTTCGGCACGAAGCCTGAGGCCGATTACCATGCGGCGGACATTTCCTATGACGACAGGGCGAACGGGACTTTCCGCCTGCGCCGTTTCGGCCAGGACGGCGGAATCATCACGCTGGGCGTGCCCGGCGCCCACAACATCATGAACGCGCTGGCCGCGCTGGCCCTTTCGGATCTGCTGGAAGTAGATCCCCAGGCCGCCCAAAAAGCGCTGGCCGCTTTTCACGGTACCACCCGACGTTTTGAGTACAAGGGCCAGGTCAACGGCGTTACGATCGTAGACGATTACGCGCACCACCCTACGGCGGTCACCGCCACGTTAACGACTGCCCGGAAAATCCCGCACCGCACGCTCTGGTGCGTGTTCCAGCCCCATACCTATACCCGCACGAAGGCTTTTCTCCACGAATTTGCAGAGGCCCTCTGTCTTGCCGACAAGGTGATCCTTACCGACATTTATGCCGCCAGGGAAACGGACACCCTGGGCGTCAGTTCCGCTGACATTCAGGCTTTGATACAGAAAAACGGCAAGGAATGTTTTTATTTTCACACATTTGAAGAGATCGAAAAATTTATTTTAAAAAATTGTATCAACGGCGACCTGTTGATAACTATGGGAGCCGGTAATGTAGTAAATATCGGTGAAAACCTGCTTTCGCAATAATTTGTCCACACAATCCACAGGCTGGGGCGTTCGGATCTCCCCTTTTGCCTGTGGATATTTTTTGTCGAAAAACAAGGGAAAATAAAGGGATTTTTACCCGTTTCCACACTTTCCACATTTTCCACAAAAGCCCGCAAACCCAGTGTTTACAAGGCTTTCGGGCAAATTCCCTGTTTTCTTTTCCGGACACTTGTGCTATAATCTCGAAAGGTGAGGGGACGCGCCCTACAGCGAGTCTATAGAGAAGTGGGGATACGGATTATGGGAAGGATCATGCTGACAAATGACTGCCGCCCGGAGGCCACGGTCATTTCCAATATTTTTATCGACCAGTACATGAAAGACGCCAACGATGCGCAGCTCAAAATATATCTTTATCTCGTGCGTATGCTCCAGGCGCACGGGGACGTCAGTATCAGCCAGATCGCGGACTGCTTCAACCACACGGAAAAGGACGTCCTGCGGGCGCTTCGCTATTGGGAGAAGTGCGGCGTGCTTACGCTGTCCTACGACAGCGACCGGAACCTGCAGCAGATCCATATGAACGATCTTTCCCGCATCGGGGAGGCACGGCCTGCGGCGGCCAAGCCGCTGTTCGACCCCTCTTCCTCTGTCGCGGTCATTTCCCGCCAGGCCATTCCTCTTTTGTCCCCCTATGAGAAACCCTCTTATTCGCTGGACGATCTGAAGGAATTTGGCAAGCGCGAAAGCACGGCGCAGCTTTTTTATATCGCGGAGCAATACCTGGGCCGCACGCTGAGTTCTTCCGATATGAAGTCCATCCTGTTTTTCTCGGATAAGCTCCAATTCTCGGACGAGCTGATCGACTATCTTCTGCAGTACTGCGTGGAACGCGGCAAGAAGGATTTCCGCTACATGGAAAAGGTGGCGGTCAGTTGGGCGCAGGCAGGCGTCACCACCTCGGAAGAGGCCAGGCGTCATTCCTCCCGCTACGACAAAAGCGTTTACAGCATCATGAACGCCCTGGGAAAGACCAGCACGCCTACCCAGAGCGAGGTTTCCTATATCCGCCGCTGGATGGAGGAATACGGTTTTGAGACGGATGTGATCCTGGAAGCGTGCGAGCGGACCGTGCTGGCCACGGACAAACACCGTTTTGCCTATGCGGACAGCATCCTCGCCGCCTGGCACAAGGCCGGGGTACATCACGTTTCCGATATCGCCGGGCTGGACAGCTCCTATCAGAAGGCCAAGTCCGCCAAGCCTGCCAAAACCGGTTCCATCAGCGAGTACAACCGGTTCATGCACAACGATTACGATTTTGAGGCGTTGGAGAAGGCGCTGCTCAAGGAGAATTAACGTGGCACTGACAATTTCCCAGTATAATCATATCATGCGCCAGTACGAAGAGCGGCAGACGCGCAACCGCCACCTGCACGAACAACGGCTGCATCATATTTATGATACGGTGGCCGGGTATCGGGCGCTGGACGAATCGGTGGCGGCGTACTCCGTCGCCCAGGGCAAGAAGATGCTGGCCGGGGACGACGGCGCTCTGGAAGAGCTGCGGGACCGCCTTTCCCGTCTGGCAGACGACAGGGCAAAGCTTTTGCGGCAGAACGGCTACCCGGAGGATTTTCTACAGCCGGTCTACGACTGTCCCGACTGTGGCGACACCGGCTATATCGACGGGCAGAAGTGCCATTGCTTCCGTCAGGCGGAGATCGCTCTGCTCTACGAACAATCCAATCTCCGTCAGGTGCTGGAACAGGAGAATTTCGCTTCGCTGTCCTACGAGTGGTTTGAGGGCGAGGCGTTGTCCCATTACCGGCAGATCGTGGAAAAATGCAAAAATTTTTCTTCAAATTTCAAAACCATCTACCAAAACCTGTTCTTTTATGGTACAGTGGGGACGGGCAAGACATTTCTTTCCAACTGTATTGCCCGGGAATGTCTGGATATGGGCTGCTCCGTGATCTATTTCAGCGCGGCCGGCCTCTTTGATATGCTTTCCCGGAACGCTTTCCGGTTCCAGAACCAGGAAGAGATGTCCGCTCTTTACAGCGACCTTTTTCAGTGCGACCTTCTGATCATAGATGATCTCGGCACCGAGATCGCGACGGCGCTCACGCTTTCCCACTTTTTTACCTGCATCAACGAACGCCTGCTGCGCAAAAAGCCGATGATCATCTCCACGAATCTTTCTCTGGAAGATTGCCGGAACAGATATCAGGACCGGATCTTTTCCCGGATCACCAGCAGCTTTGAGTTCTGCAAGCTGACCGGGCCGGATATCCGCATGTGTAAAAAGGTGAAGAAAAACGCTTCTCAAAACTAAATAACTGCCAATTAAGAAAGCGAGGATTTTTGAATGACTGTCCGCGAAGAGACCCGGGACTTAGAGACGATCCCCGTCGGTTCCCTGGGGATCATCCCTCTCAGAGGCTGCGAATCCATGGCCGAAAAAATTGATGCTTACCTGGAAAAATGGAGGACGGAACGGGAAAGCCAGCATAAAACCACACTGGCCTTTTCCGGCTATCAAAGGAACAGCTATATCTTAAAGAGCCGCGTGCCGCGTTTCGGCTCCGGCGAGGGCAAAGGCGAAATACTGGAATCCGTGCGGGGCATGGATCTGTATCTTCTGGTGGACGTTACGAACTACAGCCAGACCTATTCCCTCTGCGGGCAGGTCAATCATATGTCCCCGGACGACCACTATCAGGATCTAAAGCGCATTATCGCCGCCGTGGGAGGCAAAGCCCGCCGGATCACGGTCATCATGCCTTATCTCTACGAGAGCAGACAGCACAAGCGCTCCTCCAGAGAATCCCTGGACTGCGCCATCGCGCTCCAGGAGCTTGTAAAAATGGGCGTGGACAATATCATCACCTTTGACGCCCACGATCCCCGGGTGCAAAATTCCATTCCCCTGCACGGCTTCGAGACGGTACAGCCCGCCTATCAGTTCATCAAAAATCTGCTGAACGCCGAGCCCGACCTGCAGATCGATTCCGACCACATGATGGTCATCAGCCCCGACGAAGGCGGCATGAGCCGGGCGATCTATATCGCCAACGTGCTGGGCCTCGATATGGGCATGTTTTATAAGCGGAGGGACTATACCCGGATCGTCAACGGCCGCAATCCCATCGTTGCCCACGAATTTCTGGGCACCAGCGTGAAAAACAAGGACATGGTCATCATCGACGACATGATCTCCTCCGGGGACAGCGCCCTGGAAGTCGCCCGCGCCTTAAAGGGAAGAGGGGCGCGCAAGATCTTCATCTGCGCCACCTTCGGCCTGTTCACAAACGGGGTGGACAAGTTCGATCAAGCCTACGCCAACGGCGACATCGACCGCGTGCTGACCACCAATCTGATCTATCAGACACCCGCGCTGCTGAGCCGCGAATGGTACGTCAACTGCGATCTGAGCAAATACATCGCCTATCTGATCGACACCTTAAACCACGACGTTTCCATCAGCGACCTCATCGATCCCAACGACCGGATCCAGAACGCGCTGACGCGGTATCGGAACCGTAAAAAGGACGGTAAACAGGACTGATCCTGTTTTTACAGGCAAAAAATGTCTTTAAACGCTCAAAATTTCACCTTCGGTGGGGTTTTGGGCGTTCATTTTTTGTTCATATTTCTTTAACGGAAAGTTTTTTTCATCATCATCCTTTCGTTACTTTCATTTCCTATACTGAATCCATAAAGAAAGAGACGATTTCTAAACTTAAATAGCTTTTTCATAATAAATTGCCAGGCAACGGCGGGTTGCCTGGCATCCTCCCTTTTTAGGGGCTTTCTTTTCTATTTCCGTCCGGCTCTTTTCCTTTCCCACGCTATTTTGATCAAAAATACCGCGACCAGGGTCCACATCGCCGCCTTCGCGCAGAGGGAATACCTGCCCAGCCATTGGCTGGCCGCTTCCCAGGATGCGCCCAGAAGCGCGCCCAGGGATACCAGAAGGAAATTCCACACGGCGCTGCCGATCACCGTATAAACGAAAAAGACCGGCAGCCTGACGCCGGCCATCCCCGCCGGGATGGACACGAGGCTGCGCACGATGGGCACGCAGCGTCCGAACAGCACGGCCTTTCTTCCCCGCCTTTCAAACCAGTTCATGGCCCGTTCCACATTTTCTTTCCGAAATCCCAGCAAACGGCCCAGCCTCCCGTCCCAAAAACGGCACAGCCTGTCGGCCCGAAGCAGGCTCCCCAGCCAGTAGAGCAAAAATGCCCCGGCGGTGGAGCCGACCGTGGAGAAAAAAACGACGCCCCAGACCTTCATCCTGGTATATGTGGTCATGAAACCGCTGAAAGGAAGGATGATCTCCGACGGGATCGGCGGAAAGAGATTTTCCAGCAGGATCAGAAAGCAGATCCCCAGATAGCCGAAGCGGTCCATGACCGATAGGATAAATTGCTGCATTGCGTTTCTCTCCATTCTGCAAGATCCTGTTTCATCTTATGTGACGGTCCGCGGGAAAATAACACGCAGGCAGACGCGCGCCGCCGGGCGCATCGCAAAAAACGGCCCGGGCGATCGCACGCCCGGGCCGTCCTGTATTTCCTATTCTCTTTTGCCAAAAGATCAGGCTTTCCCAACGGAACCGAACAGTTCCATCTTCTCTTTCACGGTAGCCTTGATAGCCTCAAAGCCGGGAGCCAGCACCTTGCGGGGATCGTAGCCCTTGCCCTGCTGATCCTTGCCCGCCTCGATGTACTCTCTCGTCGCTGCGGTGAAAGCGAGCTGGCACTCGGTGTTGACGTTGATCTTCGCAACGCCCAGGGAAATGGCCTTCCGGATCATGTCGGCAGGAATACCGGTACCGCCGTGCAGAACCAAAGGCATATCGCCGGTCTTCTGCTGAACAGCGTCCAGAGTCTCAAAGGAAAGTCCCTTCCAGTTGGCGGGATATTTGCCATGGATATTGCCGATGCCCGCAGCCAGGAAATCAACGCCCAGATCCGCGATCTTCTTGCACTCGTCGGGATCCGCGCACTCGCCCATGCCGATCACGCCGTCCTCTTCGCCGCCAATCGCGCCCACTTCCGCTTCGATGGAAACGCCCTTGGCATGAGCGGCCGCAACCAGCTCAGTGGTCTTGGCGACGTTCTCTTCGATGGGATAATGGGAACCATCGAACATGATGGATGAAAAGCCGGCGTCCAGGCACTTGTAGCAGTGTTCATAGGAGCCATGATCCAGATGCAGGGCAACCGGAACGGTGATCTTCATCTCCTCCAGCATACCGTTGACCATACCCACGACCGTCTTATAGCCGCACATATACTTGCCGGCGCCTTCGGACACGCCCAGGATAACGGGAGAATTCAGCTCCTGCGCAGTCTGCAGGATCGCCTTCGTCCACTCCAGGTTATTGATGTTGAACTGGCCTACGGCATAGTGGCCAGCCTTCGCTTTTTTCAGCATTTCAGCAGCAGATACTAACATATGCATTACCTCCGTATCATATAATGATGTCCAACCGCAAACATTATACTCCATTTTCAAAAAAAAGGAAATATGGCAAATATATTTTTTTCATGTCACGGTTCAGCCGCCTCGGGAACCATGATACAAAGCTCCCGGCGCCGGTTTTCGATCACCGTTTCCGTATGCCTTCCGCCGAACTCCCCGTCCAGCGTCCAGGCGATCTCCTCATCGGATTCTATTTTCAGGCGATCCGTTTTAAAGCAATACATCTGATCGGTATTGACATCCTGCTGGGTCAGCGCCGTCAGGATCCGGTTGAGTTCGTCCAAATTCCTGGGCCGCTTCACCAGCGTCACTTCAAACATGCCGTCGCTTAAATCCACAAATTTCCCCGTGATCCCTTTAAATCCGCCTACGGACGTGGAATTGGTCACCATCCCGTAAAGAAAATCGTCCTCGATCACCGTTTCCTGCGCCGTGATCCTCAGATGATAGGATCGGATCGCCGTCAGTTTTTTCACGCCCTCCAGAATGTACGCCATATGGCCCAACACGTTTTTGAACTCCTGGGGCGTTTCATAGGATACCTCGGTAAAAAGCCCAAACGCCGCAATATAAACAAACGCCTTCCCGTTAAATATGCCCACGTCGCAGAAAAACCGTCTGCCGCCCACCGCGGCCTGCGCCGCCAGGCCCATATTTTTCGGCAGGCAAAGGCTGTTGGCGAAATCGTTGGTGCTGCCGGCCGGCACATAGCCGATGACGCGCTGCCGGGTGGCTTTGAGCAGGCCGTTCACCACCTCGTCCAGCGTGCCGTCCCCGCCGCTGCAAACTACCAGATCATACGCATCCGCCTTTTGGGCCGCCAGCTCCACGGCCTCCCCCGCGCACTGGGTCGGACATGCCGTGACCTCATAGGAAGCTTTCGTAAAAATGTCGATGATATCCAGCAAATGCTGCCGGATCTGCCCCTTCCCGGCCTTGGGATTATAAATAAAAAGAAGCTTTTTTTCCGTCATGATCTTCCCTTAACGCAAAAGAGACATATTTACATATGCCTCCCCTCATTTGCTGTCCGTTCTCAGTTTTTCCTGCAAAGATAATCCGTTATATCGGCGACTGCCGCGTCTTCGTCGGGTCCGTCCGCGATCACCGTCACCATTTCCCCGGTGTCAAGCCCAAGGCTCATCATTCCCATGATGCTCTTGGCATTTACCTTCTTGCCTTCCATTTCCAGATACACGGAACTGCTGTGTCTGCTGGCAACCTGGACGAGCATAGCCACCGGTCTGGCTTCCAGTCCCTGTTCCAGATTGATCGTCACCGCCTTTTTTTTCATCAATTTTCCTCCTTATCATTCCCTGATACGATCAGCCAACTCACTCAATTTCCTCAAACGATGGTTCACACCCGATTTGCCCACGGGAGGATCCAGATAGCCTCCCAGCTCTTTCAGCGGCGCATCGGGATATTCCAGCCGCACCTGCGCCATCTGCCGCAGTCCGGCCGACAGCCTTTCCAGACCGTATTTTTCCTCCAGCAGGAGGATATCCTCCACCTGCCGCGACGCCGCCGTCACAGTTTTGGTAATATTGGCGGTCTCGCAGTTCACCCTGCGGTTCACGGTGTTGCGCACATCCCTGACGACCCTGGAATTTTCAAAATCCATCAGCGCCACATGCGCCTCCGCCACATTCAGAAGATCCGCTATCCCGGCTCCTTCTTTAAGATAGACGACGTAATATTTCTTCCTGGTTACGATCCGCGCCTCTATCTCAAACTCCGAAAGCAGGGCTTGAAGCTGACTGGCCTGTTCCATCCGGCTGCACACGATCTCCAGATGATACCCTTTTTGAGGATCGCTGACGGACCCCGCCGAAAGGAACGCTCCCCGTATGAAAGCCCGCTTGCAGCAGACGTCTTGCACAACGGCATCCGCTATCGGCGCCTCGGAAAAGTCCTGCCAAAAACTTCCGTCCGTCCGCAGCAGCCCGGTATCCCGCAGGATCTTCCCTGCCAGATCCCCATCCCGGACCCGCAGCGCATATCCGCCGGAACCCGCTTTGCAGACTTCAACTCCTTCACTCATCTTAAACGCTTTCTGCAATAATGTAAAGCTTTTTCTGACAACTAACCCGTTTTCAGACCTGATTTGTAAAAAATAGCCTACATCCGGCTGCCCCAGGCAGCCGCAAAAGTGCAGGATGGCGGCAAGCTCCGCAACCTGGCAGTGGCGCTGTGTGCCGATGTGTCTATATAATTCCTGTTTCACTCCGGATGAAAACGACATATTAGATATCCCTGTGGCTGATCGTCACGCCAAACCCCGCGTTTTCTCTCCTCAGCCTTCCGTAAAGCCCATTGGCCAGCGTCACGCTCCTGTGTCTGCCACCCGTACAGCCGATGGCGATCACCAACTGATATTTTCCTTCCTTGATATAATTCGGGATCAAAAACAGCAGCATATCCGTGAGTTTATCCAGAAACGCCGAAGCTTCCGGAAAGGACATCACATAGTCCTGCACGCCCTTATCATTGCCGGTAAGATATTTCAGTTCATCGATATAGAAGGGATTGGGCAGGAAGCGGACGTCAAAGACCAGATCCGCATCTCCGGGGATCCCGTGTTTGAAGCCAAAGGAAAGAATATTGACGATGAGGCTGTCATAGGCCTCATTTTTTATAAATATACGATCCAGCTCCTCCTTCAGTTCCCTGGTGAGCAGCTTGGAGGTATCGATCACATAATCGGCGTCCTGCTCGATCTGTTTTAGGACCTCGCGCTCCCTGGCGATTCCGTCCTCGATCCTGGGCTTGTCCGGCGTACACAGCGGATGCATGCGCCTGCTCTCTTTGTACCGTTTCAGCAGCGCGCTGTCGGACGCATCCATAAAAAGGACCTCAAAAGCCATACCGTTCTGGCGCAGCGTCTGCAGGATCCTCTCCGCCTGGGCAAAGGACTGGTCGGTGCGCACATCGATCCCCACCGCCGCTTTCTCGATCTCCGTGTTCGGTTCGGATAACAGCTCCATGAACTTCTCGATCAGCATCACAGGCAGATTGTCCACGCAGTAAAACCCCATATCCTCCAGCATGCGCATGGCTGTGCTTTTCCCGCCCCCGCTCATGCCGGTCACGACCACGAACCTCATAGGCACCTCTCTTTTTCTTTTGAACCTAAAAATCCCCTAGCAGGATCACTTCCGTCTCCAGGGTGACCCCGAATTTATCCCGGACCGTCCTGACCGTTTCCCCGATCAGTTCGGCGATATCCGCCGCCGTCGCGTGATCCGCATTGACGATAAAGCCGCAGTGCTTTTCCGAGATCCGCGCGCCCCCGCAGCTTTTCCCTGCAAGCCCCGCATCCATGATGAGCTTCCCCGTAAAATAACCTTCGGGCCGCTTAAAGACGCTCCCCGCGCTGGGAAATTCCAAGGGCTGCTTTTCCCTGCGCCGGCGGGAAAGCTCTTTCATTCTCTCTCCGATCTCCTCCTGCCGGCCCGCCGACAGCTTCAGCACAGCCTGCAGCACTACATAGGATCTGTCCTTGATGGCGCTGGTGCGGTATCCAAACTCCATATCCGCATTGCACAGCGTCAAAATCTCCCCGTCCTGCGCCATGACCCTTACGGATTCCACCACCTGGGCCATTTCTCCGCCATAGGCTCCCGCGTTCATCCGCAGGGCGCCGCCCAAAGTCCCCGGAATCCCGGCGGCAAATTCCATCCCCGTCAGTCCGGCCTCCCAGGCCGCATTTGCGACAGAAGCAAGGGGCGCGCCTGCGCCGGCCATGATCCTCTCTCCCTCTGTCCGCACGCTCCTGAAACCGTCGCCCAGACGAATGACCACGCCGCGGTATCCCCGGTCGCCTACTAACAGGTTGCTCCCGTTTCCCAGGAGAAAATATTCCCATCCCGTCCGCTGCAGATAGGAGAGGACCAACTGTAGCTGCGCTGTCGTATCTACCGTCGCCAGACACGCCGCCGAACCGCCGACACAAAACGTCGTATGTCTGTCCATCGGCTCATTCATCCGGATGTGTCCCTCCGGCAAAACCGTCTTTAAATATTCCTCCAACGCTCTGCTCACGCTTACTTTGCCCCTTTGCTGCCCGTCTGTCGTCCGGCCTTTCTTATCCTATGCGGATAGACGCCGGATTATGCTTCTTTGGGCAATCCTGTTCCTTCCTAATCCAATACCAGCCGGGCGGCGCCGTAGATCCCGGCGTCATTTCCCAGTTCGGCCAAGGTGAACAAAGCGCCCCGGCAGCCGTGGAACGCGTATTTTTTATAATTTTTCTGGACGAGATCGATAATGATATCGCCGGCCCTGGATACGCCGCCGCCGATCACGAAGACCTCAGGGTTTACCACACAGGCCACGCCGGCCAGGGCTTTGCCCAGATACCAGCCGAAATCTTCCGCCACCTCCATGGCCAGCGGATCGCCTGCTTTCACGGCGTCCCACACATCCTTGGCGCTCAGCTCCGAAAGCGGGATGCGCTCCAGCGTGCTGGGCCTGGACTGATGGGCCAGCTTTTCCTTCGCCAGCCGGACGATGCCGGTAGCGGAAACATACTGCTCCAGGCAGCCTTTATTCCCGCAGTTGCAGGGGATCGTTTCCTCATCGTTGATATGGAAATGCCCGATCTCGCCGCCTGAACCGGTGGCCCCGGGAAGGATCTTCCCTCCCGTGATGATACCGCCGCCAACGCCCGTCCCCAGCGTCACCAGGACAACGTTGTCATATCCCCGGGCGCCGCCCTGCCACATTTCGCCCAGCGCCGCCACATTGGCGTCGTTTCCGGCCTCCACGGGAAGGTTTAAAAGGATCTGCAGTTCTTTTTTCAGGCTGAACGTCTGCCAGCCCAGGTTTACCGCGCCGTAGATCGTCCCTTCCGAGTCGACCGGCCCGGGCGCTCCGATACCGACGCCTGCGACTTCGTCCCGCTCCATTTCCCGCTCGTCCATCTTTGCCAGAATACTCCTGGCGATATCCGGCAGGATCTTCTTCCCGCCATCCTCCGTGACGGTAGGGATCTCCCATTTCTCCAGCAGGTCCCCGTCCGTATTGAAAACGCCCAGCTTTACTGTGGTTCCGCCCACATCCACTCCAAAGCAGTATTTATCGTTCATCTCAGATCCCCTCCTCTTCGTAATCCTCTTCTCTCCTGCGCGCCAGGGAATTCTGCACTCTCGTATACAATTCCTGCGCCGCGTTATAGCCCATCTTCTTCTGGCGGTGGTTGACTGCCGCCGATTCACAGATAATGGCCAGATTCCTGCCGGGCCGGATCGGGATATTGTGGCAGACCACCTTGTTGCCCAGATATTCGGTGTATTCCTCTTCCAGACCCAGCCTGTCGTACTCCTTCTCTTTATCCCAGTCCTCCAACTGGATGACCATATCGATATTCTGCGTTTCCTTAACGCTGGACGCGCCGAAAAGCGCCTTGACATCGATGATGCCGATTCCCCGCAGCTCAATAAAATGCTTGGTGATATCCGGCGCGCTTCCCACCAGCGTATCCTCGCTCACCTTGCGGATCTCCACCACGTCGTCGGTCACCAGCCGGTGTCCTCTCTTGATCAGCTCCAGCGCGGCTTCCGATTTCCCGATGCCGCTCTCTCCTGTGATCAGGACGCCTTCCCCATAGACGTCCACCAGAACGCCATGTACGGAAATACAGGGGGCCAGCTTGACGTTCAGCCAGCGGATGATCTCCGCGGTAAAAGTGCTGGTGGCCTTACGGGTCATCAGCAGCGGGACGCCCTTTTCAATGGCGATCTGGCGGAATAACTCATCCGGATGCAGTTCACGGCAGAATACCAGGCACGGGATCGGATAGGAAAGCAGCTTTTCCAGCACATCCCGTTCCTTTTCTTCCGGCAGGCTGCCGATATAGGAATATTCCACAAATCCGATGATCTGTAGACGGGTGGCTTCAAAATGCTCGAAATATCCCGCCATCTGCAGCGCCGGCCGGTTGATGTCCGGCTGCGTGATCTTGATCCCCTTCACTTCGATCTCCGGCGTGAGATTTTCCAGCTTCATCTTCTCGATGATCCTTGTCAGACTGATGCTCGCCATATGTGTCTCCCCTCTTCTCTCTGCTTTGACCGTTTATTTGTATTATCTTATCATATATTCGGGGCCGGGACAACTCCCGGAATTTTTTACCCGTTTTATAAAGCGGCTTCCTCGTCCTTATGGAAAAAATCAAAGATCTCCTGCGCCACATAAAGCGGTATGTCCGCCCTCTCGCCGATCTGGGCCGCCGTCGCGTTTTTCAGTTCGTCGATGGAGGGGAAGCTGCGCATCAGCGCCTTGCGCCTGGCCGGGCCGACCCCCGGTATTTCGTCCAGCACGCTCTTTACCTGCTCTTTGGAACGCAGCGAACGGTGATACTCGATGGCAAACCGGTGCGCTTCGTCCTGTATGCGGGTGATCAGCTTAAATCCCTCGGACGCCCTGTCGATAGGGATCTCCACGTTATGATAATACAGCCCCCGCGTCCTGTGGTTATCGTCCTTTACCATACCGCAGACCGGAATGGAAAGCTTTAACTCCTCCAGCACCTGCAGGGCAACGTTCACCTGTCCCCTGCCGCCGTCCATCAGCAGAAGGTCCGGGAATCTGGTAAAGCTGTTGAAAGCCTTCCCCAGTTGCTTTTCTTCCATTTCCCGCGCCTCCTCCAGTCCATGGGTAAAGCGCCGGGTCAGCACCTCTTTCATGCAGGCGTAGTCGTCCGGCCCCGCCACCGTGCGGATCCGAAATTTCCGGTAATCGCTGCGCTTGGGCTTTCCCTTTTCATAGACCACCATGGAGCCCACATTTTCAAAACCGCTGATATTGGAAATGTCAAACGCTTCCATCCGATCCAGCACCGGAAGATCCAAAAGCTGCGCGATCTGACGCACGGCGCCCACCGTCCTGGCCTCTTCCCGTTTGATGCGTTCCCGGTCCTTCTCCAGCACCATGCGGGCGTTCTTTTCCGCCAGTTCCACCAGCTTTTCCTTCTGCCCCTTTTTGGGCACACGGATATATACGCGGCCTCCCCGCCTGGCCGTGAGCCATTCTTCCAGCACCGGGATCTCTTCGATCTCTTTCTGCAGGATCAGCTCCCTGGGCACAAAAGGCGTCCCCGCGTAGAACTGCTTGACAAAATCCAGCAGGATCTGGGGCTTATCGCAGTCCTCCACCCGTGTCATGTAAAAATGTTCCCGTCCGATGAGCTTGCCGCCGCGCACAAAGAACACCTGCACCACAGCCTCCCCGCCGTCTTTATCCAGCGCGATGATGTCCTTGTCCTCGCCGTCGCTGTCCGTGATCTTCTGCTTCTGGGAGACCGCCCTGACGCTGTTATACAGATCCCGATACCGGATCGCCTCTTCGAAATTCAATTCCTCCGAAGCCTTCTCCATCTTACTCTTCAGCTCATCCAGGATCATCCCGTAGTTGCCGTTTAAAAAGGACAGCGCTTTGTCCACGTTCTTCCTGTACTCTTCCTTCGTAATGTATTCCTGACAGGGGGCGAGACACTGTCCGATATGATAGTTCAGACAGGGGCGCTCCAGGCCGATATCCCGCGGCAGTATACGGTTGCAGGTCCGAAGCTGAAACAAACGGTTTAACAGTTCAATGGTGTCCTTGACGGCGGCGGCGGAAGTGAAGGGCCCGAAATAACGGGATCTGTCCTTTTTCATCAGGCGGGAAAACTGCACCCTCGGAAAAGGCTCCCCCACTGTGACTTTGATGTAAGGATAGGTCTTGTCGTCCTTGAGCATCGTGTTGTATTTGGGGTTGTGTTCCTTGATCAGATTGTTCTCCAGCACCAGCGCTTCCAGTTCGGAATCCGTCACGATATATTCAAAGCGCGCGATCAGGCTGACCATCTTTTCGATCTTGGGACTTTTGACCGTACTTTCCCGGAAATAGGAGCGCACCCGGTTTTTTAAACTGACGGCCTTTCCCACATAAATGATATTATCCTGGGCGTCGTGCATGATATAAACGCCGGGCCGGGCCGGCAGTTTTTTTAATTCCTCTTCAAAATTAAACATGGCTTCTCCCGTCGCGCCCGGCCGGCCCCGCTTTGACGCAGGCCGGTCTGCGGGCTGAACCGGGAATGGCTCCCCGGTCTGAGGAGCCATTCTCTAAAAAGATCATTTTTCGTCGTCCTGCCTGTGGGCGCCGGAAAACCGCCCTACGGGGCGCGTGTCCTGCGCCTCCGGCCCGGGTGTCGGCGGAACCCAGGGCTGTTGTTCGGGCTGCTGCGGTTCTTCCTGCTGCTCGGACTTCTTCAGGTAGGCCAGGATATCGTCCATCACACTTCCGTTTCCGGCTGTGCCGTCCTGCCGGGGCGCGTTATCCAGCTTCGGCCCGCCGTCCTGCCGGGGCGCGCTATCCGGTTTCGGCCCGTTGTCCTGCCGAGGCGCGTTATCCGGTTTTGACTCGCCGCCCTGTCCTTTAGCGGGTACGCTGCCCTGCGTCGGCGCTGTCTGCTCCGGTTCCTTCTCCGGCGGCTCCGGCAGCCCCTTGATCTCACGATAAATCTTCATAAACTCCCTGCCGGTGATCGTCTCTTTCTCGATCAAAAATGACGCCAGCTTATCCATCACCTCGCGGTTTTCGGACAAAAGGGCCAACGCCTCTTCGTAACAATCCTTCAGGATCTTCATGACCTCCTGATCGATCTGCGCCGCAGTCACATCGGAGCAGTTGAGTACGCTGCGTCCTTCCAGATATTGGCTTTCGATGGATTCCAGGCCGATGAGGCCGAACTTCTTGCTCATGCCGAAACGCGTCACCATGGAGCGGGCCAGGTTCGTGGCCTGCTCGATATCGTTGGCCGCCCCGGTAGTGACCGTATCAAACACGATCTCTTCCGCCGCGCGTCCTCCCAGATACCCCACCAGCATATCGTGCAGCTCCGCCTGGGTATTTAAAAACTTTTCTTCCTCCGGCACATGCATGACATAGCCCAGCGCGCCCATCGTCCGGGGCACAATGGTGATCTTCTGGACGGGTTCGGAATTTTTCTGCAGCGCCGCCACCAGCGCATGTCCCACCTCATGATAGGACACGATGCGCCGTTCCTCCGCGCTCATGATACGGTCTTTTTTCTCCTTGCCGACCAAAACCTGTTCCACGGCCTCAAACAGATCCTTCTGGCAGACGTATTCCCTGCCCTCCTTGACCGCGTTAATGGCCGCTTCGTTGATCATATTGGCCAGATCGGAACCCACGGCGCCGCTGGTCGCCAGCGCGATGGCGTCGAAGTCCACCGTTTCGTCCATCTTCACATCTTTGGCGTGTACCTTTAAGATCTCCACACGCCCTTTTAAGTCGGGCTTGTCCACGATGATGCGCCTATCGAAACGTCCCGGGCGCAGCAGCGCTTTATCCAAAATCTCCGGCCGGTTCGTAGCCCCGATCACCAGGATCCCCTTGGAGGTATCAAAACCGTCCATCTCGGAAAGCAACTGGTTTAACGTCTGCTCCCGTTCCTCGTTGCCGCCGCCGTATTTGGAATCGCGGCTCCGGCCGATGGCATCGATCTCATCGATAAAAATAATACAGGGCGCGTTCTTCGTCGCTTCTTTGAACAGATCCCGCACGCGGGAGGCGCCGACGCCCACATAGAGTTCAATAAAGTCGGAACCCGTCAGGGAGAAAAAGGGTACCTTTGCTTCCCCCGCCACGGCCCTGGCCAGCAATGTCTTACCGGTTCCGGGAGGGCCCACCAGAAGCGCCCCCTTGGGAAGCTTCGCGCCGATCTTCACATATTTCTGCGGATTGTGCAAAAAGTCCACAACCTCCTGCAAAGACTCTTTCGCCTCGTCTTCGCCCGCCACATCCTTAAAAGTGACGCCGGTCTCCTTCTGCACATAGACCTTGGCGTTGCTCTTGCCGACGCCCATAGGGCCGCCGGGGCCGCCCATCCGCCTGAACAGAAAGCTCAGAAGCACCCACATCAGCGCGATCGGCACAATGTAGGTCAGCAGCATCGTGATCAGGAAACTGGAGCTGTCCGGCACCGTCTTGGAATAGCTCTCAATGCCGTCCTTCACGCCGCCCTTGACGCTGTTCTCATACAGATATGCCTCCAGGCCTTCCGGATCCGCATTCCCGGTATAGTAAGTGATCCGGGGAGCATATCCGATCAAACGGCGCCCGTTGATCTCAGGGCCTTCCTCTTTGGGCTTAATATAAATCTGATCCTCATCCCACGTCACTTCCGCGACTTCGCGATCCTCCACCATCTGCCGGAACTGATCGTAGGTGATCTCCTGGTTGGTGGCGTTGTTGACCATGCGCATGAAAAAACTCACGCAAAGCAGCGTGACCACCGCTGCGATGGCCAGCAGGATCAGGCTTGTCCGCTTGGGATCCTGACCACCGTTCGGACCTCCCGGGCCGCCCTGGCCGTTGCCCGGACCGCCCTGACCGCTGCCGGGCCCCTGATTAAATGAATTCATATTGTTATTATCCATATTGAATAAGCCTTTCTTGTTTACGACAGATAGGATTCCACAATTATCAATTTATTATAGACATTTGCGGAAGATAAATCAATAGTGAAACTGCGAATTTATTGTGTCCAACCGATGAAAGAATTCCCAAAAAAAGCAAGAAAAAACTGGATTTTTACAATATGCGCGTTATATAATGAACTGTAACCTGTCGTTTTTTGTTTTCCACCCTTATTCTGCGCAAGGAGTTTCCATCGTCTATGAACATAGGATTTGACAATCAAAAATACCTTCAGATGCAATCCGAACACATCCGGGAGCGGATCTCGATGTTCGGCAACAAGCTGTATCTGGAATTCGGCGGCAAACTGTTCGATGATTTCCACGCTTCCCGCGTCCTGCCCGGTTTCCATCCGGACAGCAAACTGAAAATGCTCCTGCAGCTTAAGGACCAGGCGGAGATCGTCATCGCCATCGGCGCAGGGGCGCTGGAGAGCAACAAGACGCGCCACGACCTCGGACTGACCTACGATCAGGAAGTCCTGCGCCTCGCCGACGCCTTCCGCAGCATCGGCCTGATGGTAGGCAGCGTCGTTATCACGCAGTATGCGGGCCAGCCCGCCGCCGACCTTTTCAAAAAAAGGCTGGAAAACCTGGGGATGCGCTGCTATCTCCATTATATCATTGAAGGCTATCCCACCAACGTAGAGCATATCGTCAGCGAAGAGGGGTACGGCAAGAACGATTACATCGAGACGACCCGCCCGCTGGTAGTGGTGACGGCTCCCGGTCCGGGCAGCGGCAAAATGGCCACCTGCCTTTCCCAGCTCTATCATGAACACAAACGGGGCGTCAACGCGGGCTACGCGAAGTTTGAGACCTTCCCGATCTGGAACCTGCCGTTAAAGCATCCCGTAAACCTGGCCTATGAGGCGGCCACGGCGGATCTAAACGACGTGAACATGATCGATCCCTTCCATCTGGAAGCCTATGGCGTCACGACGGTCAACTATAACCGGGACGTGGAGATCTTTCCCGTCCTGAACGCCATCTTTGAACAGATCCTTGGGGAAAGCCCCTATAAATCCCCCACCGATATGGGCGTCAATATGGCGGGCAACTGTATCCTGGACGATGAAGTATGCCGGGAAGCCTCTCGGCAGGAGATCATCCGCAGATATTACACCTGTCTCTGCGACTTAAAGCGCGGCAACAGTTCCCAGTCCGTTTTGTATAAACTGCAGCTTTTGATGAAACAGGCCGGCATTACGGTGGACGACCGCAGAGTGATCGCCGCCGCCATCGACAGGGAAAAGGCCACGGGCGCTCCGGCGCTGGCCATCGAACTGCCGGACGGCACCCTGGTCACAGGCAAAACTTCGGCCCTGTTGGGCGCCGCCTCCGCCTGTCTGTTAAACGCCTTAAAGATCCTGGCCGGCATCGGTCACGAAGTGCATCTGGTCTCTCCGGACGCGATCCGTCCCATCCAGACTTTAAAGACCGGCTATCTGGGCAGCGTCAACCCGCGGCTGCATACGGACGAGATCCTGATCGCTCTTTCCATCAGCGCCGCCTCCGACGAACAGGCCGCGAGGGCCCTGGCGGCCCTGCCGCTGTTAAAGGGCTGCGAGGTCCATTCCACTGTGCTGCTCTCCTCCGTGGACGAGCGTATGTTCAAAAAGCTGGGTATGCATCTGACCTGCGAACCGAAAACCGGGGCAAAAGCATAAAGGGCTGCCGCAAAGCGGCAGCCCCCTTATCATGCAAAAAACAGCAGATCTGACGTTTCCTATAGCTTCTTCAGATAATGTCCCACTACCGTAACGCCCTCGTTCATCACGATGAACGCCTGGGGATCGTATTTTAAAACGATCTGGCGAAGCTGCGCCACTTCGTATTTCGAAATCAGAATAAACAGAATATTCGATTTCTCGTTGGTATAGGCGCCCGTGCTGTCCAGCCGGGTGATGCCCCGGTTCATCTTCTGGAAGATCTCCTGCTCCAATTCCCGGTTATCCCGCTTGGTGATGATCTGTACCTGCACATTGATGTTCTGGGAATGTCCATGATCCACGGCCAGGGAGCTGACCGCCGCATAGATCAGCGAATAGATCACCGTACTCACATCGAACAGAAACAGGCAGACTGTATACAACACCGCGTTGACGGCCAGGCTCACCCGGCCCACGCTGATATCCTTTTTCCATTTGATCAGCAGCATCCCGATGATATCGGTGCCGCCCAAAGAACCGCCCATACGCAGCGCAAGCCCCATGCCGTAACCGCAGATCAGGCCGCCGATCACGCTGGAAGCCAGCACATCGTTGGGCAGAAGGGGCTGGGCCGGAATCGGGATCAGCGACAGAAATACCGTCTGCATCGTCACACAGATGATCGTCTTGATAAAAAACTGCTTGCTGATGTTCTTCATCGCCAAAATCAGGATCGGGATATTGACCGCGTAATAGATCAGGCCGGCAATATCAAACCCCTCCAGAGAAAGATCAAAAAAACGCACCAGCAGAGTACGGATCACCTGGGACGCGCCCATCAGCCCGCCGCTGTAAAGCGCCGCGGGCACTACGAACAGATTTACGCCAAAGGCGTAGATCGCGGCGCCGCAGACCGCCAAAAACATCCTTTTCCCCTGTTCCTTCATCACATCTTTCGGCATATGCTCCACAGACCCCATTCCCCCCAAAATTATTCTGATTCCATTTTACGCACAGACGCAAAGCGTGTCAATAGACAAGCCGTAAGCCGGGCCG
>CANQFM010000024.1 GCA_947598825.1 uncultured Eisenbergiella sp. | reverse complement strand
GTTCGCATATAAACGCCAGAGCCGCGGTTCTTTTCTCAGTTATGCCTTTCGCGTCCGGGAAAAGAACCGCGGCTTTGTGCTTTAACATATAATTATTTTTAAACTATCAATCAGAATCATTTTACGATTCATGGTTTGTTTCGTTCGTTTTCTTTTGCATATTCAATCTAAACTCTTCCTCCGCGATCTCGATCTGTTGCCTAATTTGTTCAGCGGTTGGCAAATGTTCCTGGATCTCTTTGATTTTTACATTGTCATAGGTGGCAACACCCATAGGTGTCGTAATTCCCTCAAACGCCATTTGCACTTCAGTTCGATCCATATCTTTGCAGATCAAAAGTCCGATGGATGGATTATCTCCATCTCTGCGAATCAACTCATTTACCGCATTTACATAAAAATTTAATTTACCGGCAAATTCTGGTTCAAACGGTTTTACCTTTAATTCTATCACCACATAACATTTTATGAAGATATGATAGAAAAGCAGATCGATTTTTCTGGATTTACCTGAAATGATAATCTCTTTTTGCCTGCCGACGAATGCCCATCCCGCACCTAATTCAAGCAGGAACCGTGTCATCTGTTTTTCAATGGCATCCTCCAACGCAGTTTCGTCGTATTCCGCAGAAAGACTGACAAAACCTAAATCATATCTTTCTTTTAGCAGTTCTTGCGCAAGTTTGCCTTGGGGAGACGGAAGCTGTACATTAAAATTTGTAACTGCCGCGCCCATCACATGATACATATCGGAGCGAATACAATTGTCTAAGGCATTACGACTCAAGCCTTCATCGATTGTCCTTTTTATATAAAACAGCGCTTCATCGATAGTTTTACATTTTTGTATAATAAGGACATGGTGCCTCCAGGGAATATAGGCAAAAAAGGACGGAAAACGCATTTCTGAACCAACTTGGTTCAGTTTTTGTTCTTGAATTTCTGAACCAAGCTGATTCAGTTTTATATTTCCTTTGTCAAAGCGAGTTTCAAAACTTTTGATAAGCCCGGTAGTTTCACTTCTTAAAGCATAAAACGAATACCATTGCTTCATAAACCATAAATTTCGCGCAGAAAAACCACGCGAATCAGGAAAAGCGGCCTGCAAATCAAGGCTCACCTGCTCCACGACACCCTTTCCCCACTTTTCTTCCGCATGCTGAACTACGAGATCTCTGCCAAGCTGCCAGTTAAAAAGGAGCTGCTCTGAGTTAACTTTTACCGCCGCTTTTATTTGTGCGCTTTGAAAACGTTGCTTAACATCATATATCCATTGAACGTACTCGCTATCAAGATTCACATTATGAGAACGTACCGCCATATGCTCGTCATCTGATTTATTTGGCATTTATGTGTGCCTCCTGTATTGCAATCCCTTTCCTTTTAATCTAATTGTTCCGTGACCGATTCCCCCGCCTCTTCCGGCAGGTCAACCTGCACAAGCACATTTTCCCCGGCGAACCTGTCCTGGATGTCCCGGATCACCAGCGCGTCCTCCTGCTCGTCCACAGCGATCACCCAGCGGTAAGTCCCCGTCTGCCCCGCCGGGAGCATCTGGCTGTCGTAGGCCACGGATCCCAGATATCCCAGATCTTTTCCGTAAACCGAATAGGCCGCATTGCCGGAACCCTTCTCTTCAAATTTCACGATGCCCCGGTAAAGCTGACTGGCATAGGCGGCCCGGTTATGGCAGGTCATGGACACCTCATAGAGCCGCCGTCCATCGTATACTTCGTAATCCTCCCGTCTGTCGTCTATGTTGCGGACGGTAACGCTTTCTATTTCGACCTGGCTTTTCTCATATTCCATGGCGTACCGCAGGGCGTCCTTCCGGGACGCCAGAAAGCCGAAGAGCAAAAAGATCTCCAGGACCAGCAGCGCTGTCAGCAGACACGCGGCCCCCTTCTGCCACACCTTCACCTTCATTGCCCAGCCCCCTTTTCCTTCTGAAGAATGTCTTCTAGGGGCAAATACCCCTGGGCTATGGCAAAATCCGCGTATTCCGGCGCCTGTACGCGATGCAGCGTCCACATCAGTTCCATATTCTGCGCGTCCTTTTCATAAAAGAACATCAGATAGCCCTCTTCCTCTCCCGGCCCCCAAAAATAAGAATTGAGGAAATCTTCATTGGTGAAGCCCTCCTCAAAAAAACCTTCCGGGAAAGAATAATAGTTGACGGCCTCCCGATAGCAGATCCTGCCGTCGATCTCATATTTCAGGCAGGGATCCTGCCAGGAAACCTCCGGTTCATAATTTTCGCAGTATGCTTTTACCCGGACCGCCAACAGCCCCATTCCCTCCGGCAGCGTCAGGTCTTTCGTATCCACCGGCCCTGCCTCCTGCAGCGTAAAGGAAAGAGGATAATGCTTATAGGGGCCATGGAAAGTCAGTTTGCCCTCCGACGCCTCCACCTGTACGATATCCCTGTCCAGGGCAGTCTCATAAAAGCGACCCACCCAAACCTGATAGGCCGCTGCCGCGACGGCCGGAAGCAGGACCGCCAAAAACGCCAGGACAGCGAGCAATACGGGGAAGGGCTTTTTCATGGTTCTTGCGGTCTGTCCGACGGATATCGGATCGGCCGCCCACTGGTTCTGTTTTTCCTCTGCATCCTTTAAGGCTTTTCCAACATCGTCCTGATAACGGTTGTATGCGCCGCATCTGGGACACAGGCCGCTGTAAAGCTCGGGACGGAAACGATAACCGCAGTCCCTGCACTTGATCTTCATGCCTTTTTCCCCTACTTCCACTCCGTATCGGAAATCTCTATCTTCCGGTCGCGCAGCATCAGATCGCTCACTGCGGCGTCCGCAGGCTTGCCGCCGAAAAGCACCTCGTTGACCTGCTCGATAATGGGCAGAGAAACGTTGTATTTCCGGGCGAGCCCCATGGCGGCTTTGGCGGAGTAAACGCCCTCTACCACCATCTGTACCTTATCCATGGCTTCCTGCATACTGTATCCCTGGCCGATCAGGATCCCAGCCCTCCGGTTCCGGGAATGCATACTGGCGCAGGTCACGATCAGGTCGCCGATGCCTGAAAGGCCGCAGAAAGTCTCGAACCGGCCGCCCATGGCCGTACCAAGCCGGGCGATCTCAATCATGCCGCGGGTGATCAGGGCCGCCTTGGTGTTATCCCCATAGCCCAGCCCATCCGCGATGCCCGCCGCAAGGGCGACCACATTTTTCAACGCGGCCCCCAGTTCGATCCCCAGCACGTCCGGGCTGGTATAAACGCGAAAGACCCGGCTCATAAACACGTTCTGGATGTACTCCGCCGTGGCCTTCCTGTGGGCTCCGGCTACAATGGTGGTGGGAAGCCCCTTTCCTACCTCTTCTGCATGGGAGGGGCCGGAAAGCACGGCCACATCCGCCTGGGGAATCTCTTCTTCTATGATCTGGGAAAGGGTCAGTAACGTCTCTTCCTCGATGCCCTTTGCCACATTGACGACGATCTGCCCCGGCGATACGAAGGCCTTCATCCTGCGGGCCGTCTGTCTGGTAAAGGAGGAAGGCACCGCCAGTACCAAAAGGTCTTTGCCACGCACCGCTGCCTCCAGGTCGGTGAGAAAGGAAACGCTCTCCTGCAGGATCACGCCGGGAAGCTTATCCCTTTGCTCCCTGTCCCGGGCAAGCATTTCGATCTCCTCCGGCAGCGCGCTCCATACGGTCACCTCATGCCCGTTATTGGTCAGAAGCCAGCTCAGCGCGATCCCCCAGCTTCCGGCACCGATCATTCCGATCTTCGCCATCTCATTTCCTTTCCGCGTTCTCTTTTTCTGAAGAAAGCGCTTCCTTATTCTTCTTTGTCAGATAGGTCTTTCGTTCCTCATGGCGAAGCAGCCGTCCGATATTCTCCCGGTGCTTCCAGAAGGCCAGGGCCGTCAGCAGCCCCGTGAGGACATAAAGCTCGATCAGATGGGCCTGCGTCATGCCAAACAGCCCAAGCTGGCCGGCTACGACGATCTGCAAAAAATAAACCGCATAGGAGGTCAGGGACGCCAGGGACACATAATGGGTGGTAAAAAAGATCCCCAGAAACAGCACCACCTCCAACGGCAGAAAGTACGGATGAAAGGCGAACACCAGTCCCGCCGTGGCGGCTACTCCTTTTCCGCCTTTAAAATGCAGGTAAAAAGGGAAATTGTGCCCCAGGATCACGCCGGCCGCCGCGTACATGGCCAACAGATATTTCATATCGCCATAGTTTCCCGAAAAAAGGGCGCGAACCAGCACGATGGCCACCACGCACTTCAAGATATCTCCCAGCAAAACGATCATCCCCGCGCGGGCGCCCAGGACCCGCAGGGTGTTGGTCGTCCCCGCGTTGCCGCTCCCATAGCTGCGGATATCGATTCCTTTGAGTTTCCCGTAAATATAGGAAGTCTGGATCAGCCCGAACAGATAACCGATCAACAAAGCGCCAAACCGTACCATGATCATTCCTTCTCCCTTCTCTCCCGTATGATAAACCTAAGCGGCGTTCCGGCAAAGCCAAAGGCCTCCCGGATCTTATTTTCGATATATCTGGTATAGGAAAAATGCATCAGTTCCTTATCGTTGACAAAGATCACAAAGGTGGGCGGTTTGACCGCCACCTGCGTAATATAGTAAAGGCGCAGGCGCTTACCCTTGTCGGACGGCGGCTGCTGCAGCGCTACGGCCTCCGCCATGATCTCGTTGAGTACGCCGGTGGCCACCCGCATCGCATGGTTTTCAATGACCGCGTCGATCGTATCAAAAAGCTTGGAAAAACGCTGCCCCGTCAGGGCAGAGATAAAGACCATCTCCGCGTAAGGCATGAAGGAAAGCGTCTCGCGGAGCCTGTCCCGGAACTTGTAAATCGTCTTATCGTCCTTTTCGATGGCGTCCCACTTGTTGACCGCAATGATCATTCCCTTGCCCCGCTCATGGGCGATCCCGGCGATCTTCGCGTCCTGCTCCGTCACGCCTTCTTTGGCGTCCACCACAAGCACCACCACATCGGCGCGTTCCACGGCGCTGACCGTACGCAGGATCATAAAATGCTCCAGTTCCTCTTTGATCCTGTTCTTTCGACGCAGTCCCGCCGTATCGATGAAAACGTAGGCTTTTTTGTTGTGGATCACTTCCGTATCCACCGCGTCCCTGGTCGTCCCCGCGATATCGGAAACAATTACCCGGTTCTCCCCGATCAGGCGGTTGAGGATAGAGGATTTTCCTACGTTGGGCTTGCCTACGATGGCGATCCTGGGTCTGTCGTCCTCTGTCTCCTCCTGCTCGCCCTGCGGGAAATGCCGCACCATTTCGTCCAGCATATCCCCTATGCCCATGCGGTTGGCCGCCGAAATGGGATGCGGATCTCCGATCCCCAGGTTATAAAATTCGTAGACATCCGCCATATATTTCTGAAAGCTGTCCACCTTATTGACCACTAAAACGACCGGCTTTTGGGAACGGCGCAGCATATCCGCCACCTTGGAATCCGCGTCCACCAGCCCTTGTCTTACGTCCACCATGAACAAGATGACATCCGCCGTATCAATGGCGATCTGCGCCTGCTGGCGCATCTGGGACAAAATAATATCGCGGGAATCCGGTTCAATGCCCCCCGTATCGATCAGCGTAAAGGTGTGATCCAGCCAGGTGACGTCCGCGTAGATCCTGTCCCTGGTGATCCCGGGCGTATCCTTTACAATGGAGATCATTTCTCCCGCCAGCGCGTTGAACAGGGTCGATTTGCCCACATTGGGCCGACCCACTACCGCAACGACCGGCCTGCGTTTATTCTTTGCCATTCTATCCTCACATTCTACTGTTAAAAAGGGCCAAGTATGCTTTCCGTGAAATCATATCCGCTTGATTTTACAATATTCACCGGCACTTGTAAAGCGTTTTGGATCCCGTCCACCGTGTAATCGTCCAGCAGCACCCGCTCTCCGCTGCGCAGAAGGTTCTGGGGCAAAAGAAGCGCCTCTCCAAGTGCCTTCCCCTTTAGCTGCGCCACGATATCCTGTCCCGTGAGCAACCCCGTCACCGTAATGGATTCTCCGAAAAAATCGTTCCGGATCGGCCAAATATGGACGGACAGGCCCTTAAACTCCTGTTCCATCTGCCGCGCCATCCGCAAAATATAAGGATAGCTGATCTGCCCCGTCACCGCGGAAACGCACCGCCTGCGCCCCGCCCAACGCTCTGCTGCGCCCTCCCTGCGCAGCCGGCCCATGGAATCTTCAAACTCTTCCAGCAAAAGCCGGAGCATCCCCACGCCGTTTTCCAGTTGTAGATAACCGTCGTAATTTTCTTCTCCCGGCAATTCCCGATCCGCCAGAAGATACCACTCATCGCTGGCATGGACAAAGTGCAGCCCCCATTGGGGAAACAGCTTCTCCTGCCATCGGTGGACGATATCCAGCACCCCGCCAGCGTCCTCTTTTGTAAAAGGCGCAAGGGGATACAGCCCGTCCCGATATCTGGTAAGGCCAACCGGCACGACGGAAACGCTGCGCAGATGGGGCAGATATCCGGCCAGGTCCGAAAGAGAACGCTCCAGCTCTACCCCGTCATTGATCCCCTTACACAGCACGATCTGGCCGTTCATCTCGATACCCGCCTCGTAAAATGCCTTTACTTTCTCCAGCGCTTTTCCGGCGAACCGGTTATGAAGCATTCTGCACCGCAGCTCAGGGTTGGTCGTCTGGAACGAAATGTTGATGGGAGAGAGCCTGTAGCGGATGATCCTCTCCACATCGTGATCGGACATATTGGTCAGCGTCACATAATTGCCCTGCAGAAAGGAAAGCCTGGAATCGTCGTCCTTAAAATACAGGGTATCGCGCATCCCTTTCGGCATCTGATCGATAAAACAGAAAATGCACTTGTTGGAGCAGGAACGGTACTCGTCCATCAGGCCGTTTTCAAATTCTACGCCGAGATCCTCCTCGTACTCCTTGTCGATCTGTAACAGCCACTCCTCCCCGGAGGGCTTTTGGATCAGCACCTCCACATACTCGTCCTGCATGAGATACTGATAATCGAAAACGTCCCCGACCGCTTCCCCGTTGACCGCAAGCAGCCTGTCCCCCGCTTCGATCTCCATCTCCTGCGCAATGCTTCCTGCCTCTACCTTCCTGATCAGATGTCCCTTGTCCTTCCTCATCGGCGCAACTCCTTTTCCCCATTATTTTACAGGAAAAATCCATCCCTGTCACTAGAATTTTCTTGACTGGCGGAAAAACCGATGATATAAAGGAAAGGGAAACTTCATATGAAAGAGCCGCCCTGCGGCAGAATGAGAGGAAAAATGCCTAATTTACACGAACTGGAAAACGCCCTGCCCGTCGGCCCGCTTAAGATCATCGCTCTGGACAGCGCCAAAAGGCTGGGCAACAGCGTAAATCACTATCTTGTCTCTTTCCGCAAAACAATGCAGACCGCTTCTCCTACCGATCTGGTTTTCCGCGGTTATGCCGCAGACAACTATCTTGTGGACACCGACTGCCCGCGATTTGGCACCGGGGAAGGCAAGGGCGTGCTGTATGAATCCGTCCGCGGCGCGGATCTTTTTATTTTGGTAGACGTCTGCAACCATAGCATCACCTATTCCGTAAACGGTTTTGTCAACCACAAGTCTCCCGACGACCATTATCAGGATTTGAAAAGAATGATCTCCGCCGTCGGCGGAAAGGCAAAACGGATCACCGTTATCATGCCCTTCCTCTACGAAGGGCGGCAGCATAAAAGAAGCGGACGGGAATCCCTGGACTGCGCCTACGCGCTGGGGGAACTGGCCGATATGGGGGTCAGCAATTTTATTACCTTCGACGCCCATGACCCCCGGGTACAGAACGCCGCGCCCCTTTGCGGCTTCGATAATTTCACGCCGCCCTATCAGTTCATGCGCGCCCTTTTGGACAGCGTGCCGGATCTGATCATCGACAAGGACCATATGATGGTCATCAGCCCCGACGAAGGCGCCCTGGACCGCACCACCTATTTTGCCAACGTCATCGGGGTCAATATCGGCATGTTCTATAAACGCCGGGACTATTCCGTCATCGTCAACGGCAAAAACCCCATCGTCGCCCATGAATTTCTGGGCGATAACGTAGACGGCAAGGATATCGTCATCATCGACGATATGATCTCCTCCGGCGGCAGTATGCTGGACACCGCCCGCCAGTTAAAAGAAATGAACGCGCGCCGCGTCTTCATCTGCACCACCTTCGGCCTGTTTACCGACGGCATGGGCGAGTTCGACAAAGCGTATGAAAAGGGCTGGTTCGACAAGGTGATCACCACCAACCTCACCTACCAGATCCCCGACCTGCTCTCCCGCCCCTATTACATCGAAGCCGACATGAGCAAATTCCTGGCCTCCATCATCGACTTCATGAACCACGACGTATCCCTCACCAACGTCCTGACCCCTACGGACAAGATCCGCACGATCCTGGACAAATATAATAACCGGGAAGAATACGGCTAAGCTGCAGATAAGGCGGCCGCCTTTTGGGGGTGGCCGCCTGTCCTTTTCTATTCTCTATTTTCCGTACTTTGCCGCATAGGTCATCAGAGCCGCGATCGTTTTCCCATCGGTCATTTCCCCTTTGAAGATCATCTGTTTGAGATCCTCCAGTTCCCAGGCCTCCACGCCCAGTTCCTCGTCCTCGTCCCAGTGGGTTTCTCCCTTCTTCAGGCCCTTCGCCAGATAGATCCCGATCTTTTCGTCCAAAAACGCCACCGTGGTATTCACGAACAGCAAAAATTCCAGATCGTCCGTATAAAATCCCGTCTCCTCTTCCAGTTCCCGCCGGGCGCACTCGATAAAAGGCTCCCCGGGGCTGTCCAGCTTGCCCGCCGGAATCTCCAACGTATACCGGCCCAGAGCGTGCCGAAACTGGCGCACCATCAATATCCTGCCGTCCTCCAGCACCGGAAGCACCGCCGCCGCCCCGTCATGATGGATGAAATCCCAGTGGGTCTTATGGCCGCCGATGTCCACCAGATCATCGTAAACCGTGATCACCGTCCCCTTATACGCCTCCCGGCGTTCCACCAGCCGGATCGGCTTTTCCGCATTCGTCTCGTTTAACATTCTCGTTTCGTTCCTTTCCTGTCCTGACAGGACATGCTTTTTTTTATACAATTTATGATTTCTTTTTATTTTGGAAACATTTTCGCCATATTTTTATGTTATCTTGTTTTTATACGATAACAACCGCCGTTAAGGCGGCGCCATACAGAAAAGAAGAATTGTGTCGGCCAGAGCGAATGCGGCGCAGTTCTTTTCTCCATAAAAAGTGAAGGCCTCGTTTCTGCGGGGCCTTCCGCTATTTTTTGTACCGGTCCGGCCCTCTTAAGCTTTGTCCAGAAGAGAACGGACCTCCCACAGGCTCATCTTCTGCTCTCTGGCGATCCTGGCCAGATCTTCATATTCATATTTGACTCTGTCTACGCCGTATCCCTGGGATTTTTTCTGCCTCACCGTGCCGTAAGGCGTTTCCAGTTTTTCTGTCAAACGGCGCATCACATAACGCCTGCTCTTCGTTTCCCGGACGCCGATGGTCGTGGTGTTTTGGTACAGCGTCCGCAGGATCTCCTCCCGCTTCTCCTGCCGGCACATGACGCAAAGAAGCGTCCCGGGACGGGATTTCTTCATTCCCAGGGGGATAGTATAAACCTCCAGCGCCCCGCTGTCAAAAAGCCTTTCCATGGCAAACCCGATCTCTTCGGCCGTCATATCGTCCACGTTGCAGGAAAGCTCCAGCACTACATCGGCGCTTTCCTCCCGCTCCCCCAGTAAGGCCCGGACGCAGTTGGCCGCCTCAAAATCCTTCTTGCCCATTCCATAACCGGCGGCTGTCAGCCGCATCGGCGGCATATCCCCAAACCGCGTTGCGAAATATTTCAAAAGGGCGGCTCCTGTGGGCGTACACAACTCCCCCTTTATGCTTCCCCCATAGATCGGCACATCCCGGAGAATACAGGCCGTGGCGGGCGCCGGGACCGGCAGGATCCCATGGGCGCACCTGACCTGGCCGCTGCCCACATGCACAGGAGATACGATCACCTCGTCCGCATCCAGCCGATACATCAGCAGGCAGACCGCCGCGATATCGGCAACCGCGTCCAGGGAACCCACCTCATGGAAATGGACCTGATCCGCCGGGACGCCGTGTACCTGGCTTTCCGCGTCTGCGATCAGGCCATAAACCGCCAGGATATCTTCTTTCACCTTTTCCGGAAGATCCAGATGATCCCGGACGATATGTGCAATATCGTGCATATGGCTGTGGGAATGTCCGTCGCCGCCATGGTCATGGGAATGCTTGTGGCTGTCCGTCCCCCAGTCGCAGCTTTCCTCTTCCTGCCCGTTCACGGTCACGGCAAAGTGCGTCCCGTGGATCCCGCATTTGACAGAATCCTCTCCCTTTATCTCAACGCCCGGGATCCCCAGTCCGTTCATGCCCCGAAGGAAAGCCTCCCGATCCGGCAAAAGCTCCAGCAGGGCCGCCGCCAGCATATCCCCTGCCGCTCCCATGGAACAGTCCAGATACAATGTCTTCATTTTTCAATTTTCCTCCTTTACCCCAATACGCATCTGCAAAAGTTCTTCCACCAAAGGGCTGACGGCATCGGCCATGCGCATCATCCCCAGATCGTTGGGATGGGTGCCGTCCACCGTGCAGGCGTCCCGGTCCGCGCCCGCAAACAGCGTCTCCCCATCGACCCATCGGGTGATATTTTTCCCGTCCGATGCCAGCTTTCCGTAAATCTGAAAAACGATCTCGCGCCTTTTTTGGCACTCTGCGGAGGCAGGGTCAAAATTCGGCCGGCTCAGCAAAAGGACCGGCAGCTCCGGCTGCCTCGCCCGGATCGTTTCCAGGAAAGGCCCCAGGGTACGTTCCAAATACCCCGAATCCGGCGCGTTGTGATCATAGTCGCAGACAAAGACGGACATCGGAAGCCCTGCCAGATACCGGGCCATCTCCCGCTCTCCTTTCGCGTTGCCCGCAAACCCCAGATTGATAAGATCGCAGCCGCATCTTCTGGCCACGATGGATGGATAATCGTTTCCCGGCCGGGAAACGCAGCCGCCCTGGGTAATGGAGGAACCGTAAAATACCACCGGCAGAGGATGCCGGTATCCTTCCCCTTCCGTCAGCGCTGCATCCGCTTCAAGTCCGATCTCCAGACTGGACACGCCGCTGTAAAGCGGGAAATACAGAGTGAAGGACCGCATCCGCCGGTCGGGAAACTCCTTTAAGGCCGTATAGCCCTCCGTCATATCGTAGGGCGGCACAAAGGTGTGGGCATAGGTCCATTCCGCGCCCTTTTTTTCATACAGGGCAAAGCCGCCCGTTCCGGTCAGGGGCATGTGGGAAAAGCGGCAGAGATCCTTCAGCCCTGCCCGTACTGCGATCTGTCCGGAATCCGTGCAAAACCGGAGCCTGCCGCCCGCCGTGTGAAAGCACAGGCTGCCGACGCCCTCGCTCACCTTCTCTGCAGCTTTGGGCGGCATCCTGAAAAAACCGTCCCCCTGCGCCCATCCCAGGCCAAAAACCTGAAACGGAGGCTGCGTCACATCATAAAACCGCAGCCCCTCCTGCCCTGTCGGGCTATTTGTCCGAAGATTCGGATCCAGCTTTTCGATCCTTCCATTCCCTGCGTCCTCTCTGTCCGGCATCTTGAACATCCCTTCTTTCTCCTGTGATCATCATAAAGGAATTTCCGCCGGATCACAAGCGGTCCGCCCATAAAAAAATAAATTCTTTGCCGCAGGACGTCGTTCTGCTATAATACTGGTAAAGGAAACCATAACATTATACCATCAAAATGGCAAAGGCCCCAAGGGGCCCTCAGCCTTTCAGGAGAAACGCCATGAAAACCTTCTACCTACATCCGGGCGATTCCATCAACGAACTGCTCCGGCAGATCCCCACCGACAATCAGGAAGAGATCCATATCCGTCTTTCCCGCGGCGTCTACCGGGAAAAGGTCGTCATCGACCGCCCCCATCTGCATTTTTTCGGGGAAGACGCGCAAAAGACCGTGATCACTTACGACGATTACGCAACCGCTCCTATGCCTGACGGGAGCAAGCGGGGCACCTTCCGCTCCTATACCGTCCTGCTGGACGCCTCTTTCGTCACGATGGAGAATCTCACTATCGAAAACACCGCCGCTCCCCGCAAAAAGGTGGGGCAGGCCATCGCCCTGTATGCCGACGGCGACCGCCTGCATTTTAAAAACTGCCGCCTTTTGGGCAATCAGGACACCCTCTTTACCGGACCGCTGCCGCCCGCTCCAAAGCAGGCCGGCGGGTTCACCGGCCCGAAGGAATTTGCGCCCCGTCAAAACGGCAGGCAGTTCTATGAGAACTGTTATATCTGCGGCGATATCGACTTCATCTTCGGCAGCGCCACCGCCTATTTTCTCAACTGCCACATCGAGGCCAAAAACAACCTGCCGCCCGAAGAGTTGGAAAGCCCTGAAAACAGGCCCCCGGTCTGTTCCTACCTGACGGCCGCTTCAACGCCCGAAGGCCAGCGCTTTGGCTATGTCTTTGACCGCTGCCGCATCACCGCGAAGGACTGCCCGCCCGGCAGCGTCTATCTGGGTCGTCCCTGGCGCATCTGGGCAAAAACGGTCTTTTTAAACTGCAGCATGGACGAAAGCATCCATCCGGCAGGCTTTCACGACTGGAACAAGCCGGAATCCCATGAAACCGTTTTCTACGGGGAATACGGCTGCACCGGCCCGGGATCCGCCCTGGAGGGGCGCGCTCCGTTCGCGCGCAGCCTGACCGCCGGCGAAGCTGCGTCCATCACGCCGGAAACCGTTTTTGAAAGGCTGGATTAAACCATCGCCGTGAAAGGAATTGCCATGGAACCCGTTTCCTTTGACCGTCGGCGGATCGCCCTGGGCTACGCCTCGGACCGGCCCTATCTGCATCCCGCCGTCATCCGTAAGATTCGTATGGACAACCAAATCGACGCTCCCTTTCCCAGAGGGCTGGATATCGGCTGCGGCGCAGGACTCTCCACCCGTGCCCTAAAGGATCTGTGCCGCGAAGTGACCGGCATCGACAGTTCCGCCGAGATGATCCGGATGTGTGAAGCCCTGTACCCGCAGGAGGGCTATCTTTTCCGCCAGTGCAGTGCGGAACAGATCGATCTGCCCGCCGATTCCTGCCAGATCGCCACCGCCGCGGGCGTGGTAAACTGGGTGGAAGAAGCCCCTTTTCTGACCGCTTTGAAACGGGTCCTGACAAATCAGGGGCTTTTGTGCGTATATGATTTCTGGATCACGGAGGAAATGCCCGGATGTCCCCGCTACCGCGACTGGTGGTATGGACAATACCTTCCGCGCTTTCCCAAACCGCCGCGCAAAGAAAACCGTTGGACAAAGGAGACGCTGATCGACGGCTATTCTATGGAAGGCCAGTACGGTCTCAAGCTCTCCTGGGATTTCACCCTGGACGCTTTTATCCGTTTCATGATGATCCAGTCCAATGTAAACCGGCAGATCGAAAACGGCCAGTCCCCGGAGGAGATCCGCGCCTGGTTTCAAAACAGTCTTTCCTCCCTCTGGACAGACGATACGAAAAAGGGCCTTCCGGCAAAAGCAGCCAACGCCTCGCCCGCTTCGGCAAAAAGGACGCTGGTCTTCGACGGATATGTGTGGTATATCCGACTGCGGAAATGACCCCCACAAAAACGGCTGTCGTGCCATCGCTTACGGCGATCCGAAACGGATCTGCGCAAGCTGCGGCACGGCAGCCTTTCTTTTTCCACCGCTCTCTCTGTAACCTGCAAACGGTCAGTTCTTATGCCTGCTCCCACTGTTTCTGGATGAACAGCCTGGCCGCCACCGCGTTATCGGGCTTCGTGTCCTCCAGCGTCGCATGGATATAGGGCTTTTCCTTTTTGATAAACCGCATCAGACCGGTATAATCCATCTCACCCATACCGGCGCCCATGGAAAGAAGCTTCCCGTCCTGTACCTTAAAATCCTTCAGATGGACCACCGCTACATCCTCGCCGAGAAGCTCGATGGCCTCCTGTATGATCTCTCGATGATCGGCCGCATTGCTTTCATCCAGCAGGTTCACCGGATCGAGGATGATCTGCAGATTCGGCGAAGCGATGGCGTCCAGCACCTGCCTGGCCCGTTTCGGGTTATAGACGATATGGCGGATCACCGGCTCAATGGCGATGATCACGCCCATATTTTCCGCATAGCGGACCACGGGCTTTAAGTTGGTGATGAAGGTATCCAGCGCCTCCTCGCTCCGGCAAGCCGGCTCATAACGGTACTCCTCATTGGGCGCGCCGGTCTCCGTCCCCACCACGCCGCAGCCCAGCAGGGCGGCAAAACGGATGTGGGTCATATAACGCTTCTGGATCGCCGCCAGCTTCTGCGGATCGGGATTGGCCAGATTCAGGTAATTGCCCAACACCGCGATATCCAGATCGTATTTGGAAAACTGCTTCTTAATATACATGGCAAGCCCGGGCGTCAGCGCGCTGTCCGCTACGCTGTACTGGCTGATCACCTTGGAAAGCGCCACATGGCCGCAGGCAAAACCCTGGGCCTTTGCATTGGCCAGCTTTTCTTCCAGCGTCGCGCCTGCCACGTCGTGTAATCGAATCCCTAACTGCATCTTTCCCTCCATTATTCAGACGGCCTGCAGGCCGTTGCTCTGTCCCGTTACAGCGTCACACCCTGCTTGAAGATCGCCATATCGTGGAAACCAGCTTCCTCGCTGCGCACCTTCCTGCCGGAAGCCACCTCCAGGACGAAATCGAAAAACTTCTCCGCCGTCTCGTCCATATCCGCCCCCTGGGTCAGCACGCCGGCGTTGAAATCGATCCAGCCCGCCTTTTTCCCCGCCAGACGGGAATTACTGGCGATCTTGACCGTCGGTACGGGAGAAGCAAAAGGGGTTCCCCGTCCCGTGGTAAACAGAACGATATGGGCGCCTGCCGAGGCCAGCGCCGTAGCCGCCACCAGATCGTTTCCGGGCGCGCTCAAAAGATTCAGGCCCGCCGTCTTTACCCGGTCGCCATAGGCCAGCACGCCCTTCACCGGCGCGGAACCGGATTTCTGCGTACAGCCCAAGGATTTGTCCTCCAGGGTGGAGATCCCGCCCTTTTTGTTGCCGGGCGACGGATTCTCATAGATGGTCTGGCCATGCTGTTTAAAGTAGTTCTTAAAATCGTTGATCAACTCCACGGTCTGATGGAAGAGCGCCTCGTTCTCGCAGCGGTTCATCAAAAGGGTCTCCGCGCCGAACATCTCCGGCACCTCCGTCAGGATCGTCGTGCCGCCCCGGCCAATGAGAAGATCTGAAAACCTGCCCACCAGCGGATTGGCGGTAATGCCCGAAAAGCCGTCGCTACCACCGCACTTTAAGCCCACGATCAGCCGGGAGGCGCTGATCTTCGTCCGCTCCAGGCGGCATACGTTCTCGATCAGCTCCCCGATCAACGCAAGGCCGTCGGCCATCTCATCGTCGCTCTCCTGGCAAACCAGGAATTTCACCCGTTTTTCATCGTATTCGCCGATATAGCCTTTCAGCACGTCGATGTTGCTGTTTTCACAGCCCAGCCCCAGGACCAGCACGCCGCCGGCGTTGGGATGATGGATCAGATCCGCCAGGATCGTCCTGGTATGCTCCTGATCGTCTCCCATCTGAGAGCAGCCGTAAGGATGGGGGAAGGCCACCACTTCCTCTACGGAGCCTTTCACCAGCCCGGCCGCCTGCTTCGCCATGGCTGTGGCGATATTGTTGACGCATCCCACTGTGGGGATGATCCAGATCTCATTGCGCACGCCCACGCTGCCGTCCGGCCGCTCATAGCCCATGAAATAAGCCTCTTGCTTGTGGGGAAGCTTCGTTTCCACAGGCGCATAGGTATAATCCAGCAGATCGCCCAGTCCGGTCTTTACGTTGTGAGTATGGATCCACTCTCCTTTTGAAACCTTGCAGACGGTATTGCCGATGGGACAGCCGTATTTGATGACAGGGGTCTTTTCGTCCAGATCGGACAGCGCCACCTTATGCCCCGCCGGGACATCCGTGACCGCAGTGATGGGCTGGCCGTCCACATAAAAGGTATCGCCCTTTTTGATCTCCTCGATCGCCACCGCCACATTGTCGTCTTTATGGATCTTGATGATATTCGCCATATGTCCCCCCAAACCTTATGCGCCGAAGTTCTTTTCCATGGCTTTGCGCATGCCGAGCGTCCGGATATCGTCCAGATATGCGGCCACCTGCTTTGCCAGTCCGGCCACCTTCGTCAGATCCTGACCGTGGAAAGCCTCGTTGGAAAGATACAGGTCCACAAATTCTGCCGTATCCTTTTCACAGTTCTCCGCGAAGAAACCCAGCACCGCCTCATCGTCCAGGATCTTGTAGGTGCCATCGCCGCGTTTACCGATCAGCGCCTTCTCCTCACGCTCTGTCGCGGAATAAAAGGCCATCAGCGCAGCGATGGAGAAAGTCAGATGGGCCGGCAACTCCCCGGTCTTCTCCACATAGCCAAGAAGGCTGGGCAGACACCTGGCGCGCCACTTGGATACGGAGTTTAAGGAAATGGACAAAAGGGCGTGCTTTACATAAGGGTTGTTAAACCGGGTGATCACCGCCTGAGCGAAATCCTCCAGGTCCTGTTTGGGCAGCGTCAGGGTCGGGATGACCTCGTCATAAATGGTGTGATACATGAAATCAAACACCAGCTTATCCTGCATGGACTGAAGCACATAATCGTTGCCCGCCAGATAGGAGGCCAGCACGAAGGAGGTATGGGCGCCGTTCAAGATGCGCACCTTCCGCTGCTTATAGGGCTTCTGATCGTCGGTAAAAATCACGGGCAGCCCCGCCGCCGGCAGCGGCAGCTCCTTGCTGATATCCTTATCGCTCTCGATGACCCACAGGGCGAAGGGTTCGCCGGTCACGATGTTGTCGTCTTCATAGCCCCACTCTTCCCAGAGCTTCGGCGCCTCCTCCCTGGGATAGCCGGTGATGATCCGGTCCACCAGCGTGGAGGTGAACACACAGGCCTCGTTCAGCCAGATCTTAAAGCCTTCTTCCAGTCCCCAGTTGTCCGCCTGCTTCAACACGCACTCCTTTAAATGAATGCCGTTGTCGTCGATCAGCTCCACGGGCAGCATGATCAGCCCCTTATCCAAAGCGCCGTTGAAATGCTGATATCTCTCATATAAAAACTTCGCCAGCTTGCCGGGATAGCTGTGGGGCGGGGTCATCTCCAGCCTGTCGTTCTCATCGTACACGATGCCGGCCTCAGTCGTATTGGAAACGATAAAACGCAGCGTATCCAGCTTCGCATAGGCGCTGTACTTCTCATAATCCTCTACCGCCGCCACTGCGTCCGTCACGCTTGTGATGATGCGGTTTTGTACCGTCGCTTCCCCGTCCACGATGCCCCGCAGGGAAACCGTGTACTGGCAGCCCTGCTTATGCAGGCGCTCCAGCGTACCGAACTCGATGGGCTTGACCAGGACGATATCGCCGTCAAAATACTCCTTTTCATTGGCAATATCGATCATATAGTCAACAAAACCGCGGAGGAAATTCCCCTCACCGAACTGCAGCACCTTTACGGGCCGTTCTTTTTTACCTGTCATCGCCTTGTTCAATAATTCCATCATTTTACCCTCTCTGTTTTGAATATTTGGCGCAACGCCATGTAAGCCCTTACATCTCTAATTCTACCCCGATTTTTCCCTATAGTCAATATATATTTGTCCAGAATTTACAATTCCGATTTTATGCTTGAATTTGCTTCATTACTATTGTATAATGAAGTTGCATAATTTTTGTAACCATTTACATTCCATTTTCAGCCAGTCAGGACGATCAGGGACGGCCAAAGGGAAATGGATGTAACCGGAGGTGGGCCACTTGACCATATATGACATTTCGAAAATGGCCGGCGTCTCCATCGCCACCGTTTCCCGCGTTTTAAACGGCAACGCCAACGTCCGCCCCGAGACCCGGAAAAAGGTGCTGGACGTCATGGAGCGCTGCGGCTATACGCCGAACGCCTTCGCGCGGGGGCTGGGGCTGAACTCCATGAACACCATCGGCATCCTCTGCGCCGACTCTTCGGATCTCTACCTGGCGAAAGCGGTTTATCATATTGAACAGAACCTGCGTTTAGGCGGCTACCGTTCCCTTCTCTGCTGCACCGGCTATGAACTGGAGAACAAGAAAAACTCCCTGAGTCTTCTGCTGAATCAGAAGGTGGACGGCGTGATCATGGTAGGTTCCAACTTCATCGAGGAGGACGACGCGGACAACCAGTATATCCGGGACGCGGCCCAGCAGGTTCCCGTGATGCTCCTGAACGCGGATTTCGACTACCCCAACGTCTACTGCACGCTTTGCGACGATTTCAAAGCGGCCCAGGAAGCCACCTTAAGCCTCATCGAGGCCGGGATCGCCGATATCCTCTATTTGTATAATTCCAGATCCTACAGCGGGAAGAACAAGCTGGCCGGTTATCAGTCCGCTTTCCTGCAGAAAGACCTCCCGCTGTCCAGGGAATATCAGCAATATTATGCGGGCAGCCATGAAGACGTGGACGGTATCTGTCACTTCCTCGACGGCCTGCGCCGATCCGGCCTTTCCTTTCACGCGGTGTTCGCTTCCGAGGACATCCTCGCCACCGCCGCTGTGAAATATGCCCGCCTCAACGATCTTAAGATCCCGGAGGAGCTTTCGATCATCGGTTACAACAACTCCATTCTCGCCTCCTGCTGCGAACCGGAACTGACGAGCGTGGATAACCGTCTGGAAGACATCTGCCGCCAGCTTGTCAAAACTCTGATCATGACGCTTGGCGGGAACCAGATGCCCCAGAAGACCATTTTTTCCGGCAGGCTGATCCGCCGGGGCACGACCGCACCACTTAACCACGAGCTGTAGCGTACGGGCGCTTTTTCCCGCACGGCTATAAATAAAAAAGGAAAATAGGAAGAGGAGGAAACGACCAATGAAACCCTTTATGGACGAGAATTTTCTGTTAAATACGCCTACCGCGCAGAAGCTCTATCATGAGTACGCCCAGCAGATGCCCGTCGTAGATTACCACTGCCACATCAATCCCCAGGAGATCGCGCAGGACCGGCATTTCGACAACATCACGCAGGTATGGCTGGGAGGCGATCATTATAAGTGGCGTCTGATGCGTTCCTGCGGCGTGGACGAATACTACATCACGGGGGATGCGCCGGATAAAGAGAAATTTCTCAAATGGGCCGAGGTTCTGGGCAAAGCCATCGGCAATCCGCTCTATCACTGGAGCCATCTGGAACTGCGCCGCTATTTCGGCTATCAGGGCATCCTGAACAAGAACACGGCGGAGGAAGTCTGGGAACTGTGCAATAAAAAGCTCAACGAGCCCGGCATGGGCGTCCGTTCCCTGATCAGGCAGTCCAACGTGAAGCTGATCTGCACCACCGACGATCCCGTGGATTCCCTGGAATGGCATAAGATGCTGGCCGAAGACAAAACCTTCGACGTAAAGGTCAAACCCGCCTGGCGTCCTGACAAGGCCATGAACATCGAGAAACCCACCTACCGCGAATATATGGAACAGCTTTCCGAGGTCAGCGGCGTGGATATCTACTCTTTTGCCACTTTGAAGGAAGCGCTGATCAAGCGGATGGACTTCTTTGCTTCCATGGGCTGTACCGTTTCCGACCACGCTCTGGAGTATGTGATGTACGACCCGGCCAGCGAGGACGAGATCGAGGATATCTTCACCAAGCGTTTCTCCGTCAAGCCTCTGACGGCCAGCGATATTTCCAAGTTCAAGACCGCTTTCATGCTCTTCGTGGCGGGCGAATATGCACGGCGCAACTGGGTAATGCAGTTGCATTACGGCACCAAGCGCGACAACAACTCCACCATGTTTGAAAAGCTTGGCCCCGATACCGGTTATGACTGCATCAACAACCATGCGCCCTCCTACCAGATGGCGGACTTCTTAAACGCGCTGGACGCCAAAAAGGCGCTGCCCAAGACCATTATTTACAGCCTCAACCCCAACGACAACGCGGCTATCTGCTCCATTCTGGGCTGTTTCCAGGATTCCACTGCGGTGGCGAAGATCCAGCAGGGCAGCGCATGGTGGTTCAACGATCACAAACAGGGGATTTTGGAACAACTCACCGGCCTGGCAAACCTGGGCAACCTCTCCGGCTTTGTCGGAATGCTGACGGACTCCAGGAGCTTTCTGTCCTATACGAGACACGAGTATTTCCGCCGCATCCTCTGCGGTTTCATCGGCGATCTGGTGGAGAACGGCGAATTCCCGGACGATATGGAGACGCTGGGACAGATCGTACAGGATATTTCCTACAACAACGCGGTCCGCTATTTCTGCTTCGACCTGTAAATAGTTGCACCCGATGGGCGGCAGGCTGCTCTCCTGCCGCCCGTCCGTTTTATGATCTCAGCCGTTCGGACAGGCCGTCTTAAGGGAGTTTTTTATGAATAACGAAAACAAAATGCAGATCGCCGTACTGATCGATTCGGAAAATGTCAGTTCCCGCTACGCTTCGATCATCTTCAACGAGATCGAAACCTACGGTTTCGCCTCCTATCGGAGGATCTACGGGAACTGGACACGCAACAACGGATGGAACCAGAACATCCTTCTGGAAAATTCCATTACCCCGATCCAACAGTTCGATTACGCTTCCGGCAAAAATTCCACCGATATGACCATGGTCATCGACGCCATGGACATCCTCTATTCCGGCAACGTGGACGGCTTCTGCCTGGTCACCAGCGACAGCGATTTCACCCGCCTGGCCATGCGCCTGCGGGAAGCCAATATGTATGTCATCGGCATGGGCGAATCCAAAAGCCCCGTCTCTCTGACCAAGGCCTGCAACAAATTCATCCATCTGAACCTGATCTATGATCAGCCCGGTAACGCCTCCTCCGGCGCAGGCGCCTCAGAAGACCATGACCTGCACGATGATTTTACCACCGACAGAAGCGCCAAGGCCAACGCCATCACCCCGATCTCCGAGATCGAGGAGGCGATCATTTCCATTATCAACGACAACGAAAACAAGGGCAAGACCACCTATATGGGAGAGATCGGGAGCCGCCTGAACGCGAAGTTCACCGATTTCGACGTCCGCAATTACGGCTACACCAAGCTTTTGACCTTCATCCGCGACAAATGCTCCAAGCTAGAGCTTATCAAGGAAAACTCCTCCTACTATGCCATCGTGCGGGAACTGGACAACGAAACCGACGTCCAACAGGAGATCACCAGCATGATCGCCAAAAACGGCGGCACGATCGACAATCTCTCCGTCGTCTACGACAAGCTGAAAAAGAAACATCCGGACTTTGACCTGAAGGACTATGGCTACAGCCGCATTTCCAGTTTCCTGCGGAGCATGGTGGGCGTTACCGTCAAAGGAAACGCCGTCAGCCTGAAAGACGCGGTGAAAGGCAAGGGAAAAGGGCGCAAGAAAAATGAAGAGGGCTGAAAAGCCCTCTTCTGCGTTATCTGTAAACTCATGCCTGCAAAAATCCCATAAACGCCCGCTTGTTCTCCTGCGCCGTCGTTGTGGGCCTGCCCAGATCCGCCCGCGCCCCGATGGCGCACTTTACTTCGATCAGACACAGTTCTTCACGCTCTTTTGCCGCCAGAAGTTCTGCGTCCAATGTCTGGTAGTCCTCTGCGCATACCGCATACGGATACCCGCAGGATCGCGCCACGCCGACCAGATCCGTTTTCTTTGCCGCTGTCGGCATCCCGCCCACCGTCTCATGGGCGCCGTTGTTGATCACCACATGCACCAGGTTCCTGGGCGCGCACGCGCCGATCACCGCCATCGCCCCCATGTGCATCAGCGCCGCGCCATCCCCATCGATGATCCAGACCTTCTTTTCCGGCTTCTGCAGAGCGATTCCCAGGGCGATGGAGGAAGCATGGCCCATGGAACCTACCGTCAAAAAATCCTTTCCATGCCCTTCCCCCCGGCCTTCCCGGATCTCAAACAGTTCCCGACTCGCCTTGCCCGTGGTGGAAACCACCGGATCGCCCCCGGACACCGCCGTGATATGGCGGATGATCTCCTCACGGGACATCTCATAATGATTCCGGTACTCTACCTGGCCTGTATACTGTAAGGCCCATTTTTTCACCACAAACGCCGCCTGCTTCCCCTGTTTAAACAGAAGCCGAAAGCTTTCCATCGCTTCCCGCAGCTCTTCCTCCCCTGTTTCTTTTCCGATGACAAAGGTGCGGATATCCATATCTTCCAGCAGCCGCATCGTTACTTCGCCCTGGTAGATATGCTGGGGCTCGTCGTGTACCCCCGGCTCCCCCCGCCAGCCCACGATAAATAGACAGGGGATCCCATAGACCTTGCCGTTTAAGAGCGACGCCGTCGGGTTGATGATGTTCCCAATGCCGCTGTTCTGCATATACACCACGGGCACCCTGCCCGTGGCCAGGTGATACCCTGCCGCCAGCGCCGCCGCGTTGCCCTCGTTGGCCGCAATGATATGGTGTTGCGGGTCGGTCCCATAAACGTCCATCAGATGGTCGCACAGGGCGCGGAGCTGGGAATCCGGCACCCCCGTGTAAAAATCCGAACCGATGAGCTTCAATAGGTTTTCTACGTTCATCCTTTTCCTCCGCCTTTCCTCTGGGCCGTTCCTAATATTCTGCAGTAAATCTCCTCAATGGCCTTCCTGTCCAGCCGCACTGGATTGTTTTTCAGGCGCGTCTGATTGACCGAATCGCTCAAAATAGCGAGATCCTTTTCACCCGCCCTGATCCCGGGCAGGCCGAGGGATAAGAAAAGCTTCTGAAACCTTTCCGCCCCTTCCTGTGCGTCCCTGCCTCCCAGGAGCCTGCCCAGTTCGGCAAAGATCCCTTTCAGATAGGCTTCCCCCCTGGCATCGATACACTTCTCCGTATGCGCCAGTATATACGGCCACAACTGCGCCACGCACAGCGCCGCCGCATGGCCGTGGGCAATCCCGTACAGGCTGGTCAGTTTGTAGCACATGGCATGCCCTGCCGTGGTCTGGGTCAGATTGATCGCCTGTCCCGCCGTGTGCGCCGCTTCCAGCATCCCGGCGTTGCCTTCCCGGGTATTTCCCAGGTAGCCTTCCCGGTTCTGCAGGATCAGCCCCAGCGCTTTCTGGGAATACCCCCTGCTCTCTTCCGTGCTGTTCAAGGACCAGAAGGACTCTACGGCGTGGCACAGGGCGTCCAGCATGGTGGCCTTTCTCTGGTATTCCGGCAGCGTGTCCAGTGCCGAAGGGTCCCAGATGACCGCCTCCGGGATCAGGCTTTCATGGGTGATCGACTGTTTTTCCCCCTTATCATAGATCACTGCATAACGTGTGGCCTCGCTGCCCGTCCCCGCCGTGGTCGGCAGGGCCGCCAGGGGGATGTCGTTTGGCGCCACCGGCTGTTCCAGATAGTTCTTCGCCGGATCCAGGCTGGCATACAGCTTGATGCACTTGGCCACATCGATGGCGCTGCCGCCGCCAACTGCGATGATGCTGTCGCATCCGCCCTCCCGGAACCGTTCCACTCCCTTTACCACCGAGGCATAATCCGGATTTGGTTGAAAATCTCTGAAACGGATGACCCGGTCTTCTTTTTCCAGTTCTGCAAAATAATGGTCGATCTTAAGATAAGGCATGGCGCTGTCGCACACCAGAAGGATTCGCCTGGTCCCAGTCTGTTCCAGCCAGGCGTCCAATCCGGCATAGCCGTCCCTTACTTCAATGATCTTCTGTGTCCCCATTCCTCATTCCTCTTCCGGGATCAGGGTGATGATCTCCTTGATGCTCATGCATTTCTCGTCGCACTCCTTCGCCCTGTGGTTTTCCAGGATCGTCCTTGCCGCCTCCTGCATGGCAGGGAAGCCCGTCCTGGTCAACTGGTTGGCATAGATCACGACATTCACCCCCCGGGCCTTGAACTCCTCTTCCGTCACCCCGTTAAAGGAGGTGGGCACCACCACGAGGGGCGTTGCCGGATCCTTCTGCCGGAACCTCTCCACAAACATAAAGATCTCCGCCGGGTCCTTTTTCCGGCTGTGGATCATGATGGCGTCCGCACCCGCACCCACAAAGGCAAAGGCGCGCTCTAACGCATCCTCCATGCCCCGCTCCAGGATCAGGCTCTCGATCCTGGCACAGATCATGAAGTCCCTCGTCTTCTGCGCCCGTTTGCCCGCCGCGATCTTGGCACAGAAGTTCTCGATGCTGTCCTGGGTCTGCTGCACCTGGGTCCCGAACAGCGAGTTCTTTTTCAATCCGGTCTTGTCCTCAATGATCACCATGGACACCCCCATGCGCTCCAGGGACCGCACCGTATACACGAAATGCTCCGTCAGCCCGCCCGTATCGCCATCAAAGATAATGGGCTTCGTCGTCACTTCCATGATGTCGTCGATAGTACGGAACCGGCTGGTCATATCCACCAGTTCGATATCCGGCTTGCCCTTAGCGGTAGAATCGCACAGGGAACTGATCCACATGGCGTCGAACTGGCGGGCCTGCCCTTCCTGGTAGACCACAGTCTTTTCTGCGATTAGCCCCGTGATCCCGCTGTGGGCCTCGATGGCTGTCACCAGCCCTTTCATCGACAGAAGCCTCCGCAGGCGGGCACGGCGCATATCCGGCAGGGACAGCTCCGCCCTTGTCCGCTCCTCCAGCGCCCGATACTTTGCATCGCTGGCATAGGGATACTCCACAAGCTGGCCGCCGTAAGTATGTAAGACCGCTTCCACCTCGTCCCGGATGGGCCGCTGGAACCCTGCGGCCCAGTCGTCCCCATGGACGACGTAGTCCGGCTTATATCTTTCCAGGTTCTCCCGGTAGCTTAGTGTCCTCTGCTCCACCACCCGGCTGACCCCGTTCACGTTCTCCAACATGGCCCGGCGCTCCGAAGCAGGGACCAATGGAAATCGCCGGTAGCTGGCCGTCGCCTCATCCGAAAGCACCCCCACCGTCAGCCTCCCCAGGCGAGACGCCTTTTTGATGATCGCAAAATGCCCGCTGTGCAGGATATCGGTGGAGAAGCACATATACACCGTGCGGTTTTCAATCTCCCGCAGTCTGGCGGAAACGTCCCTTAAATCCTCCGGCGTATCGATCTCCGCGCAGAGCCGGTCCTTTACATCCAGTGCATTGATGTGGCATTGTTCTGACACCGCATTCAAGGCATGTTCTGCATAACAGCCTGTTTCGCCGCGCTCGCAGAATGCACAGATTCCGTCAAGCCAGACGCGCCAGTCTTCCTGTTTCAGCTTATAAAGCGGCTGCGCAGCCATAGCGTTGTCAAAAAACTCCACGCCAACCTTTTCGACCCGTCCATCCTTTATGACGGCCTTGAAGTCCTTTTCCGGCAGGGGGAGCATGGAACTGACCGCCATACAGCTCTCCCCGCTTTCCAGAATGGCGTCCAGCACGGCGTTTTCAAACACCAGATCCCCGTGCATCAGGAGGATGTCGTCCTGCAGATGCTCCCGGGCGCAGTAGATGGAATAGATGTAGTTGGTTGAGTTATACTCCGGGTTCTTCACAAAGGTGATATGTAAAGACAGTTCAAGCGACTGACAGTACTCTTCCAGCACCTCGTCGAAGTACCCGGTGGTCATGACCACCTCGGTGATCCCCGCCTCCGCGATCTGATGGAGCTGACGGCTCAGGATTGTCTCCCTGGGGGAGATCTCTGTCATACATTTCGGATGCTCCGAGGTCAGCACGCCCATGCGGTGGCCGAGGCCGGAGTTAAGGATCAGGGCTTTCATTCCGTTTTCCCCCTTTTAAACAGCTTTATAAACAAACCTCTGTTCTTTTTTATATATACCGCTAACAATATAAGCATAATTCCTAACAGCCCATATCTGATCAGTACGTCCCCATATATAAAGTTCAATACAATCCCTATTGTGGTGACTGCCGCGGAAACCATAACAAAAAACCGTATATTATAAATCCTTTCTGTCTCCACTTTCCTGACCGCGGCATAATCAATTACCGCCTGCAGCAGGTAAGATATCATCGTCGTATAACCTGCCGCGATGTATCCAAATACTGGAATAAGAATGGCATTCAACACCACGTTCAACAAAGCAGAACAACAGCTTCCAATCATTACATATTTGGGTTTCTTGTAATAGTGAACGACATTGGCAAATACAGAATACAACGCCACAAAAAATACACCCATAATAACTGACGGAATCACATAGATCCCCTCATAATAGGATGCGGGCGCAAGGAGTGCGATAATTTCAGGCGCAAGGAACATGACAACCACACAAATCATTCCATATCCAAGCATCAACTGCTGCGTCAGGTAATTGATACGCTGAAACTGCCGCTGCCTGCATTGCTCATAGGTCCATGGTATGAGGGATGCATTAATTGAATTCCAGAACAGATTTACCACAGTAGCGCCCCCATATGCCAAACTGTAAATCCCCGCGCTCGCTTCCCCGGCAATCGCGGCTATCTGGATTCTGTCCATATGGCTTAAAATATGAAGGGAAAGGTAATGTGGGATCAGCGGAAGATTAAATTTTAAAGCATATTTCCAATAGGAAAGCTTGATTTTTCCTTTCGCCTTTGCAATAACAACTCCCAGAATTATTAAATATACGATTAGAAAAACGGCCCGTGAAGCAATAATATCAGCTATAGCCGGATTCTGTGGGGCTTTCAATATCGCCGCAATCCCACACACCGGAGACAATACTGCAATTGCCACCGTTACCGCAGCAAGGGCCTTGTATTTATACTCAAATCTTTGTCTCATGCTCCACATATCCAGCGCACTTTCAAAAGCCTGAAGAATAAACAGATATATAAGAAGACCCAACGGAAGTCCCGTAAAATTCCAGACCAGACGGCAGAAGCCCAAGACTGTGCCGCCGATAAGTACCGTTGAAGTCAGGGACAGCAGATACAACGAAAGCGTAAATCTGTTGCGATCCTGGCAAAAGTCTAGCATACCATTGTTGAATACGCCCTTTGCCAACCCAAGTCCGGTAAATATAAACATGATCTCATACCAGGAGAGAAAAACGGTTACCTGTCCGTATTCTTCATTCGTCAAAAGGCGCGTAAGAACCGGACTCGTAAGTATCTGAATCCCTTTCTGGATCACCTGCGTCATCATCAGGACAGCAGATGCTTTTGCCGCAGGAGAAAAGGACTTATAGCGGCCCGCTGCTTTCCCGGCTTTCATCATCATGTTCACCCCGTCATAATTACTGTCTTATGATACATACATATTTCGCCTGCGCATTCGAATCCGCAGATTGGGATAAAGCCATCGGACCTGCCTCCGGTGTTCAGGAACCATCCCAGCAGTCAGATCCTCAATATGATACCCAAGCATTGTGATTCCAAAAAAAGTAGTCATATAGTCAGGTGCTTCCGTCTGAAAAATAAGGAAAAAGCAGAAAATCGTCACTGACAGAATATAACCATATCTGTTTTTCTGATATTCCTTCATTTTTTTTGCCAAAATCAATATAATGGCAATAAAACACACCGCTCCAACAATCCCCGTCTCATAAAGAACGCGAAGATATAAATTATGCGGGTGCGCCAGCCCTATCATTTGTTTATTTGCCTCGCGGGAATATTGTCCGATCCCTATTAGCATGTTATCTTTAAAATATTCGATAGCCCTGTCCCAGGTAAGCGTCCGCTTCGAAAACGTCAGGTCTTTATGTAAAATATCAACTATCAGAAACTCAAACAGATTCTGCACTCTGAAAATCACGATCGCTAGAAAAGCTGCAAGATTAATCATAAAACCCTTCTTCACTTCAACTATCCCCAATTGAAAACGAAACTCCAGTAATACAATCAGTAAAATAAAAACCGTAAATCCTACAACCGCTGTAGCAGACCATGTCATGTACACCGACGCAGAAAACAGTACGATGCCTGCGAACTCCGCTGTTGCCGACATTTGTTTATGCGTCGTAAAAATCAGAAAAATACATAAAAGCGGAAAGATAAATAACTGATGTTTATTATCATAGCCTAAAAACCAGTTGTTCCATGAATAGCCGCTGGCATAATACATCCCGTCCGGGAAAAGGATAACAGTAAACAAATTAACCATACACTCTATACCAAGTACGCACAGCATAGATCGGATAAGCACTTTCGGATTATGCCGCACTGCTATTTCAATCAGCATACACAGGGATACCACTTCGCCGCATGACACCGCCAGCCTCCAGTAATTGTTGCTGCCACCAGCTAGCGTGCTGACAAACAGCACGGCCTCATACGCTATAATTGCCAAAAACATTTTGGAAGCTTTTCGTTCCATCAAGAACAACCCGACCACAATTATAAAAGAAACAATTTCCCATGTATTAAATACCTGATTAAGGGCCGGAAAAAAATAAAAAAGTCCAACTGGCTGAAAAAACGGCAACATGAGCAAGCCCAAAAACAAGCTGCTGTTCAGTTCTCTAGTTTCGACTTTTCTATTCATTATGATACTCCTCCACAAAGCCAGTCTGTGAATTCCATCAGCGGGCGTCGTTCAGAAAAATTTTCAGCAGCTTCCTGAGTTCTTCCACTGTTTCAACGGTATAATCCGCTTCCCGCGGAACGCCCTCGTCGCCATACCAAAGCGTCAGCACACATTCGCATCCAGCCCTTTTGGCGCTCAAGATATCATAATAACCGTCGCCTATCACAATATTCCTCGTGCCCGGATCCTCTGCCAGATTGTTTATCGCCTTCAGAATGGGCATAGCTGACGGCTTTGGCTCCGCAACGTCATCGGAACAGACGATTGCTTCAAAAAGGTCGTCAATTTCAAAATATTTCAGGATCTCTATCATGCGGTAACGATCCTTTCCCGTACATATCGCGTTTTTTACCCCAAGCTCCTTTAATTCTCTAATCAGCCTGATTGCCTCATCGTTTATTATTATTTTATCGACCGCGCTGCTGCTGATCCTGCGATATGGATCAGCCATTTCTACAGGCAGTCCCATTTTGCGAAAAATATTGGGAAGAGAGTCGCCCGTATGCTTCATATATTCAGAAAACGGTGGGCAATTGTCATCCCCAACTACTTCTTTATAGCTTCCATAAAAGGCGCACTTCTGTACTTCACTGGAATCAATCAGGACTCCGTCACAATCAAAAATCAACGCCAGGCGATTTCTGATTATGTTCCTGTTATGTATACCCCGTTCACTGCCCATTCACTATCTCCTTTACTGTATTTCTTTATTATATATTGACTGTGTGATGAATCGGATTGGATGCCGTTCCTGTTTCTTCCGTATAAATTCGGCCATCGCCCGGTTCGTCTCCGAGAGCTGTTCCGGTGAAATCGGTCTTTTCAGAGCCGCATCATAATAATTCCGGTTTCCATCCAGGCTGAAACCATCAAATCCCGCCATCCAGATCTCACCGGCCCCCAATTCACACAAAAGCTTAATCGCTATAAAGCCGGACGAATCATGAGTTTCATCATCTACTGTGATCCATCTGTAATAATCAACAATCCAGACATTCTCCCGTGTATCTCTGGATATATTTGACGGTATGATGTATTTCCTGTTAAAATCTTTTTCTCCAAATAACACTTCACGCCGCGTCACCATTTCATAGTCTGCCCCAAACTCATTACAGTTGAGACTTACCGTAAGGTCAGCCTTACAGACAGCACTTTCTATCCGCTTCCGTTCATCGATCAGGCTTTTTCCCGGCGCAATCAGACACACCGTTTTCCCAGAAAAAACATTCCGCAATTCCTCTATCGCCTCCGTGTCGTCATAGGGTTCCTTTCCGTTATATTGACGGTAAATCTCCTCCGCATATTTTCTGTCAAAAGAAACCTTTTTCTCTCCTTTCAACATTCCCAGAAGCTCATTCAACTGCTCAACAGGAAGCATATGCTTGCTGTAATAATGGCTCGCGTAGATTGGAGAACAGTCATTGACAGAAGAAAGATAATATTTAACGGAATAACCCCAGGGATATTGCTCTCTGATAGTCTCAATCACCGTGTCCATCACGTTCAGCAGCGGTGAAATATTATATCTGCCGCCATAATACTGATTAAGATGTGAAAGGATAAGCTCTGTATTGAGATTTCCTGCTCCGCGTCCCATTCCCATGATAGATGAATCGAGCATTTTTTTCCGATCAATCCGAAGCTTGAGAAACGCAATCGCATTCGCATACGCCATCTGAATATTGTTATGGGAATGAAAACCCAAGGCAATATCCGGCCTTAATTTTTCATGGAACAGAAGAGCCATACGTTCAATATCGGGCTGCTGCATCTGCCCGAAGGTATCTACAAAATAAAATCCTTTGATCGGCGTCTGATTTGCCGCGTCTGCCAGTTCATTCAATTCCTCGTCTGAATAATGCAGCGTAACCATCGGCTGCATGTAAACGTCATAGCCCCGTTTCGCTATCTCGCTGTACAGGGGGATTGCACTGTAAAAATCACGCTTATGGAATGCAAGGCGGATTGCATCAATTCCCCTCTCCACCCTGTTTTGCAGCATATCCACATCAAATTTGCCATAGTCCATCATAGCAAGATAGGTGACACCGGGCTTCTTTTCCATAAGAAAATACTTTTCTATCACTTTTTCATTGCAATACTGGGTGCGTCCCCGTTCCGTCCCCGTATTTTTTTCAAGATAGCCCAGTTCAATGAACCGTATACCGGAGTCTTCAACAGCGGACAAAATACTCCGCATATTTCTTTCACCAAAGTTAAAGTCATTTACGATCCCTCCGTCCCGTAAAGTGACGTCCAATATAGCAGCCGAGTCCATAATCCAGTTCCCCTTCCCTTAATGCTGTTTCAGATTCTAAACAAGCCTGAGTAATCTACAAAGCCTGTCCGTAATCTTAAATTTCTTCTCCACATTGTTCCAAAGCCATCTGTAAATCCACGCACCCAGAAGAGAAAACACAAATACTACCGCAGCGCAGACCGGGATAATTGCTGCCGTCTGCGGCGGATATAGCTTCAAATGAATGGAAAGCGTACGCATGATATCCCATATTCCTATATGAAACAGATAAATCAGGAACGTCAGAGAAGACAGTCTGGAAAAGTCCGCGTGTATTTCCAATAAGGCAAAGCCCGCAAAAATCAGCACGGCACTTACCATTACAAAGGGTGCCAGTCCTTCGAATGCGAGCCAGTCAAACGGTTGTCTCGTCCCTGTAAAGCTCTTCCCTGCCAGCATTTCCCTATACCTGAGAATTGCAAGCAGCATTTCCATAAACAGGCCGGAAGCAATCAACAAGGTGCCCTTCACGTTGGATCTGCCGGTACATTCTGCCCATCTCCTAATGGAATAACCCGCCATAAACAGACTTAAAAACTCCGCCTGCAGACCAATGTCCCATCCGACTGCAAAATCATAGGGTCTCGACCAGTAACTCACTACCGACATGGCCAGAAACACCCAGGTTATTTTCCCAAACAGGTCAGCAGGCTTTATTCTTTCCTCAAGCACAAGCAAAACCGGTGTCATCAAATACAGTCCCGGGAGCATAAACATAAACCACATATGCCGGTCAGGCAGGCCTAAAACCATCTGAAGCAAGGGTGTCAGAAGTTCATACCCCCCCCCGGATATTATTCTTTTTACAGATGCATAGAGCGTATAGGCTACACTGAATACCAGAGTTGTAACTCCTATATTCCTGAATGATCTGGAATAGAAATATTTAAAATCGGCATTGCGCTTATTGCCCAGGAGAAACGCCCCTGACAGCATTACAAAACACTGCACAGCGAACCTGGGAAGCGTGTCCAGAATAACTGTTGCCGGAAGGCTTCCTGCAAAAACAAAGCCATAATTTTGATAATTGATCTCAAACGATGCCTTCAAAAACGAATTGGCTATATGTATAAATATCACTGCAACCGCACAAATCACTCGCAGCAGATCATAATTTGCTTCCCTTCTGTTCATTTCCCGTCTCCCATTCAGCTTTTCTTAATTTTTTGCTTCATTCCGCTGTAGGATGGGTAAAATTCAGCAACGCCTCTGCCAATTCAAAATCCTCCGGTTCGTCGATATCCACCGCTTCTCTAAAAGAAACACATTTAATATATGGGGTTTCGCCAACCCTCCTGCGATGCTCCTTAAATACCTCCTGCCTGAACACATACATCCCCGAAGTCTCCTGATAAACCGGCCTTAAATCCTGGGTACGCGGCAAGTTATCCGGCGCAAAATTCAGCGGCTCCCCATCCTGCCATAGAAACGTCTGTATCTTCTGTGCGCAAAATGCAGAATCATATTTTCCGCTCTTTACGGCGACAATACATTCATACATAGTTTCAACGGTAATAAATGGAGCCGTAGCATGAACCAGTATATAAATATCTGCATCCTTTTCACGGGAAAAAGCATCAAAGAATTGTGTAAAATTGGAGGTCGGCAGATCCAGGTACTCCGGCCGCTTTAAAAAAACAACTTTTTCCGGCAGATACGGAATAACATCCTCCGAACTGCAGTAAACATATATTTCATCCACAAGTCCCGTTGCCCGCAGGCTGTCAAGCCCGTACTGCAGCAACGGTTTATCCCCCAACAGTTTTGTGTTTTTCCCCGGCAGCCTCTCGTTATGCAGCTTTATCGGCATCATCGCTATAATTTTCATTGTATTCTCCATTTATCCTTTCATTCAGTCAGCATGATTTTTAACATCGAAAAGACTGTCGAAATCAACTCTTTTGAACACTTCCAGTTTTCCTCCGCGGGTCGCGTTAAATATCTTTATCCTGTGATTGTCACAATATTCCCTGGCCACCTCATAGGCATGTTGAACATTGTTATAACTGAAATCGGTTCGATCCGTGTATCGTTTATCATCAAAATAATCTTTCACAGTATGGTCTTCATGAATTTTCCCGTCTGCATCCCTTACTATTGAATAGCTATGATCTATTCCAAGCAGATAAATCTCTGTGAAACCCATATACAAAGCGAGCTGTATTGCATTAAACGTCACTGTATGTCCCATACCAAAATGATCCGATACATCCTCACTGATATAAGCGTGAACATCATTCCATTGATTATAATCCACATCAAAGCAAAGCTTATCATAATAAATCCGTGTTATTTTATTGGTCGCACCTGCAATTCTCACTTTCCTGTCAACCGCAAGGAACATATGCTCCATTCCATAAGATGGCAGATCTTTATAAATCGACCTTAGAACCAGTTGGTCTGTTGAAAGATAATACGTTGGTCTCCAGTCAGTATGCTCAAATATTTTGAAGATCCTGTTTGCTGCAAAAGTATACTCATTTTTCAGTTTATCTAAATCTTCCGCTCGAAGGCTTGGACCGTTTCCAATCACAAAACATCTTTCCCCTGCATGTATTCCCTTCAATGTTTTCAGATAATAGCTATCCGGTGAACGCAGGTACAACTCATGTGCGCGTTTTTTCTTCCAGTCCATATACGGTTTGAAAATACAACGCACAATACGAATATTTTTAATATTTTTCATTTTCAAATCCCCTCATTCACTTTTTTCTAGTTATGTTTTTATGAATTATCTTAGATAAATACATGATCCATGAAGAAAAATAATGCATTACCTTTAATAAGTAATATGCTATGTTTGGTTTTCTCCTTCCAACGGTGGAGAAATCATATAATCCTCATATTCCCTTTCCAGTACTTTTTCTGCCTCGCGTTGAATACATAAGTATTCACTCTCAAACAAGGCAAGCCTTCCGCCTCCAAAATAGTCTTTTGGTAAAATCGTCTTATGAACAATTAATATTTTTGCTGTATTCAGAATAAAAATTAATCACCTTTTCAGAATTCGAAAATGTATATTTTCTAACCTCTATATTTCACACTTATTCCTTTTATAATTATGAAATTAGCTTTATATTGTATTAATAAACAGACATCTAACTCCATGCCATAGTGCCTGGATTCTGTCAACCGTCCGTAAATATGGCGCTAGATTATATCTCCGTAAGCGTTTGTTATTGTTAAAATAAGTTCTGGCTTTCCTCATCATTGGCGGGTCATACGACTCCCCGTCTTGCTATCGCCATGGAAATACTCTCGCGTGATAACGCACTTTTCCTTACTCCCTTCCTTAATTTGATGCGATCAATTCATCTGATACTTTGATTTTCTGTCTTACAGAGGTGGTAACTGCATATAATCCCCATATTCCTGCGTAAGAAACTTTTCTACCTTCTGCGGGATGTGTAAATACAAATTTTCAAAAAGGGCATAAATCCATCTCCGTAATTTTTTGCGGACAAATTGTTTTTTTCTTATGTTCGGATGCCCAGTCGATAACCCTTTCCGATTCTTTATAAGAATATCTCTGTGCGGCTTTATCAAAACGTACACACAACTGTTTAGAATTCAGTTTGTCCATTTTAAACACTTCAGCCAATTTAATCCCAAACTTCCTCCACCAGACAAGAGAGCGGTTCCGGTTAATTGAAGGCACCTGTGAACAACGCATTAGTTTATTCCAGAAAAAGATTCTTATTTGATGCAAGAGCTGTTCACCTTTGTTCGAAGGTATTCCATCAAGTGGTAAGATATCAATGAAAACAGGCGTTTTTTCTGAACCTGTGAAATGCCATTTAATTTTCCGGCAATTCGCTTTTTAATAGCTCAATAAATCTGTTATGATCCTCACACGGCATAGCAATATCACCGTCCTAAGGAACAAAACCCTTGTGGCGTATTACTCAAGAGGGTTCCTTCCGCCAAAAAATCAATTCAAATTTATCGCATAACTCCGCAAACTCCTTAAGAATTGCCAACTCGCACAGTCACAGTTGCCTGATATCGCTCTCCATATTGTTACTCTCCTTTTCGACATCAGAAGTACATTTATACAGATGCCAGAAAAGGGAGCAGACAATAATCGCTCAGCTAATAAAAGTCAACCCGTGCTTTGAATGCCGCATATTTTCAGGTGGCAGCACCTGATAATTTCCGTATTCCTGCGTCAAAATCCTTTCGCTGTCAAAAGGCGCACACAGATGTGTGTTTTCAAAAATAATATCACGACCAATACCGTAACATATTTTGGGTACTATTGTTTTTTTGCGATACTCCGAGTAAAAAGAAAACACAACTGTTGATTTATCATACGGATATAATGTCAATACTTTTGTTAGCTGTAACAACGCTTTTCGCTCATCAATCAGCTTTTGAATAGATAGAAAAAGTATCCCTTTCCTTATCAATTGTATGACTAACGGACGATGCTTCATCAAATCCCAACTCTCGATCTGGGACAGGCGTAAAGGAACATATCTCAAATAAATATGGAGGATATGAAGATGTTGCAAAAGCCGGTTTTCTGGCATTCCGTCGATTGGAAAAACATCAATACTGGTTTTAAAATATATATCATGACCGTTATAATTACGCATGAGTGTATGAGTTTCATCAGTAATGCGAAGCGTTCCCCAAACATCTAACATTTCCGTGCAGTGTTTTGCACTGAAACGCGGGGGCAGTTCTTCATTTATGTAACCTGCAAAAGATTCGAAATCTTCACGAGGCATACAAATATCTACATCATCATCCCAAGGAATAAAACCATTATGGCGTACCCCACCCAGCAGCGTTCCTTCCGCAAGGAAATACCTTGTATTCCGTTTTTTACATATTGTAGCTACAACTTTTAATATTTCCAAAGAACACTTCTGAATATTGCGCAAATTATTGTTTTCTGAAAACATCTTTAACTCCTTTTCCAAACATTTATTAGAACTTTTTATACTAAGGATTTTGCCTGACCCCTGATTTTTCGTATTTTTTCCTCGTTTTCCCAAACTGCTTTTAAATCATATGGCCTGTTCGGGAATGCACCATATTTCAATTAGAGTTTTAAACCATTCTCTGAAATAAACCGTTCTACGCGGTCTGACATCTTTTCCGGGCACCCGGAACATATGTTGATGATTCCATTGATTTGTTCCTGACACACTGCTGTTGCAACTTGTACTTTTCTTAATTTCTTTTGTTCATCGGTCATTACAAACAATCTCCTTCTCACAACTTCCCTTTCATTTCAAAGAACTTGTAACTTAAATAGAACAACGGATATTCTATCTGTGGAAGCATAAGCATTTTTTTAATAAATCCTATTTTCCAGACACTTTGACAGTAATCGATCAGCAATTTTCTCGGATGTCTTATGTAATATACATATCCTTTCCACGGCAGAATAGGTATAAGACCATTTGCGCCTACAAACTGATAATTTTCAAACAAACTTACTTCCCTTAAAGTTGGCCTCTTCATAAGCCTTTTCAATTTGTAGAATGCTGTCTCGCTGTCACATTCAATGATTTGAGAAAGTGGAGATCCAAGTAAATCATTTACAAAATCCAAAGCGCCTCGCTGTAATTTTTCAACAACATCTTTCTCAAATCCATATTTTTTTTCGTCCCAATATTCATACGTTTCACATTCCACTCCACTTTCAGTGTAATGATTGGCAGATCCGTGCGGAGCAGAAAAAAATAATTCCATAATTCCGACCGCTCCTTTTGTAACATAAAAATTTTCTTTCCTGCGATCCGTAGTAAAGAGAAATCCTTTTGCATCTTTTTTTGAAGTTTCCTCATTCGTATAAAATCCGCAGTATATCCCCGAAATTTCCGATTTAATTCTCTGTTCCTTTAATATCCTGTTGATGGCCGTCTGTAGAGAGCATTTCCATCCCACATCAACCAGAAGGCATTTTTTTCCAACAACTCCTGTTTCTTTTAAATACCTAATTAAGCAGTTTTGCTCTTTTTCCGCGTTAGAAAGAATTAGTTTTTTTTCATTAACTAATTCATTCGGATCTAAAAACATTTCCTTAATCTTGGACAGTGAAATATTTTCATCATATTTTTTTAAAAAAATTCCACTATATCCCATTCGTTCAAGAACACGATTCACGCTCGTATAAGCACTAAAAGAAGCTGTTTTAAAAAAAATGTCAAAATCCCCTTTTAACGATGCAAGTAAAGGTACTTGAAGGCTTCTCCTTGATCCCATAAAATAGACAGATGGAACATTCACTTTTCCAAGCTTTACAAACAAATCATAGGCTCTTTGAATAACATATCCATCTCTCGCCATAAAAAGCACTTTATCAAAATTTTCTTTTTCCAGTGCAGTAATAAGATACAGGACAAAACCATATAAAAAAGGTCCATAATATAAATAGCCAATTTTCTCAAACGGATCTATATATCTACAATGATTTTTAGAAAAGCGTTCCAAATCCATGCGATCTTGTGTTCTATGCATTGTACGTTTATATGTCGATTTGCTCCAGATGGATCTGATTCCCAGAATTCCCGGGGCAAGGAAATCCCTGCGCAAATTGTCACCAATATGAATCATCTGACTGGCCTTAATTCTTAAATCACCAAGTACGATCTGAAACAACCTTCCCGTCTTTTTTTCTTCCCCATACTCTGATGAAACGTATAACTTAAAGAATCCAATATATCCCTTTTCGATCAACAAATCACTTAAGAAATCTTTATCAAGATACATATCAGAAATAATTACTATTTTTTTCTTCTGTTTTACACAATACTGATATATTTTTCTTATCTTTTCATTTACAGTCAATATCGCTTTTTCTGTATCTTTTTCCAAACCTTTTAATCTTTCTTTCTCTGCTTTTCCATATCCCTCCATCTGCTCATAGATTTCATCCAGAGTAATTTCCCGATCCCCCGCCAATTCCCGAGCCTTTTGCGCGGCAAAGATTCTTTTCCATTTAAAATCTGTCGCCCTTGGCAAATCTGCCCTTTGCGCGACTAAGTCAAAAACACGTCTATAATCATTTACATCTCTACACAACAATGTGTCAAAGATATCAAATGAAACATATTCATATCTGTCTATATAAGAATATATATCGTTCATTATTTTCTATTTTTCTCCGCAACTCGCCATAAATAAACTTACAATCCAACCTTCTCAAATACAGCAAAAATTCTTTCCCATGTATGATTTTTCAGAGCATATATATGTCCTTTTTCTCCCAGTTCTTTGCACCTTTCCGGGCTATGCAACAATTCTTCAGTCATACTGGCAAGCTCCCTATAATCATCACTCACCAACAACTCGCGACCATTTTCTACCGAAAGGCCTTCAATTCCCAATGAATTTGTAATAACTGGCATAGACATCGCCATGCCTTCAATAACTTTGGTTTTTACGCCTGTCCCGTATGCAATTGGCGAAAGTACGATCTGTGTTCTTTTTACACTTTTTCGTATATCGTCTACTCTTCCTTCAAATATACATTGTGGATTATCCGCATATTCTCTTTTCAGGGAATCCGGGCATTTCCCTATAAAATGGATCACCGGACTGCTTGGAATCAGCGGTATGATTTTATCCATAATCATTCTCACAGCATCCGCATTGGCCGCTACTGTCATATTACCCACATAACATAATGTATTGTTCTCTTTTTCCGTCTCCACTGCTTCGCCAAAATAATCACAATCAGCGCCCATCGTAACGGTATATGAATTTCCCTTACCGGTTTTCCGGTTCATTTCTTCCGCTTCTATTTCATTAACATAAATCACCGAATCATATTCCTTTGCCGCAAAAACTTCTTCCTTATCTAAGCGTCGGCTTTCTCCTTGCAGAATCATTTTTTTTATAAATGATGAATTTATAACTGCATTAATAAAAGGCGGAAGATTTTTTCTGTATTGCCCTGCAATACCTGCTTTGGAATTCGATATCTGCTTCTGACGAGCATATCTTTTCGATAAAGCATCCTCCATAAACAGCACTTTTTTCCCCTTAACGTCCGAAAGCGAATTAAAATATCTGCTTAATCGGATCATATCAACAATAACGGCATCCGGTTTCAGTTCACAAATATAGTCTTTTATATTCTTCGTATTTTCCGGACTGATAAACATAGCACTTTGAAATGACCATCTATCTTTCCCTATTAGAGAATACCGCAATACATTTTTCACCTTTCGTGAAGTAGGCACCGGAACAGCCGTTTTGACAAATCTAATGAAATCAGGCCATTCTTTTTTTTCAGAATTCTGATCCGCCTCTAAAAAACTGTAAAGATAGATATCGTAGTTGTAAAATGTATATAATCCTTTACAGTAATTGAAAAGCAAAACCTTATGGCCTTCATCCGTCGGCCAGAACAAACGCGTCGTAATAAATAACAACTTTTTCCGCATGTTTAGATTTATCCTTTTCTGTTAAAACGGTGTCTCTTCTATCTGTCTTTTCACCCAGTCATAGGATTCCCTAAGACCGATTTCAAGCGGCACCCTTGGTTCCCACCCAAGGATCTCCTTTGCTTTTGAATAATCTGCACACCTTGCCTTGTCTCCTTCCGGCTTTCCGGTATCATAAAACGGGGTTATCGTTTTCCCGGATATCTTTACTACCGTCTCAGCAACTTCTCGGATCGTCGTGCTTTTCCCTGGGCCAATCTGTATATACCCGTGTCCCCAGCCCTTTTCCAGAGCAAGCATAAGCGCCTCTACAATATCATTTACATGTATAAAAGCCCGCCCCTGATTTCCGCTTCCCCAGACATGGAACGGCTCTTTCGGATAATTGACCGCTTTTCGGATTAATGCAGGTATCACCTGGCTCCGTTCTCCAAAATCCGTCGGCGTCCCATATACATTATGGAACATCAATGTGCAACAGGGGATCCCTGTCTCCTGCTCCAGATATCCAATCTCCAACTGTCCTATAAGCTTGCTCCAACCGTATGCGGACTCCGGCATGGCTGGAAACAGTTCTTCCTCCCGCAGCGGTTTTGGATCCAGCGTATTCTGTCTAGTCAAGGGGAAACTACAGACCGTTCCCACATACAACAGTCCTCTGATCCGTTCCTTTCCCGCCTTACGGCAACAGTCAAAAATATTGGAATTAATTAAATTATTGATACGGAAAATTTCACCCTGGTTCTTAAATACATAGTCAATCCCGGCAACTACATCCGCCAGGTGTACAATATATTCCGCTTTTTCGACCGCTTCCTTTGCTTCTTCATAGTTCGTTAAATCCTTCTTTAGGAAATGAGTTTTGAGGTCTATTACCGGGTTTCCCGTATCATCGTTCAGATATTCCAATTTGCCCCGCCAGAGATTGTCCACCACATAGACATCCCAGCCTTCCTTTACCAGTCTTTTGACGAGATTAGATCCAATCATTCCACAGCCGCCGGTTACCAAAATGCGCTTCATGTCTTAGTAAATACTCCTTTCTGTTATGAAATGACTTTTATCTTAAGGTAATTTCAAAAAATCTATCCCTTGGATCAGTCATATTTGTTATTGTCTGACAGTATCTAGCAGGAGCCGTTTGACATTCTCTGGCTGGTAGCCACTTTATCCCTCGCAGGTTAGTTACCGGCTAATGATCCGCCGAAATTCATACTGTCTAACAGCGAAGATTTTAGATCCAATTACACACGGAGCATCGCAATTGAATCAACTCGTTTTACTTTTCTTCCCAACTCTTTGCGGACACTGTCAACTTATTTCATTTTTATCAATTGTAATCATGGAATCAGATATATGTACTTTTTCCCCTCAGATCAGCGTCGCCATCTTTTAGCTTCCTCCTGCCTGTACACGGCCATCGTCGCCAGGTATTCCTGGGGGATCCCGATATCATACCGCCTCCCGTCGATACGGTACGCCATCATCCCCTCCGTATGGCAGATCTCCTTCAGCACGCTGGTCAGGCCGTACTCGCCTTTCTCGCTTTTCTTCCCCTCTGCGATGTCCCTGCCCAGCAGTTCGAACACCTTCGGCGTCAGTACATACTGCCCGAACACGCAGTAATACCTGTCCGTCCCTTTCTTGTCCTTCACCCCCAGGTACAGCCGCGCGTAGTCCATCGTCGGCTTCTCCTCCATGTCCGATACCTGCATCAGCCGTTCTTCCTCGTCCTGGAACCACCCCGTCAG
>CANQFM010000023.1 GCA_947598825.1 uncultured Eisenbergiella sp. | reverse complement strand
TTGTTTATCCATTGCAAATGCCCTGCTCCTCAAATTCGGGACTTCACAAATTTTTTATAAAAGAATTAGCACTCACTCCTTGACGTGGCTAACAACAGGTGCTATAGTAGCCTTAGAGACCAACTGTTATATTTGAAATAGAACAGCAAAAAGGGGGTAATCGTATGAATATTTCCAAATTCACGCAGAAATCCATGGAAGCTGTGCAGGGCTGCGAGAAGCTGGCCTATGAGTACGGCAACCAGGAGATCGAGCAGGAGCATTTGTTATACAGCCTTCTGACCATAGAGGACAGCCTGATCTTAAAGCTGATCGAGAAAATGGAGATCCAGAAGGAGCATTTTGTGAACCGGGCGCGGCAGGCCGTGGAGAAACGGGTGAAGGTGTCCGGGGGCCAGGTGTATATCGGCAAGGATTTGAATCAGGTTCTTTTGTCCGCAGAGGACGAGGCCAAGCGGATGGGCGACGAATACGTTTCCGTGGAGCATCTGTTTTTATCGATGCTGGCCCATCCCAACCGGGAGATCGGCCAGATCTTCAAAGAATACGGCATCACCAGGGAGAGGTTTTTACAGGCTCTTTCCTCGGTGCGGGGCAACCAGCGGGTGACCAGCGACAATCCGGAGGCCACCTATGATACGCTGGAAAAATACGGGCAGGATCTGGTGGAGCGGGCCAGGGCCCAGAAGCTGGATCCGGTCATCGGCCGGGACGCGGAGATCCGCAACGTGATCCGTATCCTTTCCCGCAAGACCAAAAACAATCCTGTGCTGATCGGCGAACCCGGCGTAGGCAAGACCGCCGTGGTGGAAGGGCTGGCGCAGCGTATCGTCCAGGGCGACGTGCCCCAGGGGCTAAAGGATAAAAAGATCTTTTCCCTGGATATGGGCGCGCTGGTGGCGGGCGCCAAGTACCGCGGCGAGTTTGAAGAACGTTTGAAGGCGGTGCTGGAGGACGTGAAAAAGAGCGAAGGGCAGATCATCCTTTTCATCGACGAGCTGCACACCATCGTGGGCGCGGGCAAGACCGACGGCGCCATGGATGCGGGCAATCTTTTAAAGCCCATGCTGGCCCGGGGCGAGCTGCATTGCGTGGGCGCTACCACGTTGGATGAATACCGTAAATATATTGAGAAGGACGCGGCCCTGGAGCGGCGTTTCCAGCCGGTCATGGTAGATGAGCCCACCGTAGAGGACACCATTTCCATCCTGCGGGGACTGAAGGAGCGTTATGAAGTCTATCACGGCGTAAAGATTTTGGACAATGCCCTGGTCAGCGCAGCCACGCTGTCCCATCGCTATATTTCCGACCGGTTCCTGCCCGATAAGGCCATCGATCTGGTGGACGAAGCCTGCGCGCTGATCAAGACGGAACTGGATTCCATGCCGACCGAGCTGGACGAACTCAACCGGCGCGTGATGCAGATGGAGATCGAGGAGACCGCCCTGAAAAAAGAAGAGGACAATCTGAGCAGGGAACGGCTGGAGGTGCTGCAGAAAGAGCTGGCGGAGCTGAAGGCGGAGTTCGATAACCGCAAGGCCCAGTGGGATAACGAGAAGGCCGGCGTAGAGAAGCTTTCCAAACTGCGGGAGGAGATCGAGGCCATGAACAGCGAGATCCAGATTGCCCAGCGGGAAGGCAATTACGAGCGGGCGGCGGAACTTTCCTACGGGAAACTGCCTACGCTGAAACGGCAATTGGAGATCGAGGAAGAGAAGGTCAAAAAGGACGAATTTTCCCTGGTACATGAGGCGGTGACGGAGGAGGAGATCGCGCGCATTATTTCCCGCTGGACTGGCATCCCGGTGGCGAAGCTGACGGAGAGCGAGCGCAATAAGACGCTGCATCTGGATGAAGAACTCCATAAACGGGTCATCGGTCAGGACGAGGGCGTGACGAAGGTGACGGAGGCGATCATCCGTTCCAAGGCCGGGATCAAGGACCCTGAAAAACCCATCGGTTCTTTCCTGTTTCTGGGGCCTACCGGCGTGGGCAAGACGGAACTGGCCAAGTCCCTGGCGGCCGCGCTGTTCGACGATGAAAACAACATGGTGCGTATCGATATGAGCGAATATATGGAGAAGTTTGCGGTATCCAGGCTGATCGGGGCGCCGCCCGGATATGTAGGGTACGAAGAGGGCGGCCAGCTCACCGAGGCGGTGCGCCGCAAACCCTATTCGGTGGTGCTTTTTGATGAGATCGAAAAGGCCCATCCGGACGTATTCAACGTACTGCTGCAGGTGTTGGACGACGGACGGATCACCGATTCCCAGGGCCGCACGGTGGATTTTAAGAATACCATCCTGATCATGACCTCCAACATCGGGGCGCAGTACCTGCTGGACGGCATCGAGAGCGACGGCACCATCCGCCCGGAGGCCGAGAACATGGTGATGAATGAACTGCGGAACCATTTCAGGCCGGAGTTTCTGAACCGTCTGGATGAAACGATCCTCTTTAAGCCTCTGACGAAAGAAAACATCGGCGGCATTATCCACCTCATTGTGGACGACTTGAACCGCAGGCTTGAGGAACGGCAGATCGCTATTGAATTGACGCCGGAAGCCCAGGACTATATCGTGGAAAACGCCTATGATCCGGTCTATGGCGCTCGTCCGCTGAAACGCTACGTTCAGAAGTATGTGGAGACTTTGTCCGCGAAGCTGATCCTGGCGGATCAGGTGGAGATGGGCGATACGATCCTGATCTCGTTGGAGAACGGCGCGCTGACGGCCGGGAAGAAGCTGCAGTAAGGAATGTAAAAAAACGATATTTCGACAAATTGACCCTGCCCTGGGGCAAAAAAGTTTCCCGGGGCGGGTTTTTTTGTTACTGCAAAATATTGTAGTAACGGGGTAAAATCATATGGTAATCTTACAGAAAAAATGATATAATTTGCGGGAAGTATCCAGAGAGGAATAAACAGAAGCATGGTTTTTAGTTCGACGATATTTATCTTTTTTTTCCTTCCGGTTACGTTGATCGGCTATTTTCTGATACCAGATAAGGGGAAAAATATATGGCTTTTGATTATGAGCCTGTTTTTTTATTTTTGGGGTGGCCCTGCTTTTTTCCCGGTTATGATTTGTTCAATTATAATAAATTATGTGAGTGGATTGCTGCTGGGATGTTTTGAAAAGGGCGGATATGATAAGATACGGAAACTTATTTTTATAGCCGGTATCCTTTGTAATCTTTTGCTGCTTGGGTACTGGAAATATGCAACTTTTTTGCTGGGATCTCTTAAAGAACTTACAGGTATGCAGTTTGCGGTACCTGAGATAGCCCTGCCAATAGGCATTTCTTTTTTTACATTTCAGGGAATGAGCTATATCATTGACGTTTACAGAGGCGAAGCCGGAACACAGAAAAGTTTATGGAAGCTTGGCCTGTATATTTCATTATTTCCCCAATTGATCGCGGGGCCGATCGTAAGATATACGGATATAGAAAAACAATTGTTCTATAGAACACATTCGGTGGAAAAATTTGCTTCCGGAGTGAGATTATTTGCGGTAGGGTTGGCCAAAAAAGCCGTACTCGCTAATTCTGTTGCTGTAATGGCAGATGGGATTTTCGCGCTTCCCACCTGGCAGAATACGCCATCGACAGCATGGCTTGGATTGATTAGCTATACGTTTCAGTTATATTTTGATTTTTCCGGTTATAGCGATATGGCGGTCGGGATCGGGAAAATGTTTGGTTTTCAGTTCCCGAGGAATTTTAACTATCCTTTTATATCACGTTCTATTTCGGAAATATGGAGAAGATGGCATATCTCGTTATCTTCCTGGTTCAGCGATTATGTTTATTTTCCTCTGGGGGGGGGTCGAACGAAACAAGTATATCGCAACCTGTTTCTGGTATTTTTATTGTCCGGTATTTGGCACGGAGCGTCCTGGAATTATATTGTATGGGGAATTTATAACGGTATAATTGTTATTCTGGAACGTCTGTGCAAAACCAGGTTTAAAGGGAAGATCCATCTGCCGGGATTTATTCATTGGATCATAACGATGTTCCTTTGGATGATGGGCATCGTAATCTTTAGAACAGGGACTTTAAGTGAAAGCCTGTTATTTTATCGTTCCTTATTCGGGTTTATTCCGTTGCATGAAGTGGGGTTTGGGTTTTTTTATTACCTTCATCCTTATGAGATTTTTATTTTAGCTGCTTGCTTTATCGCGATGCTTCCATTAGGGAAACAATTATTTGATTATTTGGGGAAACGTATACCGCCTGCTGCAGTGGTTTGCGTTGCGGATATAATAGCGTTAGGGATGATAGGGATTTCAATGCTTTATATTGTGACGGGTACTTATAATCCTTTCATTTATTTTCAATTCTAGAAAGTGTGAATATTATGAGACGAAGAATAAATTGTGCCTTTATTATGCTTTTTATGATGATGATTTTTCTCCCATATTTATTCGCGCATCGTGTCGGGGAGCAAAGAGTTTCAGAGATGGAAAATCGGATGTTAAGTCCATATCCTTCTTTGGTGATCGACGGAAAATGGAATCCTTTATTTCCGAAAGAGTTTGAAACCTGGCTTCAGGATAATCTTCGGGGCAGGGCGGTCATGGTAGAGTTGTTTTCGACTTTACAGTACAACTTATTTGGCAGAGTGGTAAAAAGCGATGTCCTGCAGGGTAAAAATGGATGGTTGTTTTATAAAGATGATAATTCTATAAGGGAATATCAGCATTTGAATCTGTTGCCGGAGGAAACTGCAAAAGAATATGCGGTAAAAATGCAGGAATTGTCTGGATATTTGCAGGAGCGGGGGATTGCGTTTTATTATTTGCAGTGTTTTGATAAAGAGAGTATATTTCCTGATGAATATGCTCAAGGTGTGTATCAGATAGGATCGTTTTCCCGCGCGGATCAGATTTTGGATATGCTGCGGTCAGATACAGAGGTGAATATTATTTCCGTTAAGGAAAGGTTGAAGCAATTATCGGATGAACAGATTTATTTTCCTTATTCGGATTTAACGCATTGGAATGAAAAAGGAGCATTTGAAGGATATCGGTGTTTGATGCAGGCGGTATGTAATGATTTTCCGCAGGTGCATATTTTAGAAGAAAATGATTATGAAATAGAGCAGGTGCAAAGGGAAACGAATTTGTACGGGTTTTCCTATCCTTTTGAAGAGTATGCCCCTATATATCGTATAAAGGAGCAGATGGCATCTGAAATTACAGATAAGACTCAGGAAAAATGGGCCTTCCTGCAATATAAGGAGCATACGCATGAGTATATAAATCCTGCTTGTAGCAATGATCTGCGGATGCTTCTGGTAGGAGACAGTTTTATCCGACAGTTTATCAAGGATGATATTGCGGAAGGCTTTGCCCATACTTTGAGCGTTGACTGGCTGAATATTTCTATATTGGATGAGGTGATTGCTGTTTATCAGCCGGATATCGTGGTATTTGAAAGCGCAGAGTCCGCTTTGAAAGATACGGTTCCGCTTGTGCTGCAGCTTGATTTTATTGAGTGAGGACTGTAAAAGGAGGGAAATAGTGATGCTGCCCCAGGATCCGGTCATGTTGTTGAGCGTTATCAATCTGAAACTGCGGGATTATTACCCCGATCTGGCAAGCTGCTGTGAGGATTTGGACGTCAGCGAACCCGAACTGACGGAAAAACTGGCGGGGATAGGATATCGCTATGACGCGCAGAAAAATCAGTTTGTCTGAAAAAGAAACCGGATCGGGAAAGACGCTGCTGGCCGCGCTGGAAGAAAAGGGTTATATACTGGAGGACGGATGCAGGGGGACAGGGCGCTGTGGGAAATGCCGCGTCCGCTATCTGGCCGGCGCGCCTCTGCCGGACGTGCGGGAGCGCCGTATGCTGACGCCGGAGGAGCTTCGCAGCGGTGTGCGTATGGCCTGCCTGCACCGGCTATCCGGTTCATGCGAGATCGAAACAGAGTTTTTTTCGGGGACTGGCCCCTCGGTCGTCACGGAGGATCTGACCGAACCGGATCTGCAGCGGCTCGTTTCAAAGGAGGATGCCGGACATAAAGGCGGGACTTCGGGATCCGGCCCGGGCGGCTGGTGCATCGTCGTCGATCTTGGCACTACCACCATCGCGATGCAGGCCAGGGATCTGGCGTCGGGCGACGTGCTGGCGGAATGGACTTCTTTGAATCCCCAGCGGCGGTTCGGAGCGGATGTGATATCGCGGATGCAGGCGGCCCTGGAGGGGCAGGGGGAGACGCTGCGGCGCCTCGTTCGAGAGACATTGCAAAGAGGTATCCGGGAACTGACGGAAAAAACCGGATGGACGGGGGCCTCCCGGGAGCAGGACGGTACGCCGCCTGTTTCGGCAGCCGTTGCCGGTCTGACGGGGATTTATGTGGCGGGCAATACGGTAATGGAGCATTTGCTGGCCGGGCTATCGGTGGAGGGCCTGAGCCGCCATCCGTTTTTGCCGGTGACGCTGGAGGAACAGAGGATTTTTCCGGACCAGCCCTCGGACGGTCGGATGGCCGGAGGGATGCCTTGGACGCTTCTGCCGGGGATCTCTGCCTTTGTGGGGGCGGATATCCTGGCGGGCGTGCTGGCCTGTGGGATGCATCGGCGCAGGGAGATCACCCTGCTCATCGATCTGGGCACCAACGGGGAACTGGTTCTGGGAAACCGGGAGAGGCTGCTGTGTACGGCCACCGCGGCAGGGCCTGCCTTTGAGGGCGGAACGGCGGCCCTTGGGCAGGGGACGGACCGGATCGCGGTAGTGGGCAGGCTGTTGGAGGACGGCGTTATAGACGAAACGGGGCTGCTGGCGGAACCCTGGTTTGAAAATGGGTATCCCTGGAAGGCCGGGAGCGGGAAAGAGGAAACCCGGGAAAAAGAACCCGCCGTGTCTGTTACCCAGGAGGACATCCGCGCGATCCAGATGGCAAAGGCCGCCGTGTATGCCGGGATCTGTGTTCTGATGAAGGAATATGGCGTCACCTGCGACCAGATCTCTGCGGTCTGGCTGGCCGGAGGGTTCGGCTATTTTCTGGACACCGACCGGGCGGCGCAGATCGGGCTGTTTCCGAAGGAACTGAAAGAAAAAGTGAAGGCGGTGGGCAATACTTCCCTGGCGGGCGCCTTTTTATATGCGGGATCGGGCGGCAGGCAGGCGGGCGAAGTCCGGCGGATCTGCGAAGCGGTCAATCTAGCCCAGGATCCCGATTTTGAACCTATTTATCTGGAACATTTGAATTTTTAAAAAAATTTGAAAATCTTCCTTGACCTTCCCCTTTGTGGAAGGTGTATTTTCTCCTTACAGACGCGTCTAAAGATGCGGAAACGGTTTGGTTTTGCAGCTTAAAGGAAAGGGACGAAGCGTGAAGATCAACGAGGTGGAACGGCTGGTCGGGATCAGCAAAAAGAACATCCGCTTTTACGAGAAGGAAAATCTTTTGCATCCCCAGCGGAATCTGGAAAACGGATACCGGGATTACAGCGAAAAGGAGGTAGAGATTCTAAAGCGGATCCGCCTTCTGCGCAGGCTGTCGATCCCCCTGGAGGAGATCCGAAAGCTTCTGGACGGCGAGATGGCTATGGAAAGCGTACTGAAACGCCATATGATCGTCCTGGAAGAGCAGAGTGACAATCTTTTAAAGGTGCAGGCCGCCTGCGCGCAGATCCTGGAGGCGCAGGAGCCGTTTTGGCAGATGGATGCGGATGCATGGCTGGGAAAGCTGGATCAGATGGAAAAGGAGGGAATACGGCTTATGGATGTCAAACGACAGGACCGGGTGCAGAAAAAACGCGGTTCCCTGCTGGCGGCGATGGTATTTAGCGTTCTGATGATCGCAGTGGAAGCCCTGTTTTTGTGGGCTGTCTGGACGGACCCCGAAGCGGCGCCGCCATTTTTCGTCCTGGCGGTGTTCATCGCCGTCCCGGCGGTATTTATCGCGGGAACGATGATCGCGCTGGTACAGAGATTAAAAGAGATTGAAGGAGGAGAAGAAGATGTTGCTGCTCAATATTGATCATGTTCCCGGAAAGAACGCGGAAGCGCTGGGGATCGTAAAAGGAAGCGTGGTTTACTCAAAAAACTTTGGCAAGGATTTTATGGCGGCGGTGAAAACGCTGGTGGGAGGCGAGATCGTGGATTATACCAAGATGCTCAACGAGGCCAGAGGGATTGCCACGAAACGGATGGTGGATGAGGCCGAGGCGATGGGCGCGGACGCCGTGCTTAACGTTCGTTATTCCTCTTCTTCGGTAATGCAGGGGGCTGCGGAGTGCATTGCCTATGGGACAGCCGTCCGGCTTCTGTAACGGCGTCCGCTTTTGCGCTGTTTGTGCGCGGCAAAAACTGTAAAGCTGCCGTAACGTGGGAAAAGGAGGTACGGAATGAAACTGGTGATCATTGAACCGCTGGGCGTAGAGGAGACGCGGCTTCTTGCGCTGGCAAAAGAAAAACTGTGTGACAGGGTGGAGATCGTCTATTATGACACGCGGAAAACAGATACCGACACACTTGTCATGCGTGCGGAGGACGCGGATATCCTCGCATTTTCCAATCTCCCTTTCAAAAAGGAGGTACTGGAACGCTGCAAAAAGCTGAAAATGATCTCGGTAGCCTTTACAGGCGTGGATCATGTGGCGATGGATTACTGCAGGGAGCGCGGTATCCTGGTATGTAATTGCGCGGGGTATTCCAACACGGCGGTGTCGGAACTGGTGATCGGCCTGGCGCTGAGCCTGTACCGGAACATTATTCCCTGTAACGAGGCGGTACGGCGGGAGAAGGACAAGACCGGGCTGATCGGCCTGGAACTGGAAGGGCGGAAGTTCGGCATCGTTGGACTGGGCGCCATCGGCAGCAGGACCGCCAGGCTGGCCAGAGCTTTCGGGTGCCAGGTATATGCGTACAACAGGAGCCCCAAAACCGTAGAGGGTGTGAAGATGACGGACTTGGATACCCTTCTGAGGGAATGCGATATCGTGTCTTTGCATGTGCCGCTGACGGAGGAGACCAAGGGCCTGATCGATGAAGAAAAGCTCTCTTTGATGAGGCCGGACGCGGTGCTGATCAATACGGCCCGGGGGCCTGTGGTGGACAGCGCCGCCCTGGCGCGGGCGTTGAAGGAAGGCCGCCTGGCCGGCGCGGCGGTAGACGTCTTTGAGACGGAGCCGCCGATCAGCGCGGAACATCCGCTGCTTTCCTGCCCGAACCTGATCGCGACGCCCCATGTGGCCTTTGCGACAAAAGAGGCGCTTTACAAGCGGGCGGTCATTGTTTTTGAGAATATTGTAAAATATCTGGACGGCTGTCCCCAGAACGTGGTGGGCTGATCGCAGAACAGGCGGATCATTTCCCAGATCTTTTGGCATATAATAAAGAGATAACGCGATCATAGGGCAGACGCCATGCCGAAGGTTAACAAAAACAGCCTCCTGGAGGCAGTGGAGCTTTTGATTCTGGCTCTGCTGGTTTTAAACGCCAGCCGGATATATATGCGTCAGCACATGAATGACACGACCATCAGCGCAGATGACCCGCATGTCGTAATGCAGCGTCAGGAGGATAAGAAGATCTGCCTTTCCTTTGACGACGGGCCGGATCCCCGTTATACGCCGCAGTTGTTGGACGGTCTGGCAAAAAGGGGCGCAAAGGCCAGTTTCTTTCTCACCGGCAAAAATGCCGAACGCTATCCAAAGCTGGTAAAGCGTATTTATGATGAGGGCCATCTGATCGGGAATCATACCTATAGCCATATACAGCTCACCAAGAATAATCGGGACAGTTTTAAGAAAGAACTGATCCGGACCAACGAGATCATATCAGGTATTACAGGAGAGGAGGTCGTATTTGTACGGCCTCCTTATGGCACCTGGGACAAATCCTTTGAAGAGGAATTGAATATGTTTCCCGTGCTGTGGAATATCGATCCGCTGGACTGGAGCCGCAGGGACGCGTCGCGCATTGTAAGGGACGTGATATCCAAAGCGAGGGAAAATGCCATCATCCTGATGCACGACGAATATCCTTCTACGGTAAAGGCGGCGCTGCAGATCGTGGATGAACTGCAGAAGCAGGGCTATGAGTTTGTGACGGTGGAAGAGATCATGTTTGATTGAGGGGCGGGTTGCTGCGCGCGGGAGCCCCTTGTCCGGTTTCCATTCTTCCCCCTTGCATTTTGCCTACATCCCGATATAATGGGAATCAGTTACAATGCCGGTGTGGAGGTAGAGATGGATCTGTTTGACTATATGAGACAGAACAGTCAGGAGAAGGAAGCGCCGCTGGCGGCGCGGCTGCGGCCCAGGACGCTGGAAGAGGTGGTGGGGCAGCAGCACATTATCGGCAGGGACAAGCTTTTGTATCGCGCCATCAAGGCGGACAAGATCTCTTCCATTATTTTTTACGGCCCGCCTGGGACGGGCAAGACCACGCTGGCCAGAGTGATCGCCAATACCACCAGCGCGCAGTTTACGCAGATCAACGCCACTGTGGCCGGTAAGAAGGATATGGAAGAGGTGGTGGAGGCCGCCCGGAAGCTGCGGGGGATGTACGGGAAAAAGACGATCCTGTTTATCGATGAGATCCATCGTTTTAACAAGGGGCAGCAGGACTATCTGCTCCCTTTTGTGGAGGATGGGACCGTCGTACTGATCGGCGCCACTACGGAGAATCCCTATTTTGAGGTTAACGGGGCGCTGCTGTCCCGTTCCGTTATTTTTGAGTTAAAGCCGCTGTCCAAGGAGGACGTCAAAGAACTGATCCACCGTGCGGTTTATGACAGCGAACGGGGGATGGGCGCCTATCAGGCTGTGATCGACGAGGATGCGGCGGATTTTCTGGCCGATATCGCGGACGGCGACGCACGGCATGCCCTCAACGCGGTGGAACTGGGGGTTCTGACTACGCAGCGTAGCGCTGACGGGAAGATCCATATTACGCTGGAGACGGCCCAGGAGTGTATTCAGAAGCGGGCCGTCCGATACGATAAGACCGGCGACCAGCATTACGATACGATTTCCGCTTTTATCAAGAGCATGAGAGGATCGGATCCGGACGCGGCGGTCTATTATCTGGCCCGGATGCTGTACGCGGGAGAGGATATCAAGTTTATTGCCCGCAGGATCATGATCTGCGCTTCGGAGGATGTGGGCAATGCCGACCCCCAGGCGCTGCAGGTGGCGGTAGCCGCTTCGCTGGCGGTGGAGCGCATCGGTATGCCGGAGGCCCAGATCATTCTGGCCCATGCCGCTTCCTATGTGGCCTGCGCGCCCAAGAGCAACGCGGCGGTCACGGCCATCGGACGGGCCATGCAGGAGGTGGAGGCCACCGGCAGTCTGCCGGTTCCGCCCCATTTACAGGACGCCCACTACAAAGGGGCGGCCAAACTGGGCCACGGGCTGGACTACAAGTACGCCCACGACTATCCCAATCACTATGTGAAACAGCAATATCTGCCCTATGAACTGACCGGACGGGAATTTTACAGCCCCTCCGGCAACGGCTACGAAGAAAAGATCCGGGCCCATATGCGCCGGATCCGGGCAGAGGAAGGAGAGTCCCATGCCAAAACCGGCGCGGGTGATGATCATATCCTTTGACGCGGTGGGACGGGAGGATCTGCCTTTCCTGCAGTCGCTGCCAAACTTCGGCGCCTTTTTCCGGAAAGGGGCGCTTTGCCCTCATGTGCAGAGCGTGTATCCGTCGCTGACCTATCCGGCCCACACGTCGATCCTCACCGGCCGGATGCCCAAAAACCATGGCGTGGTTCACAATACGAAGCTGCAGCCGGGGCGGGAAAAGCCGGACTGGATCTGTCAGCGCAAATATATCCGCTCTACGACGCTTTACGATGAGGCGCGAAAGAACGGCTGGCGGGTGGCCGCCCTGCTTTGGCCCGTAGTGGGACGAAGCCGTATCCCCTATGCGGTGCCGGAGATGATGGTGACCAGGAAATGGCAGTCCCAGATTCTTGTAAATGCGCTGAATGGGCCGATCCGGTATCAACTGGACTTAAACCGCCGGTTCGGTCATCTGCGGGACGGCGTCCGCCAGCCGGCGCTGGACGATTTCATTCATGCCAGCGCGCTTTATACGATCCGCCGTTATAACCCGGATCTGTTTTTCCTGCATCTGACGGATGTGGATACCAACCGGCATATTTACGGGGTGCATCATGAGAAGGCTGTACAAGCCCTGCGGCGGCAGGATAAGCGGCTGGGGGAACTGCTGGACGCTCTGGCGCGGACCGGGGACATGGAAAAAACGGCGGTGATCCTGCTGGGGGATCATTACCAGAAGGATGTGCAAAAGATCGCCTTTGTCAATTTTTTTCTCCAGCAGGAGGGATTTTTGGAGCTGTCCGGCGGACGGCTCAAAAGCTGGAAGGCCGTGGCGAAAAGCTGCGACGGCAGCGCCTATATTTATCTGAACAAAAGATACCGCAATGATAATAAAATGAAGGAAAGCCTGCAAAACCTTTTACAAAAACTGGAAAGACAGGAGGATTTCGGCATCCGGCAGATTTTTGACAGCCGGCAGGCGGCCGGATTGGGGGCGGATCCCGCCTGTTTTGCAATGCTGGAGGCGAAACCGGGCTGGTGTTTTCTGGACGAATGGGAAACGCCGGTCAAAAAGGTGCAGGAAGAAAAACGGCACGCCACTCGGGGAACCCACGGCTATCTTCCCCAGGGGGAGGACTATGAGACGTTTTTTGCCGCTGGAGGCTGCGGCATCCGTCCGGGCGTCCTGGAAAGGAGGATCGCCCTCTGGGACGAGGGCGTGACGCTGGCGGCGCTGATGGGGCTGGATCTGGGGCAGGCCGACGGCAGCGTGATCCGGGAGATACTGGCGTAGAGGAAACGGCGGCATTATCGGGAGATTTTGGCATAACGGAACCGGCAGCATGGAGGAAGAAATGGGTTATCGATACGAGACACACGCGCATACGAAGGAGGCCAGCGCCTGCGCTTCAGCTTTGGGCAGGGAGATGGCCGACGCTTATCGGAAACTGGGCTATGCCGGGATCTTTATCACGGATCATTTTTTTAACGGCAACACGGCGGTTCCGAAGGATCTGCCCTGGCGGGAGCGGGTAGCCCTCTATTGCAGCGGGTATGAACACGCGAAGGAAGAGGGGGATCGAATCGGGCTGCAGGTGTTTTTCGGGATGGAATACGCGGTGGGAACGGCGGATTTCCTGGTTTATAACTTAAACCGCGAATGGCTGATGGAGCATAAAGACGTCGACCGGATGCGGCCTGAGGACGCGTTTGACCTGATGCATAAGGACGGCGCTTTTATCGTACAGGCCCATCCTTTCCGAAAGCGGGATTACATCAGCAGCGTTCACCTGTTCCCGTGGCACACCGACGCCGTGGAGATCCTAAACGGCGCCCACGAAGGGAAAGGCCGGTGCGATGAGTTTGCGAAGATGTATGCGGATATGTACGGCCTGGCCTATACCGCCGGGGCGGACAGCCATCATTTAAGCAGGATCTATCCCTGCGGGGTGGAGGCAGAAAGCCCGCTGAAAGAGGCGGCGGATTACGGACGGCTGATCCTTTCGGGAAAAGGAAAGCTTTTGTGCGGTAAGCCGGTGGATATTGTCCTGGGATAGAAGGAGCCTGCTATGTCTGTTAAGATCTGTATTTGCGACGACGCTTCGGAGGAACGCGCTTCTCTGAACGCCCTTGTGAAAAAGTGGGCGCAGCGCTCCGGGAGGGACGTGAGTATCTGTGAATTTCCCACCGCCGAGGCTTTCTGGTTTGCCTATGAGGATGCTGCGCCCGACATCCTGCTTCTGGATATCGAGATGCCGGGGATGAACGGCGTGGAACTGGCGAAGCGCCTTCGGGCAAAAAACAAGCTGATCCAGATCGTCTTTATCACGGGTTATTCGGAGTATATCGCCGAGGGGTACGAGGTGGCGGCGCTGCATTATCTGTTAAAACCCGTCTCGCCGGAAAAATTTTTTTCCACCCTGGATCGCGCTATGGAAAGGCAAAAGACCGACGGAAAGAAGCTTGTGATCGGGACTTCGGCAGAGACGGCGGTTCTCCCGATCTATGAGATCCGTTATGTCGAGGTGGTCAAAAACTACGTCACCATCTATGCAAAGAGGGACTATACCGTAAAGAAAACGCTGAAAGAGATCGAAGCAGAGCTGGATGAGCGCTTTCTGCGGGTAGGCCGATCCTACCTCGTCAATCTGCGCTTTATCTCCCGCGTGACCAGGACGGAGATCTTTCTGAGGGACGGCGGCACGATCCCCCTTCCCAGAGGCGCGTATGAAATGGTCAATCAGGCGATCATACGGCAGGCATGATCGAGCTTTGAGTAAAAAAGTGAGGGCGGGGTATTATGAGGCAGCAGGAGAGGTGACAACGTGAGATTTTCCCGAAAAACAGACCGAAAAATAGAGGCGTACCAGCAGGAACTGCTCAAGACCCACTTCGCCGAGGTCGACAATATGTATCGGAAGATGCGGGGCTGGCGGCACGATTACCGCAACCACATCCAGGTCTTAAAAACCTATGCCCAAAAGGGCGACCTGGCGGCGGTCATTTCCTATCTCGACGACCTGGAGACGGATCTCTACACCGTGGATACGGTGATCAAGACCGGCAATCCCATGACGGACGCCATCATAAATTCTAAGATCGCCCTTGCCAACGACCGGGGGATCCGCGTGGAGGCGGACGCTCATATCCCCGCGCTCTTACGCCTCTCGGCGGTGGATCTTTGCACGATCCTGGGCAACCTCTTTGACAACGCCATCGAGGCCAGCGTCTCTCTGCCGCCGGAAAAACGGGTGATCCGGGTCTATATGGACATGAAGGGCGTCCAGCTCTATATTTCTTTTCTGAACTTTACGGATCGGGGCAAACTCAAAAAGTTCGGCGATCTTTTCAAAAGCACCAAGGGTAGCGATCACGGGCTTGGCCTGGAAAGGATCGACGCGGTGGTAAAGAGGCTGGGCGGGTATCTGTCCCGCAACTCAGAGGACGGGGCTTTTACCACGGAGATCCTGCTTCCGGAGGCCATAAAGTGACAAATAAGCAAATGTGTTTTTGATCTCTCTGCCCTGATCTTTCTAAGGGCAAAAGCGTTTCTGACGATTCGTCCCCCACAATGCGCATTTCGTCCCCCAAACGTCCTTTTTGGAATTTGGGGTTTATAATGGAGAAAACTGTTATCTGAAAAGGGGGCAAACCATGTCCGGGGAATCCAAAAACAACAAGAGTGAAAAAAAGAATCCTCAGGAGGAAGTCCGTCAAAAGGCGGTCTCCAAAAAGGAAAAGCCCAAATACGGCATGGGGCGCTGCGTGGGCTTTATGTTCTCACGGGCCTTTCGCTACCGGCCGGAGGTCCCGGTTCTTTTGTTTTTCCAAATCGTTTTTAACATTGCAAGCGGCATTTTCGGATTTTACTTATCTCCGATGATCCTGGCCCGGCTGGAGGCGAAAAGTCCAGCAAACGAGCTTTTGCTGACGGCGGCCATCCTGCTCGGGGGATGTTTCCTTTCCGACGTAGCGGTGGAGATCCTGGGAAACGGGATCGGTGCCTGGGGGTTGAAAATGGCGTATCAGGTGGAGCTGCGCTCCTATATCCTGAAGGAGCTTTCGGATAAGAAGGCCAACACATCCTATTGCAACTGTCTGGACACGAAGTGGCAGCGGCTGGTAGAAAGGGCCGGAGACTGCTGCAACGCCAATAACTCTGCCTGTGAGGTCATCTGGCATATCCTGCAAAATCTTGGGGTTCAGTCTGCGATGTTTTGCTTTTTTACCGCCATGCTGACCTACGTTCATCCGCTGCTTTTTGGAGTGGCGGCGTCGCTCAGCCTTCTGGATTTTCTCATATCCGCCTATGTCTATAAGTACAATTACCGGCACCGGGAGGAGCTTTCCCATCTGGACAGACAGCTCTGGTATCTGGTAGGGCTTCCCCGGGATCTGTCCGTGGCCAAGGACATCCGGCTTTTCGGCCTGGGAAGCTGGATCGGGCGGCTCACCGATAAGGCGTTTTTGGCCCGTCAGGCCTACGCAAAACGGGAGCATGCCTTTTATCTGATCGGTACCTTTTCCAGTACGGCCCTGGAGTTTCTCAGAACCGGAGCCGCCTGTTTTATCCTGCTTCATATGTGCCTGGACAAAAGCTTAAGCGCGGCGGAGTTCATGCTCTATTTTTCGGCGGTTAGTTCCTTTAACGCTCAGTTAAGCGGCGTTTTAAACCAGATTTTGGAGCTGAAAAATCAATGTCTGGATCTTTCCAGCCTTTTGGAATGTCTGTATTATGAGGAACCTTTTTGCTTTGAGGGAGGGATCCCGGTCCCGCAGGCGGATACCTATGAAATCCGGTTGGAAAAGGTGAGCTATACCTACCCGGGAGCGGAGCAAAAAACCATCGACAGCCTGGATCTGACCGTAGGGCGGGGAGAAAAGGTGGCGGTGGTGGGTTTAAACGGCGCGGGCAAGACCACGCTGGTCAAGCTCATGACCGGGCTTTTAGATCCGGACGAGGGCCGGGTGATGCTAAACGGCACCGATATCCGGCTGTTTGACCGGAGAGAGTATTACAGTCTGTTCTCGGCGGTGTTCCAGCACTACAACCTCTTTGATATCACCGTGGCGGAGACGGTGGCCCAGTCCGCCGAAGACGTGGATCGGGAAAAGGTGGAGGACTGCATTGAAAAGGCAGGGCTTACGGAAACGGTAGCCAGCCTTCCCGCAGGCCTTGATACCCATCTGGGGCGTAGCGTGTACCTGGACGGCATCCTGCTTTCCGGAGGCCAGTACCAGCGGCTGATGCTGGCCCGGGCGCTCTATAAGGACGGGGCGGTGCTGATGCTGGACGAGCCTACGGCGGCGCTGGACCCTTTGGCGGAGCGGGACCTGTATCAAAAGTATCACGAGATGACGGCGGGGAAAACCTCGGTCTTTATCTCCCATCGGCTGGCCTCTACCAGATTCTGCGACAGGGTCCTGTATCTGGAGGAAGGGAGGATCGCCGAGGAAGGTACCCATGACAGCCTTATGAAAAAGGGCCAAAAGTATGCCCGCCTGTTTGAGATTCAGGCAAGATATTATCAGAAAGGAGGGGATTTTTTTGTCAACGGGATCTGAAAAAATAAGCTGGCCGGCGGCTGTGAAAATCAATATCCGCGCTATCCGGCTCCTGGCCTCCAAAAATAAATCCCTGTTCCCCTGCGCCGTTTTAAAGGCCCTGGCCGATACGGCTTCCTCCTACACGGCCCTTTTTATCATGGGAAGGCTGATCGGGGAACTGGCGGGAGAGAGGCGGGCGGAAGCCCTGACGTTCTGGTCCCTTGCCGCGATCCTTTCGGCGGCGGCCTTCGGGATCGCAGGGGGCCTTTTGTATCACGCCTATGAGAGCCGTAACGCCCTGTTCTGGATCACTATGGAACGGATCGAGGAAGAAAAGTTTTTGACCATGGATTACTGCGACGTGGAGGATCAGAGGATCCGGGATCTTTACGACCAGATCCAGCAAAACGCTGGCTGGAGCGGATGGGGTTTTGCCAAGATCTCCTGGAATTTTGAAAACTTTGTCCGGCATTTCTTCATGCTGGCCGGCGCGGTGGGGCTTTCGGCGGGCCTTTTTCTCAGCCGGGTCCCAAAGGAGAGCAAGCTGGTTTTTTTAAACCACCCGCTGACGGTATTCGCTTTTTTTGCCTCGATGATCCTGATCGCCCTGATTGCTCCCCGGCAGGAGGCGAAGTCCTCGGAAAAGTATGCGTCCCTGGCCGATTCCGCAAGGCTGGGAAACCGTCTGTTTGGCCACTTTGGATATCTGCGGCCGGACGCCGACAGCATGGCGGAGTATCGGATGTATCCTCAGGCGAAGATCGCGGGATATTATGCCTTTAAAGAAAGGACCTTTTTTGTGGGCGGGATCTTTGACAGGCAGAATAAAAGCGGTCTTGTATTCCGCCGGATGTTCAAGGTTCTGGGCGAAAAGACCCTTTTGGGCGCGATCTATCTGTTTGTCTGCCTGAAAGCCTATGCGGGAGCCTTCGGCATCGGGGAGGTGGCGCAGTATGTGGGCGCCGTCAGCAAGCTGATCCTCAGTCTGATGGGTTTCTTGACGACGGCAAATAATCTTCGGATCAACGCCGGGTTCGTGGAAAAGATTTTTGATTTTCTGGATCTGCCAAACAGGATGTATCAGGGAAGCCTGACCACGGAAAAACGGCGGGACAGGAAATATAACGTGGAGTTTCGGAACGTGAGTTTCCGGTATCCCAATACGGAACGCTGGGCACTGAAGAACGTTTCCGTTCGCTTTGAGGTGGGGAACAAGCTGGCGGTGGTGGGAGAGAACGGCTCCGGGAAATCCACCTTTATCAAGCTTCTCTGCCGCCTTTACGATCCCCAGGAGGGGGAGATCCTCTTAAACGGCGTGGATATTAAAAAATACCGCTATGAGGAATACATGGCTATCTTTTCCGTGGTGTTCCAGGACTTCTGGCTGATGGCCCATCGGTTGGGTCAGAATGTGGCGGGTTCCTGTGACGTGGACGAAGAAAGGGCGGTAAAGTGTCTGGAGGACGCCGGCTTTAAGGAGCGGCTGCAAGAACTGCCGGACGGCCTGGATACCTGGCTGTATAAGGATTTTGACGAAGACGGGATCCAGATCTCCGGCGGAGAGCGGCAGAAGATCGCCATCGCCCGGGCCCTTTATAAAGACGCGCCTTTTATTATCCTGGACGAACCCACGGCCAGCCTGGATCCTGTCGCGGAAGCGGAGATCTACCGGAAGTTTGACGAAATTTCAGGGGATCGCACCGCGATCTACATCAGCCACAGGCTGTCAAGCTGCCGATTCTGCAAACAGATCCTGGTGTTTGAGGACGGCGGGATCGTCCAGCGGGGGAGCCATGAAGAACTTCTCGCTGCCCGGGGGAAATACCGGGAACTCTGGGAGGCCCAGGCCAAATACTACGAGAAGGCCAGGCAATATGAGAAGGACAAGAAGTACCTTTAAGGAAATGGCAGGCGTCTTGTCAGACCCTTGAGATTCGCGATGGTCTTACCCTTTTGCGTGAATTTGTTTTTGGGATTTTACCAACGTTTCTTCTATCATATCCCGATTTGGGCCGCAAGGCATTTGACGCAAGGTATTTGCCGGAAAAATGGCTTGCAAAATCCCCTGCATGTAGTAAAATGAACTATATAACAAAATGCGGAAACCAAATCACAAAGTTTTACGCACAAGGAAAGAAGGAAAATTATGTACCAGATCATCAGCGACGGGTCCTGCGATCTGCCCGAACAGTTGGCGAAGGACAAGGGAGTAGAGGTAGTTCCGTTCTACGTCTCCTTTGACGATAAGACTTATTATAAAGAAATAGAGGAAATGCCTATACGGAAGTTTTACGATCTGATGGTGGAAAAGGAAAATGTTGTTTTCCCCAAATCTTCACTGCCGTCGATCGAGGACTATATCGCTTCCTTTGAAAAATATGTGAAGCAGGGGATCCCCATTATCTGCATCTGTATTACCGTAAAGTTCAGCGGTTCCTATCAGGCGGCGATGAACGCCAGGAATATTCTGCTGGAGACTTATCCGGACGCGAAGATAGAGGTCATCGACTGCACGGTGAACACCGTCCTGCAGGGCATGTATGTGCTGGAGGCGGTAAAGCTGAAGGAGCAGGGCGTGCCCTATGAGGAAGCCATCCGACGCCTTTTGAGCATCCGGGATACGGGAAGGATCTTTTTCACGGTAGGGAATGTGGACTATTTAAAGCATGGGGGGCGGATCGGCAAGCTTTCCGGTATCGCAGCCTCCGTGTTAAAGATCCGGCCCCTGATCACGTTGAAGGAAGGCGAGATCTTTCCGTCCGGGCTGGCGAGAAGCCGCAGGAAATCTATGGAAGCAGTGATGAATCTGCTGGACAACCATGTGAAAGCCCTGATAGCCGCCGGGGAGAATATGGCGGACTATGTGGTGGATGTGGGGTATGGCTACGATATTTCGGAAGCGGAAGCTTTTCTTTCCGAGATCAAAGAGAGATTTCGCAATGTCCTGGATGTGGAACAGATCCGGATCTATCAGATCGGCGCCACGATCGCCGTGCATACCGGCCCGTATCCTCTTGGGGTGGGATTTTTGAAAAAAGCGTAAACGGATAGCGGTCGGCGGACCGCAAAAGCGCCAACGACCCTGATGAAGCGGAAGATAGGAGGCAAAGTGCAAAAAATGAAGGATTACAGCAGACAGAATAAAGTGGCATGGGAATTTGACGCCTATGATTTTTGGGTGAAAACAGCCGGCACGCCTTCCGAAAGAGCGCGCGAAGACGTGGCGGATCCTGTGGGGATGCTCAGACGGTATGCGAAATATTTCGATAAATATGAGGGAGTGCGGATCGCGAATATCTGCGGTTCCTGCGGGAAGAAAGCGATCCCGCTGGCTTTGCTGGGCGCAGACGTAACGATATTTGACATATCCGAGGACAATAAGAGATACGCCTGTGAGACGGCGGAGGCGGCAAACGTCCGGATCCATTTTGAAGTCTGCGATATTCTGGAGATCGACCTGTCCAAATATAAAGCTTATTTTGACGTTGTGTTTATGGAGGGAGGCATTCTGCACTATTTCCATGATATTGACGAGTTCATGAAGATCATGTATGCCCTGCTGAAACCGGGCGGGAAAATGATATGCAGCGATTTCCACCCGTTCAACAAAATACAGGACAGCCTGGGGCTGGGGACGCCTACGATGAGTTATTTTGCAACGGAAACCTTCGAGGGCGAAATGGCGCACGCCCGGTTTTATGAGGAAGATGTCCGCAGACGGATGCCAAAGTGTATTTACCGAAAATATACCGTCAGCGAAATCCTCAATTCGATCCTGCAAAACGGTTTTACCTTGAAACGGTTTGACGAGCATCCCGCCTGGGAAAATGAAAAATTGCCGGGCGAATTTACCGCTGTGGCGGTGAAGGACTGACAGGGCAGCGCTCCGTCAAATGTAAGGAGTCCCCACCATGCTTATCTCCCTCTGCGACGACAACGCTTCCGAACGCGCCTATATAAAGTCTCTCGTTCTCGACTGGTCCTTGCGGTCGGGGGCGGGCGTAAGCGTCCTCGAATATCCGTCGGCCGAGGCGCTGCTGTTCGATTACGCTGATCACTGCCCCGATATCCTTTTGTTGGACATCGAAATGCCGGGGATGAACGGGGTCGAACTCGCCAAGTCGCTTCGTGCGAGGGCCGAGGCGGTGCAGATCGTCTTTATCACGGGATATTCCGACTTCCTCTCCGAGGGCTACGAGGTCGAGGCATTGCATTATCTTTTGAAGCCGGTCACGGCGAGAAAGCTTGGCGAGGTTCTCGACCGCGCGGTTGTTAAGATCTCACGAGCCGAGAAGAAAATTCTTGTGCCCTTTGACGGCGGGGAGATCGCTCTGCCGCTTCACGAAATACGCTTTATTGAGGCGCAGCGGCAGTATTCGGTGATACATGCGGTTTTTGGGGAATATCGTCTGAAAACCCCGATCTCAGAGCTTGAAACGCGGCTTGACGAGTATTTTTTACGCGTTCAGCGTTCTTTTATCGTAAACTTGCGGGAGGTTCTGAGAATAAACCGCGCTGAGGTGATACTAAAAAGCGGCGAAGCCGTCCCGATTAGCAGGGGCATGGGAAAGACCGTAGGGAAGAGGATCATTGAACTGTTCTGAAAAATTGGGCTGAAAATTAGGAAAACCTATTGAGAGATTTAAGGGCAAGGCGATGATTTTAGATAAGCTGATCAACAAACGAATCGAACGTTACCAATCTGAGCTGCTGCAGAAATACTGCGGCGAGGTCGAGTCGATGTATCGGAAAATGCGGGGCTGGCGGCATGACTATCACAACCACATTCAGGCGATGCAGGCTTCGATGGCCCTTGGCAGATACGACGAGGTGAACCGCTATCTTTCCGACCTCAACGACGACCTGACGACGGTAGACACGGTCATAAAGACGGGGCGGGTGATGGTCGACGCGATCTTAAACAGCAAGCTGAATATCGCCGCCCAGAATGAGATCCCCGTGAATGCCAAGGCGAAGATCCCCGATGGCACGCCCGTTTCCGACATCGACCTCTGCGTTATCATCGGAAATCTTCTGGACAACGCAATCGAGGAAAACAGGCGGCTCGATCAGCAGTCCCGCTTTATCCGCGTCTATATGGGCAAGAAAAACACGCAGTTTTATCTTTTGGTGACGAATGCCGCAGGCAAAAAGCATGCGAAAAGCGGAAGCCATTTCGTATCTTCCAAGGGCGTAGATTGTGGCTTCGGGCTCTCGCGGGTCGAATCCATCGTCAAAAAGTACGACGGCTATTTTTCGGCAGACAGCGAGGACGGCGGCTTCACGGCGGAAATCCTGATACCGTTATTTCTTTCCTCTGACTTCTGACAATCTAATCTCTGATTGACATTCTGTTCCCCCAAAACAGCATTCTGTACCCGAACCGGACATTTTCCCACGCGATTATGCTATGCTAGGTGCATGAGGTGATAAAAATATGTCCAAAAAAGAAACAGAAAAAAAGCACAAGCCGAAATACGGTATGTTCTCCTGCGTGGGCTACATCTACCGGCTGCTCTGGGAAAACGAGCGGTTTCTGGTGTTCGTCGGGATTGCTGTGGTGCCGCTGTCGCTGTTGGCGGCGGCGTTCGGGCTCTATGCCTCCCCTGCGATCCTCAACGCCATCGGCGGATATTCCGACTTCGGCTATATCGCGCTTATTATCGCAGGGATCGTTCTTTCCCGGGCGATAGTCGACGCCGCGAACGGTATGCTTCAGAAGGTCGTTTCCTACGCCGAATTTCATATCACCAGTTTGCAGATGTACCAGGAACAGCGTAAGACGCGGACCGCCGATAATTATCTGCGTTATGATGTTTCCTATCAGGAGATACGGCAAAGGGCCGACGTTGCCGTCAACGACCACTCCCATGCGACGCACTTCCCGATGATATTTGCCGAAACGGTCGGAGAGATCGTAAAATTCTTCCTTTTCGGCGCGACGGTCTCGATGCTTCACCCGGCGCTGGTCGTCGTCCTGGTGATCGGCGCGGTCGTGAGCCGCCGCATGTCAAACTGGCAGTGGGCAAGGCATTACAGGGAACGCGACGGGCGCAACGCTGTCGAGCGCAGGAAAAATTATATCGCATGGAGTATCGCCAAAAACCTCGAGTATCAAAAGGAGATCCGCCTGTTCAACATGGCCGGGCCCCTGCATGAGCGCTTTTCAAAGCATATCGGGGAAGCTCTCGCGTGGCAGGAAAAGCATGAGCGCCGGGGGCTCGTCGTCTCGCTCACCGACTTTCTGATCGTTTTATTCCGCGACGGCCTGGCGTATGCGATCCTTATCCATAAGGCTCTGCTGGGAGAGGTCGACGCGGCGCAGTTCGTTCTTTATTTCTCCGCAATAAGCTCCCTTGCGGGGCTTTTGGGCGGCATTGCCTGGCGTTTCCAGCAGGTCAAAGAGGGCTCGGCGCAGATAAGCGATCTCAGGGAACTGCTTGAATACGACGGCAGGCTCAACCACGGAGAGGGCATAGCCGTTCCCCAGAGGCCGTTCTCCATCGAGTTTAAAAACGTCACCTATAAATATCCCCAGGGAGAGAAAAATGTTCTTGAAAATGTCTCGTTCAGGATCGAAGCGGGCGAGAAGATCGCGCTCGTGGGGCTTAACGGCGCGGGAAAGACCACGCTTGTCCGGCTGATGTGCGGGCTGATACTGCCCGACGAAGGCGAAGTGCTTTTAGACGGCCACACGCTTTTTGAATATAACCGCGATGAGATGTATTCGCTGTTCGGGGTGATCCCGCAGCAATATAACCTCCTGCCGGTATCGCTCGAAAAAAATATCGCGTGTACCGTAAACGAAGAGGACATCGATCGTGAGAGGCTCTCTCGCGCGGTGGAGCTTTCGGGCTTTAAGGGCAAGGCGGACAGCTTGCCGATGGGGCTGAAAACGCCGCTGAACCGCACTGTAAACGACGATGCGGTCGACCTCTCGGGCGGCGAAAAGCAGAGGCTGCTCCTCGCAAGGCTCATCTACAAAAACCCGCTCTGCATGATCTTAGACGAGCCTACGGCGGCGCTGGACCCCATCGCCGAGGATAAAATGTATCGCCGCTACAACGAGATATCGAAAAATGCCACCTCGGTATTTATCTCTCACCGCCTTGCTTCGACCCGTTTCTGCGACAGGATCTTTCTTTTGGACGGCGGGAATTTTGCCGAGGCCGGCACCCATGAAGAACTGATGAAGAAAAACGGAAAATACCGCGAACTGTTTGACGTTCAGGCAAAATATTATCGGGAGGAGGTTTCGCAAAATGGCTAAGATCACCCTGAAAGATGATTTTTCCTGCCTCCGGCGGGCGATAAGGCTATGGCGCAGTTATGCGCCGAAGTGCTGGAGCTTTGCGATCCTCCAGAGGATCCTGCAGAGGGCATCGGCGTATTTTTCACTGACGATGTCGGCGTTTCTCCTTGACGAAATCTCGGGCGCAAGAGATAAGGACAGGTTAATTTTATTTGCGTGCCTGACCGTCCTTTTCGGATTTTTGTTTTCGGTGATCACCCGCGTCATGCAGATGAAGACATCGGTTTTGGACAGTCAGAGTTACGCCCGTTATTTCCTTATTATGTTCGATGAAAACTGCAGGCTGCAGTATGAACATCTTGAAGATCCCGATGTAAGGCTTTTGAGCGAGCGCATAGACGCGAACACCCGAACCATCTACGGCGGGCTGATGAACGTTTTATACAGCGTGCCGAATCTGATAGAATCGCTGACGGAGCTTGTTTTGTCGCTGTCCTTAACGGTCGCCGCGCTCTTTGCACTGGCCCCGGGGCGGTTCGGCGGAATATTGGGATTTATCAATTCCCCGTGGTCTGCGACAATCATGCTCCTATTGATCGGAATGTTTTCCTTTTTGACCGCAAGGCTCAGGGTCATCCAGAGAAAGCGCGAGGATGAAGCGAGGTCGGAGATTTCGCTCAACAACCGCCGTTACGGCGCGTACGGTGAACTTTGGGGCGCTGATATGACGGTTTTCGGGCTACATCCGATCGTTTTGGACGAGTACCGTAAATACACCCTGCGGCCGTCGTGGCTCTTAAAGCTCCAGAGGATCAACCTTATTTTCGGCGCTCTTGACGCTCCGAAAAACGCTGCCATGCAGATCCTGATCCACCTCTACATCGCGGCAAAGGCCTTTTGCGGGGCTTTCGGGATAGGCAGCTTCGTTTTGTACGAGGGCGCGATAAGTCGTTTCGTCAGCGCCATTGACGATCTGGCGACGGGCATCACGGAGCTTCGTTTCAACACGGGGTATCTGAAAACGACCTATGAATTTTTCGATCTGCCGAACAGCATGTATAAGGGCACGCTTGCAGTCGAAAAACGGGACGATCTCGACTACGAGATCGAGTTTCGTGACGTGAGCTTTCAGTACCCGCGCATCGAAAACTGGGCGCTTCGTCATGTCTCGATGAAGTTTAAGATCGGCGACAAAATCGCGATCGTCGGGGAAAACGGCTCGGGGAAATCGACCTTTATCAAGCTTCTCTGCCGCCTCTATGACCCGACTGAGGGGAAAATTCTGCTTAACGGAATCGACGTTACGCGGTATCGGTATGACGAGTATATGTCCCTGTTTTCTGTGGTTTTTCAGGACTTTCGGTTGTTTGATTTTTCTCTTGGAGACAACGTATCTGCGGGCTTTGGCTATGAGGAAAAGAGGGCGAGGGACTGCCTTGAACGGGCGGGAATGGGGGAAAAGCTTAACGCCCTTGACAAAAAGGCAAAAAAGGAGAGAAAATCCGCGCTCGATTACTGCATGGGCAGGGAATACGATATAGAGGGCATGGATTTTTCAGGCGGTGAGGAACAGAAGACCGCGCTGGCGCGCGCCCTCTATAAAGAGGCGCCGTTCGTAATTTTGGACGAGCCGACCGCGAACTTAGACCCGCTTGCCGAGGCGGCGGTATATGAAAATTTCAATAAAATCTCAAAGGACCGAACGTCGGTATTCATCAGCCACAGGCTCTCAAGCTGCAGATTCTGCGAAAGGATCCTGGTGTTCGACAGCGGGCAAATCGTTCAGGACGGCGGACATGAGGGACTGCTCAGCAGGGAGGGGAAGTATAAGCAGCTCTGGGAGGCGCAGGCAGGGTACTATCAAAAGACAGATTGACAGAGGGGCCAAATAGCAGAAGCATCGGACAGAAAACAGAAAAAATGCGGTTGCTTTTTTCCTCCTGCCGTGATATGGTTTATATAAATAAACCGATCTATTCATATAAACCGATCGGACGACAGCGAAAAGACGGGAGGAGAGAAGATATGGATTATAAGCTGTGCGACGGGGAATACCGCCTGATGGAAATCGTCTGGGAGTTGGAGCCGGTAACTTCTACGCAGTTGTATAAGGAGTGCCTGCCCAGGCTTGGATGGAAGAAATCCACCACCTATACCATGTTGCGCAAGCTCTGCGAGAGGGGGCTTTTGCAGAACACGGATTCCATAGTGACGTCCCGGGTGAAAAAAGAAGAGATCTTAAGCTATGACAGCAGGGAACTGGTGGGGAAACGGTTTTCCCGGTCCCTGCCCAGGTTTGTGGCGGCTTTTCTGGACGGATGCAGCCTGTCGGAACAGGAGGCCGAGGAATTAAAACGGCTGATCGATCAGAGCCGGGAGAAACAGACGGGACTTTCCGACGGATCCAAAAGAGAGGAGGGCCGCTGAATGGAGGGCTGGATGACGGAATTATTCAGGCTCAGCGCGGCGGCGTCCTGGACGGCTCTGGCAGTGCTTGTCGTGCGCCTGCTGCTTAAGCGCGCCCCGAAGATTTACTCTTATTTGCTGTGGCTTCTCGTATTTCTCCGGGCGGCGCTGCCAGTATCCTTTTCTTCTGTATTCAGCGTTCAGGGCCTGGGACAACTGGGCCGGGCGGCGCTTTTTCGGATCGGGACAATGGGCATGCGAAGCGGCGGGACGCCGGATGCCGCCGGACAGGCCGTAGGGCTGGCGCAAATAGCTGCAGCCCTGAGTACGGAAACGGGCGCAGGCAGCCTATCTTTGGGGCGGGCGCAGGGACTTGCGAAAACAGCGGCGGATGGAGAAAGCATATTTTTTCTGTTGGGGGTTTTGTGGCTGGTCGGCGTCTGCTTGTTTCTTTTGGGAAGCCTGTATTCCTTTTGGAAACTGAAACGGACCGTAGCGTTTGCCGTGCGCGTTGAAGAAGGCGTTTATGAAACGGATCGGATAAAAACGGCCTTTGTGCTGGGAATTTTTCGCCCCAGGATCTATCTGCCAAAGGGACTTTCTTCCTCCGATGTCCGACTGATCCTGGAGCATGAGCGGGCGCATATCCGGCGGCATGACCATCAGATCAAGGCGGCGGCCTGGCTGATTCTGCTGCTCCACTGGTTCAATCCCCTGCTGTGGGTGTCCTTTTGGCTCATGGGGCGCGATATGGAGATCTCCTGTGACGAAAGCGTGCTGAAAAACCTGGATGGACAGGGGCGGGCGGATTACGGAGACGCGCTGCTGGCCCTGGCGGCTCCGGCCAGAGGGTTAAAGGGGACGCCTCTGGCATTTGGGGAGAATGACGTCTGCATCCGTATACAAAATGCGCTCCGGTATCGGAAAGCCAAAGGGAGCGTGACTGCGGCAGCCGTATTGCTGGTGGCGCTGACAGCGGTCGGCTGTATGAGCGATCCGGTGCAAGCTTCATCGGAACGGGACGGAGCCAGGCTGACAAAGGACGATGCCCAACTGGCCTTTGCCCGGGAATTTGCGTCTGCTGCGGTGAACCGGGACGCGGATACCGTCTATGCCATGCTGGCCCCAAAACTCCAGGAAAGGGCGGAAGAGTTTGGAATATTTATGCAGGACGGCGTGCGCGTCATGGGCTTTTCCAGCCCTTTTGCCGGTGAAGATCTGGAAGTTTCCTATATGCCGGAGGATTCTATTCAAGAGTATCGCATCGAATACCGGGTGACGGCCCTCACGTCATCGCCGGAGCTGTATATGTGGAAAGGCTGGCTTACGCTGGAGCCGGACGGGGAAACCTATCAGGTGACAAATTGGCTGTCCCGGATGTATACAGAGGTCGCCGCCATGGACGACTGTATCAATGCCTATGGGCAGGGGATCTGGGATTTCACCGCTTATGATCTGGGAGGTCAGACGGCGGGCGAATGGCTGCAGCAGCATTTTGAGGAAGGCGCCGATCCGGACTATTATGGCGGTTTTACCGATCCGGGTTATGCGCTGGAAAAATGTCTGCACCTGGAGGGCGGAGAGGTCAAAGAAATTGCGCCGCAGAAAGGACAGAGCTGGATCCGGATCACCTACGGGTGGGAATACGGAGAGGCGGTCTTTGAGATGGCGCAGGTAAAAGAGGACGGGGTCTGGGTCCCCGTGAAATTATTGGAAATAAGATCGGATCAGCAGTAGCCGGGTTTGGTACTTCACATATTTTTTCGTTCGGACGAAAGAGGGCGGATATAGAAGCGCAGGGCGATCCCGTTGAGCAGCAGCGAACCGGTCCAGGCGGCGACTTCCGCCCAGGCGGCCGCCGAAAAGCCTGTCCTTGGAAGAAAGTACATCATGATCGGGATCCGCAGGACCATCTCGGCGATGCCGGAACACATCGGGATCAGCGGATGCCCCATGCCCTGCACGCAGTTTCGCAGCAGGAACAGGAAATTCACGAGAAACAGCGAGGCCGCGATGACGCGGAGATATCCGGACGTAAGGCGGATCGTTTCCGCTTCGTTGAGGATGGCGCCTGCGAGCGTTTCGGCGAAAGGATATATGGCGGCAAGGGACAGCAGATAGAACAGGATCGAAAGCATGGCGCCAAAGCGCATACCTTCCCGTATCCGCTCCGGTTTTCTTGCCCCGTAATTCTGGCTCGTGAAGGTCAGGAGCGCGGATCCGACGGTGATTCCGGGCAGGATAAAAAGGTTCAGATATCTGCTGCAGGCGGAATAGGCGGAGGTGTAGACAACGCCGAGATTGTTGATGAATCCCTGTACGATCATGCAGCCGACCGCGATCAGGGAGTTCATATACGCTGTCGGGAGACTGTTTTTCAGCAGCTCCCGGTAGGTGGCGGCGTCAGAACGGAAATCTTCACGGCGCAGGCGGACCAGGTCGATCCGGTGAAGCTTCCGATAACAGATAAGGGCGGAAAGGGCCTGCGAAAAGACCGTCGCGGCGGCCGCCCCTTCCACGCCTGCCCCCAGCCCGAAGATCAGGAAACAGTCCAGAAGGATGTTGACGGCGGAGGAGATAATGATCGCGTGAAACGGCGTCCGGCTGTCGCCCAGCGCGCGCAGGATGGAGGTACACAGATTGTACGCGGCGGTGGCCGTCAGGCCGCCCAGGATGATGTATCCGTAAAGCAGGCTGTCATCGAGAATCTCTTCCCCGGTTCTTATGAGAAGCAGGACCGGCCGCAGGAACAGAATCCCCACAACGGTCAGGAGGATGCACAGGACAGCGCTCAGTTTGACCGTGAGGGCGATGGACTGCCGAAGCGCGCAGCGGTCGCCGGAGCCGTAGCGCTGCGCGATGACGATCGAGAAGCCGCCCATCATGCCGGTACAGAAACCGATGACCAGAAGCGTGAGCGAGGACAGATTCCCCACCGCGCCCAGCGCCCGGTCGCCCAGCCCTTTCCCTACGATCACCGTGTCCGCCATAGAATAGACCTGCTGCAGCAGGTTGGTAAACAATATTGGGAAAAAGAAGCGAAGGATCAGCTTTGGTACGCTTCCGTTTGTCAGATCATAAGTTTTTTCCATAGGGATGTACTCCTGGATAAAATGCCTTACCATTTCTTTGGTTGTCGCCGTTTCGCCCCCATTATAGCCTGCCAATCAAAACAAATCAATATGAGTTCTTCGGAAATCTGCATGGATGCGGTTGAAAGCATAGGCCCTTTTTTGTTATACTGGAATAACCGCATTATTATCATAGCAGGCGCGGGACTGCGCAAGGCACAATTAGGGGTGAAACATAATGGTGGTTCTGATAACGGGGGCATCTCATACGGGCAAGACTGCCCTTGCTCAGAATTTGCTCGAAAAATATAAATTTCCTTACTTATCGATAGACCATTTAAAAATGGGCCTGATCCGCAGCGGGTATACGACGCTTACGCCCGAAGACGACAGAGAGCTTACGGCTTATCTCTGGCCTGTTGTCCGGGAAATGATCAAAACTGTCATAGAGAACGGACAGAACCTTGTCATTGAGGGCTGCTATATCCCTTTCGATTGGGCAAAAGATTTTGGTAACGAATATCTTGCCAATATCAGATATTATTGCCTTGTGATGAGTGAGCATTACATAAGGACGCATTTTGATAAGATCAGGCAATATGCGGGTATCATTGAAAATCGTCTGAAGGATGAAGCGTGTATGCTGGAAAGCGTATTGGCAGACAACGCGCAGTTTTTATCACTTGCACAAACCCACAAGGTAAATTATGTGCTGATCGACGACGAGTACAGGATTGACATTGATCCGACAGTTGATGAGACGCTGGAGATGGACTGAGGCGAAGAACCGAAAGAGAGAGGAAGGAGACGCTTATGAAAATCGGTATCCTGTCGGATATACACAGCAATATCGTTGCGCTCAAGGCCTGCATTTCCTATTTGACGGCTCTTCCCTGTGAGGAATACCTGTTTCTGGGGGATTATGTTTCAGATACTCCCTATACACGGGAAACCATGGATTATCTGTACGATTTTTCCTCAAAGCATAATTGTCTGTTCCTTAGAGGAAATCAGGAAGATTATATGCTGGAACAAAGAAGGATCATCGCGCAGGGCATAGAAGAGGGAAGGTGGAAATGGGGATCGGCAACAGGCAACCTTTTGTTTACCTATCAGCAATTAGAGGAAAAAGATTTTTCCTTTTTTGAGCAGTTACCCATCAGCTTCTGCTACCGGAAAACCGGGTATCCGCCTGTGACCCTTTGCCATGGTTCCCCGGCAAATTCCCGTGAAAGCCTGCTCATGGAAGGGGAGAATACGAAAAAATGGTTAAAAGACGTCGATACGGATTATCTCATCTGCGCGCATACTCATTTGCAGGGGGAATCGGAATCTGACGGGAAACATTACTATAATTGCGGTTCGGCAGGGATCGCCCTTGACACTTGCGGTTATGCGCATTGTATGGTGATCGAGGATGTTTGCATCGACGGCCGGACGGTCTGGAATCCCATTTTTTTGAAAATCCCTTATGACAATCAGCGGGTCGTGCGGGATATCAGGGAAAGCGGCCTGCTTGACAGGGCGCCATGGTTTGTAAACAGCACGATACAGATTTTGTTAACAGGGACCGATCGTTGCTCACAGTTGGTCGAACTGGCGAACCGGTTGGCAAAAGAAGCCAGCGAACAGGGCTTTGCAGAGGATCAGTATTGGGAGGAAGCGGCGCGACGGGTAGGGGTGCCCGATTACAGGTAAAACAAAACCGGCCTGTCCGCAGAGGGACAGGTTTGTTTATAAATAAGGACGAGGTTGCAATCGTAAGCCGCAAAAGATACACTGTTTGTAAATGAGCGAAAGGAGCGGGCGTCTTATGAGGAAAAAATATGTTATGGCTCGGTAGTCTGAGCTTAAAATAAAACAAAGGGTTAAGCTCAGATGAATCTCCCAGGAAAAAGGAGGATCACATGAGCTATGTCAGAGCAGAGGAAATTTTGCCGGAAGATCTGATAAAGGCGATCCAGCAGTATGTAAGCGGAAAGAGCATATACATTCCCTGCAAAGAGAAAAAGGAATGGGGAAGCCAGACAAAAACCCGGCAGTATTATCGGAAGAGAAATGAAGAGATCCGTTGGAAATATGCGGGCGGAATTTCAGTAAGATCCCTTGCGGGGGAATATTCGCTCTCCGAAAAAAGTATCCAGAGGATCCTGAGAGCCGATGTTTTGCCGACAGGGGATGCGCGTCCTGACAGGGACGGGTTGCAAGGATCGGAAAGGCAGATTTTATGAAAACACAGGAAGAGTATTTACAGGGATTAAAGCGGTGGCTTAGGGATACGGAGGATGTCCCTTTGGAGGAAATGTCGGATTTTTTTGCAAAGCGGCTGGACGACTATGAGGAGCGTATGTCCATCTGGGAAAAATCTTATCGGCTGATGGCTGAAGCGGTGCCGGACGAATGCAGGAAAATCCTGGATCTGGGATGCGGCACCGGCCTGGAATTGGATCAGATCTGGAAAAAGGATCCGAACATAGAGGTAACGGGTGTGGATCTGTGCCGGGATATGCTGGAGAAGCTGTCGGCAAAACATCCGGACAAGCGTTTTACCGCAGTATGCCAGGATTATTTTCAATATGATCCCGGCCATGAACAGTGGGACGCCGTGGTTTCTTTTGAAAGCCTGCATCATTTCCTGCCGGAGCGAAAAAAGGAACTGTATGGGAAAATTTACCGCAGCGTGAAGGCAGGCGGCGTTTTTATCCTGGGCGACTATATCGCCTGCTGCGACGAGGAGGAAACGCTTTTGCGGGACGTCTATCTGAGCCGGAGAAAGCGGTCTGCGATCCCGGAGGATCGTTTTGTCCATTTTGATATTCCGCTGACGATGGCGCATGAAACATCCCTGCTGCAAAGCGCCGGATTCCAGATCGAGGACATCATGGATGAGGATGCGGCGGTCATTGTATGCCGGAAAAGCTGATCGGTTTGTTGGAAAGCTCCCTCTTATGCACTAAATTCATTCATTTGTTCACTACATTCAGCGAATATTCAGTGAATATTCGCTGAATATTCGCTGAATCCGGGTGAATGAGCGAAAAACACGGGGCTTTATAAAGTGTTCGCGGAGATCCTCGATGTTGTAAAGACAGTTGGCTTGATTGGAAAAGCCGGGGATGAAGCAAGAGAAAGTCCAGAGGAAAGTATTTTGACGGCAAAACCCTGAAGAGAAAAAAGCAGCACATGGAGATACCACATATGTATAGAACCCAGGATCACGATTTGTATGCCGCAATGCAAAATTTAAACAGAGCGACGATCAAATATATTGTCGGAATCATTAAAGAAGGGATGAAGCTGCGGGATGTGAGAGCATTGTGTGAAGATTATTTGCTGAAAAACGGCGCAGATTCATTTTGGTATTGGGATGTGGGAGCCTTTGTCTTTGCCGGAGATGAAACCGCTATTTCTGTGTCAGGCAGGGACTACCGGGTGTCGGATAGGGCCATACAGAAAGACGATATCATCACGATTGATCTGAGTCCCCAAAAGGATAGCATTTGGGGGGATTATGCGAGAACACTCGTTATTGAAAACGGTACAGTATGCGATGAAAGTGCCAGAATCAAAAAAGAGGAGTGGAGAAACGGACTTCAAATGGAAGAATATCTGCATAAAACCTTACTCGATGTGGCAGCATCGGATATGACCTTTGAAGAATTATACGATTATATGAACGACCTGATCGTGAAAAAGGGATTTCTGAACCTGGACTTTCTTGGAAATCTGGGGCATTCCATTGTAAAAAATAAAAATGACAGGATTTATATTGAAAAGGGGAATTGTAAAAGACTGTCGGACGTCGAAATGTTTACTTTTGAACCGCATATCAGCATCCCCGGTTCCAAATATGGATACAAGAGAGAAGATATCTATTATTTTGATAACGACAGGCTGATAAAAATATAGGCCGCATAGCGAAAAGGCGGCAAGGGATATCACACAGGAGCAAGGAAATGGGCAAGCTGATCATTCTGAGAGGGAATTCGGGGAGCGGAAAAATCACTGTCGCCAGGGAACTCCAGAGGAAATTCGGAAGGAATACTGAATGCAAAATGGTACAGACCTCTATTTGAAATCGCACTCGAGTTATATGGCAGGGATATCTTCGCCTATTATTATGATCTGCCTTTTGCAGAAACCTTGAAACGCCATGAGTCAAAGACAAACAGATTTGAGTTCGGAGAAAAGGAAATGCGCCGATGGTGGAATGAAAAAGACTACATCGGTTTTATTCCTGAAAAGATGATCACAGAAAAAATGTCTTTTGAGGAAACGGTTGAAATGATCATTTCCGACGTCCAGACGGCGGATCGTAGATCCGTACAATATGACTTGAAAAATTGACAGTCTGGAAGTATGCGATGCAGGGGAGGAAGAGAGATTGAGAATGGGGTTTGCCGAAACAGACATTACGCCTGAGACGCCTGTCACTATGGTTGGATTTAACCGCGCGGACAACGTATCCAGAGGCGTATTGGATTGCCTGACAGCGCAGGTTTCTGTTTGGGAGGATGAGGGGATCTGTTGTCTGACAACTATAGATAATATTGGCTTTAATAAAAGGGAGGCAGATCTGCTTCGGGATAAGATCGGTGTGATCGTTGGTACGTCCAGGGAAAAGGTTATGCTGTCATTTTCCCATACCCATGCGGCGCCTAATGTCGATATTGAAAAAGAATATTATGCGGATCTTTGTCATAAGATCTGCAAGGTTGCCGAGACGGCGGCATCCTCTATGCGCGAAGTCGCGGTGGGATGGGAGAATACCGAGGCGGTAATTGGCGTAAACAGGCGCGGGGTTCATGCTGCGATTGACAGACGGGTTGGGATACTCAAAATCTGCGCAAAGGACAGCGATGATCTGCGGCTGATCATATTGCGCCTGACAGCCCATTGTAATGTCCTGAAAAGCGACAATTATCTCATTTCGGCGGACTATTTTGGCGCTGTCCGAAAAATTTTCAGAGAAAAGCACCGCTGTCCGGTTATGGTCGTGCAGGGATCGGCCGGGAATATTGCCCCTAAATATTATAAGGCCGCATTTACGCCCGTTGACGGCCGTGGGGAAGAATATATCAACTGTGATAACGCGTTGGATAGCATGGCGCAGGAAGTATTCCATAAGGCCGAATCCGTATTCAATAAAATCAATACAAAAAGCGATATCCGGTTGAATGTGTATTCAAAATACATAACGCTGCGATCAAAGATCCCAGATATAGAGGATGCCCGTCAAATAGCTGAGGACGCATGGAAATATTGCAGCATAGACGGTCAGAACTGGTTGAACGAGATTGAACATCTGCAAAACAGGGGGATTTTCATACAAGAACAAAATTTAGAGGTACAATATTTTTGCATGGGCGATTGGTGTCTGTGCGGGATACCCAATGAAACAATGGCAGAGTTTGCGCTTGAAGCGGAGGGGCTTTCAGGAAACCCCTATTTTTATTTTAACGGTTATACAAATGGATGTAGTTCCTATTTCCCTACAAAGGAAGAATATGATCTGGGAGGATATGAAGTATATTGGGCAATGCTGTTGTATTATGCCGATTACGGACGTGTATACCCATACGATCGGGAGGCGGCGGATGAAGTGATATCATTTGTTGTCAAAAACAGAATGACAGATATATAGATTTCAGGTTTGCGGAGAATACATATGAAAAGAAGCAGGTTATCTTACGATGAGTGGAAGTGTATTGAGAAAAAGCAAATTTACGGAAAACGTATAAAAACAGACTGGTTTCAGGGTTACCTTGGGCTTATAAATATAGAAAAGGTGACAATCCCGCAGATATGGAAGTTTAATGGGGAAAATATCGTTGTGTGCGATAACGGCCTGAAATGGTTATCAATATTGCCTGAAAACGACTTTTATTGTATTACGGCGATGTTAGATGAAAAAAGCGACGTTCTTTTATGGTATATAGATATGATAGCGTCTCAGGGGATTGACCGGGATGGAGTCCCGTATTTTGAAGATCTCTATCTGGATTTAGTGGTATATCCGGATGGAACGATCATTGAGGATGACAGGGACGAATTGGAAGAAGCGCTTGTCTTGAAAGATATTTCAAAAGAACAATATCAGTTGGCGCTTGATACCGGTCGGCGGCTGCAAGAGGGCTTGCTGGGTAATATCAGGGGCTTTATAACTTACACATATGCCTGCTTAAATGAAATAAAATAGCTGCGTAATCTTTGAATTTGAGAGGGAAAGCAAGTGAAAAAAACAGAGTTCCTCAAAATAGCCCATCAGCTTTATGATCGCTTTCATTTTGTGCCGCTGTTATATGGTTCCCTGGGATTGGAACAACGGCTGCAGATGGATCTTAACGCGGAGGATATTGATATATTGATCCCGGAAGCTGTTCTGCGCGAGAAATGGAATGACCTCGTTTCCGTTATGAAAGACAATGGGTATCTTCTTTATGATCTGCATGAACACGAGTTCAGAAAGGCAGAACTGCATGTGGCGTTTGCGTCCATAGAGGATCTGACGCCTTTTGCGGGTATTGATCTAACGGAAATTCCCCTTGCGGAAGAAGAAGGCGTTCGATATTACCTGTTGGATTTACAGGCGTATCTAAAAGTGTATTCGGCGTCTTCAAAGGACGGATACAGGAAAAACACAAAGAATAAGGACGACAGTTATAAAATTGAATTGATAAAGCAGGCGCTTGACAAAAAAGGGCTGTGAAAATCCTGCTGTTGATTTGATATTATGGAGAATTGAAATCATGGAGGACATTATAAAAGACTACAGCAGAAAAATATCGGAGCGCATGTGGAATTTGCCGGATAAGGGAGAATTGGAAAGTCATCGGGAAAAAACGTGGATTGATGATATTATTCAGAAGGACCATATCGAAAGAAAACTCCTGTCTAATCTGGAGGGAATCGAAACGGTCTTTGACGGCGGCGCGGGCTGCGGCCGGTTTTCGATTTTGCTCGCAAAGCATGGGCTACGGGTCACGCATTTCGATATTTCTCAGCCCATGATCGAAAAAGCGAAAGAACTGGCGGAGCAGGCCGGCGTTGCCGACAGGATCACGTTTGTGAAAGGCGCGTTGGAAGATTTAAGCGCCTATGCCGACAATGCCTTTGACATGGTGATTTCCTTTGATTCGCCGATTTCGTACACCTATCCTCATCAAGAGAAAGTAATCGGCGAACTTGTGCGTATCGCAAAAAAGCGGATCATGCTAAGCGTTTCCAGTCGCCTTGGGAGTTTGCCGTATCTGGCGAATCCTATCCAGAAAAATCAATTTATTCTGGATGAATGTTCTGAAGATTCGTTTGTACAATGGCTGCTCTCAACTAGACAGGACAGGATTCGGAATTTTCGTTTTGAGAAGGCCCGCCTGGAACAGATGCTCCTTGACGGGCTTATGGGCGGTAAGGATGAGATCGCCGAATATGAAAAGGGCGGTGCGCCCTGGTGCATCACCTACACTTTCATGCCGGATGAACTGGAAAATCTGCTGCGCCGGTTCGGCGTTGAAAATATCGAGATGGCAGGCCCCGGGGCATACGCCAGAACCATCCCCAACGAGATACTTGTCAAAATCATGGAGGATCGGCAGCAGCGCATGGATTTTCTGGAGTTTTGTTATCAATATGATGAGAACCCGTATGTCTGCGGGATGGGGAAAGATAATCTGTTGGCAAAAGGCGATATCGTCTCCTGCTGATCGACAGGCCGATATTCAACCAACGATAGAATGATGTCCCAAAATTCTCAGGATACGTTATTGTGGCGCTTTCAATTATATGCCATAATGGCGGTAAACGATGAACTGCCTGTCTGCGGCAGGTGAAAAAGGGGACGTATGGTATGTATAAAATCGGCGAGGTTATCAGTAAAAAAAGGACGGCGCTTGGCCTGACGCAGGCGCAGCTTGCGGATGCCTTGCATATTTCCTTTCAGGCCGTGAGCAAATGGGAGAACAACGCGGCATCCCCCAACATAGAAATGCTGCCCCGTCTTGCCGCCGTGCTTGGAACCTCGGTTGACGCTCTGGTTGGATATAATGGCGTCGCGGCGGATTATGACAGCCGTTATCTTTCTGAGGACTATTATTGGGGCCTGCAGCCGAACCGGTTATGTTTTGAGATCATGAAGCTGCTTCCGCCCGTCAGGCCCTTCCGCGTCCTGGATATCGGTTGCGGAGAGGGCAAAGATGCCGTTTTTATGGCAAAATGCGGGTATCTGGTCACGGCGTTCGACATTTCGGAAACGGGATTGGAAAAAGCCAGACGGCTTGCAGAGCATAACCGCGTTGACGTGAATCTGATCAAAGCGGATCTTGTGGACTTTTGCCCTGACCGCAGCTATGATATCATCTTTTCGAGCGGCATGCTGCACTTTCTGGACGCGCCCCTGCGGAAAGAAATATGTGAAAATCTAAAGGCGCACACTGTGACAGGCGGCTACAACGTGCTGAATGTCTTTGTGAAGAAGCCCTTTATTGTCCGGGCGCCTGACAGCACGCGGGATGAATCGCGGCGCTTTCCATGGCTGTCAGGAGAATTGTTTGGCTATTATCACGACTGGCTTTTCCATACCTGCAGGGAGGAAATATTCGACTGCAACAGCGGAGGCGTGCCGCACAAGCACTGCATGGATACCCTGATCGCGCAGAAGATCGGGGAGGGAGAACGATTATGAGGCCGGTTTATGGAGGAGATCACGGGATGAACCATCACGGAACGCAAAGGATAGAAACAGAAAGACTGCTCTTAAGAAGATTTGCCAGAGAAGATGCCGAAGCGATGTACAAAAACTGGGCGTCTGACGAGGCGGTGACGAAATATTTGACATGGCCCACCCATCCCAATATCGATGTCAGCAGATCCGTAATAGAAAACTGGGTCAACTCCTATTCCGATGAAAAAAGTTATCAATGGGCCATCGTCCTGAAGGAAAACGGCGACGAACCGATCGGCAGCATCGGCGCCGTACATATGAACGAAGCTGTTTCCATGGTTCATATCGGATATTGTATCGGAAAGGCCTGGTGGCATCGGGGGATCACTTCTGAGGCCATGAAAGCGGTTATCGATTTCTTCTTTGAAAAGGTAGGAGCCAACCGTATCGAGGCGAGGCACGATCCGAGAAACCCCAACTCCGGCAAAGTCATGAAAAAGTGCGGGATGAAGTATGAAGGGACTTTGCGGAGTTCTGGCCAGAACAATCAGGGCATATGTGATGAATGTTATTACGGCCTCTTAAAGGAAGATCTTTCGGGATCCCGCTTTCGGGAAAGCGCCGCAAATTAGGCACGGTACGGGACTTTTGCCCCAATTTTGGGTTGACAGGCCTTTTTGCCATATGTTATAATTCAGCCAGCAAATGAGAGGGGTGAAAAGATGAGGAGATAATTTACTTTTGAACGCATGAAGGTACGATGATTTCATGTTGCCAAAAGTGGATTATGTTCTCATAACCGCTCTCTTTTTGTTTACAGAAATAGAAGAATCGCAGGCTCTCCCTGTATGGTTATGATGCGTAATGGAACTGTTTGGTGACGGACGGTTCCTTTTTTTATGGAACCGCAGAAGGGAGAGAGGACATTGGCACAGATACGGGTGGATCATTTGACGTTTGCCTATGAGGGCAGCTTTGACAATATTTTTGAGGATATTTCTTTTTCCATCGATACGAACTGGAAGCTCGGTTTTTTGGGGCGCAACGGGAAAGGAAAGACCACGTTTTTAAACCTGTTGTTGGGAAAGTATGAGTATAGCGGCAGCATTAGCGCCTCTACCGCCTTTGACTATTTTCCCTATCCGGTCGCGCCGGGACAGATGGAGCTTTCGGCTGCAGAACTTCTGGAACAGTGGAAAGCGGGAAGCGCCCTATGGCGCGTTCTTGCGGAACTGGATCAGCTTCGTGGAAATGCGGAGGTTTTGTACCGCCCGTTTCGCACGTTAAGCCCGGGGGAACGCACGAAGGTCATGCTGGCGGTCCTGTTTTCCGGTGAGAATGATTTTCTGCTGATCGATGAGCCGACCAATCATCTGGATCAGGCGTCCAGGGAGAATGTAAAGGATTATCTGGCATCGAAAAAGGGTTTTATCCTGGTATCCCACGACCGGGATCTGCTGGACGCCTGTACGGATCATGTGCTGGTGCTGAATCGGAAAAGCATTGACGTGCAGAACGGCAATTTTTCTGTCTGGTGGGAGAATAAACAGCGCAGGGATCAGTTTGTGCGCGCGGAGAATGAAAAGCATATCAAAGAGATCGGTAAGCTGAAACAGTCCGCAGCGCAAATAGCGCAGTGGGCAGACCGAAATGAACGGACAAAGATCGGCTTTGATCCGGTGAAAGAACATGATCGTTTCATAAATACCCGCGCCTATTTGGGGGCGAAGACGAAAAAAATGCAGAGCCGGGTATCGCAGATGCAAAAGCGGATCGGGAGGGAGATCGAGGAAAAGGAAGGATTGCTTGCCGACCTGGAGGAACCGGTGGATCTGAAGCTTATGCCTTTGCGCCACCACAAGGAGCGGCTGATCCATATCCGCGAGTTTACCGTCGCCTATGAGGGTTCGGCCCACCCGGTATTTTCTGATCTGACCTTTGATCTGATGCAGGGGGAGAGGGTGGCGCTTCACGGGGAAAATGGGTGTGGGAAATCCACCCTGATCAAGCTGGTTATGCAAAAGGCGGGCATCGGGGCAGGGGATCAGGAGGCGTGCGCTTTGCCGGGGCGGCAGAAAAACGGCGCAGGTGTAAAACTTCCGGTGACAGAATCCGGCGTCTGCGAGACGGCAGCCGGGCTGGTGATCTCTTATATCAATCAGGACACTTCCTTTCTGAAAGGCAGTATCCGGGCATTCTGCAGGGCGCGGGGACTGGAGGAAAGCTTATTCTGCGCAATTTTAAGACAGCTCGATATGGAACGGGCGCAGTTTTTGAAAAATATGGAGGATTACTCCGAAGGCCAGAAAAAGAAGGTGCTGATCGCGGCGAGCCTTCTTTCGCCCGCCCATATATACATCTGGGACGAACCGCTGAACTATATCGACGTTTTTTCGCGTATGCAGATCGAGAAGCTGCTGCTTTCCTGTCAGCCGACCATGCTGTTTGTCGAGCATGATGTACGCTTCCGCGAGCAGATTGCCACGAAGACGGTGGAGTTTTAAGCTTAGAGGACGTCCTGGAGCGCAGGCAGACAAAAAAATGGGGAGGAACAGATCGAAAAGAAAGATCAATGTTCTTCGTATGCATATTTTTTGAAAAGTTGGATTTTTAATGCATTTTTTATATTGAAAAGTTATATATAAATGGGTAATATATAGTTGAAAAGCTCTTGCGAGGTGGTTCGTCATGTTGAAACGTAAAATAGAGAACCTGATTGAACAGCATTTTCATTCCGGTTCTGAGCGCATTTTGCTGATTGATGGTGCGCGGCAGGTCGGAAAAACTTATATCATTCGTTATGTAGGGAAAAAGTTGTTCCCCAATTTCATTGAGATCAATATGCTGGAAGATTCCATCGGCAACAAACTGTTTGAAAAAACCACCACGGTGGAAGATTTCTATCTTCGGGTCAGCATGATTGCGGGCGATAAAATGGGTGGGGTGGAGGATACCCTGATTTTTATTGACGAGATCCAGGCATATCCTCATTTCCTTACGATGCTGAAATTCCTCCGGGATGACAATCGTTTTACCTATATCGCCAGCGGCTCTTTACTTGGCGTGACGCTCTCAGAGACAACTTCCATCCCTATGGGCAGTATTCGTAAGGTCCGCATGTTCCCTTTGGATTTCGAGGAATTTCTTTATGCGAATGGTATGAACGAATTTGCCATCCTTGCGCTAAGAAAGAAATATGAGGCGCGGGAATCACTGGATGAGGCGATGCATGGAAAGATGATGGACTTCTTCAAGCGTTATCTTTTGGTCGGCGGTTTGCCTGCAGCGGTCAATGTCTATCTGGAAACGAAGAATATCCAGGCTGTGCGCGAGATCCAACAAGAGATTCATGATTACTATGCCGCAGACGCATCAAAGTATGAAGCAGAGCGCAAACTGAAGATTCGTCGGATTTATGATCAAATCCCTTCCAATTTGGAGAACAAAAAGAAGCGCGTGGTCGCACAGCAGATTGAGGGTAAAAAGGGCAGCACCTTTGCCAACTATGAAGACGAGTTTGAATATTTGATCAGTGCCGGCATTGCATTGAACGTGCAGGCCATTTCTACGCCAACATTCCCGTTGATCGAATCCTCAGGCAAGAATCTGTTGAAGTTATACTTGAACGACGTGGGCATTCTCACTTCCATCTTGTATGGCAACAATATTCGGGCGATCTTGGATGACGAGAAAAGCATTAACCTCGGCTCTGTATATGAAAGCGTAGTCGCCAGCGAACTTATCGCGCACGGCTTCAAGCTTTATTACTACGATAACCGTAGTAAGGGCGAGGTTGATTATCTGATCGATAGTTATGACAGTCTCTCTGCAGTCCCCATCGAAGTGAAATCCGGCAAGGATTACACAGTTCACAGCGCGCTGAATACCTTCGTAAAGAACGACGATTATCATGTAAAAAAGGCTTTTGTCCTGTCCAATACACGCGAGATCACAACAAAAGGAAAGATCACATATCTGCCAATTTATGATGTAATGTTCTTTGGGGCAGAGGAGACTTCAATCACATCTTTCTAAGGGAAAAGCAGATCGGGCCTTTGAGCAATGAAGGCATCTTCATACGGCGTCTGCCAGGATGTGAATGATGACGCCGTCCGCCGTGCCCTCGACCGTGCCACGCAGATCGGCATATTCCATCCAGGCGAGCGAGGCGCTGTCCGTGACGACGACTGGGCGGGTGCGGATCACATGATCGGGATCTTCCGTGCCGTTGTTTTCGATGAAGATGCGGCACGGCTTTCCCTGATCGTCTGTACCCTCCAGAATATAGCGGGCGGACAGTGTTACGGGCTTTCCCTCTGCGCGCATCTGCATGTCCACTCCGTGAGGCAGGATCCTGCCTTGAAAATACGGGCCGTCCGCCGTGCCGGAGAACACGGCCATGCAGGCGGAGTGCCCGGCTCCGTTTACTTCCATGAAATCGTTCAGCGATACGTTCACTCTCAGAATTTCCCGCATATTTTTCACCCCGACAAAATTTGAGATTCCCTTTACAACGCCATTTTTCCTTGCCGAATTGCCCGCTGGCTGATATGATGAAATCATACACAGAGGCGGGACATTTTGTCAAGAAGCGAGACTGGCGGACGGATAAAGTCTGGGGAATGGGAAATAGGGAAACATCAGATCTGGAGGGCGTCAGATGGAAAAATGCAGGCTTCTCCTGTTTGACTTGGACGGGACTTTGCTTCGCAGTGATAAGACCATTTCACCGGCAACGCTGAATGCACTGCGCGATTGCCGGGAGAAAGGCATGTGGATCGGGATATCCACGTCCAGAAGTGAACAGAACGCATTGGCTTTCATAGAGGAACTGCAGCCTGACGTACTGATCACAAGCGGCGGGGCGCTGGTGAAATACAAAGGGGAGTATGTTTACAGGGCCGGGTTTTCCAAAGAGACAACGAGGCGGATGATCGGTCTGGCCAGAGAAGTGTGCGGCCAGGACTGCCAGATAACCATTGATACCGCGGATGCGCATTACTGGAATTATAAGATCGAACCGAAAAAACAGGATCCTAGCTGGGGAGAGAGCGTTTATACGGATTTTTTGGATTTTGAGGAAAGCGCTCTGAAAATGTGCGTAGAGATTTTTGAGGAAGCTCAGGCAAAACAACTCGCAAAGCTGCTGGACGGGTGCGATTGCGTCCGCTTTTCGGATGGATATTGGTATAAGTTTACGAAAAAGGAAGCAACGAAAGAACAGGCCATCAGGGAATTGTGTTCCATCTGCGGCATTGGTACGAATGAAATAACGGCCTTTGGAGATGATTATGCGGACATCGGCATGCTGAAGCTTTGCGGAACGGGAATCGCCATGGGAAACGCGGTCAGCGATGTGAAGAAACAGGCGGATCTTGTCATTGGGAGTAACGATGAAGACGGTATAGCAAACTATTTGTCTTTATTGTTGACAATCAGGAGGGCAGAAATGAAAACACTTGTTGTATATTATTCTCAGAGCGGAAATGCTCAGTGGATGGCGCAGCGGATATCG
>CANQFM010000022.1 GCA_947598825.1 uncultured Eisenbergiella sp. | reverse complement strand
CCACCTTGCAGAACCGTACTCCATGCCATGCCGGAATTTCTTGGCGTTCTTGGCTTTGAAATACACCACAAGGCGGAGCGCAATGCCGCACCCTGCCCCTATCAGCAGGTCTTTCGGGTAAAAACTTGGCAGCGGATTGGAGAATAAACCCTCCAGCCCCTCCATGACCGCCATCATCTTTGCGGAAGCGTCCTGCCCCGGAGATACCCGCCACAGCCACGCTATTTTGTCGCAGAAATATCCGGCAAGCACATAAGGGAGATTCATAAGGAAAAGTTTCTTTTTATCAACATTCCCCGTCTTTGCCTTGAACTTTTCGGGAACTGATTTTAAGTCTTTGGCAATACCGTCTACGATTTTACTCATAATGACTGCCCCCTGTCCTTCTGGTGTTCCCTCGCCCTTTCCCGGTTCTTGTCCTTCCCCAGTATCTCCCGGAACTCTGCCAGCTTCTCCTTTACGGAGATGCGGTTGTGCTTCTTCTCATTAACTTTTACAAATTCCTTAAATGCCTGCGTAATCACATCGGCATCCTTGCCCTTGAAAAATACCATGTACTTCGGCGGCGCAACCGTCTTATCTTTCTTCACAGCAAAGTCTACATTGTATTTCCTCGCCACTCTCTCAAAAGACTTGATGTTGTTATCCGTAACCTCAATGCCCGAAGCACCCATACCCTGACCGACCAAGTCTTTCACTGACATTTTCCCATGAGATGCCTGCTTTCCCTGTTTGCGGTGTTCCAGATACATCTTCATTGCCTTTTTTAGCACATCGGCAGTCAGCCGGGAAGATTTAAACACAAGGGCAATCGTTTTCTGTGTCACTTCCTCCTGCATGGTTTTCCTCCTTCTTCTTTATTGCTGCGCCCATGTCAGGGTGGGACATACAGCCTGTGTAGTAAATATTTCATAAACACTCCTTCCCACTTCTGGACAAAAAGTCCAAAAGTTATTTTTTATATCCTATAAGCACCCGGCACTGATACAGGACTCATATTCTTCCAAACCTACGCCCGCATCTTCCCCATACGACAGCTTAATGCCGCAGAAATCATGCAGTGTGCCGGATAACAGGAAATCTTTATAAAGCCTTGCAAAATCATCAGAAAACTTTTCTATGATATGTGCAAAATCATCGCTTTCACGATATTCATAATAAACCTGCTTCCCGCCAGTGCTGCCCAGCATATCCGTAAGCTGATAACTAAGCTCCCCGGTCTGCTTGACGGAAATCTGTATCAGGTTGTAGTTATTCCTCAATTTGAAATAGGAACTGTTAAATTTTGATGATACCGTAATGTAAGATTTTCCCCTAGCTCCGCACAGACCTCCACCAGCTTTTTAAATAACTGTGCTGTTACCTTTTTCTGAAATTCTCTCTTTTTCATTGTGACCTCCATTCCACTTCTGGACAAAAAGTCCAAAAGTTCCATAAACACAAAAAGGGCAGCTACAAACCGATGTTTCCGGTCTATAACTGCCCTTACGCTGTTTACCATATTCAATTTACCTGTACCGAATTACTGGACACTGTTTCGTCTTTTTCCCGACTTTCCTGCGTTCCAGAGCAAAGACCATATCCCCGGTACGCTCAAAATATCCTATATCTTTCTTCCAGCTCATGCCGCATTTACAGTGCTGCAAGCCGATAAACTGCTGTTTCATCTTCCTGCCGCAGTTCGGGCATACCTTTCTGCTCATGCCCTTTTTCTTGGTTTTCGGCTTGTCTGCATCTTCTTTCTTTTTCTCTACCTTTTCCGGAAGCCCGTTCTCTGCTATCCTTGTTTCATAACGTGGCAATCTGTAAAGATACAGACTGTATATTTCATCAAAGGAAGCCTTTTCTGCCAACCCCTTTACCCTCTGGTAGATTTGCTCCGCAATTTTCTTACATTCCTCTCCTTCCGGCAGTTTGCCATACTCCCTATAATAATCACAGGTCTTTTCAAACATACCGTCCGCTATCTTTGCTTTCTGTTTCTGCTTTAAGTCTTTGTATGTCCTGTCCGCCCTTTTCAGCCGCTTCCCGTTTCCCAAACACACCACTCCTGCCTTTATCCTGATATATAGTCTATTTTAGCAGAAAATGCTCTGGAATTGTAAAAAATATCTGCTGATTAACAGAGTGCATCTTTGCACTGGGTACGGAAATACTTCTTTTTCTCCGATATTTCCTCCTGCCTGTCTTTGGAAAGCGTCTGGAAAATCTCATCATAGTCAAGCTCTGCAAGCGGCGTTCCAAGCACAGGCGTTAAGACTTCATGTTCATACCATATCCGCCACAGTTCCTCAAACAGTTCTCCACTGTCCGAAAAAGCCATTGCCGAATCAAAACCATCTCCCTCGCTGAACCATTGCAGACGGACAAACCCGAACCTCCCGGCATCCGCAACCACTACATCGGTCAGCTCATACAGTTCTGCGAACGCATCCGCAACCTTCCGGCATCTTGCCCGCTGTTCTTCCGTAATATATTTTTCTGCCATATATGCTCCTTCCCACTTTTGGACAAAAAGTCCAAAAGTTACCTGTTCTCTTTTATCATGCACACCACCTGATCCGCCTATCCATTTCCTTCCGGTTCGGAATCAATCAATCCCTTTTCCTGCCACCCTCCGCCATACATATCATGCTGTACCAACTGCTGGTAATAGTGGTTCATGGTATTCGGCGCATTGTAGAGGGCAGTCACCATGTACGCCCTGATATTGGTTATCTTTGTTGTGGTTTCCTTCATGCAGCCGATCACATACTCCAAATGGGAGCTGTTCAGCTTCAGGAATTTTGATTTCACAAGCTCATAAGGGTAATCTTCCCCATTGACCTTTACCGTTTTACGCTTCACGCACACAATCTCACAGATTACCTCATAAAGTTCCTCATACAGCCCCTTTTCGCTCCAGTCACCGTATTTCATGTGATGTTCATACTCAATATTTTCTTTGATGATTTCCATGTAGGCAGTGGCATCATCCATCACATCAATCATATCATTATCCGTCTTGCTATGTTCGGATTCTCCTATCTCCTGAACAGATTGATTGATAGGATAGGATTCTCCGTCAGAAATATTTGCAGAAGTATTTGTATTTGTCCCCCCGTTTTGGTGCAGACCTGTATCTGTTTCCGGCAGGAGGGTATTTCCCATTTCGTCATGACCTGTATCAAAGTTTGCAGATACCTGTGTCCCGTTCCGGATACCCCTCCCTCCCAAAATTTCCATAGGGGCATCCGATTTTGTAGGGAGTCTCCCTCCCGTTTTATCATCAGACGTACCTGCACCTGAATCGTCCAATCCGTCCATTGCAGGGATTTCCTCTGGAAATGTCAGTTGGTACAGCATATCCGGTTTCAGTTCCACATACATCACATTATTGCAGACAAGTCCTTCTCCATAGCTGACTGTCCGAAACTCCCGCCTGATTACCTGTAGCTTTTCCAATTTATCCATTGCGGTTTTAACTGTTTTCTTGGATTCCCCAAATAAATCCGCATAATACTGATAGCTCTGCCTTAGAATATCCTCTGAAAATTTCTTTTTCCAGCCGAGTACATGTCCTGTTCCCTGATCCCGCACCTCAGAAGGGCGGTACCAGTAAACAATATCCGCCAGAATAACAATCGCAAGGAGATATGGTTTCCCATTCTCCTTTGTGATTGTCCTGTACCAGATAGCGGGAATAATGTTTCCGGTAATATTTATGGAACCCATTGCGTCAACAATTATGTTTCCGCTTGTTAAGTATCCCATTATCAAACAGCCCCTTCCTCTTTCCATTTATCAAGAAGCGAAATAATGATGTTTTCAATCTCCTCATTGGAATAGCTGTCTGAAAAATATTCGCTAATCTTGTCTGATTTTATAGTGATTTTTCTTTCTTTCGGCTTTTCCTCAGTCAGTATCAGGCGCACCATTGCAAAGGTAAGCTCGCCGCTTTTGCCATATTCTTTAAGTTTTCCGGACTGCACCATGCTGACATTGCATCCCTGTTCCCCAATGACAGCCTGTACCCACTGCTGTGCTTCCTCCGTCAGAAAGGATATATCTACGCCCTGTGAAAAACCTAATTTTTTAGTGTCCACCATTTCAAGAAGCTCATCGGAAAGCCTTGACAGCCATATATACCGCTGAACCTTTTTCGCATTCTCCCCGGCAGCTTCCCCCACTTCATCAAGGGTGTTCCTCCCTGACTTTTTCCCCTGATGCTTCATCGCTTCATACTTCATTTTGTAGGCTCTCGCCTTTTCGCTTGGTAAAATGTCCTCCCTCTGAATGTTGGAATCCACCATGATAATTGTCGCTTCATCATCAGTGTAATTGCGGACAATCACTGGCATCTGTGTTTTTCCGGCAAGCTCCGAACCCCGTTTCCTGCGGTGTCCGGCTATGATTTCATAGCCGCCGCCCGCCCTCGGTCTTGCAATGCCCGGAACCAGCACACCGTACTGGCGGATACTCTCCGTTGTTTCCTCCATCTTCTCATCGTCCACCACCCGGAAAGGATGGTCTTTAAATGTATGAAGGTCTGCAAGCGGCGCATTGATAATCCGCTCTGCGGAGCTTTCCTGCCCCGCAGAACCGCCGAATAAATCCTCAAATTTCTCTATCTTAACTTTTGATGCGCTTCCTGCTTTTGCATTACTGCCCATTTCCAAGCACCTCCTCTGTCAGAGAATAGTAGGCTGCCGCTACCTTCCCCTTTGGATCATGCCTGTAAATACTGACGCCTTCCGCAGAAATCTCCGCCGCCCTTACCGAAATGGGGATACTGTTCGTAAATATCCTTACACTGCCCCCATAGGCTTCCTTCAGCATGGAACTGATGTCCTTTGCGTAATTTGTCCGGCTGTCCACCATTGTCAGCAATATGCCCTCAATCTCCAGCTTCGGGTTAATCTGCCGCTTTACCTTGCCAACTGTCTTAATGAGCTGCTGCAAGCCTTTGACGGGCAGATACGCCGCCTGTACGGGTATCAGAATACTGTCGGCACAGGCAAGGGCATTTATGGTAATCATGCCCAAAGAGGGCATACAGTCTATCAGGATATAGTCGTAATTCCCCCTGACTATCTCTATGTATGACCGCAGTATCGTTTCCCGGCTCATGACATTCACAAGGGAAACCTCCAGACCAGATAATTCGATATTCCCCGGCATAAGGTCTATCCCTTCCTCATGGTGCAGGATACCCTCTGTCGGCTCTACTTCCTCATCATTGATTAGATCCCCCATAATGGTTGCAAGCGTCACTTCCAAAGTATCCGGCTCTGTATAGCCAAGACTTGCAGTAAGGCTTCCCTGTGCGTCTGCATCTATCAGCAGCACTCTTTTACCCTGTTTTGCCAGTCCTATTCCTAAATTGCTTGTTGTGGTGGTCTTTCCCACTCCGCCTTTCTGGTTTGCGATTGCGATTATTTTACACATGATTAAATTCTCCTTTGCTTCTGCTATGATTCTTTTACATTGCTTTTCTTGACTTCCACATAAGCCCTGTAATATTTCTTTGTCCCTTTGTTCGGGAACAAATCAGAAAACTCCGTCACTTCGATTTTGGAATTTCTCTGTAAAATCTTCCCGAACCACTTAATATCGTTCTTTGTTCCCATAAGCCTGACTTTTAACATTAGTCTGTTCCTCCAAACATGGCGTACAGATTGTGGTTATACGTTGCGTACTCCGGATACCGTATCTGTACCGCCTGCCAAAAATAAGGTGCGTAGGCACAGCAGAACAGTTCCTCCACTGTGTAATTCCTGCACTCGTCCACCTGTTTCTCCGCATCATCGTAATCAAGAACGCTCGGCGTACCATTGCAGTATAGGTTGAACGCCATTCTGACTACCTTTACGCTTCCGCTGGTCTGCCAGCCTTCATGCAGGCATTCCGTTTTTACGTTGCCTGTCTTAAAATCATAAATGCTTTTAACATTTCTTCTTGTGTCATTGCTGATACCAAGACAATAGACAAGTGCCTTGTGGTACACGTCCTGATACCTGACCTCTTTCAATTTCTCATAGTAGAACTTCTCATGTGCTTCACTGATAAAAATAATCGCTTTCTCTGCTCCTAACGCTGTACTGCTCATTCTTTTTTCCTCCATTTCTTATTTTGCTTTGCTGACCATAACAAAAAAGGACACTTCCCTAAAATTTCTTTTAGAAAAATGTCCTTATAGTACAAAATATTGAATTGGATTTATGAGTACAACTATTCATTAACGCTTATTATTCTTCGTTATGCGTTGTAAAATTGTTGTAAATTTGTTGTAGTTCGCAACTTCAAATACCGCAAACCCTTGATTTTACTGGACTTTTTAATCGACTGTTCGCATTGTCGGGAACAACAACACGTCCCTTATCGCCGGCGAGTTGGTCATGAGCATCACCATCCGGTCGATCCCGTACCCGATGCCGCCCGTAGGAGGCATCCCGATCTCCAGCGCGTTCATGAAATCCTCGTCTGTGGTGTTGGCTTCCTCGTCCCCCTGGGAAAGCAGGATCTCCTGCGCCCGGAAACGCTCCCGCTGGTCGATGGGATCGTTCAGTTCGGAATAGGCGTTGGCCATCTCCCAGCCGTTGATGAACAGTTCAAACCGCTCCACATAGCCCGGCTTGTCCGGCTTTTTCTTGGTCAGCGGCGAGATCTCGATGGGATGATCCATGACAAAGGTGGGCTGCACCAGATGGTCTTCCACATATTCCTCAAAGAACAGGCTCAAAATATCGCCCTTCTTATGCCTGTCCTCAAACTCGATGTGATGTTCCTTCGCTATGGCTTTCGCCTCTTCGTCCGAATGGATCTGGTCGAAGTCCACGCCCGTATACTGCTTCACCGCGTCCACCATAGTGACGCGCGCAAAAGGCGGTTCCAGATCGATCACCTTGTCGCCATAGGGAAGCTGCAGGGTGCCCAATACCTCTTTTGCCACATAGCGGTACAGGTTCTCCGTCAGATCCATCATGCCGTGGTAGTCGGTATAAGCCTGGTACAGCTCCATCAGCGTAAACTCCGGGTTATGCCGGGTATCCACGCCCTCATTGCGGAACACCCTGCCGATCTCATACACCCGCTCCATGCCGCCTACAATCAGTCGTTTCAGATATAGCTCCAGCGAAATGCGCAGCTTCACGTCCTCATCCAGCGCGTTGTAATGGGTCATGAAAGGGCGCGCCGCAGCGCCGCCGGCGTTGGCCACCAGCATCGGCGTCTCCACTTCCATAAAGCCCTGCCCGTCCAGATAACGGCGAATCGCGCTGATGATCCGGGAACGCTTGATAAACGTATCCTTGACTTCCTGATTCATGATCAGATCCACATACCGCTGCCGGTACCGCAGATCCGTATTCGTCAGCCCATGGTATTTCTCCGGCAGTACCTGCAGGCTCTTGGAAAGCAGCACCACCTCAGAAGCGTGAACGGAAATCTCGCCGGTCTTGGTCTTGAATACCTCTCCCCGTACGCCCAGGATATCTCCTACATCGTATTTCTTAAAATCCGCATAGGATTCTTCCCCGATATTATCCCGGGCCACATAGACCTGAATGCTGCCCTGCAGATCCTGCACGTTGCAGAAAGAAGCCTTGCCCATGACGCGCTTGAACATCATCCGGCCCGCAACGGCGACCGTCTGTCCCTCCATGCTGTCGTAGTTTTCCCTGATCTGCCCGCTATGGGCTGTCACCTCATATTTCACACGGGCAAAAGGATCTCTGCCGACCTCCTGCAATGCCGCCAGCTTTTCCCTTCTCGCCTTCAGGATCTGGTTGAGATCCTGCGCCTGCGCTTTCCTGTTTTCTTCGCCGCCATTCTGTGTCCCTGCCACGCTTTTATACTCCTTTTTCTCCGTCCTCAGTTGGAACGATCGATCTCCAACACCCTATACTGCAGGACGCCTGCATGCGTCTCTACCTCTATGATGTCGCCTACCTTCGCGCCGATCAGCGCCTTGCCCACAGGGGATTCGTTGGAGATCTTCCCTTTCAGACTGTTGGCCTCGGTAGAGCCTACGATCTTATAATCCAGTTCTTCATTATATTCCAGATCCAAAATCCTTACCCTGCATCCGATATTGATGCGGTCCAGATCCACTTCATCCTCTACTACCACTTCCGCGTTTTTCAGGATCTTTTCCAGTTCCTCGATCCTGGTCTCGATATCCCTCTGCTCATCCTTGGCCGCATCGTACTCTGCGTTCTCGGATAGATCCCCCTGTTCTCTGGCCTCCTTGATCTTCTGGGCCACTTCCTGACGCCTGACCACTTTCAGGTGATGCAGTTCGTCCTCATATTTGCGAAGTCCCTCGTAGGTCAGAATATTCTTCTTCTCTTCCATGACGCATCCCTCTTTTATTTCCCTTTTTTACCGTCCGTACCGACGGGCAGTCTTAATCAAATCGCATTATACCTTGCTTTAAAGGCAGTGTCAAGGTAATTTCGGGCGGAGATATAGGAAATATCCCTTCTTTTTTCCTTGAATAAACGCTGCTTTTCCGGCTGAGAAGTCAGATCCAGATAAAGGCTTCCCTCCGCCAGTTCCCGCAGCGGGGGCTTTCTGCGAAAACGCAGGTCCACTACGGCCGTTCTCCTGCCGTCCGTTTCCGGAACATGCGGGGTCACGCAGGCCACCAGGCCGCTCTGCCCATACAGCCATTCGTAAAAAGGCTGCGTTTCCTCTTCCCTGCCGCCTACCAGGTACAAGCCGTTCAAATCGAAAAAACAGTCTTCCAAAAACGGCTCCTGCCACCATCTTACCCAATTCCAGTCCTCTGCATCCAGAAGCATCACCAAAATTTCCTTGAAGGGCTGACGGCGCAGCAGGGCCGCGGCCAGTCCCGGTTCTGGCAGCGGGCTGGTATAACCGGGGAAAAAAGGCGTCAGTTCCGGCGACAGCCAAAAGGTCTCCCCTTCCGGTATGGCGCGCGCCACATAGCGCCGCAGCTTTTCCGCTGCCGTCCTGGATCGGCGGGCGTTTCCCTTCCGTCCGTTCTCCTCCGTTTGCGAATCCCCTGGAAGCCAGGCGGGAGGGATGACGTGAAGCCTGACCCGTGCGCCCAGCCACAAAAACTGCTGCATCCGGGGCTGCTCTTTTTTCCTTCTCTGTCCCGCAGTTCCTTGATCAAAAAAGCCCGGCATAAAATAATAGATCGTTTCCATGCTACAATTTATGCGCGTTACAAATGTTTCATACGTCGGTCAGAAGCAGTTCCCTCATCCCCTGTTCCAACTGCTCCAGGGTTTCCATTTCGTTGATCCGTCTGCGCATCCGGGAAGAATGGGGCAGACCCGCCGTATACCAGGCCATATGCTTACGCATCTCCCGCACCGCCGCGCGCTCTCCTTTACAGTCTGCCTCCATCCGCGCATGGCGCAGGATCGTTTCATACCGTTCTCGAAGATCCGGCGCGCCGGGCGGGTTTTTCCCCTCCAGCGCGGCAGAGATCTCCCGAAAGATCCAGGGGTTTCCCTGGGCGGCCCTGCCTACCAGAATCCCGTCGCAGCCGGTCTGCGCCAACATCCTTTTCGCGCTGTCTGCATCCGTCACGTCACCGTTTCCCAGTACCGGGATATGCACCGCAGCTTTCACGCGGGCGATGATATCCCAGTCCGCTTTTCCGCTGTAATACTGCTCCCGGGTGCGTCCGTGAACCGCTACCGCCGCCGCCCCGGACTCCTGGGCGATCCGGGCGATCTCCACCGCATTGGCATGGGCTTCGTCAAATCCTTTGCGGATCTTCACGGTGACCGGCTTTTGAATGGCCCGGACTGTCTTTTCGATGATCCTGCCTGCCAAAAGGGGGTTTTTCATGAGAGCGCTTCCTTCCCCGTTATTGACTACTTTGGGAACCGGGCACCCCATATTCAGATCCAGTACGGAAAATGGCCTCTCTTCGATCCGCTTTGCCATTTCGCTGATGATATCAGGATCGGAGCCAAACAGTTGAAGGGATACCGGGCCTTCGTCGGGATGGATCTCCAACAGCGTTTCCGTATTCTTATTTCCGTAAAAAATGGCTTTGGCGCTGACCATTTCCGTGCAGACCATACCGGCTCCCTGCTCATGGCAGAGCAAACGAAATGGCAGGTCGCTAACGCCTGCCATGGGAGCCAGGATCACCGGGCTGCACAAACTCACGCCGCCGATCATAAGTTGGCTCATTTCTATGCTTTCCTGTTCTTTTCGAATAAAATCCGCAAGCCGTCCAGAGTAAGGGAACTGTCGTATACATCGATGGCGTCCGTCTCATCGGCAATGATCCGCCCCAGACCCCCGGTAGCCACGACTTTCAGGTTCTCATATCCGGTCTCTTTCTTCACCTGCCGGATGATATATTCCGTCTGTCCGATCTGTCCGTATACCAGCCCCGCCTGCATACTGGATACCGTCTCTCTGGCCAGGATGCTGTCCGGCTTTTTGATCTCGATCTCCGGCAGCTTTGCCGTGTCCTCCCAAAGCGCCTTTGCGGAAATACGGATTCCCGGCGCGGTAATTCCTACGCCGAATCTGCCGTCCTCCGTTACCAGATCATAGGTGGTAGCCGTGCCGAAATCCAGCACCAAAACGGGGCCGCCGTATTTCTCATAGGCCGCCACCACATCCACTATGCGATCCGGGCCGATTTCCTTGGGATTTTCCGCCGTGATCCGAATCCCTGTCCTGATCCCCGCGCTGACCACCAGCGGCTCGATCTGCAGATAGCGACGGATCGCTCCAGTCAGGGAATGCATGACGTTAGGCACCACGCTTGCAATGATGGAACCGTTGATCTTGGACGGCTCCACCCGGTTTTCGCGCAGCAGTTCCCGGATGCCGATCCCGTATTCATCCGAAGTCCTGGGCGTTTTGGCCATCATGCGGAAAGTGGTCATCAGCCGTTTTCCCGCAAACACGCCAAATGTGATGTTGGTATTTCCCACGTCGATCGCAAGTATCATGATCTCCTCCCTCTTCCTGCGCCCCTTACAAAAGACCGGAAACGTCTTCCCGCAGGATGAACACCCTGTAATAGAGGCTTAAGGATTCCAACATTTCCTGCCTGTTACGGCGGATCTCATTGATCAGAAGCCCGCTGGAAATTTCATCGTACAGGATGTCATCCTCCGCCGCGTTAGTTTCAAAGGACAGCGTTCCGTCCGGTTCAAACACGATGGTAAAAACGCCGCCCACTTCCGCCGTAAAAAGGACGCAGATAATGTGCAGTTCATCCTGTATGGACTGCGGGATCCCTTTGAATTTTTCATTAAAATAGTATTTCTTCTCGTAAGCGTTGGCTCCGCAGAGTACGACGCGCTCTCCATCCTCGGAACGTTCAGCCATTTTCCCTCCAAGCTGCCTGCGCAATATGTACCGTCAGGCTTCCCTCTCTTTCCAGCCCAGGGTCGCCGCCATCACTGCCTTGATCGTATGCATACGGTTTTCCGCCTCGTCAAAAACCACGGAAGCATCGGACTCGAACACTTCATCCGTCACCTCCATCTCGCGGATCCCGAAGCGTTCCCCGATCTCCTTGCCGATCTTGGTGTTTAAGTCATGAAAAGAAGGCAGACAGTGCATAAAAATTGCATTCCCTGCATTCTCCATTACGCTGCGGTTTACCTGATAGGGCATCAGATCCTCGATCCGTTCCCGCCACACTTCGTCCGGCTCTCCCATCGAAACCCAGACGTCCGTACAAATCACGTCCGCTCCCCTGGTGCCGGAAGCCACGTCCTCCGTCAGCGTAATGCTCCCGCCGGTCTGCTGCGCGATCTGTCTGCACTGCGCCACCAGATCCGGCGCCGGGAAATATTTTGCCGGCGCGCAGGCGGTGAAATGCATCCCCATCTTGGCGCATACCACCATATAGGAATTGCCCATATTGTAACGCGCGTCGCCCATATACACCAGCTTCACGCCCCGAATCCTTCCGAGGTGTTCCTGGATCGTTAGAAGGTCTGCCAGCATCTGCGTAGGGTGAAATTCGTTGGTCAGGCCGTTCCAGACAGGAACCCCTGCATATCTGGCCAGTTCTTCCACGATTTCCTGCCCATAGCCGCGGTATTCAATTCCCTCATACATCCGGCCCAGCACCCTGGCCGTGTCCCGGATGCTCTCTTTCTTCCCGATCTGAGAGCTGGAAGGATCTAAATAGGTGCTTCCCATGCCCAGATCGTTGGCCGCCACTTCAAAGGAACTTCTCGTCCTGGTGCTGGTCTTTTCAAAGATCAGCGCCACGTTCTTCCCTCTCAGCGTATCCATCAGAATCCCCGCTTTTTTCATCGCCTTCAGCTTCGCCGCCAATGCGAGCAAATAGGCGATCTCCTCCGGCGTATAGTCCAGCAGCTTTAAAAAATGGCGTCCTGTCAGATCCATTTTCTTCCTCCTCCTTAACCAACAAAAGAAAGCACGCCCAGCGAACTTTCTTTTGCCCTGTCAAAACGTTTTATTCTGTTTGCGCCTGCGGTCACTTCTCCGTCAGAAGCTCCTTCGCGCTGGCCAGCACGCCCGCCATGCTCTGAATCTCGGACGGAATGATGATCTTGGTGGATTGGCCATCCGCCACCTTCTCGAAAGTTTCCAGGCTCTTCAGCTTGAGTACGGAATCGTCCGCACCGGCCTCCCGGATGAAACGAAGGCCGTCCGCCGTCGCTTTCTGTACCTTCAGGATGGCTTCCGCTTCGCCTTCCGCCTCCCGGATCATCTTCTCCTTCTGGGCCTCCGCGCGCAGGATCGCAGACTGCTTCTCCGCCTCCGCCTCCAGAATCGCGGATTCCTTCTTTCCTTCCGCTACCAGGATCGTGGACTTCTTCTCGCCTTCCGCGCGCAGGATCGCTTCACGCCGTTCGCGCTCCGCTTTCATCTGCTTCTCCATGGCGTCCTGAATGGCCGCCGGCGGAATGATATTCTTAAGCTCCACTCGATTGACCTTGATCCCCCAGGGATCGGTGGCAATATCCAGGGACGCCCGCATCTTGGCGTTGATCGTCTCTCTGGAGGTAAGCGTCTGATCCAGTTCCAGATCGCCGATGATATTGCGCAGCGTCGTAGCCGTCAGATTCTCGATGGCCATGATCGGATTTTCCACACCGTAAGTGAACAGCTTCGGATCCGTGATCTGGAAGAATACCACCGTATCGATCCGCATCGTCACGTTATCCTTCGTAATGACCGGCTGCGGCGGGAAATCCGCAACCTGTTCCTTCAATACAACTCTCTTGGCCACTCTGTCGATGACAGGGACCTTAAAGTGCAGCCCAACGTCCCAGGTGCCCTGATACGCCCCCAGCCGCTCTACGATATACGCCTGCGCCTGCGGTACGATCTTGATACAGGACGCGATCACGATGATCGCAAGAACCAGAATAATGAGTAATGCCAGACCTGCCAGCATAGCTTAACCCTCCTTTTCCACAATGAGCTTTACGCCGTCGATCCTCCTGACGGTGACAACGTTTCCTTCCGCTATCTCGCCATCCGCTGCCAGCGCCCGGGCCGTCCACTCCATACCGTTTAACGTGACCTGGCCGCAGCCCTTGAGATTGTTGATCTCCCCGGTCACGATCCCCTTCTGCCCTACCAGGCTCTGCACATTCGTCCTGGTCCGCTGCGTGTTGAAATATTTCATGGCGACAGGCCGTGTAAATACCAGCAGAAGGACGGATACCACCAAAAACAGCGTGATCTGGATAAACAGCGGCGCATGGCACGCAGCCGCGATCAGGGCGGCAAGCGACCCCGCCGCGAACCAGACCGTCGTCAGCCCCATCGTAGCAAGTTCGACCAGTACCAGCACTACCAGCAGCACTGCCCAAAACAACACTTCTGTCATCGCCGGATGCCCCCTTTCTCCCAACCTGCTACTATCATACTATATTATATCCCATAATTCAAATATTTTCTTAAAATACCATCTTCTCAGGCAAAATTTTCACCAGAAAACATGCTGTCCCACGATGATCCCATCCCGGTTTCCGGCGCGGCGGAACCGGGTGGCGGATCCTACAGGCGAAACCCCTGCCATGGCGTCCTTCGCCGCCTGTATACAGGAGGCCCAGATATTGCCGGAATCGATCACCCTGCCGAGCTTGCCGCTGCCCGCCGGTGTGAACTGGCCGGAAGCGAAGATCACGTCCCGGATGGTATTGGGATAAGCGCTGCTCAATACGCGGTTCATGACCACAGCGCCTACCGCCACCTGTCCCTCATATACATCGGAACCTGCCTCGCATTGGATCAGGGCTGCCAGGAGCGTTTCATCCGAAACGTTATAGGACATGGCCTTTTCAATCGCCTGCTTGCGGGCCTGCTCCTTCGCTTTCTGCTCCTCCGCCGTCCGCCGCTCTTCTTCCCTGCGCCGCTCGATCTCTTCCAGGGTCTCCCCATGATCCAGAACGAAATCCACTTTCACAAATTCCGATGAAACAAAACCGGTCTTGCCTTCATAATCCACTGCGACCCATTCATCGGAAATCTCGATGCCGTCGCTGAACGCGAGCTGATCGCTGTCTACCACTTCATATTCCGCGCCCTCTTCCAGAAGGTCATATATCCCGGCCTCCAGGGACGGCTCCTTGCGGATCCGCAGCGCGCCGGTAGTCGTAGTCGCCACCACACGTCCCGCATCCTGCGCCGCTTTCTCTGCGTCTTCTCCGAAAAGCAGGTAATCGTCGCTGGCCCAGCCTGTCAGATTGCCGGATTCCAGCTTCGTCCAGCCGTCCTTCTGCTCCAGCACCGTGCCGCCGCAGTCGGCATACAGATACCCGATGATCTCCGCCTCTCCGCCGGGCTCTCTGCGCACGTTGAGGACATCCTGCACGTCGACCATCACAAGTTCGCCCGCTTTCTCCACAGAAGCTTCTTCTTCCCCGGAGGGTTCCTCTTCCGATACGGTTTCCTCCGGATAATCGATCAGTGCCGCAACGCCGGCGCCTATATTCCAGGATGGCCCTTCTTTGCCCTTCTCTTCCGCCTCTTCAGTTTCCTCCCGGGCGTTATCTTCCGTTTCCCCGGTTTCTTCCCGGGAGCCGTCTTCCGTCTCTCCTGCGGTTTCCTCCCATGAACTGTCAGCCGTTTCTTTCCGCCCGTTTCCTTCGTCCCCGGAGGTTCCCGCCGCTTTTACAACGGCAGGATCGCAAAACAGCACCAGCATCAGAAAAAGCGCCGCAACTCTCCTTCGCCAGTGCCTGTATGCAGTTATCGGCCCCCCAGCCTTTGCATGATCCCCGTTTTTGTTCATGACTCGCTCCTGAAAATATGTTTTTTTCCTTTATGGACAGACGCTGCAAAAAGACATTCCGGCTCCAGCGTCCCCTGTAGATTACATATTTTTTGCGTGAAGTAGAACTATAATATCAAATTCGTAACATTCTGTCAAGAAAGCTTTAAAAACGTTTAACTTTCCGATTAACTTTTTAACGTCAGATGCCAAAAACAGCGGCCTCCGGTTCCTGCCGGGCAGCCGCTGCCTGTTTTTTAATAGAACACATGGCCCCCGATCACCTGACCGGACCGGCCGTTCCTCCTCCTGAAATACAACTTATCCCCCACGGGTTTCGCGCCCAGAAACGCTTCCAAAGCCGCCTGATAACAAGTCTCATCCGCGCTGCCGCGCTCCAGCGCTCGGGCAAGGCTGCCGTTTCTCACTGGAGAAAACTGTCCCCTCGCATAGACGACATCGTGAATCGAGTCGGGCTGGCTGTCGCTGTACACACGATTCATGATCACACTGCCCACCGCCACTTTGCCAAGATAAGGTTCTCCTCCGGCCTCACAAAAAATAATATTTGCCATCAGATACAGGTCTTCCTCCGTCGCACCCGCCGCAGCCAGCGCCGCCGCCCGGTACTGCGCCTGCAGGGCTGCCGCCTGCTCCGCTTCCATCTGCGCCTGCAGAGCCGCTGCCTGCTCCGCTTCCATCTGGGCCTGCAGGGCCGCTGCCTGCTCTACCTCTATCTGGGCCTGCAAAGCCGCCGCTTGCTCCGCTTCTATCTGCGCCTGCAAAGCCGCTGCCTGCGCCTCATCTGGTTCTGTCTGCTGCTCGGTCTCCAACTGTGCTTCTATCTGCTCCTGTACCGGCGTTTCCTCCTGAGCATCCACATCCTCTGCGGCCGATTCCGCCTGCACTTCTGCGTCCTCTGCAGCCGATTCCGCCTGCACTTCTGCGTCCTCTTCGGTCGATTCCGCCTGCACCCCTGCGTCCTCTGCGGTCGATTCCACCTGCACGTCTGCGTCCTCTGCAGGCTCCTGCTGTATTTCCGTCTCTTCCTCTGAAAAGACTTCCTGCGTTCCTTCCTCCGTCTCCAAAGCCTCCGGCGCTATTTCCGTTTCCGGCTGTGTGGCTGCCTCTTCTGCTTCCGTTCCTTCTGCCTCGATCAGATTTTCCTCCGGCACCCAGCCTATGACCGTTCCCGCCACAATCTGGATCCAGCCCTCTTCTCGCTGCAGGATCGCAACCGGGGTCTCGTCCAGCAACTGTCCTACGATTTCCGATGTATCGTTTGCTTCGGCGCGTACTTCCAAAATTTCTGTCGTATCGATCAGCCCGATTCCGCCCGCGGCAGCTTCCGCCGGGAAAAAGATCCACAGCACCGCTGACACGACGGCAATGGCGGCTGTTCTGCAGAGGGGAACTCTGCTGATTACGCCCATGCTTTTCCTCCTTGCCTTTCCTGTAAAAGAATTTTAATTTTTATTCCATTCTATTACAGGTTGGTTTCAATTATTACATTTTTGTTACAAAGTGTTGCAAGGAGTATCATAACAGTATTTCACATATCTGTCAAGTATTTTTATTTCCGCAAAATTTTGCCGCCATTTATTAAAACTGCCGCCCGAAACCGGAAGGCAGGGCGGCAGTTCTTTTATTCTCTATTCGTTTTGTTTTCGATTTCTAATTTATAAGTTATAAGGAACGGGATTTTTCCACGCAGGCGATCACCGCATCCATCACCGCTCCCCTGAAATTCTTTTCCTCCAATACGCGCACCGCCTGGATCGTGGACCCGGCAGGCGAACATACCATGTCTTTCAGCGCGCCAGGGTGCATCCCCGTCTCCTGCATCAGTTTCGCGCTTCCCAAAACTGCCTGGGCGGCAAACTCATAGGCCATGCTTCTGGGCATTCCCTCCGCCACCGCGCCGTCGGCCATCGCCTCCATCATCATAAAGACCCAGGCAGGCGCGCTGCCGCTGATGCCGGGCACCACATCCATCAGGCGCTCCGGTACCTCAATGGCACGGCCGAAACTGCGAAGGACCGACAACACCTGCTCTTTTTGCTCTCCGTTTACCGCCTCGGAAAAACAGACCGCCGTACAGCCTTCCCCCACCAGGGCGGGCGTGTTGGGCATTGCCCGGACAAAGGCCGGCTGCTTCCCAAGCTGTTCCTCCAGCCATGCGATGCTTTTCCCCGGGGCGATGCTGACTATGGTTTTGCCCCGCAGATCCAGATCCTGTATCTGCTGCGTTACCTCTTGGAAAAACTGGGGTTTTACTGCAAGGAATACAAGTTCTGACTCCTGTGTCGTTTTTCGATTGTCTCCTGTGACGTTAATGTCATATTTTTCTTTGATCTTCTTTTCGGTTGCGGCCGTCTTTGCAGATCCATAAATCTCCTCCGGCCTTGCCAGCCCCTCTTTTAAAATCCCTCCGATCATGGCCTGCGCCATATTCCCGAGGCCGATAAACCCGATCTTCATCCTTTTCGTTCTCCTCTCTGCCGTCTGGCTTCGTACATAAGCAGCGACGCCGCCACGGCGGCGTTGAGCGATTCCACTTCTCCCTCCATGGGGATCCGGACGCAGGCATCCGCCAGCGCTGCCGTTTCCGGCCTCAGGCCGTTTCCCTCATTGCCGATCAAAAAGGCGCTGCCGCCGCTGTAATCGGCCTTCGTATACTCGCAGGAACCCTGCAGGTGGGCCGCAAAGACCCGCACTCCCTGTTCCCGAAGCGCTTCTGTTTCCGCTCTCAGATCCTCCGCCTGCCAGAAAGGGACGCGATAAATGCTCCCCATGGTACTGCGTATGACTTTGGGATTATAAGGATCCACCGTGTCACGGCTCATAATGACCGCGCTGACCCCCGCGCCCTCCCCGGTGCGCAGCATGGTCCCCAGATTGCCCGGATCCTGTATATTTTCCAGGATCAAAAAAAGAGGCGTCTCCTTCTGCATCAGTTTCTTCTTATTATAATGGAGCTGTTCCACCACGCAGAGGATCCCCTGGGGCGTGACGGTATCGGAAATTTTTTCAAAAAGGCTGTCCGATACCACTTCATAACCGGTCTGTTCCAGACGGTCCCTGCAGCCGCACTGTTCCAGGAAGCGCTCCGAGACATATACTTCCCGGATCTTTTCCAACGGGGCTTCCAGAAACATCCGAATCCCTTCCACTACAAAGATATCCTCTTCCCGCCGCAGCCTGGCCTTCTGATTCAATTGGATCAGCCTTTTGATCCGTCCGTTGGACGCCGCGGTGATCATTTATTTCTCACTTCCTATCTGTTTGAGCAGTCTCGACACCGTCCCCCGCTCTCCCAGCACCATCAGATGTTCCTCTGCCTTCACCACATAGTCCGCGGACGGCATGATCTTTTTATCCCCCGTCTCATCCCGGATCCCCAGGACCATCACGTTATGCTTCCGCGCGATATCCGCTTCCCGAATGGATCTGCCGATCCAGGCGCGCATCGGCGGGATCTCATAGACCGCGTAATCGTCGTCCAGTTCGATATAGTCGAAAACATTATCCATACTGTAGCGCTCCGCGCATTTTTCCGCAATATCCTTTTCCGGATAGATCACCTCGTCCGCGCCGTTGCGCAGCAGGAATTTTGCCTGGATATCCCGGGTGGCCTTGCTCACCACATGCCGTCCGCCCATCTCTTTCACCAGGCTGGTAATTTCCAGGCTGCTCTGGAAATTCGTGCCGATGCAGATGAAGATCAGATCGAAATTGGCGACCCCCAGACTTCTCAATACTTCGGGGTTCGTGCAGTCCCCGATCTTTGCGCTGGTCGCATAAGGCACCAGGTCCTCCATCCTGTTTTCCTCCGAGTCCACGATCATCACATCGTTGCCCAGCTCCAACAGATTCTTGGTCAGATGATGCCCGAACCGTCCCATTCCTATGACCAGAATTGATTTCATTGAAACCTCCGTTCCGTTTTTTGTAAAATAGTTTCTCTTTGCGCCCGTCCTTTATCCCACTACGATCTTCTCCACCGGCTGCTGTACCGGCGGTACGATGCTGCGCTGGGCAAAGACCAGCGCAAAGCTCAAACTCCCCAGCCTGCCACAGTACATCAGCATGATCAGCGCCACGCGGGAAAGCGGCACCAGCTCCCGGGTAAGCCCCGTAGAAAGCCCCACCGTACTCATGGCGGATATGGTTTCCGTAAAGACATCCGTAAATTTCAAAGGCTGCAGCGCCAGCAGCAGCATGGACGCGAACAGAATCAGCAGCGTATTGCACATTACGATGGCGCTGGCCCTGCGGACCGCGTCCTCCTCCAGCCGCCTGCCGAAAATATTGACCCCCGGCGTCCGCCGGATCGTCGCCCAGGCGGAAAGCACCATGACGACAGCGGTGGTGATCTTAATGCCGCCCGCCGTGGAGCCGGAGCCGCCGCCGATAAACATCAACAGCATGTTCAAAAGCTTCGAAGCCCCGCTCATCCCCGCCAGATCGATGGTATTAAATCCCGCCGTCCTCGGCGTCACCGATGCGAAAACGGCCCCCAGCACTTTTTCCTTCACCGTCATCCCGGCAAAAAGCCCGTTATTTTCAAAGATGCCAAATAACAGCGCGCCGCCGAATACCAGAATCGCAGACGCGGTCAGTACGATCTTGGTATGCAGCAGATATTTTCTGAAGCGAAAACCGTTGCGCGCAAAATCGTCCCAAACCAGAAAACCGGCGCCGCCGATCAAAATCAGCGCCATGATGGTCAGGTTTACCAGCGCATCCCCCTCATAGGCAACCAGGGAACTGTAGCTTTCCCGGATCCCCATCAGATCAAAGCCCGCGTTGCAGAACGCAGAGATAGAATGGAAGATCCCGAAGTATATGCCCCGCGCCACCCCGAATTCCGGAATGAACCGGATCATCAAAAGCAGGGCGCCCGCCAGTTCAAACAGCAGCGTCCCCTGTATGATCTTTTTTACCAGCCGCACCACGCCGGCCAGCTCCAACGTGCTGACGCTCTCATGGATCGCGTTGCGGCCGCGCAGCCCGATCTTTTTTTTGAGCAAAATGTTAATATAGGCGCCTATGGTGATAAACCCCAGCCCGCCGATCTGGATCAGCGCCAGGATCACAAGCTGGCCGAACAGGCTCCAGTGCCGGTAAGTATCTACCACCACCAGCCCTGTCACGCAGGTGGCGCTGGTGGAAGTAAAAATAGCGCTTAAAAAAGGCGTCCAGCTTCCGTCCCGGGAGGAGATCGGCAGCGTCAAAAGAAACGCTCCCAACAGAATGATCAGTCCGAACCCCTGGGCCAGTTTCCGGGTGTCGGACCTGTTTTTCTTCATCTTTTTCAAGTCGTTCTCCTAAATCGCCAGACATTTGCTGACCTGATATTCATAGTCCGGAATGCTCTTCTGCATCTCCAGAGCCTCTTCGATATCGAAGTCCACGAACTTTCCGCCCTTATAGGCCACCACCCGGTTCGTACTGCCCGCGCAGAGGATATCCGCCGCATAGGCCCCCATAATGGAAGCATAATACCGGTCTTTGCAGGTAGGACTGCCGCCCCGCTGCATGTACCCCAGGATCGTGGCCCGAGTTTCAATGCCCGTCGCCGCCTCGATCCGTCTGGCCATAGAGGTGGAATGTCCGATCCCCTCGGCGTTGATGATCAGATGGTGGGTCTTGCCGCGCTTGCGGTTTTTGATGATATTATTGATGATCGCCTGCTCGTTGTAATCGTAAGTCTCCGGGAGCAGGATATCCTCGGCGCCGTTGGCGACGCCGCACCAGAGCGCGATATACCCGGCGTTGCGCCCCATCACCTCGATGATGCTGCAGCGCTCATGGGAGGAAGAGGTATCCCGCACCTTATCGATGGCCTCCATAGCTGTGTTGACAGCGGTATCGAAACCGATGGTGTAATCCGTGCAGGCGATATCCAGATCGATCGTCCCAGGCAGCCCGATGGTATTGATGCCATGGCGGGACAAAGCCTGGGCGCCCCGATAGGAACCGTCGCCGCCGATGACCACCATTCCTTCGATACCGTATTTACGGCAGACCTCCACGCCCTTTTTCTGTCCTTCTTCCGTCATGAACTCCATGCAGCGGGCCGTCCCCAGGATCGTGCCGCCCCTCTGGATCGTATCGGATACGCTCCTGGCGTTCATGTCGATGATCTCCTCGTTTAAAAGCCCCTGATACCCTTTTTTGATTCCTTTGACCGTCACGCCGTTGGAGATCGCCTTCCTGACCACGGCGCGGATGGCCGCGTTCATCCCCGGCGCATCGCCTCCGCTGGTCAAAATGCCGATGGTTTTTACCTTTGCCATATCTTTTTCCTTTCCTCCGTTTCTCTGCCCTCTCTATTCAAAGCCGCCGTTTTTGGCCCTCTCACAGCAGTTTCACATTGCCCTGTCCGATCAGCCCTTCCAGACGTTCCAGCAGTTCCTTATCCGCCCGGACGTTTTTGCTGGGAGGCAGGACCTTTTTGGCCCGCAGCGCATCCACATAGATCACGATGCTGTCCCGGCCGTCGGAATCGGCAATGGCCTCATAGAGCGGCTGCTCGGCATTCTCCCAGTCCTGCAGGGTGGCAAAACGCAGCCAGACTTTCTTGGGGATCTCTTCAAAGGTCTGGATGGATTCACAGATCAGCTTTCCGTCCCGGTCCTCGCCGGCGTCCACCCTCCCTTTGATAAAGACCTTGCTCTCTTCGGTCAGCCTGCTGCCGTACTGCTCATAGACCTTGGGAAATACCACGACTTCCACGCTGCCCACCAGGTCCTCCACCTGCAGAAAGGCCATCACCTTATCATTCTTGGTATACTTGATCTTCTTTTCCGTGATCATGCCGCCGATGGTCACCCGGGCGCCGTCCTGCACATGCGCCTCGTTGGTTTCCTCATCTAAAAGGAAATCCCCCGTCGTGTTAGTAATATTTTTTTTCCAGAGCTGCTCGTATTCCTCCAGCGGATGGCCGCTGATGTAAATGCCCAGCACTTCCTTTTCAAAATTCAGCAGCACCTCCTTGGGATATTCCCCGATATCCGGCAGCCGGATCTCATAATCGCGCCTCTCCTCCTCGCCTACCAGGTCGAACAGGGAAAGCTGCCCCGCCAGATTGTTCTTCTTGCTTTGCTGCTGTTGATCCATCATCTGGGAAAACACGCTCATAAACTGCTTGCGGCTTCCGCCCAGGCTGTCGAAGGTGCCCGACTTGATGAAATTCTCCACGTTCCGCTTGTTTACTTCCGTATCCGCTACCCGGGCGAGGAAATCGGAAAGGCTCTTATACGGCCCTCTGGCATGGCGCTCCCGTACCACGGCGTCGGTTACCGGACGGCCTACGCCTTTGATGGCCGTCAGCGCATAGCGGATCGCATGGCCGGAAACGGAGAACCCCGCCTCCCCCTCATTGATGTCCGGCGGCAGGATCGAGATCCCCATCTGCCGGCAGACCAGGATATATTCCGCCACCTTCCCCGGATTGTCGATGACGGAAGTCATCAGCGCCGCCATAAACTCTACCGGATAATAGTATTTTAACCAGGCGGTCTGATAGGCCACTACCGCATAACAGGCCGCATGGGATTTGTTGAAGGCATATTTTGCAAAATCCATCATTTCCCCGTAAATCTGCAGCCCCACCTGCTCCGGGATCCCCTTGCTCACGCAGCCGGGCACCCCTTCCTCCGGGTTGCCGTAAACGAAATTAGCCCGTTCCTTTTCCATAACGGACTGTTTTTTCTTGCTCATGGCCCGGCGCACCAGATCGCTGCGCCCCATCGTATAGCCGCCCAGATCCCGGACGATCTGCATGACCTGTTCCTGATAGACGATACAGCCGTAGGTAGGCGCCAGGATCGGCTCCAACTGCGGGCAGGAATAGGTGACCGCGTCGTGGTTTTCCTTTCCCCGGATATATTTCGGGATGAAATCCATGGGGCCGGGACGGTACAGGGAGATCCCGGCGATGACGTCCTCCAGATTCTGGGGCTTTAGCTCCTTCATGAAATTCTTCATGCCGCCACTTTCCAACTGGAACACGCCGTCCGTATGGCCGGTGGCCAGGGAATCAAAAACGGCCTTATCGTCATAATCCAGATGATCCATATCGATCCTGCGGCCCGTATCTTTTTCGATCAGGTCTACCGCGTTCTGGATCACCGTCAGCGTCCGCAGCCCCAGAAAATCCATTTTCAGAAGGCCCAGTTCTTCCAGCGTGGTCATGGTAAACTGGGTGGTGATAGAACCGTCCGCACCCCTGGACAGCGGCACAAAATTGTCCGCCGCCTCCGGACAGATCACCACGCCGGCCGCATGCATGGAGGTATGCCGCGGCAGCCCCTCCAGCCGCTTGCTCATCTCGATCAGTTCATGCACCTGTTCGTCCCCCTCATAGAGCTTCCGCAGCTCCGGGTTGACGGACAGCGCCCTGTCGATAGTGATGTTCAGTTCATTGGGCACCATCTTGGCGATGGAATCCACAAAAGCGTAGGGCATGTCCATCACGCGCCCCACGTCCCGGATCACGCCCTTTGCCGCCAGCGTACCGAAGGTGACGATCTGCACCACCTTCTCCGCCCCGTATTTGCGCCCCACATAGTCGATGACCTCCTGGCGGCGCTCAAAGCAGAAATCCACATCGATATCCGGCATGGAGACCCGCTCCGGATTCAGAAAACGCTCGAACAGAAGCTGATAGCGGATGGGATCGATATTGGTGATATGCAGGCAGTAGGCAACGATACTGCCCGCCGCCGACCCCCGCCCCGGCCCTACCGGGATGCCGTTCGTGCGCGCATAATTGATGAAATCCCAGACGATCAGGAAATAATCCACATATCCCATCCGCCGGATGATATCCAGTTCATATTGCAAGCGCTCCCGCAGCGTGCCGTCGTCCTGCGGGTAACGTTCCTTCATGCCGTCCTCGCACAGCCGGTTTAAATACGTCCAGGAATCGTAACCGGAGGGCACTTCAAAATGCGGCAGCTTGGTAACCCCGAACTCGATCTCCACATGGCATCGGTCCGCGATCCGCTGGGTATTCTCCACCGCCTCCCAGGCATAGGAAAACAGCCCCTTCATCTCCTCCTCGCTCTTGACGAAATACTGGCCGCCCTCATAGCGCATCCGGTCCTCGTCCGCCAGCTTCTTTCCAGTCTGCAGGCAGAGCAGGATATCGTGGGGCTTTACGTCCTCCGCATAAGTATAGTGTACGTCGTTGGTACAGACCAGCGGGATATCCAGTTCCCGGGAGATCTGCAAAAGCGCCGCGTTGACCGTCTGCTGCGCAGGGATGCCGTGATCCTGCAGTTCCAGGAAATAATTGTCCTTCCCAAAAACGGACTGGTATTTCAGCGCGCATTTCTTCGCCTCCTCCACCAGCCCTTTCTGGATATAACGGGGCACCTCCCCCGCCAGGCAGGCGGAAAGGGCGATGATCCCCTCATGATATTGGGACAGCACCTCCATATCCACCCGCGGACGGTAATAGTAGCCCTCCGTAAAGCCTTTGCTGACGATCTTGGTCAGATTGGCATAGCCAGTATTGTTCTCCGCCAGCAGCACCAGATGGTAATAGCGATCCTCTCCTCCGGTCAGTTCCCGGTCGAACCGGGAGTTGGGCGCCACATAGACCTCGCAGCCGATGACAGGATTGATCCCCGCCGCCTTTGCCTCCCGGTAAAAATCGATCACGCCATACATGACGCCGTGATCCGTAATGGCCGCCGCCGTCATGCCCAGGTTCTTCACCTGTTTCACATATTCTTTGATCTTATTGGAACCGTCCAGCAGGCTGTACTCCGTGTGGACGTGCAAATGTGCGAACGCCATAATTTTCTATCCTCTGCGCCGGTTCTCAAGCGAGAGGTCCCTGGGGGCCCTCCGGCAGCACTTCCTTGTATACCAGCTCTTCATATCGGCTGATCGGCATCGGCCTGGCGAAATAAAATCCCTGCCCTTCTTCGCAGCCCACTTTTTTCAGGACTTCCACCTGTTCCTCTGTTTCAATGCCTTCGCAGATCACATGACAGCCCATCCCTTTGATCATGCCGATGAGATGCTCCAGGAAATAAACGCCCTTTTGGCTGGGCACGCAGAGATTGATAAATTCTCTGTCCAGTTTCAATGTGTTAAAAGGGATGTCGATCACGGTATTGAGGACGGAAAATCCCGCTCCGAAATCGTCCAGCACCGTACGGATATGCACATCCTGCAACTGCCGGAACCACCTTTTCACGCTCTCAAAATCCGATATGGTAGCGGTCTCCGTCAATTCGATCTCCAACAGTTCAGGCGGCACGTCATATTTTTTCAAAATGCCCAGATAGCGGTTCACCGTCTCGCCATCGGTCGCATGCAGAATAGAAGCGTTGACGGAAATCGGAAACTGCCTCCTGCCGCTGCGCTGGTTTTTGGCCAGAAACACCACCACCTGCTCGAACACCTGCAGATCCAGCTCCAGGATCCTCCCGTTCTTTTCATAAAAGGGAATGAAAGAGTCGGGATACACGATCGAACCATCCTCCCTCTCCCATCTGACCAGCGCTTCCGCGCCAACAACGGAAAGATCCTTCAGGGAAAACCGGGGCTGCAGATAGACTTTGAACTGCTTCTTCTGCAAAAGCTCCTCCGTATTGTTCATGATCTCCGTCTCCAGGCGCTGCATCCTCTCCAGTTGTTCATCGTAAAACCGCACGCTGGAGGGGCCGAAATCCTTACAGTGCTTCCGGGCATAATTGGCCGCGTCGATGGCTGCGGACGCGCTGATACAGTCCGGCCCGACCATACGGATCCCGCTGCGCAGCCGGATATGGCTGCTGGGATATTTTTTCATCTGCTCTATAATGAAGATCCTGTTGAGTTCCTCCACGATGGCCTCAATGTCCAGCGTCGGATCGTAGGGCATAAACAGAATGAACTTGTCGGCGACGACACGGGTGAAATAAACCTCCGCGATGGACTTTAAATTCTCAATGATAAATTTGCTGAAATCCTGCAGAAGCTGATCTCCCGTGTGAAAACCGAACTTCCGGTTGAAATACTTAAAGTCTACAAAATCCGTATAGGTCATGACATACGTTCCGTTGTCGTTGCCTACGATGACCCGTTCCACCTCTTCCCGGAATCTCGAAAACGTCAGAAGTCCCGTCAGCGTATCATATCCCGGCTCCGCGGCACGGGCCTGATAGGAGGAATTGACCGCCAGATTCCTGGCCAGATGGGCGGAAATGATCCGGGTCAGTTCTCCCAACTGGCTCCGTTCCTCCTTGGTCCAGTAGCGCTTTTCCCGGCACATCACATAGGCGATGGCGCCGGTATATTTCCCATCGCAGTACATCGCCGCGTATACCGTCGTCCTGGCCCCGCCGGGCATCAGAAGCGCTACCCCCGCTTCGGAATACATCCCCATATTGTCTTTCTGGATCACGGTAGTCCCATATTCGTCGTAGCTGTGAAAAAACGTCAGGAAATCTTCTTTCTGAAAACCTTCCGCCGAAAAAAACACCTCCGGCACATCCTTATCCCGCCACTGGTACTGCCGGGTCGCTTTCCTAAGGCCCAGATCCGTCCGGAAAACGGAGATCCTGTCCAGACGAAAACGGATACCGATCACCTCCAGCATCAACTGGAGGGCCGCGCTGAAAGTGCTGGTCTTATCGAAGATCTCAAAGGCGGTGGAAATGATATCGTTGTGCAGATACCGGGCGTCTATCCCGGAAACGGACATCTCTGCCATCTTCTGGTTCTCCCGGAAACGCTGCAGGCCGTCGCAGAACGCATACCGGTTCCTGCCGTTTTCCTTGGCGTTGTAAAGCGCCCAGTCGGCGTTGGCAAAAAGCTGGTCATAGGTAAAGCTCGAAATATTCTCCGGGAGATAACAAACACCCATGCTGATGGTCATGGCATAGTCGTTTTCTTCAAATCCGATCTCCCTGACCCGGTCCACCAGTTGTATCGCCTTCTTTACCAGCGTGGCATGGCCGATCTCCTTTAACAGCACGACAAATTCATCGCCGCCGGCGCGGATGATGATATCCTTGTCGGAAAAACTCATCCGTAGAAATTTCGCAAAGGCGATCAGCACCTTATCCCCGAACAGATGGCCGTACCGGTCGTTGACCGTCTTGAAATAGTCGATATCGATCACCATCATGCCGCAGGAAACATAGGGATTTTTGTCATGCAGATACTCATTGACCAGTTCTTTACCGGCATAAATGTTATAAAGGCCCGTCAGGGAGTCGCGCATGGCGCGATCCTCCAGGATCTGCTCCCGCTCCTTTTCTTCGGTGATATCCTTAACGCAGCCTATGAGAAAAGAGTCCCCTTTCCCCTCCTCCGGGGCGGGAAGCGCCTGTATCTGGACGCGGCGGTAACCGCCCTCTTTCTGCAGCAGCCGAAATTCAAGAGGGCCTCTCAGCCTTCCCCGAAAAAGTTCCGTGATCTTCCAAAGCTCCTCCGGATGTATGGCGGAACTGCCGGTCTGATTTTCCAGATAATGCTCTATGACCCTGGCCTTTTCCTCGTCCCTGTCATAGATGACAAGACAGTCCTGCTGGCCGTCATATTCAAAAATGTGTACGCCGACGCGTCCCAGCGCTTTTGCCAATACCATGATTTTGTCACGATCCGGTAAAAACGATTCCTCCAGTCTCCGATCACACATTTTCCCACTCCGTTCCCCAAGGATGTTCCCAGCGGCCTCATATCTTCTGCCGACGCCTCTATATTTTTTTATTGTACCACATTTGTCCGCAGGACGCCAGAGCGTTCCCCAAGAAAAGCATCCGTCTTTTCAAAAAATGGCGGCACCCTCGTGCCGCCATTTCCCTGCATCCATAAATTATAAATACTTCCGCAGCGTTTCCGCCTTATCGGTTTTTTCCCAGGGCAGATCCAGATCGCTGCGGCCGAAATGCCCGTAAGCGGCGGTCTGCTTGTAGATCGGACGGCGCAGATCCAGCATCTTGATAATACCGGCAGGGCGCAGGTCGAAATTTTCCCGGATCATATCCACCAGCTTCTCATCGGGAAGCTTCCCGGTGCCAAAGGTATCGACCATCACCGACGTGGGCTGCGCCACGCCAATGGCATAGGAAAGCTGGATCTCGCACTTGTCGGCCAGCCCCGCCGCCACAATGTTCTTTGCCACATAACGGGCCGCATAAGCGGCGGAACGATCCACCTTCGTGCAGTCTTTGCCGGAAAAGGCGCCGCCGCCGTGGCGCGCATAGCCTCCATAGGTATCCACGATGATCTTGCGGCCTGTCAGCCCCGCATCGCCGTGAGGGCCGCCAATGACAAAACGCCCCGTGGGGTTGATGAAAAACTTGGTTTTTTCATCCAACAGCTCGGCAGGGAGGACCGGATCAAACACATATTTCCGAATATCCCTGTGGATCTGTTCCTGCGTCACATCCGGATCATGCTGGGTGGAAAGCACCACCGCCTCCAGGCGGACCGGCCTGCCGGCTTCATCGTATTCCACGGACACCTGGCTCTTGCCGTCGGGACGCAGATAGGGCAGCGTGCCGTCCTTGCGCACCTTCGTAAGCTGCCTGGTGAGCCTGTGCGCCAGCCAGATGGGATACGGCATATATTCTGCCGTTTCGTTGGTGGCGTAACCGAACATCATACCCTGATCGCCGGCGCCGATGGCCTCGATCTGCTCGTTGGACATACCCGCTTCCCGCGCTTCCAGCGCCTGATCCACACCCATGGCGATGTCGGAGGACTGCTCGTCGATAGAGACCATGACCGCGCAGGTATTTCCGTCAAAGCCATATTCCGATTTATCGTATCCGATCTCCTTGACCGTGTCGCGCACGATCCTCGGAATATCCACATAGGCGTTTGTGGTGATCTCCCCGGTCACCAGGACGAAGCCTGTGCAGGTAGCCGTCTCACAGGCCACGCGGCTCATGGGATCCTTCTCGATCAGCGCATCCAGGATCGCATCGGAAATGGCGTCGCACATTTTATCGGGATGCCCTTCTGTTACCGATTCTGACGTAAACAAACGTTTTTCCATTCTTTTCCTCCTTTGGAAAACGCGGGGGACCTTCGTTCCCGCCGAATAAAAAAGCCCGCTGTATAAGCGGACCCAATTTCTGATAATCAAATCCTCTTATTGTTCGATTACTCGCTCAGGGAGGCACCTTCCGACGCGCGGGGTTGCCGTGGCTTCACAGATCCTATGTATCTCCACCACTCTGAATAAGAGAGAACACAATATGGAATTTTCTTATCTGTTACGATACTACCATACAATAGAATGCGCGGCTTGTCAACAGCGCCATCAAAAAATATGGAAATCAGCCGATCTTGAGCCTGAACTTCTGCAGCTCCCGTTCCGACTCCACCTTCTCTATCTGCGCGCCCAACCGTCTGAGTTTGAGATCGAAATCTTCATATCCTCTTTCAATATAACGGATATCGTCCACCACGGAAAAGCCTTCCGCCGCCAGAGCCGCAATCACCAGCGCAGCGCCCGCACGCAGATCAGGGGCATTGATGCTGGCTCCCGTGTACCGGGATACGCCGTCGATGATAGCCGTATTGCCTTCCACCTTGATGCTGGCCCCCATGCGGATCAGCTCCTCCACATAGCGGAAACGGTTTTCAAAAATGCTCTCCGTCACAATGCTGGTGCCGGAGGACAATCCAAGTGCCACCGCGATTTGAGGCTGCATATCCGTCGGGAAACCCGGATAGGGCAGAGTCTTTACATGCGTATGATGCAGCGGACGAGACGCCACTACGCGCACTGCGTCGTCAGATTCCCGAACCTCACAGCCGATCTCCGTCAGCTTGGCGCTGATGGACTCCAGGTGTTTGGGGATCACGTTCTTCACCGTGATATCGCCTTTGGTCGCCGCCGCGGCAAACATGAACGTCCCCGCCTCGATCTGATCCGGAATGATCACATACTCCGTCCTGTGAAGCTGCTGTACGCCGCGGATACGGATCACATCCGTACCGGCCCCCTTGATGTCGGCCCCCATGCTGTTCAGGAAATTGGCCAGATCCACCACATGAGGTTCCTTGGCGGCGTTCTCAATGATCGTCCTGCCCTCCGCCAGCACGGCCGCCATCATGATATTGATGGTAGCGCCGACGCTGACCACATCCAGATAAATGTGGCTGCCCTGGAGCCGCTGCGCTTCCGCCGTGATCAGGCCGTGCGCGATCTGCACGGAGGCGCCCAGCGCTTTAAACCCCTTGATATGCTGGTCGATGGCCCGGCAGCCAATATCGCAGCCGCCCGGCAGAACCACTGTCGCCCTTTTGTACTTTCCGAGAAGCGCCCCCAGAAAATAATAGGAAGCGCGGATCTTCTTCACCGCGTCGCCTTCCACGGTCAGGTCGTGGATCTGCGCCGCATTCACCTTTACGGTGTGCCGGTCCAGCCGCTCCACATGGGCGCCGATGCCCTGCATCGCGGTCAGCAGGATATTGGTGTCCCGCACATCCGGCATATTCTCTATCAAAACGGTCTGATCGGTCATGAGGGAAGCGGCCAGGATCGGAAGGGCCGCGTTCTTGGCTCCGCCGATCTCAACTTCTCCCACTAATGGATTCCCGCCATTTACTGCATACTGTTCCATATCTACCTCTGCCTATGTACAGATCTCTCTGCCATCAGCTTTCCTGCGGCGCCGGCTTTCGAAAGAAAAGCCTGCGTCTGTTTCAGGAATCATTATCTTCAAATCCTGCGCGCATTATGCGCGCGGGAACAAAAAATCCAATCTTATGCCATCGTATGGGTTATAGCACATTCCGGGAGATTTGTAAATAGGAATTTCCCAATCGGCGCATAACGTCCTCAGCGCGGCACATAATTGAGCGGATTTACCGCGCCGCCGTTGACGCGAATCTCAAAGTGCAGGTGGGGGCCGGTGCTTCTTCCCGTATTGCCGCTCAGCGCGATCTTCTGCCCCTGGGATACTTTTTGCCCGGAACTCACCAGGATCTTGCTCAGATGTCCATACCGGGTCTCCTTGCCGTCTTCATGCTGGATATATACCACATAGCCATAGCCGCTGCCCCATCCGGCTTTTGTGACTACGCCGCCGGAGGACGCCATGACCGCCGTTCCCACAGGGGTCGCCCAGTCGATGCCCATATGATTGGTGGAAGCCCCCTTCGTGGGTGCCTTCCTGCCCCCAAATCCAGAGGACAGCCTGCCGCCTGAGATCGGCTTGATATAAGTCGGCGGGATCTTCGTGCCCCGCTCCACGATCTTGGGAACCGCTTCGTAAAGCACTTCTTCCTTTACTACCTCTTCCGAAACCTCTGCATCGTTGCGATAGGTCACTACCGCCGCAGCCCGCCGGAATCCGGCGGAGGGCTGCTGAAGCACATCGGTCCTGGTGGTGTACCAGTCATCGTTATCAATATAGACCGTATCGGCCTCATAGCTGTCTTCCTCATAGATCCGCTCTTTGTGCAGGACGGAAAGGATAGGTTCCGGCACTGTAATGGTCAGTTCGTCGCCTACCCGGATCATGGAGTTTTCATCCTCCAGGATGGGATTGATCGCGATCAGTTCGTCCATGGGAAGGTCGTGATCTTCCGCGATCTCCGAAAGGGTATCCCCTGCCTTCACCTCATAGATCTGCTCTGTGGCCTGGGCCTTGGTCACCTCCGCAATGGCATCCTGCGGCAGGGAAATCTCGCTTTCCATCAGATACGCGTCGATGATCTCCACCGTATCCGCAAATCCGATCTCTACCAGGCCATAGTCCAAAAGGGAAAAATCGCTTTTTTCCAGATCCGGCTCGATCTGTGCAAATACTTCTTCAAAATAGGCTTCTACGCCGCTGCCCTGTCCGGCGGCGTTCTCCTGTACCGCCTCCTGATCGCGCCGCGTGATGGAAGTGGTCAATACGTTCAGTTCCCGTTTAGGGTCCACCACCAGCCCCACCTGATAAAGATGGGAGTCGTCATATCGATCCAGCGCCGCCTGAAGCAGAGCCACCACGTCCTGGCTGCTGGGAAGGCTGACCAGATAATCGTTGATCTTGACCGTGTAGGCGTGCTTTAACGTTTGGCGGATGCTGTCGCGCATCACGGCCGTGATATTGTCCAGCAGGCTGCGGTCGCTGTCCACCTGGCCCACCAGCATCTCAGACGGCTCCACTTCCACTTCTACGGGAATATAGAGCATGTCCTTACTCTCCCGGGACAGTTCCCTGCGGGCCCGCGTCAGAAGATCGTCCAGGCTTTCCAGGTTCCCGCAGGCGCCTACCTCCACGCCGTTTACGCGCACGGAAAAGTAATTGTCCCCGCCCTTCTCAAATCTGGGAAATACAGGTACAAAAAGAAGTGCCGCAAACAGGACGGCACAGGTCGTCATCAAATATGTGATCTTTATCTTTTTCCATCTATTAACTGAACCAAACATACTCTTCCTGTAAAACGAAAGGCCGTTCTCACCGGTCCCGGCCCTTCCTCTCTACACTGTATCCGAATTTACCGATCAGCTCGCCCAGCCCATAATAATTCCCATGGGAGTAAACGATAGGATCCGCCTGATCCAGATGAAAACGGTTCGCTTCATCCAGATATTTTTCATCCACGCTGACGGAAACCACTTCCGCCACGAACATCGTGTGGCTGCCCAGGGGCAGGGTCTGTTTCACCCTGCATTCCAGGCTGACGGGGCTTTGGGCGATCTGGGGCGCCTTTACCTTGCTGGAAGGATAAGCGGTCAGATGCAGCGCAGAAAACTTGTCCACGTCCCTGCCGCTCTTTACGCCGCAGTAATCCGTCGCATATGCCAGTTCCCTGGTCGTCAGGTTGATAACAAATTCTCCCGTCTCTTCAATACAGTGGTAGGAATAGCGTTCAGGGCGCACTGAAATGGACACCATGGGCGGATCGCTGCAGACCGTTCCCGCCCAGGCTATCGTGAGCGCATTGGGGCGGCCCTGACTGTCCGCTACGCTGACTAAAACCGCCGGAAGCGGATAAAGCATATTGCCCGGGCGCCAATCTATCCTGCCCATCAGAATACTCCGACGATCTGCAGGATCAAAAGCACCAGATTGGCCGCCGAAAGAAGCAGCGCGCCGGCCACAAGGGGCTTGACGCCGCGTCCCAGCCGCCGGAGGTCATCGCTGCGGCTTACCAGTTCTTCCGTCTGCTCGCCCAGCGTTTCCGTTTGCTTTTTTGTCTCCTCCTGCACCACCGCCTGCACATTGCGGTATACTTTTACATTCTCCCGATGGGTGAAATCATCCGACTGCTTCAACAGCTCCCGCATCTGCGCAAGCTGTCCCTCAATGGCTTCTTCTACCCGCTTTACGGCTTCTGCAGCGCTCTCTGCCCTGGCATAAGCCTCATCGATCTGCGCCGCGCCAGACTGGGTGCAGGCTTTCAGCGCGTCCAGACATTCCTGAGCCACGCGCTTCATACTCTCTTCCCCTGCCGCCGACAATTGGCCGATCTTTTCTGCGGACTCCCGGGCCGTGCGGTTGAGATCGTCCCCGGAAGCCTCTGTCAGCCGGTTTAAGTTATCGGTGCCGGTCTCAAGGATCCTGCGCAGGCCCCCGGCGCTCTCCGCCGTGACCCGCTGTACGCCTTCCAGGCTCTGCTCTGCAAGCCTCTGCATACCGGCCGCGCTCTTATCCGTATAACGCTGTATCACATCCAGCGTGTCGAGGTTCTTCTGCGCAGCCTGGCGCATCTCTTCCAGGCGTCCTTCATATTCCATCAGGGAATCTTTCAGTCTCTTGGCATCCAAATCTTCCATCTTTGGCTCCTGTCCGCGCAACCCTGCGCTTTATCCCAGGCCCGCCGGCACACCCTTCCTCTTCGCGGGCTCCTTTGCATACTATCTTGTTTATTTTAACATTATTGCACTTTTGTTACAAGCCTGAACGCAGAATTTTATTTCCTTTCCAAAATCTTCCGGAATCTGTTTCGATTCGTTTTGTGTATATTGCACTATTTTACGCGTTTTCATCCCTTTGTGTTATTAAACTTAACCACATATTTACAATGTATTCATAATTTATTCATATTTGATTGCTATACTGAGTTTACACTGAAAGAAAGAACTGAAAACACTTTCACAGACAGATAATTTTTTCATAATAGCCCAGGTGCCGTGAGGCCCTGGGCACTCCTCATTTATGGGGTATCGGTAAAATTACATCGTTACCCTTTCACCGGCAAGAATAAAACCGGACGGACATATATGCCATCCGGTTTTCCTGTCATCCATTCTTCGCAAAATACCGATCCGCCCGTCAGCGCCGATATTCCACGCTCTCCTCGATCTTTTTGATCTCCTCGTTCAGCCCCTGCATCCTGTTATCCAGCTCCGAAACCATCTGCGCGCATTCCACCAGTTCTTTTTTCACGTTCTCCGGCGCCCTGCCTTCCAGCTTATAGTTGATCTTATGCTCCAGGCTGGCCCAGAAGTCCATAGCCACCGTCCTGATCTGGATCTCCACTTTTACATTCACCGTCTTATCCGACAAAAAGACCGGTACCGTCACGAGCATGTGATAACTCTTGTATCCGCTGGGCTTGGGCTGGCGGATGTAGTCCTTTACCGAAAGGACGCGGATATCGTTCTGCAGCCGGATCATCTCGGCAATCCGATAAATATCCGAAGTAAAGGAACAGATGATGCGCACGCCCGCGATATCATTGATATAGTTCACCATATTTTCGATGGTGGACTCATATCCGTGCCGCTTGAGCTTTTTGACAATGCTCTCCGGCGTCTTAATACGGGATTTGATATGCTCGATAGGATTGTACTGATGTACATGCTGAAACTCGTCGTTTAAGATCTCCAGTTTGGTATTGATCTGTCTCAGCGCCGCGTTATAAACCAGCGTGACCTCCTGCCATGTTTCGATCTGGTTTTCCGCATCTAAAATAGCTTCCATAAAAACGCCTCTTTTCGCTTCCTGTTTTTTATTATAGCACAAGGGGACAGAAAATGTGTATCATTTACAAAAATTTAATAAAAAATACATTTTTTTTGTGATAATACACAAAACGCGCTGTCCGGGATCTATGCCGCTATTACTATCTTTATGCAAAAAGCACAGGGAATATGACCGAAAATAAAGATTTCCCCGTTTCCGCTTGTCTGGCTGTCCCCTTTTGCGTATAATCATGTAAAAGACAGGGAGGCGATTTTATGTTCCGTTTATGGGCAAAGATATTCAAAGACAACCGTATGCTGAAGGACACCGTGATCTGCAACGGGGCCGACGATACCCGGACGCACAAGGTTTTCGGCGCGCTCCACGAGGTCTGTCTTCTGTTCGATCTGAGCGAACCCATCTGGCTGGAAAGCAACGTGCAGGATTTCAGACGGCACGCAAAGACCCGCTTTACTCAGGACTCCTTTGTGGAATCCATCGATTTCGACCATCTGGAGATCCAGGTCATCGAAGAGGACTGAGACGGGAATTTTGTTTTTATAAAAATTTTATTGACTTCTTCTGCGTCATGTTGTAGTATCAACATATACTATACATAGTTTTTAAAACTACATGATGGGAGATGTTGATAATATGAATCTTACGATCAGAGAACCTGGAAGCGCGCTCACACATTTTGTCGGCATGCTGCTGGCGGTATTTGCCGCTGTCCCGCTGTTGGTCAAGGCGGCGCTGGACTCCGGCAAGATCTGTTTCTATGCCATGGTCATCTTCATGGGGAGCATGGTGCTGCTGTATGCGGCCAGCGCCACCTATCATTCGGTCAACGTGCCGGCTCGGATCCTGAAGGTCTTTCGCAAAGTGGATCATATCATGATCTTTTATCTGATCGCGGGGACCTATACGCCGGTCTGCCTCATCACGCTGGGAGGATCCCAGGGCTATCTTCTGCTGGCGGCGGTCTGGGGCATCGCGCTGGCGGGCACACTGATCAAATCTTTCTGGATCACCTGCCCGAAATGGTTTTCTTCCCTGCTTTATATCGCCATGGGCTGGGCCTGCCTTTCGGTGCTGGGAACCTTATGGAACGCGCTGCCTCTGTCCGCTTTCCTCTGGCTTCTGGCGGGAGGGCTCCTCTACACGGTCGGCGGCGTGATCTACGCCCTCAAGCTTCCTCTGTTCAACGCGCGGCACAAGAACTTCGGCTCCCATGAAATCTTTCACCTTTTTGTCATGGCTGGAAGCCTCTGCCATTTCATCTTTATGTTCCAGTATGTAGCCTAAAAGACGCTTCTGCCCGGCACAGATTTGGATCTTTCCTCTGTGCCGGGCAGCCTGTTTCCTAGATGCCCAAACGTTCAAACTCCCGCGCAAGCTCCTGCACCGTTTCCAGCGAATTGTGCCATCCGTACTCTTTCAGATCCACTTTCCATCCTTCCGCCGTCCGGACCGCCAAAACCCCTTCCTCTTCCAGCAATCGCTTCTGCATATCCGGCGTCTCAAAATAAGAAGCGCCGCTCAGAAGCCCCTTCGCGTTGACTACCCGATGGGCGGGCACTGCATTTCCCGCCAGTTCTTCCCGCAGTCCATAGCCCACCTGCCGGGCATGATTCGGCTTCTGGCACAACAGGGCGATCTGCCCGTAAGTCGTCACGCTGCCTCTGGGGATCCTTTCGCAGACCAGCGCCATTCTCCTGTAAAAATCCATGTTCCCCCGTTTCCTCTTTTCTTTGCTCTGCCCTTCGCTTCCGGCGGTCCGCCGTTTTCGGCCCGCGTCCGGCAAACGGTTCAAAAACGGCGGGCGGCCCGCAAGAAGCGTACCGTCCGCCGTCGATCTTTTCCCTGCTTTCCTGTCAAAGGATCAGTCCCCATACCCGTTGGGGTTATTGGACTGCCATCTCCAGGAATCCTCGCACATCTCCCGAATGCCGTTTTCAGCTTCCCAGCCCAGTTCCTTCTTCGCCTTGGAGGCATCGGCGTAACAGGTGGCGATATCGCCGGGGCGGCGGGGCTTGATCACATAAGGCACCTTCACGCCGGTGGCCGCTTCAAAATTCTTCACGATATCCAACACGCTGTAGCCCTTGCCGGTCCCCAGGTTATAAATGCTCAGGCCCGATTTATCCTCAAGCTTCTTCAACGCCTTCACATGGCCTTTTGCCAGATCTACCACATGGATGTAATCCCGGACGCCGGTCCCGTCCGGCGTATCGTAATCGTTGCCAAACACGCCCAGCTCTTTCAGCCGCCCTACCGCCACCTGGGTCACATAGGGCATCAGGTTGTTGGGGATCCCGTTGGGATTCTCCCCGATGGTGCCGCTCTTATGCGCGCCGATGGGATTGAAATACCGCAGCAGCACCACGTTCCACTCCGGATCGGCCTTCTGGATATCCGTCAGGATCTGCTCCAGCATGGATTTCGTCCACCCGTAAGGATTGGTACACTGGCCCTTGGGGCATTCCTCCGTAATGGGGATCATGGCCGGATCGCCGTACACGGTAGCCGAAGAAGAAAAGATGATATTCTTCACGCCGTGTCTGCGCATTACATCCACCAGCGTCAGCGTCCCGGCGATATTATTCTCATAATATTCCCAGGGCTTTGCCACGGATTCTCCTACAGCCTTCAGCCCCGCGAAATGAATGCAGGAATCGATCCGCTCCTTCTCAAAGACCGCATTGAGCGTTTCCCGGTCCCGGATGTCCGCTTTGTAAAATGGGACTTTTTTGCCGGTGATCTTTTCCACCCTTTCCAGGGATTTCTCGCTGGAATTGCACAGATTATCCAGCACCACCACATCGTAGCCCGCATTCTGCAGCTCTACCACCGTATGGCTGCCGATATAGCCGGCGCCGCCTGTTACCAAAATTGCCATCTTTTCCTCCTGTCCGGCCGCCGCAGGCGGCACTCTTTTCTATTGCTTTCCTGCCTGTCTTTTACCACAGGACGTCCGGATAAACGCCCGCCGCCTTCAGCTTCGCGATGGACTCCATCACAAAGGGCTTATCCTCCTTATAAGTCACGCCAAACCACTTATCCGAAGAATGCAGCACCTGCACCGTGGCCTTGCCGGCCTTTAACAGCTTATCCACTTCAATGGGCAAAAAGCATTCCGACTTTAACGGATTCTTCTCCACCTCCAGGGCAAAAAACCGCGCTACGGCCTCTTCCAGTTCTCCCAGAATACTGGGGGAAAAGGCCCACATATTCATGGAAACCGGCGTGTCCAGCGCCAGCGGCGTCCAGGTCTTTCCTTCGTCCTCGGTATAAGCCGCTGCCTCCTTCGTCCTGATGATCTTCGTCCTCTCGGCGATCTGAACCAGATAACCGGCCTCATCCGTCACGCACACGCCGCGGGCGACGGAACCGTTTTCCGTCAGCGTATTGCCCAGTTGATATCCCACCATGGCATAGCGGTACTTTTCATCGTCCTCATGGGTCGTCAGAAAGCGATACAGCTCTTCATAGGCGCTCCTGCCATAATAATCGTCCGCGTTGATGACGGCGAAAGGGCCGTCCAGAACGCCCTTACAGCAAAGGATCGCATGCGCCGTCCCCCAGGGCTTCACGCGGCCCTCCGGGATCGCAAACCCTTCCGGCACCCGGTCCAGTTCCTGGAACACATATTCCACCGGCACATGGCGGCTCACCGCATCGCCCACACATTCCCTGAAATCCTTCTCGTTTTCTTTTTTGATAATAAAGACCACCTTGCCAAAACCGGCGCGGATCGCGTCATAAATGGAAAAATCGATGATCTTGTGTCCCCTGTCGTCCACCGGGTCGATCTGCTTTAATCCCCCGTAGCGGCTGCCCATGCCCGCCGCCAGGATCACTAACGTTGGCTTACCCATCTGTCCCTCCTGTCAGATTTTTATTGGAAAAATTATACCATATCCCGCCGGAACATGCCAGTTCTTTATTCCTGCACCGGCTTTTTCCGATTCCTGTATCCGCCCTGTCCTCACAGCAGGCCGCAGTCCGCCGCCGCCTTATAAAACAGGGACAGGGGCAGGAAGCTCTGGGCAAAGGTCTTGGTGCCGTCGCCTGCGTTGATCAGCGCGTCGCCGACCACGGATTTCGTCCCGCCCACGCTGCGCTTCGTCCCCTCCACCGTACTGTTGAAGGTGCGCAGCCCATAGCGCAGATACCGGCTCTCTCCCGTCAACTCCCAGGCGCAGGTCAGCGCCTCCAGAAGCAGCGTATTGTTGCCCAAGCGGTTCAGGCTGGGAAGCTCCTTATAGTAAAACAGGCCGTTCTCCATCAGGCAGTTGTCCACCAGGTCGTCCACCGCCTCCAGGATCATGGCGCGGATGTCCTCCCGTGGGAAAACCCGGTAATAACGCATGAGGCTGCCCACCGCCACCGCGATCATAAATCCCGTGCGGATCATGGTATTATCCGTATAGGGCGCAAGCCAGCCGCCATAAAGCTCTTTCCATTCCCGGAACTGATCCACGATCTTTTCGCACTTCGGCAGCCACCTTTCCTCCCCCGTCTCTACATAGAGGGCCGACAGCGTCCGCAGGGCCCAGCCGGTTTCCCGGGCGTTGATCTCCCCGCTTTTCTGATACATGGGGGTGTCCAGCAGGCGCAGCACATTTTCCCCGATTCCCACCGCCGTCTCCAGGGCGCGTTCCTCCCCTGAAAAATGGTAATGATCCAACAGGCCCTCCACCCACTGATGGGAGCAGACGATCACGCTGTCCAGGCAATGGCCGCGGGAATGCTCCCACTGTCCTCCAAACAAAAGCGGATCCTGGCTGTAATGGCACACATCCACGTCCATCCAGTGGGAAGCCGCCGTAAACACATAATCCAGAAAACGTCGTTCTCCCGTCCTGGCGTAAAGCAGGGCGCAGGCGTGAGGATAATCGTATTCGTTATTGGTCCAGACGGGCATTCCTTTCCCCCTGCCCTGGGTGGTGTAGCCCGGATCGGGCGCGTCTCCCCAGTTGAGCATCCCGTAACAGCGGGCATGGCCGTCGCACCTGGCGATCAGGGCAATTTCCACCTCGTCTTTCCTTTTTTGCTTTTCCACGAAAAGATCCGGCATGACGCCCGCATCCCGGAACACTTCCGGCTGGATAAAGGGCCTGTCCGGCATCTGATAAATGAGGCTCCGGTCGTCCAGCTCCAAAAGTCCCGTCTGGGGGCCGTGAAAATGCAGTAAAAACCGCTGTTCCCGGGACATACCAGGCTGCATGGCCACCTGGCCCTTTCCCTTCGGCACCAGCAGGATATGGACGCCCTCTTCATCGGCCCGGACGGCCTTAGGATAATTCTGCTGGGCCTGGAAAACGGTAGCGCACACGCCGCCCGTCCCATCGGTCCGATCCGCAAAGAAGGTGCCGTAGAACACTTCCGCCATATGCTCGTTGGCTTCCTTTAACAAATATTCCGCATCCACGGTTTTTTCCACCGACGCCCCACGGCTGCCGATGAGAAAATCCGTCTTGTAGTTGGAGCTGGCTGCGCAGGTGCGCACGCCTTCCACGCGGCTTTCGATCCCGGAAAGCTCCGCCGTCCCCAGCGTGTGAAAGACCGCTTCGGATAAGGCAGCTTTTCCTGCGTCCGAAAAGTCCGGCTTTGCCCGCTCCCCTTCTTCCTTTAAAACGCGGCCTTCCCTGGCGCCGTTTTGCGCCAGAAGCGAAAAACGCAGTTCGGCGATCTTTAGCAATTCGTCGGTGGTATTTATAATCCGGTAGGTGATCTCCACCCAGGGCTTCTCCGAATAGGCCGTCAGCTTCACCTCAAAGGTCACTGGACGCGGCCCCCTGCATTCCCCCATACAGCGCAGCACGGCCACGAGAGGGCCGCTTTCCATGGCCCGCCATTTTCCCAGACAAAGCGTATAATGGCCGCCGTCTCCGTCCTCCAGGAACGGGCCTGCAAACTGCTTCGCCTCATATCTCACCTGGCCGTCCTCCAGCCAGTCGAACAGCGAGGACGCGCCGTCGGACACCTCAAACCGCAGGCCGCCCTCCACCACAAACCCGTGTCCGGTCTGCACCAGCTTCAACCCCTCATAGCCAGAGTTTCCCACCGGAAGGGCCGCCGGAGAGCCGCTGCCTTCTGCCCCCGTTTCCAGCCGCAGCACGGCTTTTTGGTTCCCGGGCAGATCCGCCAGGAAACGGACGAACAGGTAGCGGATGCTGCCATCCCGATAACGGGACGTAACCTTCGTCTGAACCGGCATCTGCTTTTCCCCCTGAAAAACCCGCACGCCCTCTGCGCTGCCAAGCTTTCCCTCTGCAAAAGGCACCGCTATGCAGCAATGCTCCCGCGGCCTGTCATAACGGTATAGCTTCGGAAAATAAAGTTCCATAAAACCCTCCTTTCGTCCTGCCTTTCTCCCTTTTTTCTAAAAACCTTTCCCTATGATCAGGAAGCGTCCGGCTGCTGGCCGTCGTGCGCCTGCCACTTGCAGTCCGTGATCTCCATTCCGGTAAAGACCGCCCTGAAAGAAGAATCCTCCGGGCTGCAGGCATATACGCCAAACGAAATTTCCCCGACGGCATCCCACATATGGCAGATCCGCATCTGGGAAAAACGGATCCCGTCCCGGGAACATTCGATGCAGAAATCGTCCTCCCGGCGGCTCAGGCGGTACCACATGGATTTGACCGCCGCGTCGATCTCCGTCGTCGCCCAGTCGGAATATCCGTGGTTGGTCACGACGCTGCCCAAATGCTGAAATTCCCCGTTTTCGTATTCGATAGAGCCTTTCAGCCAGTTTTCGCTGTCCAGATACAAAACCACGCCGCACTGGTCGAACCTCTTTTGGCTTTCAAATTCCGTCTTTACCACGAAAGAAAAATACTTTTCCGCCGTCCGCATCTGTAAAACCGGGGCGTTATCGTTCCGAAAATGATAATACGTCCTCTGCCACAGATCCGTATGGGGCCTGGTCATCACCTCGATCCGGCCGTCCGCGACGGTATAGGACAGCGGTTCCCGCGTCCATGTCAGCTTTGTTATGTCAAACATACTGTTCCTGTCCCTCCTTCTATCCACTTTTTGCCCGATATGGGATTTCACTTATCGATACAATGCAAAATAAGGCTTTTAAATGAGGCTTTCATAGGAATTTTCCATCACGTTGGGCAACAGGGCATAAATATTGCATTCGCATTTTTCATCAAAATACTTCTTCAGTTCCATAAACGCCCTCCATTTCGCCAGCGTAAACTCCGGCAGGCCATGCCTGAGCGCCACATCGACCAGCCGCTTCTCCATGATACACGCCCCGTTGGGCAGTGAAATCGCGTCGCACAACTGAATCAGCTTATCATAATCATCATAAACGGTCTCCCTGATGTATTTGTCCAGAAAGACTTTCTGCTCTGCCGTGCAGTCATATTTTCCAAAATAAATATCGGCGTTATGGATCGGAAAGGAATGGGTCAGGCAAATGCGCGCTATCTCCGGTTGGTCAAGGCGCATCATATACTCGTATCCGTCAAAAATATGTAAGATGGCTTTCACCCCTGCCCTTCTGCCAATGTCGTGCAGCAATCCCAGCACATACGCCCTGTCCGCGTCCATTCCGTTTGCTTTATCCGCGATCCGCTTTGCATTTTCCGCCACCGAGACGCTGTGCGCTTTCCACGGGCCGGGATTCTCTGCCGCGCCTTTTTCCAATTCGTATTCCGCTTCCGGTATCGTCAGCATGGATTTTTCTCCCTCCCGATCCTATCTGTCAAAGGTGAACCAGTCAAACGCCGCCTCGCCGTCGCCGCAGAACTCAAAGTAGACCGCGCGCCTGCCGATGATCCCGCTGGTTAGCGGCACATGATACTCCGTTTTCTCAGGCTCCAAAGAAAACTGCGCGATGACCCTGCCGCGCCAGGCGTCGATCCGGACCTTTACATCCATCTTTCCATCACAGGACGCCGAAACGGTGCAGGTCTTTGGCGCATTCAGGCCAAACTGCAAATATCGAAACCCGACGGTGGTGCCGTCTTTTATCTTCACGATCGGGGCCGAAACGCCATCAGTCTGCTCGTATACCGGCTGAATATAAGCCTGTCCGAGCGGCGAAAGGTGACAGGCATAGCCCGCGGAAATGATCTGATAAGCGTCGATGCCGTTGACCGACGCGCCCGAGGAAGTCTCCTCCACGGGTTTTGCGCCCACCGGCTCGCCGTTTATATAGGTAACGTCGCCAATGTATATCTTCCCGTCTTTGCCAACGGCAATGTCCACAGGCTCGATCATGCCCTGCCGGGAAAACTCGTCGGTCCCGGTGTGACGGTGATAGAAAATATACCACTGGCCGTTGATCTCCACCAGGCCGCCGTGATTGTTCCCCCAGCGGTACGTCTGCTTTCCGGTGCCGTCGGGAAGTCTTAGGATCTCGCCGCCGTTGAACGAAATATCGCCGCCGTCCTGATAGCCCGAAAGCGGACTGTCCGACCACTTATAGCTGAGGAAACCGTTGCACGGTTCATATACGCCCAGCTCCGGCACGGGGGTCACATACCGTTTGGAATAAACGTAGACGTATTTCCCATTGATCTTTCTGGGCGAAGACGCTTCAAAAAACGCATCCCGCAGATCTACGCCGGAGGCATTGTTGTTTTCGTTCCACGGATCGGGGACGTGGCCGATGGGATTGCGCACAAGGGTCCCTTCCTTGATCGTACACATATCGTCTTCCAGTTCCGCGCAGAACGCCGCGCAGAATCCCCAGAACGCGTATATCCTGCCGTCGTCGTCCACCAGCACGCCGGGATCGAAGCCCAACTGGGTCAGTCTCGGGTTTTCAAACGGTCCCGCAGGATTTTTGGAGGAAGCCACCACGATCCGGGAACCGTGGTCCTCGGCGGCATAAAGATAGAAGGTATCACCCTTCTGAACCACGTCGGGCGCAAAAAGGATGGAGTGGTCGGCCGCCTGATAACAAACCCCGTGATACGTCCAGTCGGTCAGATCGTCCACCGGCGCGCTCCAGACCACCTGATCCCTGCCGCAGTAGGCGGTGCGTTCGGTGTCGTGGGAACCGTAGACATAGACGCGCTTCTCGCCGTTATACTCAAAAACCCGCGGTTCACCGTCGGGAATATGCTCCCAGAGGGGGAGGTAGGGGTTAGCGGATCTCAAACGTTCTTTCATTGTGAATCTCCTCTCTCCAAACAATATATATAATGACATTATACCTTATCCGCCTTCTAAAATAAATATCGGATCCGATCGGAAATGCTATTTCTTTTGCGCGCATGAAAGTGCAGAGACAGGACATACTAAAAAAAACGACCGGAGGCACTCCGGGCAGAAAAAGGAGACAGATATGGACAATAAAGATACGGTATATTTGCTGAAAGAATGCGACGCGGGCACAAAAATGGCCATCTCTTCCATCGACGAGGTGATCGACCGCATCGGCGACTCCGCCATGAAACAGCTTCTCAACGAAAGCAAAAGCCATCATGAAAAGCTGGAAGCGGAAATCCACGACCAGCTTGCCCAGCATCAGAGCGAGGAAAAGGATCCGACGCCCATCGCCAAAAGCATGTCCTGGATGAAAACCAACATGAAGATGACCATGGACGACAGCGACGCCACGGTGGCGGACCTGATCACCGATGGCTGCAATATGGGCATCAAAACCCTGCATCGTTATCTGAACCAGTACAAGGCGGCGGACGAAACGTCAAAGGATATCTGCACCCGGCTCGTCTCTATCGAAGAAAACCTGTGCCGGGAGCTTCGCAGCTACCTATAACGCTCATGAATCAAAAATAACGTGCGCCGCAAGGCGCATCCACAACAAGGGCGCCGCAATGTCTGCGGCGCCCTTTCCCTTTTGCCCGGATCAGCCGGTCAAACGAAGCTCAGACCGTTCCGGAAATGACCAGCGTGCTGACGCCGGGATTGATGCTCCAGACGCCGGTAGCCGGATCCTGCGCATAGGTGGCGGCAGGAACCGTTACCTGTCCCGCGATGGTCGCAAAGGTTCCGTCAAGCTCGCTGTAGGTATAATTCGTCCCCTCGGACCAGGCCGCCCCGTTGAAGGTGACGGACAAATTCGTCAGGATTGGATTGAAGGTATCCGTGATCACAGCCGCAGCGGCCGCATCCGCTTCCGCGCTGCCCGTGTTCTGGATGAGGAACGTGTAAGTCAGCGTACCGTTTTCCGTGACGGGAACCGGGCTGACGGATTTGGTAATGCTCAAAACCGGTTCGCTCTCCGCCGTGACCGTCTCCGTCACCGTGACAGGCGTTACGCCGGTGCCGCTGATCACGGCCTGGTTGGTGATGGCCGCGTCGGTTCCCAGCGGTGCGAATTGGTTGACCCTCGCTTCATAGACCAGAAGCACGCTGCCGCCCGCCGGAACCGTGAGGCCGGAGATCACCAGCGGAGGGCCCGCCGTGACCGTCGGCGCTCCCTGTAAAACGCCGTCGGAATAATAGCGTATTGTCCCGGCGGTATAGGTCAGCGGCGTCACCTGCTGCGCGCCGACGGCATAGGCGCCCAGATTATCCGATACGGATATGCCAGACAGCGCTGTGGTGCCGGAATTTACGATACTGATGATATAAGTCACCGTATCGTTTTGGCCGTACTCTTCCCTGACCGCCGTTTTCGCCGCAGACAGCACTTCGAGTATCTCACCCACCGCAATGTTGGAATTCGTCACCGAATTGTT
>CANQFM010000021.1 GCA_947598825.1 uncultured Eisenbergiella sp. | reverse complement strand
CCGGAATGAACAGACTATGATAGTAGAAGGACAGGGAATAGGCTTTTGGACACGGGTTCGACTCCCGTCTAGTCCATTTTTTTGCAAAGGGGGCAGCAGGCCTGCTCCTTTTTTGCGCGGATGTGGGTTGTTGTTTTGAAACGGAAAGGGAGCAGCAGGGGATGCGGAGACGAAGAGCGAGGAGAAGACGTATGATAATCGGTGCTGCGGCCGCAGTCATTCTGATCGGCATCGGCAGTACGCTGATTTATTGGAATCTTCCCCAGACGAAGCTGGGAAGGATATTGGACAGCGCCGCTTCCTATATGACGGAGATGGATTATGTGCAGGCCAGGGGGGCCTATGAGGAAGCGCTGACCATAGACGAGACCAGCGAGCTGGCGTACCGCGGCCTGGCGGACGATCTCATGGCTCAGGGGCAGGTGCAGGAAGCGGAGGACGTATTGCTGCGCGGCTATGAGACGACCGGTTCCCAGATCCTTTTGCAGAATTATACCGCTACGGTCCTCAATGAAGTGGTGGAGAAGGTGAACGCAGAACAGGCAGGGCTGTCCGATCTGCAGCGGTGCCTGGAAGTGCTGGACAGATCGTCGGCAGACCCTTCTGCGCTGGAGCTTCTGACTGCCAGCGCATCCCGCGTCCTGGCTCCCGGCGGACAGTCGCGCATCATGCTGGACGGGTTGGATGGCAGCGAGACCTTTTCCCAATATCAGTCGTTTGCACAGCGCCTGCTGGATCTTGCCAAGGCGGATCCGGCCGCTTATCTTCCGGCGGTGGAATCGGTCTGCGTGATACAGGCGCCGGAAGTATACTTAAGCCTTTCCCATGCGGACGACTACCGTTTTCTTCTGGAACAGGCAAAGGCCCTGGGCGCGGCGGGGACGGAGGAGCTTCTGGCCTGCCTGGATAAGCAGGCGGAGGTGAGCGCGTATTTTGCTCCCATGTTTGATGAATTTGAAGCGGGGAATTTTGAGGCGGCCAAGGGCTTCATTACGACGGCGGACTATACCGCGATCCGGGACAGCTTTATCAACGAGACGATGGACTACTGGTACGGACATTCCTATATCCCGGTGACCAGGGAGGCCATTATGTTTCAGCCCACGGAAAAGGGCTGGATGTTTTCCTATGTGGAAAATGACGGGCTTGCCCTGCCTACGGGTACGATCCGTATCCTGGGGCAGACGATGCTGGATCTGGGCGTGCAGCGAAGCTGTATCGAGTATGTGCCCCGGTATGAAGTCGGGAAATATTATCCCCATACGGAATATGAGATCGTCTATTGGAATACAATGGTAAGTGGGATCGCCACGGACAATACCAACGTGGTCTCCCGTATGAATTACCGTTTTGCGGAGAAGATCTATACCGCAGAGGGTATGGAAGCGAATATGATCTATGACTGGGGCGGGGCCAATGAAAAGAGGCAAAAGGAGTGACCGGGATATGCTCAAAGGAACGCCGGGGAGGACGCTGTTTCTCTTCGCGCTGCCCATGATCCTGGGCAACCTTTTTCAGCAGTTTTACAATATGGCGGATTCCGTTATCGTGGGACGCTTTGTGGGAGAAGAGGCATTGGCGGCCGTGGGCGCATCGTATGCGCTGACGACCGTTTTTGTTATGCTGGCCATTGGGGGCGGGACCGGCTGCGCGGTCGTCACTTCCCAGTATTTGGGGGCGGGGCGGCACAGGGAAATGCGCACCTCCGTGTCCACGGCGCTGCTCGCCTTTTTGGCGGTCAGCTTCGCGCTGGCCCTTTTCGGGCTGCTTTGTTCCGGTTTTATCCTCCAGGCGTTAAAGACGCCGGAAAATGTCCGGCAGCAGGCGGGGGTGTATCTGAGGATCTATTTTGCAGGCCTGCCTTTTTTGTTCATGTATAACGTGCTGGCGGCCATGTTCAACGCCATGGGGGATTCCGGCACGCCGTTGTATCTGCTGATCTTTTCTTCCCTGTTAAACGTGGCCCTGGATCTTTTGCTGGTGACCTGCTTTGGCCTGGGCGTGGCAGGCGTGGCGGTGGCCACGGTGCTGGCGCAGGGAATCTCCGCCGTGATCTCCTTTTTCCTCCTGCGCAAAAAGCTTTCCGTCTACCGGGAAGAAACGCGGGACAGCCGGGCTTTTGACGGCGGAATGCTTCTAAAAATGGTACGGGTGGCGATCCCTACCATGCTGCAGCAGTCCATCGTCTCGATCGGTATGCTCCTGGTGCAGTCTGTGGTCAACGGCTTTGGCTCTTCTGTCCTGGCGGGCTATACGGCGGGAATGCGGATCGAGTCCATCTGCATCGTGCCTATGATCGCCATGGGAAACGCGGTGTCCACTTTTACCGCGCAGAATATGGGGGCCGGGCAGCCGGAGCGGGTGCGCGCCGGATACCGGGCCGCCTATGGGATCGTCGCCGCCTTTGCGGTTTTGATCTGTGCGGTACTGCTTGCAGGAAGGTATCGGATCATCGGCGCCTTTTTGGAAAGGGACAGTTCCCTGGCCTATACGACCGGCGTTTCCTATGTATCGTTTCTTGCGTTTTTCTTTGTGTGGATCGGGCTGAAAGCCATTACCGACGGCGTTTTGCGGGGAAGCGGGGATGTGGCGGTATTTACCGCGGCCAACCTGGCGAATCTTTCGATCCGGGTGGCAGTGGCGAATCTGTGCGCGCCCCTGTGGGGCGTCGCGGCGGTCTGGTATGCGGTTCCCATGGGATGGGCGGTCAACTATCTGATCTCCTTTGGCCGGTATCTGACGGGAAAATGGAGCGAAAAGAAGCTGATTCGCTAGTTCCCGGTTTCAAAGCCCCTTGTTGTCAGGCTTTATCCACATCGATGGCCGTCTCATAAGAAGGGTCCATTTGCTTGGCCTTTGCATCCAGGATGCTTATGATCTGGCTGTCGGTGAAGGGAAATTGGTAGGGCACCAGGACGTCAAAAATGATCCGGGTATGGGTCCGGCCCTTGACGATGCGGAAATCGTGGAGCTTCAGCGCCGGGTCGATCTCATGAACGGCGTCTGTCATGCGCTGTTTTAAGCGCAGGGTTTCCTCATCGTGGGTGGCCAGCGGATCCATGTGGATCACCGCGCTGCAGGAAAGCTCCTGTTGGAGTCTTCGTTCCACGGCGTCTATGGCGTCGTGAAGCTGGAGCAGATCCCCATCGGCGGATACTTCCGCATGCAGGGAGATCATGGTGCGTCCCGGGCCGTAGTTATGGACGATCAGATCGTGAAGGTCCAGGATGAGCGGTTCGGAACGGACGATCTGCTCCACTTTTTTTACAAAATCCGGATCGGGCGCCTGCCCCAGCAGAGGGTTGATCGTGTCCCGGGCGGCGCGAAGCCCCGCATAGAAGATGAAGGCGCCGACGAGAAGGCCGCACCAGCCGTCCGCGTGGATGTGCGCGAAATATTCCGCCAGGGTCGCTGCCAGCACTGCGCCGGTGGCCAGCACGTCGCCCAGGCTGTCGGTGGCGGCGGCCCTCATGGCGGCGCTTTGGATCTGATCCGCCGTTTTCCTGTTATAAAAATACATATACAGTTTCACCAGAATCGATACGGCCAGAAGCGCGATCGTAGCCGGATGGCAGGCGAGGGCGGCCGGGTGCAGGATCCGGGAGAGGGAAGTGCGGATCAGTTCGGCGCCCATCAGCAGGATGATGCCCGCCACGGCCAGGCCGGACAAATATTCCGCGCGGCCGTGGCCGAAGGGATGGCCCCGGTCGGGCGCCAGAGCGCCGAAGCAAAACCCGATCAGGGTAATGATGGAAGATCCGGCGTCGGATAAGTTGTTGAAAGCGTCCGCCAGGATGGCGATGGAACCGCTGACCAGTCCGGTCAACGCTTTGACGGCAAATAAAAGCAGGTTGAGGGCGATCCCCAGCGCGCTGCACAGCACGCCGTAGGCCTTCCGGACTTTGGGATCCTTTTTATTTTCCCGGTCAGGAATAAAAAATCTGGAGAGCAGCGTAATCATAATCCGTCATCCCCCGTATCAGAAATGCGCCGGCGCCTTTACGGGCGGCAGCCGGAAAAAGGGTTTCTTATGATTGTAGCAGGTTTTGCCAAAAAATCAACCGAAATTCTTGCGCCGGAGGGGGAAATTGTGTATAATTTTCCATGGCAAAGAAAAAGACGTCATTTACCGGTAAAATGCGGGACCCAGATCCCGGAACAAGGAGAACGAACATGAATAAAAAACCTGTTGTGTTAATGATCCTGGACGGCTACGGCTTAAATGAACGCAAGGATCACAATGCGGTGGCGGAGGCGAATACCCCTGTGATGGACGAGCTGATGCGCACCTGTCCTTTTGTCAAAGGAAATGCCAGCGGCATGGCGGTGGGCCTGCCGGAAGGGCAGATGGGCAATTCCGAGGTCGGACATCTGAACATGGGCGCGGGGCGCATCGTATACCAGGAGCTGACCCGTATCACCAAGGAGATCCAGGACGGCACTTTTTTTGAAAATCCGGCGCTTTTGGACGCGGTGAACAACTGTAAGAAGAACGATTCCTCGCTGCATCTGTACGGTCTGGTCTCCGACGGCGGCGTACACAGCCACAATACCCACATCTACGGGCTCCTGGAGCTGGCGAAGAGAAACGGGCTTTCCAAAGTCTATGTCCACTGCTTTTTGGACGGGCGGGATACCCCTCCTGCCAGCGGCAAAGGGTATGTGGAAGAGCTGGAAGCGAAGATGAAAGAGATCGGCGTCGGCAAGGTGGCTTCCGTCATGGGCCGTTACTATGCCATGGACCGGGACAATAACTACGACAGGGTAGAATACGCTTATAAGGCGCTGACCAAAGGGGAAGGGCTGACGGCAGAAAGCGGCCCCGCCGGCATCCAGGCTTCCTATGACAGACAGGAGACCGACGAGTTCGTAAAGCCCACCGTGGTGATGGAGAACGGCGCGCCGGTGGCGACGATCCGGGATAAGGATTCGGTGATCTTTTTCAATTTCCGTCCGGACAGGGCCAGAGAAATCACCCACGCTTTCTGCGACGATACCTTTACCGGGTTTGAACGGGAGAAGAAGCTGGACATCGTGTATGTCTGCTTTTCCGACTATGACCCCAAGATCCCCAACAAGGAAGTGGCCTTCCACAAGATCTCGGTGACCAATACTTTCGGCGAGTGGCTGGCGGCAAACGGCATGAAGCAGGCGCGGATCATGGAGACGGAGAAATACGCCCATGTGACCTTCTTCTTTAACGGAGGCGTGGAGACGCCCAACGAAGGGGAGACCCGCATCCTGGTCAATTCTCCCAAGGACGTGCCCACCTATGACTTAAAGCCCCAGATGAGCGCCTATGAGGTCTGCGACAGGCTGGTGGAGGCCATCGGCTCCGGCATTTACGATGTGATCATCATCAATTTTGCCAATCCCGACATGGTAGGCCATACCGGCGTGGAGGCTGCGGCAATCAAGGCCGTGGAAGCGGTGGACGAATGCGTCGGCAGGGCGGTAAAGGCCATCCGGGAGGCAGGCGGCGTGATGTTCGTCTGCGCGGATCACGGCAACGCGGAGCAACTGGTGGATTATGAGACGGGCGCTCCCTTTACGGCCCACACCACCAATCCGGTGCCTTTTATCCTGGTCAATTACCCGAAGGACGTAAAGCTGCGGGAGGGCGGATGCCTGGCGGATATCGTGCCCACGCTGATCGAGATCATGGGAATGACCCAGCCCGCCGAGATGACCGGCAAATCCCTGCTGATTTCATAAGAAAATACGAAGAAAATACAGAAAAAAATTCCCGTTTGTCCTTGACAGGCGGGAATTTTTATAGTATAATTGTATTAAATCACTTAATACACTTAATACATGTGGCGCAGAATGGACGCGTGAGAAAGGGGCGAAAGCGGACGTTATGATCATACTGGATTATCGGGATACAAGGCCGCTGTATGAGCAGATCGTGGACAAATTCCAGACGCTGATCCTAAAGGGCGTGCTGGAGCCCAACAGCCGGATGCCTTCGGTCAGGAGCCTGGCGGTGGAGCTGTCCATCAATCCCAACACCATCCAGCGGGCCTACAGCGAGCTGGAACGGATGGGGTTTCTCTATACGGTAAAGGGCCGGGGCAATTTCGTGGCCTATGACGAATCGCTGCGTAAGGTGCGCAGGGAAGAGATCCTGGCAAAGCTGGACGCGCTGGCGCAGGAAGCCAGGGAGTTTGGCGTTTCCAGAGAAGAAGCGACACAGAGGCTGGCCGCAGCTTATGCGGCCGGAGAGGAGGAACGGCATGATTGAATGTAAAAATCTGACGAAATCTTTTGACGGGATCAGGGCCGTGAAATCGGTCAGCGTGACCATAAAGGAAAATACGGTGTTCGGCCTGGTGGGCACCAACGGAGCGGGGAAGAGTACGGTGCTGCGTATGATGGCAGGCGTCTTAAAGCCGGACGAGGGCGTCGCCCTGGTGGACAATATGCCGGTCTATGACAATGTACACGCCAAGGCCCGGCTGTTTTTCATCGCGGACGATCCGTACTTTTTTCCCAACGCGTCGCCCCGGGACATGGGGCGCTACTACAGCAGCGTATACCGGGGATTTGATCTGGAGCGCTACGATCTGTATTTAAACCGGTTCCGTCTGGACAGCCGGCGCAGGATCTCCACTTTTTCCAAAGGCATGAAGAAGCAGCTTTCGATCATCGCGGGACTGTGCGCCCGGACCCGGTATCTGCTCTGCGACGAGACTTTCGACGGGCTGGATCCGGTGATGCGCCAGGGCGTCAAGAGCATTTTCGCCAGAGAAATGGAAGAACGGGATTTTACGCCTGTCATCGCCTCCCACAACCTGCGGGAACTGGAGGATATCTGCGATCATGTGGGACTTTTGCACGAGGGCGGCGTCCTGCTCTCCCGGGACCTGGAAGAGATGAAATGCAATATCCAGAAGATCCAGTGCGTCTTTGCTTCCGCAGAGGAGGAACAACGGGTGCTGAATCAGATTACGATCGTAAAGTCCGAACGGCGCGGTTCCCTTCTGACACTGACGGCGCGGGGGTCCAGGGAAGAACTGATCGCAGTCTTTGCCGCGGCGGATACGCTGTTTTACGAAGTCCTGCCGCTGTCTTTGGAAGAAATCTTTATCAGTGAAACGGAGGTGTTTGGCTATGACATCAAGAAGCTCATATTTGGCTAAATGGAAAGAAAATGTCCGGCGCAGGGGATGGACCTTTCTGCTGTGCGGCGTCACCCTGGCCGTTGTGTATCCGGTGCTTTGTCTGATGTATATGACCAATCTGCACAGCGCTATAGAAAACGGGACGGGCCTGACAGAGCAGATCCTTTCCCTGCGGCTGTTGAGTATGCAGCGCAGCTATGCGGGGCAGATCCTGTATCCCGTATCGGATCTGGCGATCGCGGCGGCATTTGCGGTATTGTTCGCCATCCAGGGCTTTTCCTGGCTCTATAGCCGCCGCAGGACGGACCTGTATCTGAGCGTGCCGGTTTCGGCGCCGAAGCGCTTCTGGCTGCTCTGGGGCAACGGGATCGGGGTCTTTGGGTTCTTTTATCTGGTCAAGCAGCTTCTTTGCTGGGGGATCGGCCTCGGCTTCGGCCTGCTGACCCCGGCCCTGGCGGCCCAGTCCTGCCTGTCCAGCCTTTTGATCGTACTCGCTTTTGCCGCCATGTATCAGTTTTCCCTTCTGGCGGCCCTGCTGACGGGCAATGTGCTGACGGCGCTTCTGGGCAGCGCGGTATTGTTTTCCTATGAGGCGATCTGCCGGTTTTTGCTGCAGGAGTATCTGAATTTCTTTCAAAGCTATAGCAATACTTCCGCCAGGATTTTGTCCGGACGGCCCTGGATCACGCCCTTTTGCTCCGTGCTGGAGCTGCTTTCCGATATCAGGATCGACCTGACTCGGACCGGGCTGATCGCGCTTTACTCCGAGGAAAGTTTCGTGGAAAAGCTGGGAGGAGAGTTTTTGTATCTGGCCGTTTGCAACGTGCTGCTCGTACTTCTATGTTATTTCCTCTACCGGGTCCGCAGGACGGAATCCTACGGGCATTCCCTCGCTTTTCCGTTATGCAAACCGGTTCTGGAGTTCTTTCTGCTGGTCCCCTTTGCCCTGCTGGCAGGGCTTGTGGCGAGAGAGCTTTCCGGGGCTAATACGTTCATGGTCTTTGTGGGCCTGGTGCTGGCGGCCCTTCTGGGCCACGGCATCATCCGTTTGATCTATGAGCGGGACTTAAAGGCCGTATGTAAGGGCAAGGCAGCGCTTTTTATTGGAATGGCCGTATCCTGCCTGATCGTTGCGATATTCCACTTCGACCTGGCCGGCTATGACCGGTATGTGCCAAAGGCGGAGGAAGTAAAGCGCGTTTCCGTTTCCATGGAGATGGATTACGGACCGTTCCGCAGGCTGCAATGGGACGGCAGCGGTGGAAACGTCCTTCTGGAAAGCTACCTGTTAAACAATATGCGCTCGGAGGATCCTGCCACGATCGAAGCGGTGATCGCCATGGCGCAGGCCTGGCAGGAGGCCGGACGGCCCGGGGACAATCTCGAATGGAACCGTGCTATGGGAAAGGACAGGGCAGAGGATGCGGTGGACTGGTGGGTCGCGCGCTATGAACTGGCCGACGGCCGCAGCGTTTACCGCCGTTTCCTGGCAAGCCCCCAAACGACGCCGGAGGCCATCGAACAGGTGATGCAGGATGAAGCGTTCTGGAAGAACCGCTATCAGATCAACGATTCCCAGTTTGCCCAAAACGTGGCCTCCATGAAGATCAGTTATCAGGACGGTAAGACCCTGACGATCTATACGGCGGACCAGGAGGCGCTCTATCGCGCTTATCTGGAGGATTTTGCATCCTATGGGCTTTCTCTGCTGCAGAACAGCCTGCCCTGCGGGGAATTGATCTTCAGGCTGCCGGAGGATGCGGCCGCCAATCAGGCGGAGATGACCTGGGAATATCCGGTCTACGACAGCTTTGAAAACACCCGCGGCCTGCTGGCCCAAAACGGCATCGAAAGCGGTATGGAGAACGGTTTTTTACAGGTCCGGGACGTGTCCGGGATCCGGATCAGTACAGTCTTTCACAAAAGGGACTGGGAGGAAAGCCCGGATCCGGTCTTTCCTCTCAGCGATCAGGAATTGGACAGCCTGGAGGATTCGGAGGAATACCGTACCCTGACGGCCTCGTTCCAGGATCCGGAACAGATCGGACAGATATTAAAAGCGGTGTATCCGGTACAACTGTGCAGGCTGCAGGAGGACGGGCTGACGGTGGACAGCCAGATGGATTCCGGATTTGATGTGCAGATCAGCCTGAGCGAAGAGACGGCCGGGAAGCGGTATGATCTCGGCGGCGTATATCTGATCCGGGGAAAGGTGCCTGATTTTGTGATCGAGGCGCTGAAAAATTCCCTTTTGCAGGGATAAAGCAGGAATGAAAAAGGGCGAAAGGGCGCATACTTTGGATAACTGAAACGAAAAGAGAGGTATCCGTATATGAAAGCTGTTTTGCCCATCAGAGAAATACACGCAAGGGAGATCCTGGATTCCAGAGGGAACCCGACGCTGGAAGCGGAAGTGGTGGTGGAAAATTCCATTACCGGAGAAATGGTCCGCGCCAGAGCCGGCGTTCCCTCCGGCGCTTCCACGGGAAAGTTCGAGGCGGTGGAACTAAGGGACGGGGAGGTGCGCTATTTTGGACTGGGCGTGCGCCGGGCGGTGAACAATGTGAACACGAAGCTTAGGGACGCCCTGCTTGGCAGGGATGCCTCCTGCCAGCGCAGGATCGACGAGATGATCATCGGCTGCGACGGCACGCAAAATAAGGAGAACCTGGGGGCCAACGCCTGTCTGGGCGTCTCCATGGCGGCAGCCAGAGCGGCGGCCAGAGCCTTTCATATGCCCCTGTACCAATACCTGGGCGGTATCCACACGGTGGAGATGCCCATTCCCATGATGAATATTTTAAATGGGGGAAAACATGCGGACAACACCGTGGACCTGCAGGAATTTATGATCGCGCCCATGCAGGCGGAAAGCTTTGCGGAGGGGCTCAGGATATGCGCGGAGGTGTACCACAATCTGAAAGGGATCTGCAGGGAGCGGGGGCTTTCTACAGGAGTTGGGGACGAAGGAGGCTTCGCGCCGGATCTGCCGGATACCTGTGCCGTCCTTTCCCTGATCGTGGAGGCGGTGCAAAAGAGCGGCCATGAGCCGGGAAAGGAGATCCGCATCGCCATCGACGCAGCGGCCAGCGAACTGTACGACCACCAGGCGGGCGGGTACGTTTTTCCGGGGGAAAGCCGCATGAAGGGGCAGCAGGTCGTGCGATCCAAAGAGGATATGATCGCCTTTTATGAGGACCTTATCCGGCAGTTTCCGATCTTTTCGCTGGAGGACGGACTGGATGAGGACGACTGGGACGGCTGGCAGCAGATGACACAGCGGCTGGGGGACCGGCTGCAACTCGTCGGGGACGACCTGTTCGTGACCAACGTCAGGCGGCTGTCGGCGGGCATCGGGATGCACGCGGCCAACGCGGTTTTGGTGAAGGTCAATCAGATCGGCACGCTGACGGAAGCCTTTGCCGCCATCCGACTGGCAAAGGAAAACGGCTATCGCACCGTGATCTCCCATCGCAGCGGGGAAACGGACGACGCCATCATCGCGGATATCGCGGTGGCTGCAAACGCCGGACAGATCAAAACCGGCGCCCCCTGCCGGATGGAACGGGTGGCCAAGTACAACCGTCTTTTGCGGATCGAGGAGGAGCTGTTTGGCGTCTGACGTCCTTTCCTTTTGACGGACGTTGGAAAGGGCGCGAAAAGGACGGAAAAAAGAAGAAAAAGCGATAAAGAGAGATTGCAATATTGAAAAAAAATGTGTATACTGTCTTGTGAGGAAAGCGAATTTTCAAGTCGCTTTAGGGGAAAGGCAGTATGGGAGACAGCGAAGCCAAAAAGGCGATTGATAAAATTTACAATGTGATCTCTCAGACCACGGAAGAATATGTGTTCATCGGAGACATGCGTCTTGGCACCTTCCGCTATCCGAGCCAGATGGTAGAGGAGTTCGGCCTGCCCGGCGAGATCGTGGAAGACGCCATGGAGATGTGGTGCGCCAAGATCCACGAAAAGGACCGCAATCTCTTCCGCCAGTCCATGGAGGATCTGCTGTCAGGCAAGACTTCTTACCGGGACATCCAGTACCGCGCGCAGAACGTCAGCGGCGAATGGGTCTGGCTGCGCTGCCGCGGCAGCATGATGGAAGACGAGAACGGCGAACGCAACATCTATACGGGGACGATCACCAACATGTCCCACTATGACAGGACGGATCAGGTCACCGGGCTGCGGAACCGGTTTGAAGCGGAGCATAGGGTGGAGCAGATGCTGGGGACGGAAGAAACGCCGTCCCTGGGCGTTCTTGTGCTGGGCTTTGATAATTTCCGCAGGGTCAACGATTTTTACAACCGGGCCTTCGGGGACAAGGTGATCCGGCGCGCCGCCAGGCAGATCCAGAATCTGCTGCCCCAAAGCGCCCTTTTGTACCGTTTCGACGGGGACGAGTTTCTGATCATTTTTAAAGACTGCAGCACCGGCCAGGTGTACAGCCTTTATCATGATCTGCAGGAGCTTTATACGATGCCCCAGGAGATCGACGGGAACCGCTACGAAGTGACCTTGTCCGGCGGTTACGCCCAGTATCCCAGGGATGGGAAGGGGTTCCAGGAGCTGGTGAAGCGGGCGGTCTACTGCCTGGAGTTTGCCAAGGCGGAGGGCAAGAACCGGATCGTGCTGTTCTCCAACAAAGTGATGGAGATCAAGGAGCGCAAGCTGGAGCTGACCGAAGAACTGCGGGAGCATATCGAGGACGGCTTTGCGGGCTTTGAGGTGTATTATCAGCCGCTGCGCAGCGCTGTAGAGGAAAAGATCGTGGGCGCGGAGGCGCTGATGCGCTTTTCCTGCGAACGCTTCGGCAGGGTGGCGCCGGTGGAGTTCATACCGCTTTTGGAAGAGGACGGGATGATCGGGCGTGCAGGGGAGTGGGTCTTCGAGACGTCCGTGAATATGGCCAGGGAGATGGCGCAACTTGTCCCGGGCTTTACCATGCATATCAATGTGTCCTGGCTCCAGTTTGAAAGATACGATTTTTTGTCCTATCTGGTCCAGAAGAAGCGCGAGGGCTTCTGGGAGGACTGCAACATCGTCCTGGAACTGACGGAGAGCAGCATTTCTTCCAATTACAGCCAGATCAAGGACGTGCTGCACGCGCTGCATGAACTTGGCTTTAAGGTGGCCATGGACGATTTCGGCACCGGGTATTCTTCCCTGGGGCTGTTAAAGAGCGTGCCGGTCAATATCGTCAAGATCGACCGTTCCTTTATCGTGAACATGCAGGAGAGCGTGTTTGACGTGACCTTTGTGGAGTTTATCGTCAAGCTCTGCCATGCCATGGGCATTTCGGTCTGCCAGGAGGGCATCGAGAGCAGGGAACAGGAAGAAGAGCTTAAAGATAAGGAACTTGAATTGTACCAGGGGTTTTATTTTGGAAAACCCATGGACCGGGAGAAATTTATCAGCCTTTGCAAAGGAGACAGTCCGGAAGATGAAGTTTAAAGAGATGCCCTATGAACGGGTGGATTACGAAAAGACTAAAAAAACGATGCAGGAGCTGACCGGGAGGGCAAGAAGCGCTTCCAGCGGGGAAGAACTCTGGCAGATCCATCAGGAGTTTTATCAGGTCAGCAAAGATGTGTCGGATAAGATGACCATCGCCCATATCCGCTATGACGGCGATACGACGGACGCCTTTTACAGCGCGGAGCAGGACTATTATGATGAAGTGCGGCCCCGGATCGCCAACCTGCAAAACCAGTATAAGCGGGCCATTTATGAATCCCCTTACCGCAGCTTCCTGGAAGAAAAGATCGGGAAAGTGGCCTTTGTTTCCATGGAGAATGAATTAAAGAGCATGGAGGAGGGCATTATCGGGCTGATGCAGGAAGAGAACGCCCTGCGCACCTCCTATAACAAGCTCATCGCCACCGCCCAGATCCCTTTCGACGGACAAATACTCAACCTGTCCCTGATGCGGCCCTATCTGACCAACGCCGACCGCAGCGTGAGGAAAAAAGCCTGGAAGGCTTTCAGCGATTATTTCCTCACCATACAGGAACAACTGGACGATATTTACGATAAGCTGGTGAAATGCCGCACGGCCCAGGCCAGGGCCATGGGCTGTAAGGACTTCATCGAGCTGGGCTACCGCCGTATGAACCGCAACAGCTACGGCAGACAGGACGTGGAGAATTTCCGCAGGCAGGTGAAGGAAGTGTTCGTGCCCTTCGCGGAGAAGGTACACGACCGCAGGCGCAGGCGGCTGGGCCTGTCCAGGCTGTCCTACATCGACAATGAAGTATATTTTAAAAACGGCAATCCTGCGCCCGTCGGGACGCCGGAGCAGATCCTGCGGACCGGCCAGAAGATGTACGCTGCCCTTTCCGGCGAGACGAAGGAGTTCTTCGATTTCATGATGGAGAACGAGCTTTTGGACGTGTTCGGCCGCAAGACCAAGAGGCAGGGCGGCTATATGACCTATCTGTACAATTATCATGCCCCGTTTATCTTTGCCAACTTCAACGGCACGGCGGGGGATGTGGACGTGATCACCCATGAGTGCGGCCATGCGTTCCAGGGATTTTTGTCCGGCAAAGATCCGATCCTGGAGCATAGCGATCTCACGATGGAGACGGCGGAGATCCACTCCATGTCCATGGAGTTTTTCACCGATCCCTGGATGAAGGATTTCTTTGGGGGGAGGGCGGAGGATTTCCTCCTGATGCAGTTGGAGGATGCGATCCGTTTCGTCCCTTACGGTACGATGGTGGATGAATTTCAGCACATCGTCTACGCGGAACCGGGGCTTACGCCCCTCCAGCGCAGGCAGACGTGGCGGGAACTGGAAAAGGTATATATGCCGCATCTGGATTATGAGGACGATCCTTTCTTCGGCCAGGGCGGTTACTGGCAGCGGCAGCAGCATATTTACAACAGTCCTTTCTATTATATCGATTATGTGCTGGCCCAGACCTGCGCGTTCCAGTACAAGATCCGGATGGACGAGGACTACCGGGAGGCCTGGGACAGTTATCTTGCGCTCTGCAGGCTGTCCGCCAGCGATTTTTACGGCAATATGCTCAAAGCGGTGGGCTTGAAGGTGCCTTTTGAGGACGGGTACTTCGAGCAGATCGTGGCGAAGCTGGAAGAAAAGCTGCAGCGTTGGCCCATATAACGGCAGGATATCTGCATAGACGAGACAAAACAGCATAAAGGAACGCCGCCTGCTCCCAGGATACCGGGATGGCGGCGTTTTTTTTTCGTTTTTCCGACAAAACCACCTTGTCCTGACTGGCAAAATCAGATATAATGATCTTGTGGAAAGTAGGGGGGATCGACGGAATGTTGTATTATTTTTTACTCGGCCTACAGGGCGTGACGACGCTGGTCGTCTTTTTGGAATTTCTATATTTGTATACACAGGGCAATTCACACCGCCGGACGATCCTCATGATATTGACCCAGGCCGCGTGGATCAACAATGCCGGTTATTTTGTGGAGATCCTCGCTTCCACCAAGGAAGCGGCGCTGATCGGGACGCGGATCTCCTATCTGGGCAAGTCATTTATCCCGTTTATGATCCTGATGCTGGCACTCGATTACTGCAACGCCAGGATCCCGAACGCGATCCGGACCGTACTCGCTTTTTTCCACGCCGGGATCTGCGCGCTGGTCATTTACTGCGAGCAGAACGATCTGTTTTATACTTCCATTGAATTTCAGGACAGCGGCGCATTCCCGCACCTCGTCCTGGGGCACGGCCCCATGTACTATCTGTTCCTTGCGTCCGCGGGAGTTTATTTTTGCATTTCCGCCGTGCTGCTGATCCGGCAGTACCAAAAGGAGGAAAACGCCAACAAAAGGCGGCAGATCGTCGGCATGCTCGCGACGATGATGGTGGCCGTCGTCGGCCTTTTGCTGGTGGCGCTCAGATGTACCGGAGGGTACGATACCACGGCGCTGGCTTACGCCGTCGCGTCGGTCATGCTCTATCTGGGGATCCGCAGATACGATTTTCTGGATTTCGTCGTGGAGGCCAAGGAGTATGCCTTAAACCAACTGGCCGAGGGGATCATCGTCCTGGACGGGGAATCCCATATTTTGTACAACAATCAGGTCGCAGGCCGGATCATCGCCCAGGCGTCCGAAGGCTCCCTTTCCCAGCAGTACTTTTCCGTAGAGGGCAGGGTCTATCAGGTGGAAAGGCAGGAGATCCGGCCCAAGCAGGGCAAACAGCTCTTTTTGTATCTGCTCAAGGACGTCACGGACAGCTACCACTACGAGGAACAACTGGAGCGGGAGGTGGCGCTGCAGACCAAAAGGGCCGAAGAGCGGCGGCAGAAAATGGAACAGATGTCGCTGCAGGTCGTCCATGCGCTGGCGGATACCATCGACGCCAAGGATAAATATACCAAGGGCCATTCCTACCGCGTGGCGGAATACGCGGTGTGCCTGGCCAGGGAACTGGGATATTCCGAGGAGCAACTCAGCAACCTGCGCCATGTGGCCCTGCTGCACGATATCGGCAAGATCGGCGTGCCGGATTCCGTACTCAACAAGCCGGATAAACTGACGCAGATCGAATACGAGGTGGTCAAATCCCATGCCGCGCTGGGCGGGGATATCCTGCAGCATATCGATACGCTGCCGGGCGTTAGGGACGGGGCCAGATACCATCATGAAAGATATGACGGCCAGGGGTATCCGGACGGGCTGGCTGGTAAAGAGATCCCGGAGGTGGCCCGCATCATCTGTATCGCCGACGCCTATGACGCCATGAGTTCCCGCCGCGTTTACCGCGACCGTCTGCCGGACGAAGGGATCCGCAGCCAGTTGGAACAGGGGAAGGGGACTCAGTTCGACCCGGAGATGACGGAGGTTTTCCTGCGGCTGCTGCAGGAGGGGAAGATCGCGGCGGCCGTTTTGGAGGCGGACGTTTCCGGCCGCGTCCGGCCGGAGCTTATGCCCAGGCGGGAAACGCCGCCGGAGCGGAATTTTGCCGCAGGGAAGGATTTTCTGACCGGGCTATGCCTGCGCTACGACGGGGAACGGGCCATAAAGGAAAGGCTCCAGGAGCAGGCGGGCTGTCTGTGCCTGGCGGATGTGGACGGGTTGAGGCACGTCAACGATTCCCGGGGACATCTGGAGGGGGACCGGTTTTTGCTGGAGGTCGCCGGGATCCTCAGGGAATATGAAGGCGGCAATCTCCTGTGCCGTTTCGGAGGGGACGAATTTATCCTGTTCCTTTCCGGCGCAGACGAAGAAGGCGCGAAAAAGACCGCCCAGGACATTTTACGAAAGTTCGGGGAAAAGAAGAAAATAAACGGACTGATGGCTGCGGCCACCCTCTCCCTTGGCATGGCCCTCTGCAGGAGCCGGGAGGATTACGAAAGCGTCCTGGCGAAAGCGGAAAAGGCCCTTTATCATGTGAAACAGAGCCAAAAAGGCGGCTATCACATTTATCGGAAAGAGGCAGAGGCAGCCCCGGGGGAAAACGGGGCGGATCTGGAACAGCTTCTAAAGGCGCTGGACGGCGGACAGGCAGATGCCGGCCCGTTGTCCGGTCAGCTTTCCCGTTATCTGGGCGGTTCCAAAACCCACACTTCCGGCCTTGCCGGAGCGGCCCTCGTGACGTTGGATATCAGGGAGGACGTGACGGCGGACGAACAGGAACAGGCCATGCGCAGTATGGAGAGGGCGGCGCGCCTGCACCTGGGCGCGGACGATCTGTGTATCCGGTATGGTGGCGTGCAGTTTTTGGTCGTTTTGGGACAGGCGGACGAGGAAAGGATCCATGCCGTCATGAAGCGCATTGTCCGAAGCTACCTCAAGCATTACCACGGCAGGCGGATCGAAGTGAGCTACGAGGTCGTGGACAGGGAGAAAGCCACGTCCTGACTAAAGTCCGGCCATTTAATAAGGAAGAAAAAGGCTGCGGTTTTGTATGCCGCGGCTTTTTTTTTGCAAAAAATCAGATAAAATTGGAAAAAAAGGGCAGGCGGCAGAAATTTCATATTTACTTTATTGAGAAAAAGTGATAGAATTGTCTACAATCTAGGTGCGGTATGTACAAACAGAGGCGCCTGGAGAGGCCCGTGCCGGAGAGACCGGCATGGAAAAAGAAAGGAAGGAGATTATTATGAAACTGAAGAAAGTGTTGGCAGTTCTTCTGGCGGCGGCCATGACCTTTGGCCTGGCAGCCTGCGGCGGCCAGTCTTCAGCTCCCGCGCAGACCGAAGCGCCTGCGGTAGAGAGCGAGGCGCCCGCGACAGAAGCACCTGCCGAGGAGAGCGCTGCAGCGGAAAGCACCGAGGCGGCTCCCGAGGCTTCCGATATCGTTTATGCGGAGCAGAAGCCTCTGGTCGGCGCCGAGTACGGCACCGATTATACCTCCCTGTATGACCAGTTCGGCAAGGATGTGAGCATTGCCGACGTCATCGAGGATGAAGAGACGGGCCTTGCCTACATCGACCGCGACGGCGTGCGCTATGAGCTGGGTCTGGATTTTTTGACCATGGCTATGGTGTACAACACCGCCGTTCCCGAGGACGGCTACTGGGAGACCGAGGACGATGTGTATGCGACTTGGTGGAAGCTTTACATACAGCGCTGGAACATCCTGCTCCCTGAGATCCCGCTGTACTCCAACGAGTACTATGACGTTTACAACGCGCAGATCAAGGGCGTGGAAGAGCATCCCACCAACCCTTACTGGGGCCCTGCGTCCGCGCTGATCGACTGGACCAGCGACAAGGAGGACAACAGCATCATCCTGGGCAACACCACTGAACTGTCCGGACGCCTTCGTGCCTCCAGCTTCGGCGTATCCTCTCCCGGCGCCGGCGATCTGGATGTGGAAAACCTGATCACAGGCCTGGAGACCGTGTCCACCACCAAGGAAGGCGGCTATGAGTACAACGATACCGTAGTTGCCAGCCATGACGACGTGGTCAACGACGACGGCACCCGCACCTTTACCGTTACCCTGAAGGATGACCTGGTCTTCTCCGACGGCAGCCCTGTGACCGCGAAGAACTATCTGGTCTATACGCTGCTCAACGCAGGCCCTGTGGGCATGCAGGCGGGCGGCACCGGCAATTCCGGCCTGACCTATGTGGGCTACGACGCGTTCCATGCCTATGACGGCACCAACGACGGCGCGGATGTGGACGGCGTGACCGCCAGCAAGGTATTCTCCGGGATCCGTCTGATCGACGACTACACCTTCTCCGTGACGGTAGGCGAGGATTACGCGAACTACTTCTACGCCATCACCTATGCGGGCTTCTCCCCGCAGCCTATGGCTCTGTGGGTAGGCGACGCGGACATTAAGGACGACGGCCAGGGCGTGTACTTCACCGACGATTTCTATGCCAAGGACGGCGACAGCTATGTGGCCGCCGAGCAGATCACGAACGCGGTATGGGATCACACCCAGGATTATCCTTATTCCGGCCCTTACATGATCGAGTCTTGGGACGAGGCGGATCATTCCGTTGTCCTGACTGTGAACGAGAACTTCAAGGGCAACTATGAGGGCACCAAGCCCCAGATCGAAAAGGTCGTTTATAAGAGGATCATCTCCGAGACCCAGTTGGCGGACTTCACCTCCGGCGGCGTGGACGTGTTGAGCGGCATCACCGGCGGCGACGCCACCGATGAAGTCATCGCGCTGGTGGAGGATCAGCCCGACAAATATGTGGCGACCCATTACAGCCGCGCCGGCTACGGCAAGCTGGGCTTCCGTGCGGATCTTGGCCCTACGCAGTTCGCTTCTGTCCGTGAGGCTATTGCCTACTGCATGGACCGCGCGACCTTTGCCAAGGACTTCACCGGCGGCTACGGCGGCGTGACGGACGGCCCTTACTACACCGGTTCCTGGATGTACCAGGCGGCGGTTGCGGACGGCATGCTCTTAAACGCTTACGATACCTCCGTGGATAAGGCCATCGAAGTGTTGGAGGCCGACGGCTGGGTATACGACGCGGAAGGCAATCCTTATGAGAGCGGCGTGCGTTACAAGCAGATCCCTGCGGATCAGATGTACGACAGCGACAAGACCTACGCTTCCGTGGACGGCGCTTACAAGGTGACCCAGGTGGGCGATAACTATTATATGCCTCTGGTACTCAACTGGTATGGTACCTCCGACAACGAGTTCACCGACCTTCTGGTGACCGGCTTCATGAACAACGACAACATCAAGGCGGCGGGCTTTGAGGTGCAGCAGACTGTTGGCGACTTCAATCCGATGCTGGATGAGTTGACCCAGGGCGGCTACGGCGTAAGCTACAGCGGCACCCCGACCTACAACTGCTTCAACTTCGCCACCGGATTTACCTCCGCTGCTTATGACTACAGTTGGAACATGACCATCGATCCTTCCATGTATGACGACTACAGCTCCTACTATATCAAGGACGCTGCGGACGTTTACTGGCTGAACTAAAGACGGCTGAAGTCAGAAACTTGATCAAGCGGTATGACCCCAAAGGACAGGGGATTTTCCCCTGTCCTTTGGCGGTTTTACGGAAGGCTGGCCTGAGTGTGTCAGTCCTTGTTTTATCCTCTGTCTGTGCGCCGTGCAAAGACAAGTGTTTTTTGCCCTGCGGCACGGACGGCAGGAGGGCCGAAACCGGTATGCCATTGTGAACCGGCGGATCGGGGCGCATCGGATGCGCCGGCTCCCAATGGGATACAGATCGGCGGAACCTTGGTTTCTATCAAAAAGCGAGGGAAGATTATGGGAAAATATGTGATCAAGAGAATCGGGTATATGTGCGTGGTGCTGGTGATCCTTTCCTTCATCATGTTCATGATTTACAGCCTGGTGCCTGCGAACCGGGCCTATACCGATGCCAAGGCGGAGTATACCGCTTTGAAGAACGCCATCCCGAAGGGGAAGGCGGACGAGTATTTCAATGAGATCTATCTGAAATACCAGCGGATGTACGGGACGGATACCAACAACAAGGTGGTCCGTTATCTGCGCTGGGTGGGGCTCTATCCGCTCTACGACGGGACCTACGACGGGCTGCTGCAGGGGAATCTGGGCTATTCCTACGATTATAAAAAACCTGTGGTGCAGGTGGTGGCCCAGCCGATGAAGAACACCATCAAGATCAATATTTTCGCCACGATCCTGGCGCTGGGGATCACGATCCCTTTGGGCATCCACTGCGCGGTGAAGCGGGGCAGCCGGTTCGATCAGGCGATCCAGGTGTTGACCATCATCGGATACAGCCTGCCCACCTTCCTGATCGCCATTCTGTTCATCTGGATCTTCTGCTCCAAGCTGCATATTTTCCCGCCCAGCGGCATGAAGACGCCGGGTTCCAATTTTACCGGGTGGCGCAGGTTCAAGGATGAAATGTACTACATGGCGCTGCCGCTGATTGCTATGACGTTCTGCTCCCTGGGCGGCATGACCCGTTATGTGCGCGCTTCCATGATCGAAGCGTTGTCCATGGACTGCATCCGCACCGCCAGGGCCAAGGGCCTGCGGGAAAAGGTGGTCATTTACTCCCATGCCTGGCGCAACGCCCTGATCCCCATCGTGACGCTGGTGGTAGGGTGGTTTCTGGGGATCTTTTCCGGTTCCCTGGTGTTTGAAAGCATTTTTGCCTGGAACGGCATGGGCAGGGTCATGATCACGGCGCTGCGGAGCGCGGATTACGACGTGGTGCTGCTGATGCAGATGTTCTATGTGGGCATGTCCCTGCTGGGAACGCTGGTGATCGATATTGTGTACGGTCTCGTGGATCCAAGGGTCCGCGTGAACAAATAGGAAGGGAGGACGAACGCAATGGCGAAGAATAAGCAGGCTTCCTCAAAAAAGAGCGGTTGGTTCGCCCGCTTTGTCCATGGAGGCGGCAACCAGTTGGCGGACGATATGCTGGGAAAGGACGCGACGGCGGCGGATGTGGAAGTCATCGTCAGCCCCATGCGGCAGGTATTCAATAATTTCATGGAACGTAAGCTGGCGGTAGGCGCTTTTGCGCTGCTGATCGTGATGTTCCTGATCATGTTCATCGGCCCTCTTTTCATGCCGAAATATAAGGATTCCTATACGGAAGTGACCCAGCAGAGCATGGCGCCCAACATGAGGCTCATGTCGGTGCCCAAAGAGCTGCAGGGCGATATCAAGATGATCGACGGCTACGGCTCCTTTTCCGTGGGGCTGTCCAACGCAGGCAAGGTCTATGTCTGGGGCTCCACCCAGATCGGCACCACCGGCGTGGACATCGGGGTGATCCCGGAGGAAGTGCAGAACGCAAAGATCGCCATGGTGGCGGCCGGTATCGATCATATCGTGGCCATCGGCGAGGACGGGAAAGTGTACTGCTGGGGCGCCAATACCCTGGGGCAGTACGGCACGCAGGCCGAAGCGGAGGCGGCGGGGAAAGCCCCCAACCCTAATATCGCCTATTTCCCGCAGGAGCTGGCGGATAACGGGGTGGACGTGGCAAACGTCAAGAAGCTGACCTGCGGCTATCAGGCCTCGGCGATCCTGATGAACGACGGCACCCTGTATCTGTGGGGCAACAAGCTGACCTACGCCAACATGGATCTGTTCCTGGCGGCGGGCAAGGTCTATGATATCGACTTTACCCTGAACTATATCGTCGGCCTGAACAACAAACGGACTTCGATCTATACCGGTTCCCGCGACCTGTACAATACCGTGCGCGAAAACGTGGGAAGCGCGGGCAAGAAGATATCCGAGTACTTAAACGGCAGGAAGATCGACGCCATCACGGCCACCAATTCCAGCGTCTGCCTGTTGCTGGACGACGGCTCCATCTGCTTTTCCGGCGATTTCCCGCTGGACGCTACCAAGGCGCCGGAGCTTGCGGCGGATGAGGATTATGTGCAGATCGTGGGCGGCTCCTATCATTATTCCGGCCTGACCAACAAGGGCAACGTTTACTCCTGGGGCAGCAACGCCCTGGATCAGACGGAGGTGCCCGACGATGTGACAGGGGCCGAAAAGCTTTATACCGGTTCCTTCCAGACCTATGCGGTGGATGCCAACGACGCGCTTTTAGACAAATGGGGCTTAAAGGGATATCTGTTCGGCACGGATAACCGGGGCGCGGATATTTTCCAGCGCATCATCAACGGCGGTAAGATGACCATGACCGTCGGCGCGGTGGCGGTCATCATTTCCTCCATCATCGGGATCCTGGTCGGCTGTATTTCCGGATATTTCGGCGGCAAAGTGGACGTCTTTCTGATGCGCGTAGCCGAGATCTTCTCCGCCATCCCGTTTTTGCCCTTTGCCATGATCCTTTCGGCGGTCATGAGCCATATGGTGCTTTCCGAGACGATGCGGATCTTTATCATCATGTGCATCTTGGGCGTGCTGACCTGGCCCGGGCTTGCCAGGCTGGTGCGCGGGCAGGTGCTTCTGGCCCGTGAGAGCGAGTATGTGACGGCGGCCAAGTCCATGGGCGTGAAGGAGAATGTGATCGCTTTCAAACACATCCTTCCGAATGTCATGTCCGTGATCCTGGTCACGCTGATGCTGGATTTCGGCACCTGTATGCTGACTGAGTCCTCCTTAAGCTACCTGGGCTTCGGCGTGGCTTATCCCAGGCCGACCTGGGGCAACATGTTAAACGGCGCCAACAACGAGACGATCATCAACGCGTATTGGTGGCAGTGGGTGTTTACGTCCATTTTCCTGGCCGTCACCACCATCTGCATCAATATCGTGGGCGACGCCCTGCGTGATGTGCTGGATCCGAAGGCCAGCGTAGAAAAGTAAGGAGGGACAGAGAAGATGCCGTTATTGGAAGTCAAAAATCTTCACACTTTTTTCAAAACGAAAAAGGGTATCGTAAAGGCTGTCAACGACGTGTCCTATTCGCTGGAACCCGGAAAGACCATAGGCATCGTAGGGGAATCCGGTTCGGGCAAATCCGTATCCGCCATGAGTATCCTGCGTCTGCTGGACGAGAACGGTTATATCGAGTCCGGCGAGGTGCTGTTTGAAGGAAAGGACCTGACAAAGCTTTCCATGAACGAGATGTACCATATCCGCGGCAATGCGATCTCGGTCATTTTCCAGGAACCCATGACCAGCTTAAACCCGGTGTTTTCCGTAGACCGTCAGTTGAGCGAGCCTTTTATCATCCACCAGGGCATGAGCAAAAAGCAGGCCCATGAGCAGGCGCTCAAGATGCTCTACGATGTGCAGATCCCCAATCCCGAGGCCGTCATCCGGCAGTATCCGCACCAGCTTTCCGGCGGTATGCGCCAGCGCGTGATGATCGCCATGGCCCTGGCCTGCCGGCCCAAGATCCTCATTGCCGACGAGCCTACCACGGCGCTGGATGTGACGATCCAGGCGCAGATTTTGCGGCTGATGAACGAGCTGCAGCGGGAAAAGGGCACGTCCATCATCTTTATTACCCACGATCTGGGTGTCATCAACGAGATGGCCGACGACGTGGCGGTCATGTACTGCGGCCAGGTGGTGGAAAAGGCCCCGGCGAGCCTGATCTTTTCCGACTGCGAGATGAGCCACCCTTACACGGAGGGTCTGATGTTCTCTATCCCGAGGCTGGACGCGATCCATCAGAAGATCGAACCGATCCCGGGCGTGGTGCCCCATCCGCTGGCCCTGCCCAAAGGCTGCAAGTTTGCGCCCCGCTGCAAGTACTGTACGAAAAAGTGCATGGAAGAGGAGCCTAAGCTGGTGGACGCCGGCGGCGGACAGTTGATCAGATGTTTCTATCCGAAGAAGGAGGTCAGGTGCAGTGCAGAACACAAAAAAGCTATTGTCAATCACTAATCTGAAAAAATACTTCCCCGTTGCGAAGACCTCCCTGTTTCAGAAGGAACAGCTATATGTCAGGGCCAACGAGGACATTACCCTGGATATCTACGAGGGCGAGACGCTGGGCGTAGTGGGAGAGTCCGGCTGCGGGAAGTCCACTCTGGGCCGCGTGATCTTACAGCTCTATCCCCAGACCGCAGGCACGACCATGTATTACGGTTCCACCCTGGCGGACGCGGCGCCCGCCTATGTGGAGCATACGCTGAAAAACCTGGGAAAGTACAAGACCCTGCTGCAGAAAGCGCAGGCGAAGGCGCAGGAGCTTGATAACAAAGTCGAGCAGGCGGGAGGCAAGGAAAAAGCCGATTTCTATCTGCTGCAGGAGCAGAACCTGGCCCACTGCGAGGCGCAGACCTGTCTGAACAATATCGTCAAGATTATGGGCGGTTTTTTTGCCGCCGACGAGGCCCGGGGGACGGAACTGCTTCTGAAGGAATACGAGGCGAACGGGAAACGCCGGAAGGCCAGAGAAAAATATGTCGCGGCGAAGCTGGATTATGAGCAGAGCCTGGAACCGGAGGCGAAGGGCAAAAACAGCGATCAGTTGAAAGGAAAAATGGACGCGGCCAAACAGGCGTTGGACGCCTGCCAGTCCGACTGCGACGGGATCGAGGCCCAGCTTAAGGATCTGCGCAGCAGACACGCCGGGGAGCCGGAGTTTGACAAATATGAGGCCATGCGGGACGAGGGAATCGATTTGTCCCGCTTAAAATACAACGAAATGCGGGTGTTTCGGAAGGATCTGCAGATCATTTTCCAGGATCCCTATTCCAGCTTAAATCCCCGTATGACCATCGGCCAGATCATCGAAGAGGGGCTGCTGACCCACAATTTCTATAGGCACGGGACGGAGAAGATGCGCGCCCATATCGTCAAGACCATGGAAGAATGCGGCCTGCAGGAGTATATGCTGCACCGTTATCCCCATCAGTTCTCCGGCGGCCAGAGGCAGCGCGTGGCCATCGCCAGGGCGCTGGCCGTGCAGCCGAAGTTCATCGTCTGCGACGAGTGCGTGTCCGCCCTGGACGTTTCCATCCAGTCGCAGATCATCAATCTGCTTCAGGAACTGAAAAAGAAGCAGAATCTGACCTACATGTTCATTTCCCACGACCTGTCCGTGGTGCGGTATATTTCCGACCGTATCTGCGTGATGTATCTGGGGAACGTAGTGGAGCTGGGAGACAGCGAGACGATCTTCACCGATCCCCGCCATCCCTATACGGTGGCCCTCTTATCCTCCATCCCGACCACGGATCCGGAGAGTTTAAAGAAAGACCGTATTCTGCTGGAAGGCAATATCCCCAGCCCTATCAAGCCGCCTACGGGATGCAAGTTCCATACCCGCTGCTACATGGCCTGCGACAAGTGTAAGAACGTGCCGCCGGAGCTGACCGAGGTGGAACCGGGTCATTTTCTGGCCTGCCACTTCCCGCAGAAAAAGCTGGACGAACAGGGCAATTATCTCTTTGAGATGCCAAAGACCATGAAGGCCCAGAGAAACGCCGGGCAGGAGGAGCAGGCGGACCGCGCGTAAAGGCCGTTTAAAGGGACGCGGCCAAACGATAAATGGAGTGGTTTTATGTTTTTTCGTAAACGGCTAAAGACGTTGACGCCGGAGCAGGAGGAAGAGAAGCGGGAAGAGCTGTCCAGCGAAAAGGTGGGCTGGAAAGATAAGTTCGCCATGATCGTGTCCGCCTATGTGGTGCTGATGCTTCCCGCCATCCTCGTTATCGTGGCGCTCTGCGCCATTGCGCTGGGGGTGCTGGGCCTGCTCTGACCGATGCACAACCGATGCATTTTGGTGTGTTTTCCCAGTTTTTTTCCTTGAAATGCCGGGAAAAGTATGATAGAATCAATTTTGCTTGATGTTAGGAGGTGTTTGATATGGAAGTATTGCGGATCATTCTGACTATCATCTTCATATTGGTAAGTATCGCTTTGACGGTTTTGGTTTTGATGCAGGAAGGCAAGCAGGCGGGGCTGGGCGCCATCAGCGGCGCGGCGGAGACCTACTGGGGAAAGAACAAGGGCCGTTCCATGGAGGGGCGGCTGGTCAGGATCACGAAGTATCTGGCTGTTGCGTTTCTTCTTCTTGCGGTTCTGCTGAATATTTCCAGGATTTGGGGATGATAAGGATCTGAACACAAAAGCACTCCGTTAGCGGGGTGTTTTTTTGTTCTGCAGTACGGGCGCCGGAGCTTGCGGCGGATGAGGGAAATGGAAGATCAGTTTATCAGACGGAAGAATCGTATATGCGCGCTGTTGGAGGATCCGGCCTATGTGCCGATGAAGGAAAAGGAACTGGCGGTCATTTTGCAGGTAAAGCCTGAGGAGAGGCCGGAGCTGACCCGGGCGCTGGAGAGCCTTCTGGAAGAAGGCAGGATATTGCGCACGAAGCGGGGGAGATATATTCTGGCAAAGGAGCGGGAGATCACGGGCGTTTTTAGAAGCAATGCCAGGGGCTTTGGCTTTGTAACGGCGCAGGAAGGGCAGGGAGAGTTTTATATTCCCGAAGCGTATACAGGAAACGCTTTTCATGGGGATACGGTAAAGATCAGTATCCTTCCCGGACAGCGCGGGCAGCGGGCGGAGGCCAGGATCGTCGGGGTAACAGAGCGGGCTTTTGCCCGGGTGGTGGGCACCTATCAGAAGCATCGGTCCTTTGGGTTCGTGGTGCCGGACGACAGCCGGATCAGCAGGGACGTTTTCATCCCTGCCGGGAGTGGCAAGGATGCAGAGGACGGAACGAAGGTGGTGGCGCAGATCGCCGATTACGGGGAAAAGGGAGGCAGCCTGGAGGGCAGGGTCGTGGAGATCCTGGGCCGCCCGGAGGATCCGGGCGTAGACATCCTTTCCATCGTGCGCGCCTTCGGCCTGCCGGAGTCCTTTCCGGAGAAGGTTTTGCACCAGGCAGAGAGGGTTGCGTCAGAGGTGACGGCGCAGGACTGCGCCTTCCGGCGGGATCTGCGCGCCGTGCAGATGGTGACCATAGACGGCGAGGACGCAAAGGATCTGGACGACGCGGTGAGCCTGACGGTGGAAGGCGGTCTGTATCATCTGGGCGTACACATCGCGGATGTGGCCAATTATGTGCAGGAAAATTCCGCCCTGGACTGGGAGGCGAAGGCGAGGGGGACCAGCGTTTATCTGGCCGACCGGGTGATCCCCATGCTGCCCCAGGCGCTTTCCAACGGGATCTGTTCCTTAAACGCCGGGGAAGACAGGCTGGCGCTTTCCTGCCTGATGGAGATCGACGACAGGGGGAACGTCCGCAGCCATGAGATCGTAGAATCCGTGATCCGGGTGGACAGGCGGATGAGCTATACGCAGGTGACGCGGATCCTGGAGGGACAGGACGAAGGGCTTTTGGAGGACTGCGCCCCCCTGGTCCCCATGCTGGAACAGATGGCCCGGCTATCCGAGATCCTGCGCAGGAAACGCCGGGAGAGGGGCGCGGTGGATTTTGACCTTCCCGAATGCAGGATCGAACTGGACAGCGACGGAAACGTGCAGGAGATCGGCCCCTATGAGCGCAATGCAGCCATGAAGCTGATCGAGGATTTCATGCTGGCGGCCAACGAGACGGTGGCGGAACATTTTTACTGGCTGGATATGCCGTTTCTCTATCGCGTCCATGAGAAGCCGGATCCCGAAAAAATGGATAAGCTGGCCCTTTTCCTTTATAATTTCGGGTATCGCCTGCGGGCCGGGCGGGAGCATGCCAAGGAGATCCAGAAGCTATTGGACAAAATCCAGGGGACGCCGGAAGAGAACATGGTTTCCCGCCTGACGCTGCGCAGTATGAAGCGCGCTTTTTATACCACCGAATGTACGGGGCATTTTGGGCTGGCGGCCCGGTATTACTGCCATTTCACTTCGCCCATCCGGCGGTATCCGGATCTGCAGATCCATCGGATCATCAAGGAGTTTTTGCACGGCAGGCTTTCGGAGGAGCGCATCGCCCATTACCGGGAGATCCTGCCGGAAGCGGCCAGGCTGTCCTCGGCAGCGGAGCGGCGGGCCGATGAAGCGGAACGGGAAGTGGAGAAGCTCAAAAAGGTACAGTTTATGGAAGGCCATATCGGCGAGGTATATGAGGGCGTGATCTCCGGCGTGACGGGCTGGGGCCTTTATGTGGAACTGCCCAATACCGTGGAGGGCCTGGTCCATATCAGCAGCCTGGAAGGCGATTATTACGTTTTCCACGAGGATAGATACGAACTGGTTGGGGAGAGGACAGGACAGAGCTACCGGCTGGGACAAAAGCTTTTGGTCAGGGCAGCGAGGGCAGACCGCCTTGCGCGGACCATCGACTTCGTACCGGCCTGTGAAGAAGAAGCAGAAGCAGCGCAAACGCAGCGCCGGATCTGAAATTCGATGCGCTTTCTTGCATATGCCGGGGCATGGAGGGAAAAATGGCGAAGGAAAGTCAGAAACTTGTGGCGAATAATAAAAAGGTCTTTCACGATTACTTTGTGGAAGAACAGTTGGAAGCAGGGCTGGTGCTGCACGGCACGGAGGTAAAAAGCCTGCGCATGGGCAAATGCAGCATCAAGGAGGCATTCATCCAGATCGACCAGGGGGAGATGTACGTCTACGGGATGCACATCAGCCCCTATGAAAAGGGGAATCTGTTCAACCGGGACCCGCTTAGGACGAGGAAGCTTTTGCTGCATAAGGCGCAGATCAATAAGCTGGCGGGCCGATGCCGGGAAAAGGGGTATACGATCATGCCGATCCAGGTCTATTTTAAGGACGGCAGGGCGAAAATGGAGATCGGTCTGTGCCGCGGCAAAAAGCTCTACGACAAACGGCAGGATATTGCCAAACGCGACCAGCGCCGGGAAGTGGAAAAGGAGTTTAAGGTCAAAAACCTGCAGTGAGAAGGCGTTATCTGCGGCGGGGCCCCAGGGCGCAGGGCGGCCCGGCATTGAAAAACCTTTCGTTTTGTGGTATGATGAAATGAAATATGACGCAAGGAGCATTGCTGAATGAAATCTCTGAAGACGTTGCTGGATCAGTTGGATTATGTGTGCGAGCAAGGGAGCCTTGACCGACAGGTATCCGCCGTGGTGTACGATTCCCGGAAGGTCGGTGAGGGCTGTCTTTTTCTCTGTATCGAAGGGGCGAATTTTGACGGACATACGGCCGCCGCAGAAGCGGTGGAAAAAGGCGCGGGGGTGCTGGTGGTGTATAAGGAGATCGCGCTGCCCAAAGAGACCGGCGTGACCGTGATCCGCGTGGCGGATACGAGATATGCCATGGCGTTTATCGCGGCGGCCTGGTTTGACCATCCGGCCCGGAAGCTGACCACCATCGGGATCACCGGGACCAAGGGAAAGACCACCACGACCTATCTGGTGAAATCCATCCTGGAAAACGCGGGAAGAAAGGTAGGGCTGGTGGGCACCATCGAAGAGATCATCGGGGAGGAACATATCCACGCGGCGAATACCACGCCGGAGTCCTATGTTTTGCAGGAGTATTTCCATCGGATGGTGGAGGCAGGGCTGGATACCGTGGTCATGGAGGTTTCTTCCCAGGCGCTGATGCTGCACCGCACCCAGGGCTTTATCTTTGATTTCGGCATCTTCACGAATCTGGAGGCGGATCACATCGGCCCCCATGAACACAGCAGCTTTGAAGATTATCTGCATTGCAAGGGCCTTTTGTTCAAACAGTGCCGGGTAGGCATCGTCAACCGGGACGATCCCCACTGGCAGCAGGTCGTCCAGGGGCATACCTGCGCCCTGGAAACCTATGGGTTTATGGAAGGCGCAGATCTGGTGGCGAAAGATCTCGTGTTCACCAACCGGCAGGGACAGCTCGGCGTGCAGTTTAACGTCCTGGAGGCGTCCACAGGGGAGACGATGGAGGCTTATATCGATATGCCGGGGCGGTTTTCCGTCTATAACGCCCTGACTGCCATCGCGATCTGCAGGCATTTTGGAGTCCCGAAAGAGGCGGTCAAAGGGGCGCTGCTTGGTGCAAAGGTCCGGGGACGCATCGAAATGGTGAAGGTCTCCGACGAGTATACGCTTCTGATCGACTATGCCCACAACGCCATGGCGCTGGAAAGCCTGCTCTCGACGCTGAAAGAGTATGAGCATGGGAGGCTGGTGTGCGTGTTCGGGTGCGGCGGCAACCGTTCCCGGGACCGGCGCTTTGAGATGGGGGAGGTGTCCGGGAGACTGGCGGATTTTACGATCATCACCTCGGACAATCCGCGGTTTGAGGAGCCGGAAGCGATCGTCGCAGACATCGTCACCGGCATCCAAAGGACGCAGGGCGCCTATGTGACGGTTATTGACAGAAAAGAAGCGATCGCCTATGCCATCGACCATGCACAGCCGGGCGATATCATCGTGCTGGCGGGCAAGGGGCATGAGGATTATCAGGAGATCCGGGGCGTCAAATACCATATGGACGACAGGGAACTGGTAGAATCGGTAATGGAGGAAAGAGGAATCTCCTTTTGATGAACAGATTTGCAAATGTGATCGTGGACATTTCCCATGAAAAGGTGGACCGGCCCTTCGGCTATAAGATACCGCCTGCCCTGCAGGGGGTGCTGCAGCCCGGTATGCGGGTGCAGATCCCCTTCGGCAAAGGCGACCGTCTGCGCACGGGTTATGTGATCGAACTGCTGGAGGTGGCGCCGTTTCCGGAAGAGAGGATGAAAGAGATCGCTTCCGCGCTGACGGATGTCAGCCAGCCCCAGCAGAGGCTCATCGCCCTGGCGGCCTGGATGAAGGAACAGTATGGCTCCACCATGATCGCCGCGCTCAGGACGGTGCTTCCGGCGCGGCAGAGGGTAGCCCATAAGGAAAAACGGCGGATCGCCCTTGGGCTCTGCGGACAGGAGGCCGAAGAACGGCTGCTTTTTTATGAAAAAAAGCATCAGACGGCCAGGGCCAGGCTGCTGCGGGAACTGCTGCAGGAAGGCGAGCTGCCCTGGGAGCTGGTGGTACATAAACTGCATGTGACGGCCCAAACGATCAGGGGAATGCAGAAGGACGGCGTGATCTGCCTCAATAGCGAACGGTTGTACCGCAACCCCGTAAAGCCGACGGAAGGCGGAGGGTATCGCAAAGAACTGAGCGCTGCCCAGCAGTTCATAGCGGACCGCATCCTGGAGGATTTTGACGAGGGCAGGCGTAAGCCCTGCCTGATCCATGGAATCACGGGCAGCGGCAAGACAGAGGTTTATCTGGCGCTGATCGAGGGCATGATAAAGCGTGGGAAACAGGCCATCGTCCTGATCCCGGAGATCGCCCTTACCTATCAGACGCTGCTGCGGTTTTACCGTCATTTTAAAGACCGGGTCTCCGTGATCAATTCCACGCTGAGCCAGGGCGAAAAGCAGGACCAGCGGGAACGGGCATACAAGGGGGAGATCGACGTGATCATCGGCCCCAGGTCCGCTCTGTTTACGCCCTTTCCGGATCTTGGGATGATCATTATCGACGAAGAACATGAGAATAGCTATAAGAGCGAGACGATGCCCAAATATCACGCCAGGGAAACCGCCCTGGAGTTGGCCCGGCTTTGTGGGGCCGTGGTGGTGATGGGATCCGCGACGCCCTCCCTGGAGAGCTATGACCGGGCGAAAAAGGGGGAATTTTCCCTTTATACGCTGCGGGAGAGGCTGGCCGGGGGACAGCTTCCCCAGGTGTATGTGGAGGACCTTCGCCGGGAGCTGCGGGGGGGAAACCGGACGATCTTTTCCAAACGCCTCCAGGAAAAGCTGGGGGAACGGCTGGAGAGGGGCGAACAGGCCATGCTGTTTTTGAACCGCCGGGGCTATGCGGGGTTCGTTTCCTGCCGCTTTTGCGGCTATGTGTGCAAATGCCCCCACTGCAGCGTTTCTTTATCGGAGCATAGGAAAATGCGCGCACCCGGCGCAAAATATCAGGAGAATGGGCTTTTGGTCTGCCATTACTGCGGATATACGCAGCCGCTTCCGCAGGTCTGTCCGCATTGCGGCTCCCGGTATATTCTCGGATTTCGGGCGGGGACGCAGCAGATCGCAGAGCAGATCGGGCGGCTGTTCCCTGCGGCCAGGGTGCTGCGCATGGATGCGGATACGACCCGCACCAAGGACAGCTATGAAAAGATCCTGTCCGCCTTTGCCAACCGGGAGGCGGATGTGCTGGTGGGCACACAGATGATCGTCAAGGGCCACGATTTCCCCAATGTGACGCTGGTGGGGATTTTGGCGGCGGATCTTTCCCTTTCCCTGGGGGATTACAGAGCCGCAGAACGCACCTTCCAGCTTCTGACCCAGGCGGCGGGAAGGGCCGGCCGGGGAGAACGGCCGGGAGAAGTGGTGATCCAGACCTATCAGCCGGAGCATTACAGCATCCGGTATGCGGCGGCCCAGGATTACGAAGGCTTTTTTGAGGAGGAGATGACATACCGCAGACTGTTGTCCTATCCGCCTGCGTCCCATATCCTGGCGGTGCAGCTTTCCGCAGAAAAGGAGCAGGAGGCGATGGAGGCCGCCGGGGATGTGGCGCGGACCGCGAGGGAGCTGGCCGCGCAGGAAACGCCAACAGGCCCGCTGCCGCAGACGGTGGTCATCGGCCCGGCGCCGGCCCTCATCGAAAAGATCAACGACGTGTACCGCTATGGCGTATATATCAAAAATAGAGATTACCGAAAACTGGTGGCCGTCAAGAACGCGGTGGAAAAGGAGCGGGCCGGACAGGAGAGGCCAAAGGCCAACTGCCAGTTCGATTTCGATCCGGTAAGCGCATATTGAAACGGGAAAAAGAGAAAGGTTCGCTGCCTGTACGGCGAAAGGAGAAGGAAAATGGCAATCCGCAATATCAGAACGATGGGGGATCCCATTCTGAAAAAAACCTGCAAGGAAGTAAAGGAGATGACGCCCCGTCTGCGGCAGTTGGTGGAGGATATGTTCGATACCATGTATGAGGCCAACGGCGTCGGCCTGGCGGCGCCCCAGGTGGGGATCCTAAAACGGATCGTGGTCATCGATACCACCGGTGAAGATCCCCTGGTCATGGTCAATCCCCGGATCCTGGAAACGGACGGCCAGCAGACAGGCGGGGAAGGCTGTCTGTCGGTGCCCGGCAAGACCGGTACCGTCACCAGGCCCAATTATGTGCGGGCGGCCGCGTACGACGCGAATATGCAGCCGTATGAGATCGAGGCCACGGAACTTCTGGCCCGGGCGATCTGCCATGAGCTGGATCATCTGGAAGGCAAACTCTATGTGGACATGGTAGAGTACGGCACCCTGATGGATACGGACGCTTATTACGCCGATCAGGAAGAGGAAGAACAATAAGTATTGGAGGCAGAATTGGAACATACTATGAAAATCATCTATATGGGGACGCCCGATTTTGCGGTGGGGCCGCTGGAGGCCCTGATCGGGGAAGGTTATGAGATCACGGCGGTGGTGACCCAGCCGGACCGGCCCAAAGGGCGCAGCGGCAAGGCGCAGATCTCGCCGGTAAAGGCCTGCGCGCTTTCCCGGGGCATCCCGGTGTTGCAGCCCCAGCGGATCAAGGCGCCCCAGGCAGTGGAACAGTTGCGCTCTATTCCCGCAGACGTGTTCGTCGTGGCGGCTTTTGGCCAGATCCTTTCCCAGGAGATCCTGGATATGCCCCACCTGGGCTGTCTGTGCATCCATGCCTCCCTTCTGCCTGCCTATCGCGGGGCGTCGCCCATCCAGCAGGCGATCCTGAACGGAGAAGAGAGGGCCGGCGTCACCGTCATGCGGATGGACGCAGGGGTGGATACGGGAGATATCTTAACGCAGGCCATAGTCCCCATCGATCCGCAGGAAACGGATGAGAGCCTGAGCGCCAAGCTGTGCAGGGCCGGGAGCAGGCTGATTTTGGAGACGCTGCCGAAGCTGGCGGCAGGAGAACTCGTACCGCAGAAACAGGACGAGGCGCATTGCAGCCATACGAAGCTTTTGACAAAGGAAATGGGCCGGATTGACTGGACGGCGGATGCGGTCGTGATCGAGCGGAAGGTGCGAGGGCTGTATTCCTGGCCGGGGGCCTACTGTTATTATCGGGGGAAGCTTCTAAAGATCCTGTCCGCCCAAGTCTGCACAGGGCAGGAGGGCGCTCCGGGCGTCGTGGAGAGCGTGGAAAAGGACGCTTTTATCGTGGGGACGGGACGGGGCAGCCTTGCGGTGCGGGAGGTGCAGATGGAAGGAAAAAAGAGGATGGCGGTCCGGGATTTCTTAAACGGCTGCCGGATCGGGAAAGGGGAGAAACTGGAATGATGTATCCTGGATATTATTATGATCCCACTTATATTCTGGTGCTGATCGGCGCGGTGCTGTCCATGATCGCCAGCGCCAGGGTCAACGGGACGTTTCGCCGCTATAGCCAAACGAGGAGCATGACGGGCATGACCGGCGCCCAGACTGCCAGGAGGATCCTGGATCAAAACGGGCTTTACGACGTAACGGTGGAGCATATCAACGGCAATCTGACGGACCATTACGATCCCAAGAGCAAGGTGCTGCGGCTGTCCGACGCCACCTATGGCGCCGTCAGCGTGGCGGCTGTCGGCGTGGCCGCCCATGAATGCGGGCACGCGGTGCAGGATGCGGAAGGCTATGAACCTTTAAAGATCCGTTCAAAACTGGTGCCAGCGGCGAATTTCGGTTCCCGCTTCGGGCTTCCTATCTTCCTGTTGGGACTTCTTTTCGGAGCCAACGAACTGCTGATGCAGATCGGGATCTGGGTTTTTTTGTTATCGGTGCTGTTTCAGATCGTGACGCTGCCGGTGGAGTTTAACGCCAGCCGCCGGGCTTTGGCCATGCTGACGGATTACGGCATTTTAAGCGAACAGGAAGTGCAGGGGAGCCGGAAGGTGCTGAGCGCCGCGGCCCTGACCTATGTGGCCGCCGCTGCGGCCGCCCTGCTGAATCTGCTGCGGCTGGTCCTGCTTTCCAACCAGCGCAGGAGGGACTAAAGCCTGGAGGGCCCATGAACGCAAGAGAACTGGCTCTGGATGTCTTTCTGGAGATGGAGAAAAACGCAGCGTCCCCGGTCCGCTTGATCGGGGATACGCTGGAGAAATACGATTATGAGGATCCCCGGGAAAAAGCCTTTTTCAAGCGGCTCTGCGAGCAGACGCTGGAAGAACGCATCGCCATCGACTGGGCACTGGACCAGTATTCCAAAACGCCGGTTTCCAAAATGAAGCCGCTGATCCGCGCCCTGCTGCGCCTGTCCGCCTGTCAGATCCTATATATGGATGGCGTGCCGGACAGCGCCGTCTGCAATGAGGCGGTGAAGCTGGCAAAAAAACGCGGCTTTTCTTCCCTTTCCGGCTTTGTCAACGGCGTGCTGCGAACGCTGTCCAGGCAGAAGGGGCAGATCCGGCTGCCCGACGAGCATACGGAACCGGCGCTTTTTCTCAGCGTCCGTTATAATATGCCCCGATGGCTGGTCGAGCTGTGGGAGGAGCAATATGGGCCGGAAACGGCGCGCAGGATCCTCTCGGGGCTTTCGGAGAGAAGGCCCGTCACCATACGGTTTCAAAACGCCTGGCAGGATGGGGGCAGGCAGGCTGCAGAGGCGGCGGAGGCGATCCGCAGGTCGGGCGTCGGCATGACGGAGCATCCTCTCTGGCCCGGCGCCTGGGAACTGGGAGATTTTGAGGGCGTTGCCGGCCTGCCGGGGTATCGGGAAGGGCTCTTTTATGCCCAGGATGTGAGCAGTATGCTGGCGGTGGCGGCCGCCGGGATCCGGCCCGGGATGCGGGTGCTGGATCTGTGCAGCGCGCCTGGGGGAAAGGCCATTCTGGCCGCTGAATACGCAGGAAAGGACGGCGTGGTGCGCGCCGGGGATCTTTCGGAAAAGCGGCTGGAACGGCTCAGGGAAAACGCATCCCGTATGGGCGTTCTCAATCTGGAGATCGACAGATGGGATGCCTGCGTATACCGGGAGGAGCAAAGGGAGTGGGCCGATGTGATGCTGGCTGACGTCCCCTGTTCCGGCCTGGGCGTCCTGGGGCGCAAGAAGGATATCCGCTACAGGCTGAAGATGGAGGATCTGACGGCGCTGTCCGTTTTGCAGCACAGGATCCTGTCCGCTTCCTGGCGTTATGTGAAAAAGGGAGGGATCCTGCTCTATTCCACCTGCACCGTCAACCGGCAGGAGAATGAAGAAATCGTGCTTCGTTTCCTACAGGACGCCCCCTTTGTCCTGGAAAGCCTGGAAGAGTTTCTGCCCGCGTGCCTGCGCGGCCAGGCGGCCAGGTCCGGTATGCTGCAGCTTTTGCCGGGAGAATGGCACACGGACGGATTTTTTATGGCGCGCCTGCGCAGGATAGGGTGAAGAGATGGCGGATATCAGGTCGATGGAGCTTGAGCAACTAAAAGGACTGATGGCCGGGCTGTCGGAAAAGGAGTTCAGGGCCCGGCAGCTTTATGCCTGGATGCACAAGCGGCTGGTCAATAGTTACGAACAGATGACAGATCTGCCCCAGAGTTTGCGAAAACGGCTGGAGGAGGAATACCCGCTGACCGTTTTAAAGGCCTGCCGGATACAAAAATCCGGACTGGACGGCACGAAAAAATTCCTGTTTTTGCTGCCGGACGGGGAACTGGTGGAAAGCGTGTGGATGCGCTACCGGCACGGCAATTCCGTCTGCATCTCCTCCCAGGTGGGCTGCCGGATGGGCTGTTCCTTCTGCGCCTCTGCGCTGGATGGCTGGAAGCGCAATCTGCTGCCTTCGGAAATGCTAGAGCAGGTCTACCGGATCACAGAGCTTACCGGCGAACGGGTGAGCAACGTGGTGGTGATGGGGACAGGAGAGCCGCTGGACAATTATGAGAACCTGCTGTCCTTTCTGCGGATGCTCACGGATGAAAACGGGCTGCATATCAGCCAGCGCAACGTGACCGTGTCCACCTGCGGGATCCTGCCGGGCATTTACGCGCTGGCGGAGGAAAAGCTGCAGATCACCCTGGCCCTTTCCCTGCATGCGGCAACGGATGAAAAACGGCGGCAACTGATGCCGATAGCCAACCGTTACTCGATCCGGGAGCTGATGGCGGCCTGCCAGACGTACTCGGAAAAGACGGGCAGGCGCATCACCTTTGAATACAGCCTGATCGGCGGTATCAACGACAGCCCTCAGGACGCCGCCGCCCTGGCGGCCCTGGCCGCGCCCCTGGGGTGCCATGTCAACCTCATTATGGTCAATCCCATCCGGGAGCGCAGCTACCGCCAGTCTGATCGGGCTGCGGCAGAGGCATTTAAAAATAAACTTGAAAAAAACGGAATAAATGTTACTATAAGAAGAGAAATGGGACGGGATATTGACGGCGCCTGCGGGCAACTGCGGCACCGGCATATGGAACGGGATACAGAGGGGTGAACGCAACGGATGAAGGCATATGCGATTACCGATATCGGAAGAAAGCGCATGATGAATCAGGATTATGCATATCTGTCCATGGAAAAGATCGGCGGACTGGATAATCTCTTCATCGTGGCGGATGGCATGGGGGGCCACAGGGGAGGCGGTTTTGCTTCCCGGCTTGCCGTGGAATCGATCCTCGCAGGGGTCGTTGGAGGAACCGCAGACAGTCCGCAGCAGATCCTGGTGGATGCGATCCGCAGGGCGAATGAGGATATCCTGCAGACGGCGCAGGAGGACGAACGGCTGACAGGCATGGGGACTACCGTGGTGGCGGCTACCTGCTGCGGCGACCAACTGGTGGTGGCCAATGTGGGCGACAGCCGGTTGTATGTCGCCGATGAAGGACAGATCCGGCAGATCACCCAGGATCATTCCCTGGTGGAAGAGATGGTGCGCGCGGGAAGCCTGAGCCGGGAACAGGCCAAAAACCACCCCGACCGCAATATCATCACCAGGGCCGTTGGCGTGGAAGAAGATCTGAAGGTGGATTGCTTTTTTGTGAAGGTGAAGGCCGGCGACAGGGTGCTTCTGTGTTCCGACGGGCTGACCAATATGCTGGAGGACGAAGAGATCAGACGTATTCTGACAGAGGATGCCGATGTGGAGGAAAGGGCCAGGGAACTGGTGCGGACCGCGAATGAACACGGGGGCCGGGATAATATTGCAGTGGTTATTTTGGAGCCACTTTCGGATGAGGTGAGTCTATGATCAGGATCGGAATGATGATCGGGGACCGCTATGAGATCCTGGAGCGGATCGGTACCGGCGGCATGTCCGATGTATATAAAGCAAAAGACCATAAGCTGAACCGTCATGTAGCGGTGAAGGTCCTTAAACAGGAATTTTCCGAGAACACGAATTTTGTGTCCAAGTTCCGGGTAGAGGCCCAGGCCGCCGCCAGTCTGATGCATCCCAATATCGTGAACGTATATGATGTGGGAGAAGACAACGGCGTTTATTATATCGTAATGGAGCTGGTGGAGGGGATCACCCTCAAAAAGTACATTGAAAAGAAAGCCCGGCTGTCCTTCAAGGAAGCGGTGAGCATCGCGATACAGGCCTGTATGGGCATCGAGGCGGCGCATAAGAACCATATCATCCACCGGGATATCAAGCCCCAGAATATTATCATTTCAAAGGATGGGAAAGTGAAGGTGACGGATTTCGGCATCGCCAAGGCCGCCACCAGCAATACCATCACTTCCAACGTCATGGGATCGGTCCACTATACGTCCCCGGAACAGGCCAGAGGCGGATATAGCGACGAGAAGAGCGATATCTATTCCATGGGGATCACGCTGTTTGAGATGCTGACAGGAAGGGTCCCTTTCAACGGGGAAACGACGGTGGCGATCGCCATCAAACATATCCAGGAGGAGATGCCCTCCCCCAGGGAATTTGTGCCGGAGATCCCTGTCTGCGTGGAGCAGATCGTCTTTAAATGCACGCAGAAAAGTCCCGACAGGCGCTATCTGACGATGGCCGCCCTGATCGAAGATTTAAAGAAAGCCCTGATGTCTCCGGACGAGGATTTCGTGCAGATCGACGATCCGGACGAAAGCATGGCCACCCGGGCGGCGGCAGCCAGGGAACAGACGGAGATCAAAAGGCAGACGAAGAAGAAAGAACCCGTCCAGGAGGAAATGCGCTTAAAAAAGAACCCGCCGAAGAAAAAGAAAGCGCCTGTCCGGGAAGAAGAGCCGGAGGACGAGGACGATGACGATATCCGGATGGAACGCATTACCACGGCGCTGGCTGTGATCGGCGCGATCCTGATCGGCTGCGCGGTGATCTTTTTTGTGGGCAGGGCCGTCGGGATCTTTAATATGCAGCCTGCTTCGGGTTCGGTGACGATGGTCAGCGTGGACGGCATGAACGAGCAGGAGGCCGTAAAAGCGCTGTCGGACAGCGGGCTGCGGGTGGACGTGGTCTATGAGCAGTCGGATTCGGTGCCGGAGGGGAGGGTCATTTCCGCAAATGTGCAAAAGGATACGATCCTTTCCCAGGGGAGCCGCGTGGTATTGACGGTCAGCAGAAAGAATACGGACAATCAGATACCGGTCCCTTCCGTGGAGGGCCTGCTGGAAGCGGACGCGACCGCTACGCTGGAGCGCAGCGGCTTCGAGGTGGTGAAGACGGAGGGCTATTCGGATACGGTGGACAAAGGCAAGGTTATCAGCCAGAATCCCGCCGGAGGATCCTCCGCCACATCGGGGACGCAGGTTTCCATTTCCATCAGCCAGGGCCCCAATACCGACAATAAGGTACTCATGCCGGCGGTGATCGGTCTGGATCCCATGGACGCCATCAGCATCCTGACGGAATCCGGCCTGCTGGTGGGAGAACAGACGGATATGAACGACGACAACCCGGAACTCATCGGGAAGGTATGCTACGCCAGCTATACGGTGGGCGCGCCGGTGGATCCCGGCACGGTGATCGATATCGGCATCAGCATTGGCCCCAAGGAAGTCACCTATATGTATCAGGAGGCGATCATGAGCCCTGCGGACCTGGATCCGGAATATAAGGAGGGGACGGAGTGTACCGTGACGATCACAGGCCAGTCTGAAAAGGAATATTACAAAACCACGGTGCGGTCATTCCCGATCACGACGGTCAACCTGCACGGCCTGACCGATCCGGCGGCGTTGATCACTTATGAATATTATGTGGAGGAACCGGCCCATACGGAAGTCAATGAAAACGGGGAGACGGTGACGGTACCCGGCGGAAAAGTGCCGCAGGTGGTGCAGCGCACGGTATTTTTCACGGCGGAAGGATGATCGGATGGACGGAAAGATAATCAGGGGGATCGGCGGTTTCTACTATGTGCATACGGGAAACGGCGTCTATGCCTGTAAGGCCAGAGGGATCTTCCGAAAGGAGAACATCCGGCCTCTGCCCGGCGATCTGGTTCAAATAGAGGTGTTGGACGAAGTGGCGAAGGAAGGCAGCATCGAACGGATCAGGCCCCGGAAAAACGCCCTCATCCGCCCGGCGGTGGCGAATGTCGATCAGATGCTGGTGATCTTTGCCGCCGACAGGCCCAAGCCTAATTTCAATCTCCTGGACCGTTTCCTGGTCACGATGGAGCGGCAGCAATTGAACTGCGCCCTGGTATTCAACAAAAAGGATCTGGCAACGCAGGAGAGGCTGTGGGAGATAACGGGGCACTGCGCGGGCAGCGGATATCCGTTGTCCTTTGTCAGCGCACAGAGCGGCGAAGGGGTAGAAAAACTGCGCAGCCTGCTTCGGGGGAAAACCTCTGCGGTGGCCGGACCCTCCGGCGTGGGGAAATCTTCTTTGATCAATCTTTTGCAGGACCAAGTCCGCATGGATACCGGGGATATCAGCCGCAAGATCTCTCGCGGACGGCATACCACCCGGCACACGGAGCTGCTTTTTGTGGAGGAGGACACTTATATTCTGGATACGCCGGGGTTTTCCACCATCGACATTTCCGGTATGGACAAAGAAGAACTGGGAGATTGTTTCCCGGAGATCAGAAGCAGGAAGGACGGCTGCCGTTTTGCGGGCTGTTCCCATCTGAGCGAGCCGGACTGCCGGGTGGCGCAGGCGCTTTCGGATGGAGAGATCAGCCGGGGACGGTATGAAAACTACAGGCTCTTTTATGAGGAGATCAAGGGGAAAAAGAAATATTGAATCTATAGGGCAGGGCGTCAGATTAATGTGTGGCAGCCGGGGATATGCTGTTTATCGGGGCAGTATATCCTTTTTCTATGATAGAGGCGGACGGCGGCCCTTTTAGGATACACAGGAGAATTGGAAGCATATCAGCAAAGGAGAATGGAAAGATGCCGTTGGTAAGCATTATCGTTCCGGTTCATAATGCGGAGAAAACGATCGAAAGATGTATAAACAGCGTCCTAAACCAGGAATACAGGGAGTTTGAATTGCTGTTGCTGGACGATGGAAGCACGGACGCTTCCGGCGAAATCTGCGACGCCTATGGGAAAAAGGATACGCGGATACGGGTGCTGCACAAAGAAAACACAGGCGTTTCCGACACCCGTAATCGGGGGATCTCCATGGCGAAGGGGGAGTATCTGCAGTTTATAGACAGCGACGACTGGATCTCTCCGGAGGCCACCAGGTTTTTCGTGCGGGCGGCCGCAGAGAACCAGTGCGATATGGTCATTGCCGATTTTTACAGGGTGGTCGGAGAACGTGTTTCCCAGAAGGGGAGTATTGAAGAAGAAGGGGTTTTGACGCGGGAGGACTATGCGGTCAAGATGATGCAGAAACCGGCGGATTTTTATTACGGCGTCCTGTGGAATAAACTGTTCAAACGTTCCATCATAGAAAAATACCGGCTAAAGATGGACAACTCCGTCAGTTGGTGCGAGGATTTTATGTTTAACCTGGAATACGTCCGCCACACCCGCAGGATTTACGCGATGAAGATTCCCGTGTATTATTATGTAAAGACAAAGGGATCGCTGGTTTCCCAGGGGCTCAGCATGAAAAAGACGATCCAGATGAAGCGCACGGTTTTTGCGTGTTACAACGATTTTTACAAAGACGTTTTCGACGATATGGATTATGAAAAAAGGAAAGGAAAGGTTTACCGTTTCCTGTTCGACGCCGCCAACGACGGGAGCGTATCCCCGCTGCATATACCGGGGACTTCGGGGACTTACCGGCTTGGGAATGAGAGGACGAGGGTAAGCGAAGGCGTGCAGGAGGGGGAGGGGATCTTCTTCGATATTTACCGGGAAAGAAAGCTGCAGGAAAAACTGTTCGATATCGTGGCGCTGAGAAACGACCTGACGACAGCCGATGTGAAGCTTTTGTATTTTTTGAACCAGCCCCATGAAAACTGTACGTTTCAGGAGATGGCGGATGTTTTGAACATTTCCAAACGGGGGCTGTCCGCGTCGATCCAGAGGCTGCTGGCAAAGGAAATGATCGCTGCGCCGGAGAAAGACAGGGCAAAGGCAAAAGCTGCGCCGAAAGAAAAACGGCAGGAGGACAGGCAGAAATCGAATGTAAAGGAATATCTGGTGACCCAGGAAGCGGAAAACGTCCTGTCGGAGATGTTGTTTGTCCTCTGCGATTTTGAGCAGATCCAATATGAAGATTTTTCACAGGAAGAGATCGCGATATATGAAAAGCTGAACGAAAAGCGAAAGCGCAATATCCAGGAAGCGCTTCGGGCATAAAGGCCCTGTATGCTCAGGGCCTTTGACGGAACAGATCCCGCAGGAGGGCCATCATCTTTTCCAGATCGATGGGTTTGGGCAGATGGCCGTTCATCCCTGCGGCCATGGCCTGCTCCCTGTCTTCCTCGAACGCGTTGGCGGTCATGGCAATGATAGGGATATTGGCCAGGGCCGGATCTGCCATGGAACGGATGGCGCGGGTGGCGGTATAGCCATCCATAACGGGCATTTGAATATCCATCAGGATCAGGTGATAATAGCCGGCTTTGGCCTGAGAGAGCATATCGCAGGCCTGCTTACCGTCTTCGGCGCACTCGACCAGAAAACCGGCCTCTTTGAGGATCTCGGCGGCAATTTCCCGATTGAGTTCATTGTCCTCGGCCAGGAGGATGCGTTTCCCTTTAAAGCTTTCGTCCGAAGGAAGCTTCTGCTCTTCGGAGGGCAGCTTTTCCGTTGCCTTTCCCAAGCTGCGTTCCAGCGTGTTGTGAAGATCGGAGGCAAAGAGCGGCTTGCTGATAAAACCGGTAACGCCTGCCTTGCGGGCTTCCTGTTCGATGTCCGACCAGTCATAGGCGGACATGAGGATGATAGGAGAATCTGCGCCTACGATTCGGCGGATCTCCCGGACGGTTTCTATGCCGCTCAACTCGGGCATGGACCAGTCCACGATATAGACTTCAAAGGGATCGGCCAGTTCCACGGCCTCCCCGGTGCGCGCGATGGCTTCCCTGCCGGACAGGGCCCACTCCGCACGCATTCCGATCTGCCGGAGCATTTTGGATACGCTCTGGCAGCAAACCATATCATCGTCCACCACAAGACCGCGGAAGCCGTTCAGCTCTGCGATGGGGCTCATTTCTTTATGAGTAGCAGAAAAGCGCAGTTCCAGACTGACGGTAAAGGTAGTGCCCCTGTCCAGTTCGCTTTCCACGCTGATGGAGCCGCCCATCATGTCTACGATATTCTTGGTGATGGCCATTCCCAGACCGGTTCCCTGGATCCCGCTGACGGTAGAGGTCTGTTCCCGTGTGAAGGGATCAAACACGGTTTTGGCGAACTCCGCGCTCATGCCGATACCGGTATCGCTGACCTGGATCTCATAGAGACCCCGTTGGGGAGAACGGGAAGGCTTCTGCGTGACCCGGACGGACACCGTCCCTCCGACAGGAGTGAATTTGATGGCATTGGAGGTCAGGTTCAGCAGGATCTGGTTCAGCCGCAGCCTGTCGCAGTAGACCTCTTCGTCTGTGACATCCACGGTGTCGATGAACAGTTCCAGCCGTTTGGCATGGATGTCGGACTGAATGATATTGCGCAGATCCTGCAGAATTTGCGCAAGATTTTCCGGCCTTTCGTTGATCGTGACCTTGCCGGATTCGATGCGGCTCATATCCAGCACATCGTTGATCAGGGAGAGCAGATGGTTGGAGGCCTGGGCGATCTTGGCCAGGTAATCCTGCGCCCGTTCCCTGTTGTCCAGATGGGTGGTAGTCAGAGCGGTATAGCCTATGATAGCGTTCATGGGCGTGCGGATATCGTGGGACATGCTGTTTAAAAAGGTCGTCTTGGCACGGTTGGCGGCGTCCGCCGCCTGGAGCGCTTCCGTCAGTTCGCGGGTTTTTTGTTCAAGCTCACCGGTGGCCTGCGCGATCCTTTCTTTCAGCCGCCGCTGGTTGCGGGTCCGCACGGCCAGCATGGCCAGCGTAAAGAGCAGCAGAAGGAGCAGCATGACGCCCAGGACGCTGTAGATCGGATTTTTGTATAGAAAGGCGATCAGACTGTCATTTTCTGTTGTTCCGGCGTCCAGCTCCGCAGAAATGATAGCGTCTATCTGCGCGTCGCTGAAGCTGTCGGACCCTTTATCCAACAGGGAGAGCAGATAATTGCCGCCCGGAACGCTGTTTCCTACCGCATAGGCCATAGAGGCTTCGCCGAAAACGACGGAGGACAGCCGGTTGCGGACGTCCTGCCGGACGTACCATTCGGCAGTATAGGAATAGAGAATCGTGGCGTCGGCATCCTTCTTAAGGACTGCCTGAACGCAGTCCTGCACGCCGGGATATCGGAGGACCTCATCCTCAGAATAACGGCTGTCGATCAGGTGCTGGAGCGCGTCGGCCCGTTCCGGCGCCGCCAGATGCGTTACGTCCCCGGTAAAGCTGTCCAGGGACAGCCTGGCAAAATTCGTCTGAAAATAAGGCACGGTAATCTTATAGCCCTCTTCCTCCGCCAGATAGTAATCGCCGGCATAATCCAGCACCAGATCGGCTGCGCCCTGCGCCCGCAGGGCGTAGTAATCATTCCGGTCCTTCACAGGGATGTATTCGTAGTTAAGCCCCAGACGCTGTGCCAGAAGCTCAAAGAGGGCAGGGATGATGCCGTCGGCCTGTCCGTCACGGAAGTAGCAATAGGGAGCCCAGTCAGGGTTGATGAGCAGTCTCAGAGGGACGCCGGAAGCGCGGTGTTCCTCCAGAAAGGCCCGCTCGCCGGCGTTGGTGATGATGGAACCTTCCTGATCGGTGGCATAATAGGTCTCATGGAGCTGATCCCTCCAGTTGGGATCGTGAAGATCCATTTCGTTGATAGCCGCATTGATCCGGCCCATCAGATCTGCGCGATCCTTTCGGGTGCAGATATAAAAAGGGCTGGCGTCAAAGGACTCCAACAGCCATTCATTTTCCAAAAGCCGCAGGCTGCCGGTCACGGCGGCGTCAACGGCGCCGCTTTGAAGAGCGGCGGTGAGTGCGCTCTGATCGACAAAATAAACCGGGCGGAAGGTAAAATCGTGCTGTTTGGCGAAGTTTTCAAAGTTGCTGTTTTTGGAGTTGCCCTCCAGCATACCGACGCTGATCCCGTCGTAGGTGGCGTAGTCTCCCTCCACGATGTCCTGGTTGCCTGATTTTACCGTAAAAATGGTGGAGTTGACGCCGATGGACTGGTCGGAGAAAAGAAATTCCGCCTCCCTTTCCGGAGTCCTGGAGACGGAGGTGACGATGTCCACTTCGCCGTTTCTGAGCATATCCAGGGCATCCGCATAGGAACCGTCATATCCCAGATATTCGTAAGTCCATCCGCCGTGTATGGCCAGACGCTGTAAAAACTCATACCCATAACCGCTGCGGTGCCCGTCATCCTCTATTATATGGTAACCCGGGAAGGCAAAAAAGCCGACTCGAAGGACTTCTGGATGGTTTGCAGAAAGGTTTGCCGCATATACGGTAAGACAGGGCGACATGAACAAAAATGCGGTCAACAGCAGGGATAGCAGCCGTGTTTTTTTCATCGAAGGGTTTCTCCTTTGTGCGGGAAAATTTTTCGGGTTCTTCTTTTTTGCTTATTCTTTCCATGTAGAAATACGGATACCGGCTCATCGTTTGATCCACCGCATACCGCATAGCGTCCGCCTCGATCAGATCGCGGCTTCGATGCATTTATCTTATCATATCGCCGCCTGATTGCAAAGCATAATTTGTGCTGTATGCAAGGCAGTTCCTTGACAAAATCAGGATTGCGGTCTATAATATAACTGCTGTTATATGACAAGAATTATTAAAAAAGGGGAAACCATGCCGCCAAAACCGAAGATCACAAAAGAAATGATCGTTGACGCTGCCTTTGAGGTTGCCCGCAAAACAGGCGCGGAAAATATTAACGCAAGGACAGTCGCAAAAAAGCTGAAATGCTCCACGCAGCCTGTTATGTACCACTTTGCAACGATCGAGGAATTGAAACAAGCCGCTTATGCGAAAGCAGACCTCTATCATTCAGAATACCTGATGAACATTGAAAGCCCCTGCGAAGGCGTTATGCTCGGAATCGGGTTGAATTATATCCGCTTTGCAATCGAGGAACCGCATTTGTTCCGTTTCCTTTTTCAGTCAAACTTTTTTACCGGAACGACTTTGCTTGAAATGATAGATGCCGAAGAACTTGCCCCTGTTCTTTTGGCGATGCAGGGAGCGGTTGGAGGGAGTATCGATCAGGTAAAAGAGATCTTTATAACGATTTTTTTATTTGCCCACGGATATGCGAGCATCATCGCCAACAATTCCCTGGAATACGACGAGGAGCTTATAAAGTCCCATTTGGAGCGGGCCTATAGGGGCTCAATATTGGCAGTACGGGAGGAAACGAAATGAAAAAACAACGAATTATGGAGAATAACAAAAAAAGCGTTGCCCTCACGATCACAGGTGTGGCGATCATGATCGCATTGGCGGTAACAAAGGTTATGCCATCCTCAAACATAGCAGGGTATTCCGTATTTGTGGGGATCGCGTTTTTCTTTATTGCGGAAGCCGTCGGCAAAGAAAAAGGCCCAGAATCGGGCTTGCGTTTTCTTACTGTTTTGGAGGATCTAAAAAAGCCGGGCGTGATAGTTTGGATTTTGCTGCCGACCGTGAGCGGCATCGTAACGAATATTGTCGGAAATCTGATGTTCCACGGAGAATTTGAGGCCCATGTATTGGGACGGACGGGCGCAATCCTGTCTTTTGATAAAACATTACTTCTGATAGGGCAGGTTATCATTGCGGCATTCGGCGAGGAAATCGCATATCGGGGGTTTTTCCTCGGAAAAGGCATGAAGATATGTCCGTTTTGGCTCTGCGCGGTCGTTTCCTCGCTTACCTTTGCGGCGGGACATATTGCCGCAGGAAACGCAGGGATTGTACGTTTTGATTTTGCCGGCGTATTCATCGACAGCTTGATCTTCTCGGTGGTTTACCGTAAATCCGGCAACTGCGTGATCAGCACAATTTCACATATTATTGCAAACACGGCAGCGATTATCGTGTTATTCCTGTTCTTTTAAGGCGGGATGGGGGCATTGATACAGGCATAGGTCGCCGCCTTATTCTGCGCAGTCATACGCCAGAAGGGATACTTGATAATGACCGGCGTGTTGTAACTATTGCACACCGCTTTTGTTATAAAGGGCATTCAATTCTTTCAGTATGGCTTCCTTGG
>CANQFM010000020.1 GCA_947598825.1 uncultured Eisenbergiella sp. | reverse complement strand
GGAGACGTGTAAATTCTATATCAAACAAACATTAATCGATTGGTTTCAAATCGAAACTGGTGTAATAAAACGCCGCATACAGGTACTCAAAATGCATCCCGTGTTTAAGAGCGAAAAACAGTTCGACAGAAGTTTGTGAAGATCGAAGGCAAGGGTCTAAGAAAGGAGGAAGCCGTCGTCATGAAGAATACCTCAAACAAGGGCTTATTTACGGCATTTCAACTGGGGGATCCGGACAAATCGCCCTTTGATATCAGGCAATACTGGACGCCTGAGAGGAAGAAGGCAGCGGTTCCCGCCCGGATGTTCAGAACGGGCGTCGGTTTTCCGGAAATCGGTCCGATTCCCTCGCCGGAGGATGCAAATGCCGCACCGACGACCGATCCAAAGCAGGCGGATCTGAGCCGGATGCCGTTTATCACCGGGGGAAAATTGTTTTTCACTTTGGATAACGTCGACTATGTGGGGAGCGGAAACGTGTTCATGAGGAACAATTTGCTGCTGACGGCAGCCCACTGTATTCAGGACGATATAACGGGCCATCTGGCCGAAAATTTTGTGTTTGAACGCTGCTATACGGGCGAACTTTCGACGGAGGATTTTACCTTTAAGACTGTGGCGCTGAAGGAAAACTGGTATAACGAAAAAGACAACAAATGGGATTACGCCATAGCGGTCTTAAATCAGAACTCCACAGTCGCAGCGCCGTTAAAGTATTCTACGCAGAATGCGCTGGGGAAACAGGTAACGGCTATGGGATATCCCGTCAATTATTTTGATGGCGCGCAAATGATGTTTATTAATGGAATGGTAACGGAGAGAGTTGACAATTGGACCATTGTGGGCGGTAAGCTATCAAACGGCGCTTCCGGCGGCGCATGGGTTTTGGAGGATGGAGAGACGGCCATCGGGCTCAATTCGTATGGAACCAAAACTGCCAAGGGAGGCGTTTATATGGGATCCCCCAAATTTGACGCCGAATTTGACAAATTGTATCAATATGTACTGACTTTACTGTAAGGAGGAACTCTCTATGCAAGAAAATCCAAAGGCCGGCAGATTTATGTCCATGCAGCCGGTCAGCATGAACAGATCGCCCCATGATATCAGGCAATACTGGACGCCTGAGAGAAAGAAAGCCGCAGTTCCCGCCCCTATGGGGATCGTGACTGCCGCGCCCCGGATGCCGGAGGCGGCAAACGAGGAACCTGCAACGGATCCAAAGCAGGCGGATTTGGCCAAAATGCCTTTTACCGCAGGCGGGAAGCTGTTCTTTACCATGGATAACGTGGATTACGTCGCCAGCGCGAATATTTTTATGCACCGGAACATGCTCCTTACGGCGGCGCATTGCATCCAGAATAACAAGACGGGAAATGTCGGGGAAAATTTCGTGTTTGAACAGTGCTATACAGGGGAAGAGTCGTCGGAGGACTTTTCCATAAAGACGGTTGCGCTGAAAGAAAACTGGTATCTTGTGAAAGATTATAAGTTTGATTTTGCAATCGCGATCCTGGACAAAAACTCAGACTTTGCGGAACCGCTCCGTTACTCCGTCTCGCCGGATATGGTTGGGAAAACGGTTGTGTCGATGGGCTATCCTGTGAGCTATTTCGACGGGGATCAGATGATGTTTGCGAAAGGCCCGATATCCACCAGGACTGGCCAGGAGGGCCATTGGATCATGATGGGAAGCAAAATGGGGCCAGGCTCCTCCGGCGGCGCCTGGGTTTTGGAAGACGGGTTAACGGCCGTCGGCTTGAATGCATATATCGTGAAATCGGGAGAAGAGATCATGTATTCGGGTTCCCCGCAGTTCAATGAAGATTTTGAAAAATTGTATCAGTATGCGCTGACTTTGATGTAGGAGGGAAGAGGATGAATAAAGTACGATATTTCAAGCTTCAGAATGACGGCGCGTTTGTCGCACAGATCGTGATCGAATATAAAGAGCGCCACACGGACGGAGAGGGAAATGTCAGCTATTCCGGCGAGTGGAAGAGTTGGTATTCCGCAGGCTACAGGGATATTCTGCAATATGGCGAGCGTTCCGTCGACCTTGCCAAAGATTCCAATATCCCCGACGGCGCGCAGGTTCGGCTCCATGTTTATGTGGCGGCAGGATACAGCAATCCCTCCATCGAGCAGTATGTTTTCGACAAGACGACCGCAGAACAGGCTGTGTATGAGATCAGCGGAACGACGCTGAATAACTACCTGAAACTCGTTTCTTACGGTTGATATATGGAGCAGAGACAGCCGCCGGAAAGATTTCCTGGATCTGGTAACGCGTTGGCCGCATCTGCGCCCTCTGTTATGATGTTTATGATGATCGAACAGAAAATTTTCACCCTCCGGCAGCCGGGGGGTGTTTTTTTCGAAAAGAATTGCCCGCGGCGGTGAACCGACCTATTGTCGAAAAAGTTCATTAAAGTGAATAAATGTATTGATAAAGGAAAAATTTAGTGATATGATAATAGCGTGATCGTGGGATATTTTATGAGGAAACCGCTATGCTGAACGAAAAAATGAAATATGACGCACCAGAAGATGAACTGACTGCCCGGATTGACAGCTTTATGACGCGGCAGCGGCGTGAAGTGCTGGAGAAGATATATGAGAGGGGGCGCATTTCCCACAAGGAACTGGCGGCGGCCATAGGCAGCACGCCTACGTCCCTCTGGAATATCTGTCAGAATTTCAGATCCTTTCAGCCGGAACTGATGAGGAGCGAGGCTCAGGGACGTTTCAAATACTATGGGCTCACCGAGACGGCGGTGGCGTATCTGCGCCGGAAGAAGCGCGAGGCCGGAGCGGACAGGGAGCGGGCGGTGACGACGGCGTTTCCGGGCAGCGCCGAAAAGCGGGCAGAAAACCGCAGGGCCATTGAACAGTGCGCGGAGGAGCTGCTTAAGCAAAATGACGGGAACCTGGATCTGATCCTGGAGAATTATTTCATCAATTTTTTACATGGGGATATCTTCCGGATTGACGCAGAGCAACTGCCGCTACTGGATCGGATGTTTCGGGCGGTACGGGAACTGATTCTTTCAGACGATCCTTTTGTTTATGATGAATTTTTTGATAAATATCTGGACAGTCAGATCCTGCGGAATCGCATGGACGCATATATGGGGCCGTTTTACAGTTTGAACATGCTCTACAGGCTGTTGTCGGATGAATCCAGGGATAGCTGGGAGCTTTGCCGGATGCTGGATGCGGCCTTTGAAGGGGATACAGCGTATGATTACAAAGATCTGGGGATGACAGAAGACCAGTACGCCGGCCTGTGCAGCACTTTGTCCTGGATCTGTACCCGGGAAAGCGGCAAGAGGCAGCAGGGGATCTGCGAAGACCTGCAGAGGACTTTTTCCTGCGGAAATATGTTATCGGTTCTTCTGACAGACCGCATCCGAACGTATTATAAAAAGCTCGGGACGGGTTGTGGTTAACAGGTAAGAAAAATAAAAAGTTAAATATTCAGTTATATATTTAAAATTAATTAGCTTTTTGGGCTTGTGATTTTCCATAAAGCATGATATTATGTAAAACAAAGAAAAAGCTGGCATCCTGGGGTGTCCGAAAGGTTTTGCCGGATAAGGAGATTACATATGAAGCGCAGAATAGCCTGGCTGTTGTCAGTTTGTCTGATCATGACGAATGTGATGCCTCTGCAGGCGGCGGAGGCCGATCCTGCCAATACCGCTGTGTCATTGGAAGAGACAACGGAAGAGACGATGACGGAAACAGACGTTATGTCTGTAATAGAAACGGAACCGACGCAGACGGATGAGGAGGCATCGGGTTCTTCAGAGTGGACACTGGAGGATACGACGGGTATGACGGAGCCTCAGAACGCGATAGAGACTGGCTCCGGGGCGGAGACGCAGACGGGGACAGAGACCGAAACGGAAGCGGAGACAGAAGCGAAAACCGAGACCGGAACGGAAACGGAGACACAGACGAGGACCGAGATCGGAACGGAAACGCAGACGAAGGCAGAGAGCGAAACGGAAACAGAGACTGAAACCGAGACGGAGATCGAAACGGTAATTGAGACGGAAACGGAAACCGAGACGGAAACGGAAACTGAGACCGAAACCGAGACCGAAACTGAGACGGAGCAGGAGGGCGTGAGACTGACGGGACTTGCCCTCTCCCATTGGAACGATCAGACGGCCCCTGCGGATACCCGAGGCGGAGTCGAAGTCGTTTTGAAGAATGCCCTTCGGATAGAGCGGGAGCTGCATGTGGATGTAAGTCTGTCCCGGGGAGACGACGTGGTAGGATCCCGGCGGGGGATCAGCCTTTCCTCTGGTACGGATCAGATGTTGGTTTCTTTTGACGGACTGGAGGCGGGGAATTATGACCTGCTCATCGAAGCGGACGGTTTTGCAAATTATAAGCAGCAGATTACGGTAGACCGGGATATTAAGACGGTAGAAGTGTATACAGGGTTCCTCGAGCTGGAAAACGGCTATCAGAGCGGCCAGGTACATCCCGGCGCAATGCTCATCGGGGATGCGGACGGGGATGGCGTCCTGGACGGGCAGAAGGATCCGGGCGCGATCATAGATGCGATCGACAGTGGGGAGAACGGCCACTATACGGATCTGGATGGCAGCGGCCAGACGGATCTGGTAGATCTGCAGTATTTTGTCAACAGTTACGCGCGGCTGCACGACGGCACGGATCTGGAAGCGGTGATCTTGAGCCGTGTGGCCCCCGAGGCGGTTAAGGTGAACGTAAACGAAGACAGTACGGTTCTGGAGAGCGGCAATGTGGAGGGACTTCTTCGGGAAGAGGGATCCGTGGTGCTGTCGCCGAAGGACGGCAGCGTGATCTCCGAGGAGCATCCGGTAGAAATCGGCTTTAATCTGGTCAAGGCAGACGATGGGGAGCAGGAAACGGGCGTAAACGTGGAACAGATTTCCATCGGCATGGGTTCCGCCGCCATCGTGAACGGGACCGTTTATGTGGAGACGCAGGACGGCGATACCCTTGGTTTTGAGATCCGGGATGGAGAAGTGTGCCGACAGGAGAGTGTGAAAGCGTTTTCCAGAGTGGCTGCGATCCTGGCTTTTTCCATGTTTTCCTCTCTGACCCAGCCGGGGGACGCAGGCGGTCAAGATTCTCTGGTCATTGATCTTGGCGGACAGATCGCTGTCAAGAAGATCACGCTGCGCATTACGGAAACTTCCGACGGCAGCAATCTCGCAGAGATCTCCAGGGTCGAATTTTTAAATGATATGGAGAAGCGGATTCCGGAACCGGAGATGGATATTCCCAAGAATATCCGGATCGCGCCGGCGGACAAATCCTTCACTGTGACATGGGATCCGGCCAGAAATGTGACCGGCTATGAAGTGAAGATCGTTTACGGCGGCCAGGAACAGGTGGTCAAGACTATGACCAACACCCTGGAGGTGAAATCTTTCTGCAATGAGAAGCTGGTAAACGGGGAGCTTTACGAGGTATATGTCCAATCCGTCAATGGGGCTTGGGTAAGCGGTTATTCCGAGAGGCAGGAGGTCAGGCCGGAGGTTTCCGACCGTCCTGCTCCGCCCGACAATCTGAAAGCGGTAGGCGGATACCGCTGTGTACGGCTGTCCTGGAAGGACATGAAGGATACGGATTCCTATAATGTATATTATAAGAAAGACGGGGACGCTTCCTTCCAGAAGGTCACAGGCATTGAGAAAAACAGTTATGAGATCACAGGGCTTGAAGACGTTACGGTCTATGTGGTCTATGTGACGGGCGCCAACGTTCTGGGCGAAAGCGATCCTTCCATATATTCAGAGGCAAAGACTGTTTCGGTAACGCCCGCTCAGATGCCAAAGCGCAACCTGATCAATACCTCCAATGGGGAAGGGAAGCTCAGCGCGCATATCGAGAACGTGACCCACGGCCGTGGAGAGATGGTTGGCGGCAGCCTGGATGCAGGCAGTAACGTGAGCGCTCTGGGGGCGGCGGATAATGATTATTCCTCCTATTATCAGATGATGGACTGGGACGACGGCGCAGAGTACCCTTCTGAGTCCAAGGGGTTGATCTTTACCTTCGATAACGCCTATAAGATGAATTACATTACTTTTGCGGAGTCTGAAAACCTTGGAACCTACAGCGGCGCTGCGGTGTTCTATTATGACGATGCGCATCCGCAGGGCGAGCGGGTGAAGAACGTCCGCGTCCTGCAGAAACAGGATGCGAATGGGGCCCGCTATTATGCGATCAAGATGGGAGAACCGGTGACCGCCAGCAAGCTGCGCATCGGCTTTACCAGGTATAATAATCTTCGCAACATTGTAGTCTCTGAGGTGAACTTTTATTATTACGATCCGCTGGAAGGCGATATCCTGGCTCTGTTCGCGGACGACCTGTATACGACCTTAAAAGACGATGTGACGGAGGAAACGATAGACGCGCTGCAGAAACGCCTGGATACGGTGGATGAAAAGACCGGCGAATATCATCCGGAACGCGCGGCGCTCCAAAAAGAACTGGACAATGCGAGAGAGCTGCTCAGGACAGGTTACAGCTCCGTGATACAGATCGAACCCGGTATCACGGCGGCTAAGGACGGCCATCTGGGCTTCGGCGGCCTGAACAGTTGGCAGCCCCTTGGCGTTTCCGCGGCTGCGGGCGAACAGCTTGTGATCTATGTAGGACACAACACCCAGAAGACAGGGGAGACGGCCAGGCTGAAACTGATCGCAACACAACACCATGCGGAATCCAGCGCTTTCGCGGTGGAAGTGGCGACGCTGAAGGTGGGACGCAACGAGATTACCATTCCTGCGATCCAGAGCCTGGCGGTAGAGGGCGGCGGTTCCCTCTATGTGCAGTATACCGGGAACAACGCGGACGACCGCTATGCGGTACGCCTCAGCGGCGGCACCCATATCCCGATGCTGAATCTTTACCATATCACGGACGCGGCACAGCGCAGCGAGAGGATCCTTTCCTATGTGAAAGATCTGGAAGAGCATACCGCGCAGTTGGAAGAACTGCATGGAAAATACCATGAGGGCGGGGAAGCGCCGGAGAGCGTCAGACGTCCTTACGATAAGAAGAACTGTATCCTGGATGCGACGGACATTATGCTGGACCAGATGATGTATTCCGTATCCGGACAGCAGATCCTGGCCGGCCTTGGCAGCGGAAGCGCAGAAGAAAAGGCGCAAAAGCTGGATCAGTCCCTGCAGGCCATGGAACAGATGATGACCCTGTTCTATCAGCACAAGGGCCTGAGCAATGACGAGAGTGCGCCTGCTTCGGACCGTCTGCCGGCGCAGCATTTGAATATCCGTTATATGAGGATGTTTGCCGGCGCTTTCATGTACGCGTCGGGCAATCATATCGGCATCGAATACAATGAGGTGGCCGGCCTGTCCGGTGGAGCGCCCATCGTATCCGATGAACAGGGCAGGTATATCAGCGGCAATCTGTTCGGCTGGGGCATTTCCCACGAGATCGGCCACGATATCAACCAGAGCGCCTATGCCATTGCGGAGATCACGAACAACTATTTTGCGCTGCTTTCTTCTGCGAAGGATAATAATGAGTCCATCCGGTTCTCTTATCCGGATGTCTATGAAAAGGTGACGTCCAATACCGTGGGCAGGGCGGGAAATGTATTTACGCAGCTTGCGATGTACTGGCAGCTTCATCTGGCGTATGACAGAGATTACAATTATAAGACATACGATAGCTACGAAGAGCAGAAAGCCAGCCTGTTCTTTGCCAGGGTGGATTCTTACGCCAGGGACGTTTCCAGGGCGCCCGGCGATCTGAAGCTGGAAGGCGACGTGGATCAGAAGTTTATGCGTCTGGCCTGCGCGGCGGCCCAAAAGGATCTGATGGAGTTTTTCATCCGCTGGGGCATGGTGCCTGACGCCGGGACAAAACGCTATGCGGCCCAGTTCCCTAAGGAAGAAAGGGCGTTGTATTACCTGACGGATGATGCCAGGGCGTATGAGATCGAGCATGGCGTTTCAGCCTCCATCGAGGGCCGGGATGTCGTAACGGCTTCCAGCGGCGTTACAGTCAGCCAGAGCGTGCCGAATGAGGTAACGGTGTCTGTCGGCAGCTCCGTGGATCCGGATGTGCTGTTGGGCTATGAGATCATCCGATATCAGTATGTGGATGGAAAACGGACCGGCCAGGTGGTAGGTTTTACCGTAGACAACAGCTTTGTAGATCATGTTTCTACCATAAATAACCGGGTGATGGATTATGAAGTGCGCGCTGTGGATAAGTTCGGATATTATTCCAACGCGATGCAGGTGGGAACCGTCCGGATTTCCCACGATGGCAGCCATGACAAGTCGGCCTGGACGCTGAAGACGAATCTGAGTTCCGATGCGGATACGGTTCCGGAGGCACAGGAGAGCGATCCCTGCGAGCCCGTAAAAGAGCCCGCAGTGACCATGGTTATCGACAATGACTACAGTAAGACCTATACAGGCACTACGAGCGCGGAGGATGCCGTCATCCTGCTGCAGTTCAATCAGGTGTTGGAAACCTGCGGCCTGAAATACACTGTAAAATATGGCACGCCGATCGGCGCTTATGCGGTTGAGGTCAGCGTGGACGGCAGCACCTGGACGACCGTGAAAACGGGGATTTTTGACAGGTCTGCGGAAAGCCAGACGATATACTTTGAAAATGAAAATAAGGATCCCTGGGTCTGCACTTACGATGCAGCTTATCTGAGAATAAAAGCGCTGGGGCAGAGCAGCATTTCCGTCACGGAACTTGACGTGCTGGGGCCTACCGGGGACAGCATCGCTTTTGGCACTATGCCCGACAGTACGACAGGCGCGGTGGGGATCCTGGGAGAAACCTATGTCTATGAGGCGCAGACCGGAAAGAGTATCCCACAGGGATCGCTGATTTTCACCGGCTCTTATAAGGGCAATCCTGCGACCAACGTGGTGGTGCTTTATGATGAACAGGGCAATATCGTAGGCGGGACCGATGAAGAGGGATATTTGCAGGCAGAGCAGATCATTCTGGCGAAGGTTCCCGAACACGGCGAACTGGGAGAGGTGAGCGACGGTATCTGGATCTACTGGATCGCCCCGGATGCCCAGGGACAGATCCCTGTCATCAGCGGGAAGGTGCGCGCACAGTTGTATCGCGTGGACGACGCCCTGACCAACGCAGGGCAAAGGCTTGTCAGCGATACGATGCCGCTGACGATACCGGCAGTTTTGGATACGATCACGATAAAGGGAAACGCTGATGCAGAACGATAATGGGTGTCTAAAAATGGGAAAATGGTTCAGAAAGCTGTGTCTGGCTGCAGCAGCGGTTGGAATGTATATTCCGATGAGCGTTTCAGCCGCCGGTCAGGACGGCGTGACGTTACAGCAGCAGGACGGTCAGGTTGCGGTGTCAGTTAGCCTCAGCAATGCGAAAGAGGAGAGCATTTCCGCCTTGTCGATCTCACTTCAGATAGAAGCGGAGGGGGATGCCGGGAGCGTTCAGCCGGAGTTTGTTTTCGCAGACGGCTTGGCCGGATCTCCCGATGTGGCGGCGGATTACCGCTACCGGGACGGTAGGCTCAATATTTATGTGGCGTCGGACGGAGCATTGTTTGATGATCAGGAAGAACTGATCCTGGGAAATTTAAAACTGACGTCCGCAGATCCGGAGCAGTCGGCTGCCGTCAAGGTCAGTTATGTGGAAAATTCTTTTCTTGCGGTCAACAGCGGCTATGGGACAAAAGTTCCTGTCGTGACGGAAGTTTCGGATCCGGTGACGCTGCAGATCGGAAAGAATGCTGACAGCGGCAGTCAGGGTAATGATCCTGCAGGCGGCGAGAGCAGCGGTCAGGGCAGTGATCCTACAGGCGGCGACAGCGGCGGCCAGGGTAACGATCCCGCAGGCGGCGACAGCGGCGGCCAGGGCAGCGATCCTGCAGAGAGCGGGAGCGGAACCCAGGGCAATGGCGGGGGCGCCCCTGACAATAACAGCCAGGATGGGCTTTATGACAGCCAGACCCAGTTCCAGAATGATCCTGCGGATGCGCAGAATATCCCTTCCAATGTTGTGAAGGCAGATCCGGGCAGTCAGGGGCTGCAGGATCTGACCCATGCGGCAGGCGCAGGCATAGGCAATGCGCCGCAGCTTCTACCCGTCGGCGGCAGCAATAACAGTGCGGATACAGGCGGGACGGACGCTGGCCAGGCGGGCAGTGCGGAGGAAGGAAAACGGGACAGCAAAGTAACTGTCATAGATCCCAAAGATGGCCCTTCCGGCCTGTTGGTGTCCGGGGCGGCATCCGGCGGCTCAGCAGAAGACAGCGAAGGGCTGGGAGAAGCCCAGGGCGTTTCTGACGCCGGGGGAGAGGATTCCTTGGCAGCAAAACCTGCGGAAGAGATCGTATTGGATCAGGAAAACGGCAGCGTTTTACTCTCCAACGGACAGGGGAAGGAAAAAGGGCTCTTCTCCATGCGCAATATTTTGCTGGTGGTTCTCTCCATCGTCATAGTGACATTGGCGGCGGTCATGGTCGTCGTGATCCTGGGAGAGAATAGCAGAAAGAAACGGCGGCGCGCAAAGCAGCGCACGAAAAAGGATTGATAAAAAATGGCTAAGCGTGAGCAGAAGACGCATCGGAAGCAAAAAGGTTCCAAAGTTCAAAAGAAGAGATTGGGAAAGGCCGGCATCCTGATAGGGGTGTTGGCCTTCGTGGCGCTCTTATTTTCAGCCGCAGGCCTGTTTGTCTTTCAGAAACTGAATCGGATCAATTACGATAGCGGACAGATACAGACGGATGATGTGGCAACGGAGACTGTCGCAGTAGAGACGGCGGAAACGGAAATAGAGGATGTCCTGACGGAGGATGATGTCAGTGACTTGGAAGATACCCAGACCGTCCTGTCGGATATGGAGATCTTTTCTGACAGTGATATATATAATATTCTGCTGTTGGGGACGGATGAGAGGAAAAAGGAGTTTTCAACCAACGCCCGTGCCGACAGCATCATGATCCTTTCCCTCAACAAAGAGCTGGGATCCATGAAGCTGGTCAGCCTGGAGAGAGGGATGGGTGTGCCCATCCTGGAGGGACAGTATCAGGGACAGTACGACTGGCTGACGCATTGTTTCCGCTATGGCGGCGCGGACTTGATGATGAAAGAGATCCGGGAGTGCCTGCGGGTAGATGTGGATCGTTATGTGCGCGTGAATTTCAATACGTTTGAACAACTGATCAACGCCGTGGGCGGCGTGGATATCGAACTGACAGAGGCAGAAGTGAAGGGGCTGAACGGCTTTGTGCGCACCAATGCCAGGACGAAGCATGAAGTGGTGGTTGGACTGAATCATCTGGATGGGTATGACGCGCTGCAGTATTCCCGGCTGCGGTATATCGACAGCGACTGGAAACGGATCCAACGACAGAGAAACGTGATCCAATCGGTCGTGAAGGCGGCGAAGGGGAAAAATCTGGTCGAGATCAATGGTATGATAGACACGGTGCTGCCTCTGATCCAGACCAATCTGACTAAAATGGAGATTCTGGAACTGGCGATGTTTGCGCCCAATGTCCTGGGGGCGGATTTTGAACAGATGTCGATCCCGCAAAAGGGAACCTATGGCGGCATGAAGGGCATGGGCGGGCGCAGCCTGTATGCTGTGGATTTTGAGAAAAACGCGCAGATCCTGCGGGATTTTTTGGAAGAGTAACAAAACCGTTACCACTGTTTCCGGTATTCGCCGGGCGTGATCCCCTCGATCTTTTTAAAGATCCTTGTAAAATAGTTCGCGTCATTCATGCCGCATTCCTGTCCGATCTTTTCGACCGTCAGGTCGGAAAAGCGCAGGAGCTGTTTGGCGTGAGTGATGCGGACGCTTAACAGATAGGCGTTGACCGTAATGCCGTACTGTTCCCGGAAAATACGGGTCAGATAAAATTTGTTGAGGTAAAACCGTTCTGAAAGCTCATCCAGGGTGAGCTTTTTTTTGTAGTTTTCGTCGATATACTCCTTGATCTCCTGAGGATTGCGCCTTCCCGTGCCGGCAGTGCGGCTGCGTTCCGGGTTCCAGCTTTCCTCCATTAACAGGCAGAGCAGCGCTGTAAGACGCTCGGAGATCTTCATATCGCGGACATGATCTGAGGAGGCAGCCAGGGCATGGATATCCGCCAAAAGCCGCGCGAAGGGATCTATTGACTGGGGATGGAAGCAAGGCCGGCCGCCCCTTTCCCGGTATTTTTCATAGATGGCGCCCATGTTGGGCCCGTAAAAATGAACCCACTGCAAAGACCAGAGATCTTGCGAGGTGCGGTGAAAATAGGGCCTGTGGCAGTCGATAAAAACGCAGTCCCCCGGCTGAAGCTTCTGGCTCCGGCCATCGTATTCCAGTTCCCCGGAACCTTTTTGAACCAGGAAAAAAAGGTAGGAGGACAGATTTTCCCTGCGGCTGGTATGGGGCGTCATGGCCTGCAGAGAGCCGATCTCCTGCAGGTGGAGCAGATTGATCCTGGCAAAGCCTGAGGGCGTATAGATAATGCGGTCAGAGCTGACGAGTTTTTGATGAAAAAGGGATGCGTCCATATGTTTTGCCTCCTTTTTCTCATTATAACAAAAAAGTCAAGATAATGCTATATTGTTCCAACATTTACACTTAAAAACCGGAAAAAATGAAGATAAAATTAGATATCATCTTAATAAACAGAGCGGAGGAACGACATGAAAAAAGTTTTGATCACCGGTATTACAGGACAGGACGGTTCTTATCTGGCGGAATTTCTGCTGGAAAAGGGATATGAGGTGCATGGGATCGTAAGGCGGGCGTCCACTTCCAACATGGCGCGGATCGACCATCTGATCGCGGCGGGAAGCGTTCGGCTGCACGACGGGGATCTGTCGGATTCCTCTTCGCTGATCCGGATCATTTCTCTCGTACAGCCGGACGAGATCTATAATCTGGCGGCCCAGTCCCATGTGCAGGTGTCTTTCGATGTGCCTGAATATTCCGGAGATGTGGACGCGCTGGGCGTGCTTCGCATCCTGGAAGCGGTGCGCATTCTGGGATTGACGAAAAAGACAAGGATCTATCAGGCGTCCACCTCAGAGTTGTATGGGAAGGTGGAGGAAGTACCGCAGAAGGAAACTACGCCCTTTCATCCTTACAGCCCTTACGCGGTGGCAAAACAATATGGCTTTTGGATCACTAAGGAGTACAGAGAGGCCTACGGTATGTTCGCGGTAAACGGGATTTTATTTAACCATGAATCCGAACGCCGCGGGGAAAATTTCGTGACCAGGAAGATCACTTTAGCGGCGGGCAGGATCGCGGAGGGGCTGCAGGACCATCTGGAGCTGGGAAATCTGGATTCCAAACGGGACTGGGGCTATGCAAAGGATTATGTGGAATGTATGTGGTTGATCCTGCAGCATTCCGTACCGGAGGATTTTGTGATCGCCACCGGAGAGCAGCATACTGTCAGGGATTTTACCCAGAGGGCCTTTGCGGAAAATGGCATCGACGTGGTATGGCAGGGCAGCGGGATGGAAGAAAAGGGGTACGACAGCAAGACTGGCAAAATGCTGGTCTGCGTCAATCCGCTGTGGTTTCGGCCTACGGATGTGGATAATCTTTGGGGAGATCCTACAAAGGCGAAGACAGTTCTGGGATGGGATCCGCAGAAGACCAGTTACGAACAACTGGTGCGCATTATGGCCAGACATGACCGTGCGCTGGCAAAGCGGGAGCGGACACTGAAAGAAGCGATGCAGGCATGAAAGGAAGAAGGCAACCGAAATGATGGATAAAAATGGGAAAATATATGTGGCGGGGCATCGCGGCATGGTGGGTTCCGCAATCGTGCGCGAATTGGAAAAAGAGGGATACCACAATATCGTCACCCGTACCCATCGGGAGCTGGATCTGCGCAGGCAGGTCCAGGTGGAAGAATTTTTTGCAAAAGAAAAGCCCGATTATGTCTTTCTGGCAGCCGCAAAGGTGGGAGGGATCATCGCTAACCAGGAAGCCCTGGCGGACTTTATGTATGACAACATGACGTTGGAGATGAATGTGATCCATTCCGCCTGGGAGAACGGGTGCAGGAAGCTTCTGTTTTTAGGTTCTTCCTGTATCTATCCCAGGATGGCTCCGCAGCCCATGTCGGAGAACTGTCTGCTGACCTCTGAGCTGGAAAAGACCAATGAAGCCTATGCGTTGGCGAAGATCTCCGGGCTGAAATACTGTGAATTTTTAAACAGGCAGTACGGTGCGGATTATATTTCCGCTATGCCTACGAATCTGTACGGCCCCAACGACAATTATCACCCGACCCACAGCCATGTGCTTCCGGCCCTGATCCGGCGGTTCCACGAGGCGAAGGAAGCCGGGCTTACAGAAGTGACCTGTTGGGGAACGGGAGCGCCCCTGCGGGAATTTCTGTATGTGGACGATCTGGCCGAGGCCTGCGTCTTTTTGATGAATCATTATTCCGGCAATGAAACGGTGAATGTGGGCACCGGGCAGGAGCTGACGATCCGCGAACTGACGGAACTGGTGGCCGAAGTGATCGGTTATGAGGGGAAGATCAAATGGGACATTTCCAAACCGGACGGCACGCCCCGGAAACTTCTTGATGTCTCCAAGCTGGAAAAGCTGGGGTGGAAATACCATACTTCCCTGCGCGAAGGGATCCGCCTCGCCTATGAGGATTTCCTGCACAATCCCATGCGCGCGGAGCGGTAAAGATCTGTTTTTTGGAGAAGACTATGAACATCATATTACTGTCGGGCGGCTCCGGCAAGCGGCTTTGGCCGCTGTCCAATGACGTCCGTTCCAAGCAGTTCATTAAACTGTTTCAGACAGAAGCCGGTTCCTATGAATCCATGCTGCAGCGGGTATACCGGCAGATCCGGGAAGCGGATCCGAAAGCCGGTATTACGATTGCCACTTCCAAGGCTCAGGTGTCAGCTATTCACAATCAGTTGGGCGCCCAGACGGATCTTTGCGTAGAACCCTGCCGGCGGGATACTTTTCCGGCCATCGCCCTGGCGGCCGCCTGGCTGCACGACAGAAGGCATATCGAAAGGGAAGAGGCGGTGGTGGTCTGCCCCGTGGATTCCTTTGCGGACCAGAGTTATTTTGAGGCCGTCATCCGCCTGGGAGAGATGGCGCGAGAGGGGATGGCGAAGCTGCTGCTGTTGGGGATCGCTCCTTCCTATCCCAGCGAAAAATACGGGTATATCCTGCCCGCCGATGAAAAGGAGGTCAGCCGGGTGACGGGGTTTTGGGAAAAACCGGCGGCAAAGCAGGCGGCCGATTATATCCGGCAGGGCGGGCTGTGGAACGGCGGGGTCTTCGCGTCCCAGCTTGGGTATCTCCTGGATCGCGCCCATGAAAAAATCGAATTTACGGATTACGACGATCTTTTTTCCCAATATGAAACCCTGGAAAGCATCAGCTTTGATCATGCGGTCGCGGAAAAGGAACGCGATCTCTTCGTGCTGCGGTTTGGCGGGGAATGGAAGGATCTCGGCACCTGGAATACGCTGACGGAGGCGATGGAGGAGCCGAGCGTAGGCAGCGCGGTGCTGGATAGTTCCTGTAATAATGTGCATGTGATCAACGAACTGGACGTCCCGGTTCTTTGTATGGGGCTTTCGGATGTGGTGGTTTCGGCCAGCCCCGAGGGAATTTTGGTTTCCGATAAAGAGAGTTCGAGTTATATCATGCCCTATGTGGAGCGGATGGATCAGAAAATCATGTTCGCGGACAAGTCCTGGGGGAGTTTCCGGGTCATGGACGTGGAGGCGGAGAGTATGACTATCAAGGTGACGCTGAATCCGGGCCGGAGCATGAACTATCACAGCCACGAGAGGCGCGATGAAGTCTGGACGGTCATCGCCGGACGCGGCAGGACGATCGTGGACGGGATGGAACAGCCCGTTTCCGCCGGCGATGTGGTCACGATGCAGGCGGGCTGCCGCCATACGGTTATCGCGGATACGGAATTGAAGATGATCGAAGTTCAACTGGGCAGGGAGATCAGTGTCCATGACAAAAAAAAGTATGAACTGGAAGAATAAGCCGTTTTTGTTAAGCCCTGCGGGAAAAGATTATCTTTGGGGAGGAAACCGCTTAAACGACGATTTCGCCAAGGGGATCGATATGGAGCCGCTGGCGGAGACCTGGGAATGCTCTACTCATCCGGACGGGCCAAGCGTGGTGGCCAGCGGCGGATTTAAGGGCATGACCCTGGCCGAGGTACTCAGGGAGCATCCGGAATTTCTGGGCACCCATCCCAGGACAGAAGGGGAGCTGCCGATTTTGATCAAATTCATCGACGCAAAGCAGGATCTGTCGGTACAGGTACATCCTGACGACGCCTACGCCCGGCTTCATGAAAACGGCGCCCTGGGAAAAACGGAAATGTGGTATGTCCTCGACGCCAAAAAGGATGCCCGTCTGATTTATGGCTTCCATCGGGATATGGATCTGAAAACGTTGGAAAAAAGTCTACGGGAAGGCACCGTGGGAAAATACCTCCAGAGGGTACAGATCAAAAAGGACGATGTCTTTTATATCGAGGCGGGAACGGTCCATGCGATCGGCGCAGGGGCGCTGATTGCGGAGATCCAGGAAAACTCCAACCTCACTTACCGGATGTACGATTACGACAGAGTCGATAAAAACGGCGCAAAGCGGCCGCTGCAGATTGAAAAAGCCCTGGAAGTGGCCAATTTAAAGGGCAGCGCGCAGCCCAGGCAGCCGATGCGCGTGCTGCGGTACAGAAAAGGGTACGCGACGGAGCTGTTGTGCCGGTGCCGCTATTTCCAGGTGGAGCGGCTTTTGGTCAATACGGAGCGGTGCCGGGAGATGGCGCAGTTTCGCACCGGAAGCAATTCCTTTCAGGTTTTTTTGTGTACTGCGGGCTGCGGTACGCTTTCGGGCATAAGGGGCCGTGGGATCGGCTTTTTCCGCGGGGACTGTATTTTCGTGCCCGCCAATTCCGTGCCATTTACGATCCACGGCCGCGCCCAGATGTTGGTGGTGGGCTGTTGAAACGCCGTATATGACCGACGGAAAAGATACTTTAAAAAGGAGTCTGTTGTTATGTACCAGAAGAGATCGCGGCTGCAAAATCTGATCATATTGCTGTTGGACTGTATCTGTATTACTGTCAGCCTTATTCTGGCCAACTATATCCGGAACGGCCGTCTTTTTTCCAGCGACGATATCCGGATGGATTTCGGGATGCTGCTCGGGGCGAGCCTGACGGTTTTTCTGGCCATGAATCTGTTCCGAAACCTGAACCGCAACATGTTCCTGCGGGGGCCGCTGCATGAGCTGATCCATATTTTACGCAATAACATCATATTGTTTGCGGGCACTGCGGTGATCCTGTACTTCCTGAACCTGCTGGAAGCGTATTCGAGGCTGGTGTTTTTCTATTTCCTGATCCTGGATTGTCTTGCCATGTTCTGTGTGCATCAGTTGTGGAAACTGGCGCTGCCGGCCCTGTACCGCTACTTTGGCGAGACAAGGAAGATGCTGTTGGTGGCGGACATGCAGAATGCGCAGGCGCTGGCGGACGACATGCTGCGGATGAAGGATTACAGCTATGAAATGACAGGTATTGTCATCGTTGACGGTAAAGGAAAGGAAAATGAGTTCGAGGGCCTTCCGGTGGCCTGCAGCGCGGATCTGCTGGTGGATTACTGCAAATCCTCTTCCCTGGACGAGGTGATCGTAGCCGTACAGGAAAAGGAAAACAGGATCGGGAAAAAAGGATTTAAGCTGCAGGACGTGATGGAGATCCTGGCGGAAATGGGCATTACCATCCACTACAGCATTCCTGTCCCGGAATTAAACGGCGCAAGGCAGAAAGAACTTTCCCAGTTCGGGCGGTTTTACACGGTCACTTATGCGAACCGGGTAGTGCCGGTGGGCCAGGTCATGCTCAAACGTCTTTTAGATCTGGCGGGCGCTGCGGTGGGCTGCGTGATCCTGGCAGTCCTGACGGTGGTTCTGGCCCCCCTGATCAAGCTGGAATCTCCGGGGCCGGTCTTTTTTGCCCAGAAGCGGGTCGGGCGCAACGGCCGTATTTTTAAAATGTACAAATTCCGCTCCATGTACGCGGACGCGGAGGAACGAAAAAAAGAGCTGATGGCCCAGAATGAGATGAACGGCCTGATGTTCAAGATGGAGAACGATCCCAGGATCACCAAAATCGGTAAATTTTTGCGGCGGACGAGCCTGGATGAATTTCCCCAGTTTCTCAATATTTTAAAAGGGGATATGAGCCTTGTGGGGACGAGGCCGCCTACGCTGGATGAATTTTCCCAGTACAGCCCCTATCACAAAAAGCGTCTGAGCTTCAGGCCCGGGCTCACAGGGATGTGGCAGGTCAGCGGCAGAAGCGATATCACGGATTTTGAAGAGATCGTGAAGCTGGATGTGGAATATATCGATAATTGGTCATTTCTGCTGGATATTAAGATCCTGTTGAAGACCGTTCTGCAGGTTTTTAAGGGAAGCGGCGCGAAATAATGCTGGTTTTATTTTGCTGTTGTTTTTTGTGCGGAGATTGGATATAATAGAAATAACCTGAAATGAACGATTACCTCTGTCGTTTTGAACCTACATTTACTTTAAACGGGATTCCTATATTGCCGGGTAGATGTCAGGCCCCCATTGCGCAGGGGAAGGCAGAAGCGCCGGTTGCGGTTACCCACCTGGCTTAGGCTAGGAGTCAGAAGACGGAGGGCGTCATTTTGGGGATACGAAAGAAAAAGGGCAGTCCAGAAGGGCTGCCCTTTATCTAGTGGTGCGCCCGGGGCGTTTTATGGCATCAGACCGGGCAGAGGGCGTTTGAAAAGTCGGAGAAGGAGGTGTTTGCCGACGGGAAAACGTTACATATTCGGGGGCCGGAAAGAAGAAAAAGAAGGACGAAGGGCCGGCCTGATCCTCAGGGCGGCTCTCATTTTATGCGGCTGCGCACTGCTTATGTGGCTGTTAAAAAATACGATGGTTCAGATCGTTCCCCGGCAGGAGGGGGCAGGACAGGAGAAAATTTCTTTGCAGGAAGCGGGAAATCTGGCATGGCTTCTTTTGGATACGGCCCAGGATCCCGGGGCAGGGCAGCTTTTGCAGGAGCTTTATGCAATGGACGCGCAGGCCGATGGGTATCTGACCGGCGCGCAGGCAAAGCGGATCCTGGAATTTTTCCCGGATGAAACCAGCCGGGAACTTGCCGGGACGCTGACAGGGCAGGAAACGGGAACGCTGGAAGCCAGGATCTGGTATTTATGGTTTGACCGCCTGCGGCCCGTCTATGATCCGCAGGGAGCGATCCAGGATGCGCAGATCACGGTGTATGCCGGCGGAAGCCAGGTGACAGACGGAAACGCCAACCCTTTACAGGAGCGGCAGGTCCTGACCCAAGAAGGCGTTTACTGGACCAATACGGACCGGCTTTTGACGCAGGAGGCCCGGTTTCAGGAAGTAGCTGTTGTGGCCAGGGACAGGGAGCTATATGCGGTGCGGGACATACAGGAGGCGCGCCTTTTTTGGAAAAATGTTTGGGTGATCGAGGCACAGGACGGCCAGGCGGAATGCTTTTGGAACGGATATGCCTTTTTGGTTCCAATATCGGCGCAGGCGGAAGGGCTTTCGTGTATAGAACAGGTGGCAGATCTGACCCTGGAAGGGGGCGCGGTGACGCGGCTGGATCTGAAGCAGGACCGGATCTCGGGGCGTCTGCTGCGGGTTTTGGCGGAAGGGGCGGAAGTGGAAGGCCATGGTTTTTTGCCCTTTTCAGAGGATCTGAAAATATACCGTCTCTATGAAGGACTGGCCGATCTGCAAAAGGAGGATCTGGCGCTGGGAGAAGCCTGCACGGATTTTGTGGTAAAGGACGGCAGGATAGAAGCAGGTCTGGCGGTTTGCAGGCCGGACATGGAGACGATCCGAGTGCTGATCCGAAATTCCGGCTATAGCGGACGGTTTCATCAGCGGGTAGAGCTGGAGCCGGACTGCGACTGTACGGTGAGCGCCCTGGTGGACGGAGAGTGGCAGCGCAGCCGGTTGGGCACAGGGGAGACGCTGGCGGTGGATGCAGACAGCGATCTGTTCGGGTCTGACGACAGGCTTTATGTGTCGCCGGACGTGCTGACCGGAAAGATCTGTGTGCGAAACCTCAAGCGGGCCCAGGGCGCCCCGTCCTATCGGGGGAAAATAGAGCTGTATCGCACAAAGGACGGGATCGCGATGGTCAACGAGCTTTTGCTGGAGGAGTATTTATACGCGGTGATCCCCAGCGAGATGCCCGCCTCCTATCCGCTGGAGGCTTTAAAAAGCCAGGCGGTATGCGCCAGGACCTATGCCTATGGGAAGATGCAGCACGCGGGAATTCCCGAACTCGGCGCACATTTGGATGACAGCGTGAGCGATCAGGTGTATAATAACATCGGAGAATATGCCCAGTGTACCCAGGCGGCGCGCCTGACCAGCGGGGAGACGCTTTTTTATCAGGACCAGGTGGCACAGGCATATTACTACTCTACCTCCTGTGGATTTGGAACGGATCTTTCCGTATGGCAGGAGGACGGGGCCGATGCCTGCCCGTACCTGACTTCTTTTAAGATCGGGGACCAGGACGGGTATTTTGAGCAGGAGGAGTCGTGGTTTCGCTGGCGTTATGAGGTGGATGCTTTTTCGGCAGAACGGTTAGAACAGGCCCTTTTATCCAGTTTCCGGGCCAACGCCGCCTGCGTGCTGACGCAGACGGCAGAGGGGACGCTGCTCTCCCAGACGCCGCCCTCCCTGGGGAGAATACGGGATCTGACGATTTTGGAACAGGGGCCGGGCGGGGCGGTCAGGACGCTGCAGATCGCAGGCGAGAAGGCTACTGTGGTGGTCAGGACCGAATATGCCGTCCGAAGCGTGCTGTGCGACGGCACAACCCAGGTGCAGCGTCAGGACGGAACGCTGGTAGAGGTAGGCGCCCTTTTGCCCAGCGCATTTTTTACCCTGGAAACGAAAAAAAACGATGGTTTCGTGACAGGTTATGTCCTTTCCGGGGGCGGCTACGGGCACGGGATAGGGCTTTCGCAGAACGGGGCCAGACAGATGGCGCTTTCGGGAATGACGGGGGAAGAGATCTTATCCTTTTTCTATCCCGGCTGCAGGATCGCCGATATTTATCAGAAAAGAACGGGAGTTTAACGGGCAGATGATAAGACTGATTTGGACGGGAAAAAAATTTACGAAGCATATGTCGGATACCAATGTGAGCGCTTATGCGGCCAGCGCGGCGTTCTTCATGTTCCTTTCCCTGATCCCCATTCTCATCCTGATCTGTTCCGTCCTGCCCTTTACGCCATTGGAGAAAACGGACCTGCTGGCCGCCGTGCAGGTGATGCCGGCCCCGCTGGTGCCGCTTCTGACGGTTTTGATCGAATCCGTATATACGAGTACGGTGGGGACCATGGGGGCCGCGGCCATCGTCACGCTGTGGTCCGCGGGTAAAGGAATGCTGGCGCTGATGACAGGACTGAACGTGGTCAACGACGTAAAAGAGGACCGCAATTATCTGGTGCGCAGGATCATCGCCTGTTTCCATACCATTGTCATGCTGGTGATCCTGCTGCTTTCGCTGGTGCTTATGGTGTTTGGCAATACGCTGGTGCGTTTTTTGGGCCAGCATATTCCCGTGTTGATAGATTTTATGCATCTTTTGCTGTATTTGAAGCCAATCTTCACCTGGGGGATTCTGACCATCGCGTTTATGCTGATCTACGCCTGGGTGCCCAACTTCAGGCAGCAGGTGCGCAGACAGTTTTTCGGGGCCATGTTTACTGCGGTATCCTGGAATCTGTTTTCCTTTGGCTTTTCCTTTTATCTGGAACATTTTAACTCCATGAGCATATACGGCAGCCTTTCCGCCATTGTGGTGATCATGCTCTGGATGTATTTTTGTATGTATCTTCTGCTGGTGGGGGCTTACATCAATCGGATCTTAAACACTCACGAGCTGGAATGAAGAAATAGTGCTTGACTTTTTGAAGCTGTTTTTTTAAAATAATTTCCATAGTGTAAAAAGCTGTGAAGGTGGCAGTAGCGTTGGATTTTCCCTTGCAGAGAGGACGGGCCGTTGGCTGTGAGCGCGTCCGGGTAAAGATGCAGCGTCGAATTTCACACCGGAGCTGTCCGGCCCAAATCCTGCGATGAAGCCGGACCGTGCAGGCACGTTACGCCGATGAATGAGTGCCCGCTGTTTTGGCGGGAATCTGGGTGGTACCGCGGAATTTTATTTCGTCCCTGGTTTAGAGATAAACCGGGGATTTTTTGCGCATGTCTGCAAAACAGGCGGCGGACAGAACCGGTATGCGCATAAGAGAAAGGAGATCAGAATGAAGGAAAAGCTGGCGGCGATCAGGGAGGAAGTCCTTGAGCAGATCAGAACGTCCGGGAGCCTGGAAAGGCTCAATGAGGTCAGGGTCGGCGCTCTTGGGAAAAAGGGCGTCCTGACGGAACTTTTAAAGGGAATGAAGGATGTGGCGCCTTCTGACCGGCCCAAGGTGGGGCAGATGGTCAATGAGGTCCGCACGGAGCTGGAACGCGCTCTGGAAGAGGAAAAAGGGAAGCTGGAGGATCTTCTGCGGGAAGCCCGGCTCAAAAGCGAAGTCATCGACGTGACGCTGCCGGCGAAGAAAAACCGGGTGGGGCACAGGCATCCCAATACCATCGTCCAGGAGGAAGTGGAGCGCATCTTCGTGGGCATGGGCTACGAGGTGGTGGAAGGCCCGGAGGTGGAGAAGGATTACTACAATTTTGAAGCGCTCAACACGCCCAAAGGGCATCCGGCCCGGGATGAACAGGACACCTTTTACATCAACGAGGACGTGGTGCTGCGCACCCAGACTTCTCCCGTACAGGTCCGTACCATGGAAAAGGGGAAGCTGCCCATCCGTATGATCGCTCCCGGCAGGGTGTACCGCGCCGACGAGGTGGACGCCACCCATTCCCCGGTGTTCCATCAGATCGAGGGGCTGGTCATCGATAAAAACATTACCTTTGCGGATCTGAAAGGGACGCTGGCCCAGTTTGCCCGGGAACTGTTCGGGGAGGAGACAAGGGTGAAATTCAGGCCGCATCATTTTCCTTTTACGGAACCCAGCGCCGAGGTGGATGTAAGCTGCTTTAAGTGCGGCGGCAAGGGCTGCCGTTTCTGCAAGGGCTCCGGCTGGATCGAGATCCTGGGATGCGGGATGGTGCATCCCAAGGTGCTGACCATGAGCGGCATCGATCCTAAGGAGTACTCCGGCTTCGCCTTTGGCGTGGGGCTGGAGCGGATCACGCTGTTAAAATACGAGATCGACGATATGCGCCTGCTTTATGAGAACGACGCGAGATTTTTAAAACAGTTCTAATCGGAAAGGAAGAAAAAGATGAATACAGCATTATCCTGGATTAAAGCATATGTGCCCGGCCTTTCCTGTACCGATCAGGAATACTGCGACGCTATGACCCTGAGCGGCACCAAAGTGGAAGGGTATGCCCGGACGGACAAAAATCTGGAAAAAATCGTGATCGGCCAGATCGAAAAGATCGTCGCCCATCCCGATGCGGACAAGCTGATCGTCTGTCAGGTCAATATCGGCAGCGAAACGCTGCAGATCGTCACCGGCGCGCCCAACGTCAAGGTAGGGGACAAGGTCCCCGTGGTACTGGACGGCGGCAGGGTGGCGGGCGGCCATGACGGCGGCCCTCTGCCGGAGAACGGCATTGCGATCAAGGCAGGCAGGCTGCGGGGCGTCGTTTCCAACGGCATGATGTGTTCCATCGAAGAACTGGGCAGTTCCCGGGAGATGTACCCGGAGGCGCCGGAAAACGGAATCTATATTTTCCCCCAGGACGCCGAGGTGGGCGTCGACGCCGTAGAAGCGCTGGGACTTCGGGACACGGTATTTGAATATGAGATCACCAATAACCGGGTGGACTGTTACAGCATCCTGGGCATTGCCAGAGAGGCGGCGGCCACCTTCCGCCGGCCCTTTGTGCCCCCTGTGGTGACGGTGCATGACAATGGGGAGGACGTAAACGATTACGTCAGCGTGGAAGTGGTGGATACGGATCTGTGCAGCCGTTACTGCGCCCGGGTCTGTAAAAATATCAAGATCGCGCCGTCCCCGAAGTGGATGCAGCGCAGGCTGGCGGCGGCCGGTATCCGCCCTATCAATAACCTGGTGGATATCACCAATTATGTGATGGCGGAATACGGACAGCCCATGCACGCTTTCAATCTGGATACGGTGGCAGGGCACAAGATCATTGTGCGCCGGGCCAAGGACGGGGACGTGTTCCAGACGTTGGACGGACAGATGCGCAAGCTGGATTCCGAGGTGCTGATGATCTGCGACGCCGAGAAGGAGATCGGCATCGCGGGCATTATGGGCGGTGAGAACAGCAAGATCACCGACGACGTGACCTGCGTGCTGTTTGAGGCCGCGACCTTTAACGGGCCCAATATCCGCAAATCCGCCAAGCGCATCGGTATGCGCACAGACGCCTCCAGCATCTTTGAAAAAGGGCTGGATCCGGTCAACGCGGCGGCAGCCATCGACCGGGCCTGCCAGCTTATCGAGGAGCTGGGCTGCGGCGAAGTGGTGGGCGGCATGGTGGATGTCTGCCAGCCCATCAAGCCCTTAAACCGGATTAAGTTCGAGCCGGAACGGATCAATCGTTTCCTCGGCACGCAGATCGAAACCCAGGAGATGCTGGATACCTTTGAGCGCCTGGAGCTAAAATACGACAGCGCGTCCAACGAGATCGAGATCCCCAGCTTCCGTCAGGATCTGGAAGGATTTGCGGATATCGCGGAGGAAGTGGCCCGGTTCTACGGATATGACCGGATCCCGACGACGCTGCCCTCCGGGGAAGCCACTACGGGTAAGGTCTCTTTCCAGGAAAGGCTGGAGCAGAAGGCGCGGGATATCGCGGAATACTGCGGCTTCTCTCAGGCGATGACTTTCTCCTTTGAAAGCCCGAAGGTATTCGACCGCCTGCTTCTGCCCAAGGACAGCCCTCTGCGCCGGACGGTGACCATTTCTAATCCGCTGGGCGAGGATTATTCCATCATGCGGACGATCCCGTTAAACGGTCTTCTGACGAGCCTGGCTCTCAACTATAACCACCGCAACAAGGACGTCAGGCTGTATGAACTCTGCAAGATCTATCTGCCCAAAGAGGGCGGCCCGTCTGAGCTGCCCGATGAGCGCACCCAGTTCGTGCTGGGGTTCTACGGGGAAGGGGATTTCTTCACCATGAAGGGTGTGGTGGAGGAATATCTGGAACATGTCGGGATGAAGAAACGTCCCGTCTATGATCCCAAAGCAGGCAGGCCCTATCTGCATCCGGGGCGTCAGGCGGATATTTCCTATGAAGGCCAGAGCATCGGTTATCTGGGCGAGATCCATCCCAGGGTGGCAGATCAGTACGGCCTGGGCGCAAGAACCTATATCGCGGTACTCGATATGCCGGGCATCGCTGCAAAGGCGACCTTCGACCGGAAATATGAGGGGATCGCAAAATATCCTTCCGTGAACCGGGATATCAGCATGGTGGTGCCAAGGTCCGTCCTGGCAGGCGAGATCGAAGCGGTACTGGCCCAGCGGGGCGGAAAGATCCTGGAGGAGTTCTCCCTGTTCGATATTTACGAGGGCTCCCAGATCCGGGAGGGTTACAAGTCTATCGCCTATACGCTGACGTTTCGGGCCAAGGACAAAACGCTGGAGGAAGCGGATATTTCCGCTGCGATGCGCAAGATATTAAACGGATTGGAGCATTTGGGGATTGAACTGAGACAGTGATGGGGGACAAGATGGAGAAAAAAAATATGACTTCCGGAACGGTCAATAATGAGGTTGACTTTTGCAAGGTGTACGACATGGAAACGAAGAGAAAGATCGAAAAGATCCTTCTCAAGAACAGGATATCCTATAGCTGCAGGTTTGTGGAACACGGAATTTTACAAAAATTTTTCTTCATGGAAAATAAGGATAGGATCACTTGCATATTCAGAATACACGACGAGGAGGTGCCCCGGGCGAAGGAGCTGGTGGCCGGCGTGCTGCGGGAACAGAGAAAGAAAGGAACGAACAGATAATGGAGAGAAGGAATGCCTGGAAATCCTACGATGAAAAGACCCTGGAGAAGGTGAACGCCCTGGCCAGGGAGTATATGGATTTCCTTGACGGTGGAAAGACGGAACGGGAGTGTACGGATCAGGTGGTGAATATGGCGGAGGCCGCAGGCTACCGGGAACTGACTGATCTGGTCAAAAACGGGACGGCGTTAAAACCCGGCGATAAAGTATATGCCGTGATGATGAATAAGACGGTGGCCCTGTTTTCCCTGGGGAAAAGGCCCCTGTCCGAGGGCATGAACATTCTGGGCGCCCATATCGATTCGCCAAGGCTGGACGTCAAACAGAATCCTCTTTATGAGGATACGGATCTTGCGCTTTTGGACACCCATTATTACGGCGGCGTGAAGAAATATCAGTGGGTGACGATCCCGTTGGCGATCCACGGCGTAGTGGTCAAAAAGGACGGCACCACCGTGGAGATCTGCATCGGGGAAGAGGAGGACGATCCGGTCTTTTTTATCTCCGATCTGCTGATCCACCTGTCCGGGGAACAGATGGAGAAAAAAGCGTCCAAGGTCATTGAAGGGGAGGCCCTTGACGTGATCGTGGGCAGCCAGCCGCTGCCGGAGAAGGAAAAAGAAGCGGTCAAGGCAGGTATTTTGAAGATTCTGGAGGAAAACTACGGGATCGAGGAAGAGGACTTTCTTTCTGCGGAACTGGAAGTCGTGCCCGCAGGCAAGGCCAGGGAGGCCGGTTTGGACCGGAGCATGATCCTGGCTTACGGCCAGGACGATCGGGTATGCGCCTATACCTCATTGGCGGCCATGCTGGAGGTGGGGCAGACGGAACGCACGGCCTGCTGTATTCTGGTGGATAAAGAGGAGATCGGCAGCGTCGGCGCCACAGGGATGCAGTCCCGGTTCTTTGAAAATACGGTGGCGGAGCTTCTGGCGCTGGCCGGAGAGCCGGGGGATCTGAAGCTGCGCAGGTGCCTCGCGTCCTCCGACATGCTTTCCTCCGATGTCAGCGCGGCCTTCGACCCTTCCTACGCTTCGGCCTTTGAAAAGAAGAACGCGGCTTATTTTGGGCGCGGCATTGTATTCAACAAGTTTACCGGTTCCAGGGGAAAAGGCGGGTCCAACGATGCGAATCCGGAATACATCGCCCACATCCGCAATATCATGGATCAGGCTCAGGTGGCTTTTCAGACCGCCGAAATGGGCAAAGTGGATCAGGGCGGCGGCGGCACCATCGCCTATATCCTGGCCCGTTATGGCATGAACGTAATCGACTGCGGTATAGCCGTGCTTTCCATGCACGCGCCCTGGGAGGCCACCAGCAAGGCAGATCTCTATGAGGCGAAACGCGGTTATGCAGCTTTTCTGGAGAAAGCGTGCCTGTGATGAACGAAAATGCGACGGCCGCTGCGAAGCCCCTGGAAGGGCTTCGCACGGCGGATTATGATTTTAAACTGCCTCAGGAGCTGATCGCGCAGGACCCGCTGGCGGACCGCGCGGCCTCCAGGCTGCTTTGTCTGGATCGCAGGACCGGTGCGCTGCAGCACCGGTTTTTTCACGATATCCTTACCTTTTTAAACCCCGGCGACTGCCTGGTGCTAAACGATACCAAGGTGATCCCGGCCCGGCTTTTGGGAACAAAGGAGGATACCGGGGCCGCCGTGGAGATCCTGCTTTTGAAGCGGCTGGAAAAGGATGTCTGGGAGACGCTGGTTAGGCCGGGCAGAAAGCTAAAGCCCGGCGGGCGCGCTGTCTTTGGGGACGGAAGGCTGAAGGCCGAGATCCTGGAAACAACTCCGGAGGGCAATCGTCTGGTGCGTTTCTTTTATGACGGCATCTGGGAAGAGGTGCTGGACAGCCTGGGCGAGATGCCCCTGCCGCCTTATATCACTCATAAACTGCAGGACAGGGACCGCTATCAGACGGTATATGCCAGATATGAGGGTTCCGCGGCCGCGCCCACGGCCGGGCTGCATTTTACCCGGGAACTGTTGGAGCAGGCCGCCCAAAAAGGAATCGAACTGGCCTATGTGACGCTGCATGTGGGGCTGGGTACGTTTCGGCCCGTCAAGGTGGAAAACGTGACGGAGCATCATATGCACACGGAAGCCTATCAGGTGGGCAGGGAAGCGGCGGAGAAGATCAACCGCGCCAAACAGTCCGGCCATCGTGTGATCTGCGTGGGCACCACAAGCTGCCGCACCGTGGAGAGCGCGGCCGTGGGCGCAGGGCGGGTGGCCTCCTGCAGCGGCGATACCGATATTTTTATCTATCCGGGATATCAGTTTCAGGTCATGGACGGCCTGATCACCAATTTTCATCTGCCCCAATCCACGCTGTTGATGCTGGTTTCGGCCTTCGCCGGACGGGAAGCGGTGCTGCATGCCTATGCGGAGGCGGTGCGCAGCCGGTATCGTTTTTACTCCTTTGGGGATGCTATGATTATATTATAACGGGAAGGACGCGCTCCTATGGAATATGCGGTTTTTGTGCCGGATACGGCTCAGGAAGAGCAGATCGATGATGCGCTGATGGCCTATACGCTCCAACAGGCGCCTCCGACGCAGAAGGAACCCTTCGTCAAGCTCTGCCGCTGCGCAAAGTCCCCGGAGGGAGAGCTGATAGGAGGGATCCTGGCCTGCAGCATGCTGTGGAATATCCTGCGCATAGAGGCCCTATGGGTGAAAGAGGACTGCCGCGGCAACGGCATCGCCACGGCGCTGCTTGCGGCTGTGGAAGAGGAGGCCGTGGAGATGGGCTGCAGCCTGGCGCAGCTGGATACCTATGATTTTCAGGCGCTGGGATTTTATGAAAAATGCGGCTATACCGTATTCGGCGTCCTGCCGGATGCGCCCAAAGGGCATACGCAGTATTTTCTCTGTAAAAGATTCCATTCACGTTTTGATCGGGAAAATGTGGTGGATTTTATTTCCCAAAGATGATATAATGAGCGTTAAAGGGAAGGATGCGTTTTGTTCATCCGACAGGAAAACGTCAGAGCGAGGGGGGATCTGCCATGAAAATGATATTTGCCATGCTGCATTCGGAAGATGTGGATGAGACTGTAGAGGAGCTGAACCGGGCCAAGTACTGGGTGACGAAGCTGTCGACGACGGGCGGTTTTTTGAAGAATAAGAATGTAACGCTGGTGGTCGGTACGGAGGACGATCTGGTGCCGGGAGCGCTGAAGATCCTGCAGGAGTGCGCGGGCCTGCGCCCTTCCATCAAATATACCATGCCGGCCATATCCTCCGGCAATCTGCATCCCAACACCCATACGATGATCCCCATCGATACGAAAGCGGGCGGCTGTACTGTTTTTGTAGTGGATGTGGACCGCTACGAGAAATTCTGAAGGGAAAAGAAAAGGGCGCTGACGGCGAAAAAATATGCCGCAGCGCCTTTAAGTTTTTTGGGGGTTTCAGGGCAGATTCATTCTGCCGCGCTTTCTCCTCCGTTCCAGTCCACGGTTTCGTCTGCAGAAAGGATCTGGATATTCTCATCGTCGGGCAGCCTGCCCTGCAGGAGAACGGCGATGTAATTGATCCGCTTCATGGCCCGGTTGTAATTTTCCCGCGCCGCCTGCTCCACTACGTCGTCGTAGCCGCCTTCGGCATAGACCTCATGGTAGAGGGCGGCGGCCTCCGTCATATAACCGGAAGCTTCATCGGACATCGTCTCGATATTTTCAAACTGATCCCGATAGTCCGCCGGGATCTCTATGGCGGCCAGCCCTTCAAAAAGTCCGGCCATCTCGTCCAACTGCGCCAGCATTTCGTCCACGGCCGTATCGGAAAGGGGATCTATGTTTTCCAGAACGCTGACCGAAGCGGACAGAGACTGGTAAAAACCGTCCATTTCATCGTGAAAGCGGGTGAGGGATTCGTCTTCCCCGCAGCCTGCCAGGAGCAGGAGAAGCAGGATGCCAAGGATCCCGCATGATCTCTTCGTCAATCTTTTTTCCTCCCTGTCATTCGTTCTCTTAAATTTAACATAAATCGACAGGAAAAGCAATTTGATTTCCGCTTATTGCTTTCTTTTTTTGAATCGGCATGTTACAATGGACGCACAGCGTCCGGAAGCGGGCGCAAAGGAGAAAGAGCATGACGAAGCAACAATTCAGGCAAATGGTTGAAACCGGGCCGGTCATCCTGGACGGCGCTACGGGATCGAACCTGCAGCAGAGCGGTATGCCGGCGGGCGTATGCCCGGAGCTATGGATCCTGCAGCATGAGGAAGAGCTGCTCCGGCTGCAGCGCGCTTATGTGGAGGCCGGCAGCCGGATCGTATATGCGCCCACCTTTTCAGGGAACCGGATCAAGCTGGGGGAGTTTGGCCTGGCAGACCAGATCGGGGATCTGAACCGCCGGTTGGTGGAACTGTCCCAAAGGGCGGTGCAGGGCAGGGCATTTGTGGCGGGCGATCTGACCATGACAGGGCGGCAGTTGGCGCCCATGGGCCCCATGGACTTTGAAGAATTGGTGGATGTTTATAAGGAGCAGATCGGGTATCTGGCCGAAGCGGGAGTGGATCTTCTCGTGGTGGAGACGATGATGAGCCTGCAGGAGTCAAGGGCGGCGCTGATCGCGGCAAAGGAATGCTGCCCGGATTTGCCGGTCATGGTGACGATGACCTTCGAGGCGGACGAAAGGAGTCTGTACGGGACGGATCCGGAAACGGCGGCGGCCGTGCTTTCGTCGCTGGGGGCGGACGCGGTAGGCGCGAACTGCTCTACCGGCCCGGATAAGATGGAGGAGGTCATCCGGCGGATGGCCGGCGCCTCCCGCGTGCCAATCATCGCAAAGCCGAATGCGGGGTTGCCGTCCCTGGATCAGGCGGGAAAGACGGTCTATGATATGGGGCCGGAAGAGTTCGGCCGGCAGATGCGCCGTCTGGCCCAGGCCGGCGCCGGTATCCTGGGCGGCTGCTGCGGCACCACGCCCGCGCACATCGCGCAACTGGTGGAAAATCTGCCGGAAGAGGGCCCGTGTTTTTCGCCCCGGCAGGAGAAACGCATCCTGACCTCCGAGCGGCGGGCCGTGTCCTTTGGCCTGCAGGATCCCTTTTTGATCGTGGGAGAGCGGATCAACCCTACCGGAAAAAAGAAGCTCCAGGAGCAGCTTCGGAAAGGCAATTTCGATCTGGTGGCCCAATTCGCCCAGGAACAGGAAAAAAACGGCGCGCTGGTGCTGGACGTCAATATGGGGATGAGCGGGATCGACGAAAAGGCGGCGATGCTGCAGGCGATAGAAGAGATCGCGGCGGTGAGCGATCTGCCGCTGTCTCTGGACTCCAGCCATATCGACGTGTTGGAAGCAGCGCTGCGCCGTTATCCGGGCAGGGCCCTGGTCAATTCCGTTTCCCTGGAAAAAGAGAAATTTGAAAGGCTGCTGCCCCTGGTCAAAAAATACGGGGCGATGTTCATTCTGCTGCCGCTGTCCGACGAGGGGCTGCCGAGGAGCCCGGAGGAAAAAAGCGCCATTATCGACAGGATCGTCGATCGGGCGCTGGAACTGGGCATGAGCAGGCAGGATATCGTAGTGGACGGCCTGGTCACTACGGTGGGGGCCAACCGCAGCGCCGCCCTGGAGACGCTGGCGACCATCCGGGACTGTCGGCAAAAAGGCCTGGCCACCATCTGCGGCCTTTCCAATATCTCGTTCGGTCTGCCGGAACGCGGGTTTGTCAACGCGGCCTTTCTGACGATGGCCATTGCCGCCGGACTGACGATGGCGATCGCCAATCCGAACCAGGAACTGCTGATGGCGGCGGCCTATGCGGGGGATCTGCTCCTGGCGAAGGAAGAGAGCGATATCCGTTATATTTCCTTTGCCCAGGAGGCAAAGGAACGGGAAAAAAAGCGGGAACAGGAAGCCGCGCTGCAGCGGGAGACAAAAAAACCGCCTGAGGCGGCGGAGGCAAAGGAACAAAAGCCTACTGCCACGCCCCCGGAGGGCGAATCCCAGGAAAGCGGCTCCCGCAGCGCAGCCCTGAGAGAAACCTGGCAGGACGCAGCGCAGCGGGTACAGGAGGCGGTTTTAAAAGGAAACCGCAGGAAGATAGAGGCGCTGACCCAGGAAGCCCTGGACGCCGGCGCGTCTCCCCAGACGCTTTTAAACGGCTATCTGCTGCCCGCCATCAATCAGGTGGGGGAACTTTTTGACAAGGGCAGGTACTTTTTACCGCAACTGATCGCGGGCGCGGAGGCCATGAAGCTGTCCATCGGCGTATTGGAGCCGCTTCTGCTTCAGTCGGGCGCCATGGAAAACATGCCTGTGGTAGTGATCGCTACAGTCCAGGGCGATATCCACGATATCGGCAAAAACCTGGTGGCGCTGATGCTCAAAAATCATGGCTTTCAGGTCATCGATCTGGGCAAGGACGTGCCGAAGGAAACGATCGTGGACGCCGCTGAAAAAAACGGCGCGCAGATCATCGCCCTTTCCGCCCTGATGACCACGACGATGCAGGAAATGCGCAATGTGATCGCCCTGGCGCGACAGCGGGGCGTAAAGGCCAAGATCATCGTCGGCGGGGCCGTCATCACCCAGGATTATGCGGACGAGATTCAGGCGGACGGATATTCCAGAGACGCGGCGGAGGCTGTAAAGCTGGCAAAACGGCTGCTGAAACTGTGAAACACAAAAAGGATAAAGACCGTATCAGGGAGAGGGAAACGCCTTGACACGCGGGAAAGAAAGGATATATGATGGAGCAGGAAAATCAGGAATTGTTAGAACTGCTGCAAAAGATGCTCAAGGAGAATGAGGATGCCAACCGGCAGTTAAAGAAACAGCTTTTTTACAGTAAGATCCTTGCATGTGCCGGCTGCGTCCTCGCGGTCATCATGGCTGTGGTTTTCTTACGGATCGTTCCGCCGCTTCTGGTGACGATGGATACCGCCGTAGAAGCGATGAACCAGGCGTCGGACGCGATGGGGCAGGCGACGCAGACCCTGGAGCTGGTGGATGAAACGCTGGCGATCCTGGACGATGCGCTGAACGATTTCAGCGGCCTGTTTGATGAACAGGGTCTTGTGGTACAGAGCAGCGAAGCCCTGTCGGAAGCCATGGAAAAGATCGAAAGCATGGATATTGTAAGTTTAAATGAGGCGATCCGCAATCTCGGGGAAGTCGTGGAACCGCTGGCTAATTTTTTCGGACGGTTCCGCTGAGGGGCGATCCGCTTTAAGAAGGAGGAAATGCGGCATGAACGGTGCGCAGGCAATGGTAAAATGCCTTGAACTGGAAGGCGTGGAAATGGTGTTCGGATATCCGGGCGTGGCGATCTGTCCCTTTTACGACGGCATACTGGATTCGGATATCAGGACGATCCTGATCCGGACGGAGCAGAACGCGGCGCATGCGGCCAGCGGGCTGGCCAGGGTGACCGGGAAAGTGGGCGTCTGCGCCGTGACCAGCGGCCCCGGCGCGACGAACCTGATCACGGGCATTGCGACGGCATTTGCCGACAGCATTCCCCTGGTCTGCATTACCGGTCAGGTCAACAGCGAACTGATCGGCAGCGATGTGTTCCAGGAGGCCGATATCACGGGCGCGGCGGAATCCTTTGTGAAATACAGTTATCTGGTGAAGAAGGCCGAGGATATCCCCCGGATCTTTAAGGAGGCATTTTATATCGCCAATACCGGGCGTAAGGGGCCGGTGCTGATCGACGTGCCCATCGACGTGCAGAACGCGCCGCTTCGGAAATTTGCCTATCCGGAAACGGTGAACCTGCGTACCTATAAGCCTACGGTAAAAGGGCACGCCGTACAGATCAAAAAGGTCATGGACCAGTTACAGAAGGCGAAAAGGCCCGTGATCTGTGCCGGAGGCGGCGTACTGTTAAGCGGGGCCCAGGAGATGCTGAGCCAGTTTGCGCACAAATACCGTGTGCCCGTAGTCACCACCATGATGGGCATTGGGGCCATGCAGACGGAGGACGAGCTGTTTTTCGGCATGGTAGGCAACAACGGCGCGCCCTGCGCCAACCGCGCCATGAACGATGCCGATATGGTGATCATGGTGGGCGCCCGCGTGGCGGACCGGGCAGTGAACCAGCCGGAGATCATCACCAGGGACAAGGTGCTGGTACACATGGACGTAGATCCTGCCGAGATCGGGAAAAACGCCGGCCCCACCATCCCGCTGGTGGGAGATGCGAAGCATATCTTTGAAGCGCTGCTGGAGACAGAGATCGACGTGGACCATGATTCCTGGATCGGGACGCTGTGCGAATACCGCCGGACCTTGACGGAGAAACGCAGGCCGGATCCTTCGTTCGTCGACCCCGCCCGGTTTATCAGCAAACTGTCGGACCGGATGGAAAAGGACGCCATCTATGTGGCCGACGTGGGGCAGAACCAGATCTGGTCGTGTAAGAACTGCATCGTCCGGGAGGGAAAATTTCTGACCTCGGGCGGTATGGGGACGATGGGATATTCCATCCCGGCCGCCATGGGGGCAAAGCTGGGACTTCCCGACCGTCAGGTGGTGGCGGTCTGCGGCGACGGTTCTTTTCAGATGTCGATGATGGAGCTGGCTACGATGCGGCAGCACCAGGTTCCTGTGAAGATCGTCGTGATCGCCAACCGGTATCTGGGTATGGTGAGGGAATATCAGAAAAATACCTACAACGGCCGCTATTCTGTGGTAGACCTGTCCGGCAGCCCCGATCTTTCCTGTATCGCCCGGGCGTATGGGATGCGGTTTATCCGCCTGGAAAAAAGCGAAGAGGAAGACCGCGCGATCGAGGAATTTCTGCGCGGCGATGAATCCGTACTGATGGAATGCGTCATCGATCCCATGGATGTGGTGAAATAAGGAGGGCCAGATGAAAAAGATCTATTCTGTTTTGGTGGAGAACCGTTCCGGCGTGCTGTGCAAGGTGGCCGGCCTGTTTTCCAGAAGGGCGTTTAACATCGACAGCCTCGTGGTGGGGGAGACGGACGATCCCACCGTCTCCTGCATGACCATCGTTTCCAGCGGGGACGACCATACGCTGGAGCAGATCGAGAAGCAGCTCAATAAAAAGCTGGATGTGATCAAGGTCAAGACCTTCGAGGAATACGATTCGGTCAGCCGGGAGCTGATGCTGGTCAAGGTGAAATATAACCGCAATAACCGCCGGGATATCATGGAGATCACGGATATCTTAAAGGCGCAGATCGTGGACATGTCCAGAACGCAGATGATGATTCAGTTGTGCGATATCCCCCAGAGGGCGGAGCTTTTTCTGAAGATGCTCCAGTCCGTCAGTATCGTGGAGGTGGCCAGGACGGGGACGGTAGCCCTTTCCAAATGCCACGATCAGGAATAACGTAGGGTTATGGGTAACATGAAGTGAACTCATACGTTGACAGGGGTTCATAATGTTGCTAGAATAAACTTTAAACATATCCGGCGAGGAAGGAGAAAACCTTATGCAGAAGAAGACATTCCAGCTTCTTGTGGACAATACCTCAGGCGTGCTGAGCCGTATTTCCGGACTGTTTTCCAGACGCGGCTACAATATCGAGAGCATTACGGCAGGCGTGACGGCGGATCCCAGGTTTACCAGGATCACCATTGTGGCCAGCGGGGACGATGAGATCCTGGATCAGATCGAAAAACAGGTGGCCAAGCTGGTGGATGTGCGGGATATCCGGGAACTGGACCCTTCGGAGAGCGTATTCCGGGAGCTGGCGCTGATCAAGGTGAAGGCCACAGCCCTGGAGCGTCAGGGTATTATCGCTGTGGCGAACGTATTTCGGGCCAATATCATCGATGTGGGAGCGGAGAATTTGATCATCGAGCTGACCGGTTCCCAGAGCAAGATCGAGGCGTTCTTAAAGCTTCTGGACGGGTATGAGATCCTGGAGCTGGCCCGTACCGGCATCGCCGGGCTGTGCCGCGGCGTGGATAAAGTGGTATATATTGATGAATGACCGCCGGCGGTGCGAAAGCGCATCCTGATGCGGATACATCAAAAGAATATAAAGTATGGAGGAAAAGAATATGTCAAAGATCTATTATCAGGAAGACTGCAACCTTTCCCTGCTGGATGGCAAGACCATCGCCGTGATCGGATACGGCAGCCAGGGACATGCCCACGCGCTGAATGCGAAGGAGTCCGGATGCCATGTCATCATCGGGCTTTACGAGGGTTCCAAATCCTGGGCGAAGGCCCAGGCCCAGGGCTTCGAGGTGTATACGGCGGCGGAAGCGGCGAAGAAGGCCGATATCATCATGATCCTGATCAACGACGAGAAGCAGGCCAAGATGTATAAGGAGTCCATCGAGCCCAACCTGACCGAAGGAAAGATGCTGATGTTCGCCCATGGCTTTGCGATCCATTTCGGCCAGATCGTTCCGCCCAAGGATGTGGATGTGACCATGATCGCTCCCAAGGGCCCCGGCCATACCGTCAGGAGCGAATACCAGGCCGGAAAAGGCGTGCCCTGCCTCATCGCAGTACAGCAGAACGCCACAGGCAAAGCGCTGGATCTGGCGCTGGCCTATGCGCTGGCCATCGGCGGCGCGAGAGCGGGCGTACTGGAGACGACCTTTAAGGATGAGACGGAGACAGACCTTTTCGGCGAACAGGCCGTTTTGTGCGGCGGCGTCTGCGCGCTGATGCAGGCTGGCTTTGAAACGCTGGTAGAAGCCGGTTATGCGCCTGAGAACGCATATTTCGAGTGCATCCATGAGATGAAACTGATCGTGGACCTGATCTATCAGAGCGGTTTCGCCGGCATGAGATACTCCATCTCCAATACGGCGGAGTTTGGCGATTATATCACCGGGCCGAAGATCATCACCGACGAGACGCGCAAAGCGATGAAGCAGATCCTTTCCGATATCCAGGACGGCACCTTCGCCAAGAACTGGCTGCTGGAGAACCAGGTAGGCAGCCCGCATTTCAACGCGATGCGCAAAAAAGCGGCCCAGCACCCCTCCGAGGTCGTGGGCGCGGAGCTGCGCAAGCTCTATAGCTGGAACGGCGAAGACAAACTGATCAACAACTAAGCAAAACAGCCGGCGTAAGCCGGCTGTTTTGCGCTACTTCGCGATCCCAGGGGGATTGCGAAGTTTCCCGGACCTGCTTCATGTCTGAAATGATGATAAGAAATAGAAATAAAACCGGAGGACAAACCGTGAAACGGCTAAAAAGGATTGCGCTGGCAGTGGTATCGTTGCCGCTGGTCCTGGCAGGGCTTTTGATTCTCTATGAAGCGCTGGGTATGGGAGTCAATCATCTTGCCACGAGAAGGCAGACAAAACAGTTGATCGCAAATTTGAAAGCGGAAGTACCTGATATAGAATTGATAGACGTCTATTCCGAAACAGGAAATACATCAGGAACGGGGAACCATGTCGACTGTCTGTCTTCTGTTACCTTTTCAACAAAAATGCAGCGGACCGACCTGGAAAACAAATTATTTCAACACTATCCCTATGACGAGCGGGGGTGTTTCCTGTCGCAGACAGAAGACGGAGCGTATCTTTTTTATCTCAATACGTCCGCCCCATTTGCGGACAATATAGAGGGGCATTGATCCTTTTCCCTTGTTTTTTCTTTTCTTCCCTTGTTATCGTTGTTTAACAGCACGGTTGCTTCATCGCAATGGCAGTATTTGTGGCAATATTCCGAAAGTGCAATAAAGCATTTGCTTAACAGAAAGAGTCGCCACAAAAAGCTTGACAGAGCCGTCTAATGGTATTAGACTATATAGTGTCTAATACCATTAGACGGCATTTTTGCCGTATGCTGCTATGAGACTGAAATGGCGCCAAAAGAAGGGAGAGCGGGAGCAATGGAACCCTATAAGCTGGGAGAGATGGAAGAGCGGTTCGCGGAGTTGATCTGGGAACATGCGCCGGTGCGTTCGGGCGAGCTGACCAGGCTTTGTGAGAAAGCCTTTTCCTGGAAACGAACGACCACCTACACGATGCTGAAGCGGCTCTGCGACCGGGGACTGTTCGCCAATGAAAACGGCACGGTGACGGCGCTCATGAGCCGGGAGGATTTTAAGAGCGCCAGAGGAGAGCAGTTTATCAGGGAAAATTTCGAGGACTCTTTGCCGTTGTTTGTGGCGGCTTTTGCACGAAAGCGTAAGCTTCGGGGGGAGGAAGTCCGGATGTTGAAGGAGCTGATCGACGCCTATGAGGAGGAAACGCCATGACGCTGACACATCTTTTTATCCGGATCCTGAATATGAGCCTGACGGCGGGGCTGATGATCCTGGCCGTTCTGGCGCTGCGGCTGCTGTTAAGGAGGGCGCCCCGGATCTTTGCCTATGCCCTGTGGGCCGTGGTGCTGTTCCGCCTGCTCTGTCCCGTATCCTTTGAGAGCGGCTTTTCCCTGCTGGGCGTGCTGCGTGCGCCAACGGCAGAAAGCGGTTCAGTGGAATATATTTCGCAGAAGCTTGGAGATTTGAGGCCTGCGGCAGAGAGTGTTTCTAAGCAGGACATGGCAGGGCAGGAAACGGTTGCTTCCGGCGGCGTGAAAGAGGCCGGAAGCGAGGGAGAAACCCGGGGAGTCTTTGGAAACAGACTCTTGACTCTGGAAACCTGGCGGACGTTTTTGTATGCAGGGAGCCGCCTTTGGCTGCTGGGAGCCATCGGTATGCTGCTCTACGGTGCGGTTTCCTATGGACGGCTTTCCCGCAGGCTGCACAGAGCGGAGGAAGCCGGTTCGGAAGAGTACGGGAGCTTATCCGAAAAACCTGTTATGAATGGAAGGAAGAAGCAGGCGCGATTTGGAACGGCGGGGGTCCGCATCCGCCGCAGCGGCGCGGCGGCCACGCCCTTCGTGCTGGGTTTCCTGCGGCCCTGTATCTATCTGCCAAAGGATCTGCCCGAAAAGGATCTGGAGTATATCCTGCTTCATGAGCGCATCCATATCCGCAGGGGAGATCCGCTGACCAGGGCGGGGGCCTGGATAGCGCTTTGCCTGCACTGGTTTAATCCGCTGGTATGGCTGGCCTTTTTCCTGAGCGGGCGGGATATGGAAATGTCCTGTGACGAGGCTGTGATCTACCGGATCGGGAACGGGGTAAAAAAGGAATATTCCACGTCCCTGCTTTCGCTGGCCTCGGGGAAGCAGATCACGGCAGGGATCCCGCTGGCTTTCGGGGAGGGAGAGCCGGGCAGCAGGATCAAAAACGTGCTGCGCTACAAAAGACCTGCTTTCGCGTTGGTGGCTGTAGCTTTGGCGGCCTGTGTGCTGGCCGCCGTCTTTTTGCTGGGGAATCCCGGAAAGCAGGGAAAGGAAACGCAGGAGCAGGTCTTTTACGGCGTGATCCAGGCCATGGAAAGCTCTGGCGGCGATGTGGTCGTGGTGCCGCAGTTCGGAGAGATGGAGATCCCGGAGGCTGAAACCGTAGAGCCTTATATAGAAATGGATTTTTCGGGCCTGGAGGAAGGCCAGCTTGTGCGGATCGCCTTTCTGGGCGAAGAGGAGGTGGAAATCCTGGAAACCTATCCGGGAAGGTTTTCCCGAAAGGCCGATTCTATCCAGGTGATGGGTGTGGGCTTTGGTATGAGGCCCATGCCCGATGGGAATTATCTCTTCGCTGTGCCGCTTGGGATGGCGCCGGAGGCACAAACGGGCGATACCCTGCGGATCTATCATGCCGTACTCGAAGAAGGAGATCTGATGGAGGATTACCATCTATATTTGCTAAAATCCCCGGAAAAGATCGCAACGAAGCTGCTGGCGGAAACCCGGGTGACGGAGGTGGACGCAGAGAATAACGATATCTGGGTGAACCTGCCCAGAGAGGCAGTCTATACCTTCCTTTCGGAGTTCGGCTTTGGCGTCTCCTGCAGGCTGGAAGCAGAGGAGAAGCAGGAAATTCTGGAATTGACCCTGGAAATGGAGCTGACCGCCGAGGTGCCGGACGGAACCTATTGGGTATATCCTCGCTCCATCAGCCGCAGCGCACGCTGCTTTGACCGCTATGTAACGGACGCGTCCGTTACGGATGAAGATCAGATTACGCTGATTCCCACATTCGCCGATAACTGCGTGTTCCTTGTGAACCGTGAAATGGACAGCGTCCGCTGTGAGGAGGTCGGCTTTGAGGAATTTGCCGATCTGATCACGGATGCCTTTGAAGGCGGGAATGTGCCCGTACTTTGCAGCTTTCAGGACAACCTGATCGTGGAGGCGCAGCTTATGAGCGCCAATATCGGAAAGGGGATTTCCTATATCGCCCTGACCTCGGAAACTTCATGGATCGAAGAGATATGTGAAAATGAAGGAAGGACCTTGGAGGAAATGCTGGGAGAGTATTACGAGCTTGTGCGGACGGAGGAAGCGGATGTCTCCGACGCGCCGGGCATGGAGCGAATTGAGATTTATCTGGGCAATATCGGAGACGGGGACAGCGGCGTGATGCTCATTTCCGATGCGGCCGGAAATCTGCTGCATATAGAGCATGCCCACAGCGCCCGGGCCGGCTGGGCCAATCTCTATGTGGGAGAACTGGATAAAATGCCTTATCTGTTGAGCGTACACATCGAAGACCGGGACGATTTCGGGGAATACTGGTATCAGGTGTACCGTTTGGGAGGAACCGGAACTTTGCAGCAGATCGCTGGCTCGGATTTTCAGTGGGGAAGAAATATCCTCTATGACGACGGCCTGTTCCATGAATGGGCGGACAGGCTGGAAAAATATTTGGCCAACAGTCATCTGCTCCTTAGTTCCCAGGAGGGCGAGCTGCGCACGGAGGCCGTGTCCGAGGCGGATAAGTACAATTATGAGACGCTGCGCAGAGGGGAAGCTAGGTGATTCTGATTGAACTTGTATATGACCCAAATTGCCCGCTACCGGCTTTGCGCTGATAGCGGGCAGTTGCTCTATTTGTCTGGATTTTTAAAGGTATATTTTCCTTTGCCGTATCCTTTGACTGCTTTGATCAAACCTGCTTTTTTTAGTTTGATAATCAGATTTCCAGCAGCGGTTACAGAATCGCCTGTAATAGCCGCAATATCAGAACGGCCAAATATTCCATCGGTTCCCATTTTTTCAAAGACGGCCTGCGCTTTCCGAATTGTGTTTTGGCTTGCGGTCAATCCCTCAATCGCAACTTTAATCGCAATATGTTTGTCCTCAATCGCAATGTTTTCAACCCCAGTTTTTCCTAAGTCTGCCTCTGCTTCATAATTCAGATTATACAGTGTGACCTGAAATGAAGTAACATCCGAATAGAAGACAGGTTCCAATTCCGAACGGAAGTTGTGGGCGGCGTGATAGGCATCGGTGATTTTTTTAAAGCCGCTGCCTTGACGTTCCATATATCCCAGCCGTCCAAAAATATCAGCCAGAATAGGATTACGCCGTGTAGAGGAAACATTTTCAATATCCCGTTCCTGTATTTTCGTTCCATCTGCCATGCCGCCCGGTGAAAAGATGGTCAGCCGGTCATCGTAAATATCAATGTGAACTTCGCTGCCTAAAATCAGGTAGTCTCGGTGGATCAGGGCATTTACAAGTGCCTCAAAAACGCTCCTGTCACAGTAATCTGGCATCTCGATCCGAGAATCAGGGGTTTTCTTCCAACGCGTTTTCATATTCCGCTTTACAAAACTGACACCCTCATTCAAAAGAATGATCAGGCTGCCGGAATACTCTGCACTGTCCAGCGCATCGATCATGCCGCCACTCTTATCCAGTCCGTTCCAGCGTGTGCAGAATAGACGGGAATGGCGCACGGGCGAATTGTCCGCCATCAGAGCGCCCGCATTTGTCAGCTTGCCGTGTTCATCCCGGATCTCAAAAGAATCGAACAACTTATCATCCATACTGTTGCCTGTCCATACCTTGTATCTCTCCCGAAGTTTGGAAAAAGAGTAGTCTTTGAAATCATACTCGGTGGCGAGTCCATCTACGGTGCGGTTCATGCCTTTCAAAATCAACTGATTCAGGATGTAACCAGGCGCAATAATGCTTTCGTTGCCGATGCGGATATAGGCTTCCATCACACCATCTGCCTTGTAGTAATATGGCGTTGTTTGTCCCGCAGAAACAGTTAATATCAGGATGTCTTTGCCGTCCGCCCTTTCGGGTGTCAATATAAAGTTTGGAAAGGGCGCAATGCGTTCTTTTATTAAACGGCTAATTATCTCGGCATCAGACTGTGCGTCGGGCAGACCAATTATATTTCTATCGTCATCAATGCCGAAAAACAATGTCCCGCCAATTCCGTTGGCAAAGGCACTGATGCTTTTGAGCCAGCTTTTAGGTTTTCTTGTTTCCAGAGCGATTTTGAAATCACATTCTGTCGCTTCTGCGATCCATTTGTTAATTTTCATTCTGTGTCTCCCCATCAGGCTTGTTCTTTTTCCTGCTCTTATAGATGTTATATCTGTTTTACATTCCAGGCTGCAGAATTGTTTGCCGGGGCAATATGAAGCAGAACATCAGCCGGAGTTGCTTGCACATCCTTCAGTGAGTTGTTACTTATTATACGAATCACTGGGGCTGGTGTCAATGCTGTCGTTCTTCATTTCCAAGAGAATAAAAGCCGTTTAAAACGCATTGCGGGAAATGAAAGGATGCGTTATAATGGGTGGTAGCCAAATCCCTGCGGTCACGGGGATGCGCAGAAATCGAGGAGAGTAGTGTAAAAAATGAGTTCGATAACTCATTGTTTCACAAAACGAAGTTCCTTCGTTTGGCTATTTGTGCCGGAGCGTCACAAATAGCCCTGATGGCAGATGAGAAACCGCATTCGCGGATTTCTCATCGCCCCGTCGCGTAAACGCTCCGGAATGGGGAATGGTATGAAAAATGATCTTTTTTCCATCGGGCCGCTGACCATACACGGATACGGCCTGATGATGGCGATAGGGATTCTGACCGCTTATTTCATGGTGGAATACCGTGCGAAAAGGAGAGGGATAGACGAGGACACGATCTTTAACTTCGGGATATGGGCCGTGCTGAGCGGGCTGCTGGGATCCAAGATTTTATATTTGATCACGCGGCTTCCCGATCTTATCGCGCAGCCTTCGCTTTTTTTGGACAGCCTGATGGACGGCTGGGTCGTATATGGAAGCATCATCGGCGGCATTGCCGGAGCGTGGATTTATTGCAAAAAAAGCGGCCTGGTCTTTTTGCAGATGTTTGACCTGGTGGCGCCGGCGCTGGCGCTTGCCCAGGGCATCGGACGGATCGGCTGCTTTCTGGCCGGCTGCTGCTATGGCATCCGGCTGGAGGAGGGCAACCCCATTGCGATCGTCTTTCATGAATCCGCCTATGCCCCCAACGACGTCCCGCTGCTGCCGACGCAGATCATTTCCAGCGTCCTGAACTTTCTTCATTTCGGCCTGCTGATGTTTTTATCGGGGAAAATGAAGAAAAACGGACAGGTGGCGGGCTGTTATCTGATCTTTTACAGCGTCGGGCGGTTTGTGCTGGAATATTTCCGGGGCGATCTGATCCGCGGAAATGTGGGGGCCCTTTCGACGTCCCAGTTCATCGCGATCTTCATGTGCCTTGCGGGCCTGTTTTTGCTGTTCGTCCAGCCTCGTCTGCAAAAAAATCCAGAAATTTCTGCACGCAGGCAAGATGAGGAGCAGTGTTGAGATAGGCGAAGCCGACTTGCCGTTTTGGAATGGAGACCGGCATTTTCAACTGGAGAAGGCGGCCGTCCGCCAGGTCGTCCAGGACGAAATCCCTGATGACGCAGGCGATCCCAAGGCCGGTCTTGGCGAATTCGATGAGCAGGTCCAGGGAGCTGACTTCGATCATCTGGGCCGCAGTCAGGTTTTCCTGGGAGAGATAGCGGTCCACATATTGTCTTGTAATATTTTCTTTGTTTAAGAGCATGAGCGTAGATTCTGCGAACACCGTTTTGAAAGAAAGCGGGGCGTCCGTGAAGATACGCTCTTTTACATGGTCCAGATAGGTGCGCGTGGCGACGAAAATATCCTGGATCTCCATGACGGGCAGGAAAGTGAAAGCTTCCATATGATCGGTTGCGCCTATCAGGCCGATATCTACGGCCCCCTTTTCCAAAGCCTGCATGGTTTCATAAGAGGACTGGCAGGAAATGGAGATCTGGATGTGGGGATTTTCCCGGACGAAAGGGCGCAGGATCGGCAGCAGGACGTATTTGCACAGGGTGCTGGAAACGCCGATAGAGAGATATCCCATGCCGAGCTTGTGAATGCGCGCGAGCTGTTCTTCTCCGTGGGAGATCGAAAGAAAGGCGTTTTCTACCTGATGAAAGAGCAGTTCGCCCTCTTCGGTCAGCCGGACGCCGCGGGATGACCGGAAAAAGAGCCTGGTGTTCAGATTCGTTTCCAGCCGGGAGATCGCTTTGCTGATGGCGGGCTGGCTGATATAGAGTTCCCGGGCTGCGCTGGAGATATTTTTGCAGCGGGCGACGGTATAAAAAATGTGATAGAGGTTGAAATTCTGTTCCATAAGCGTCCTTCTTTGCCAAAGGGAAAGGCTTCCATAACGAAAATGTATTATAATAAATTATACTATAACCGATGTTTATAGTAAATATAAAAGAAAGGTATTTTCCTTTTGCAGGGTCCTGTGCTACACTTGTGGTATCGGACGGGACGGCCCGGATGGGGCCGGCGTCCAAAAGCAGGATATATTTACGCAGGCTGAAAGGCCCCGAAAGGAGAAACGCATATGGGAATGACGATGACACAGAAGATCCTGGCCGCGCATGCGGGGCTGGATCATGTGGAAGCGGGACAGTTGATCGAAGCCGACCTTGATCTGGTGCTTGGCAATGACATTACCAGCCCGGTGGCCATCAAAGAAATGGAAAAGATGAAGGTGGAGGGCGTTTTCGACCGGGAGAAGATCGCCCTGGTGCCGGATCACTTTGTGCCCAACAAGGATATCAAATCGGCGGAACACTGTAAGTGCGTCAGGGAATTTGCCCGCAAAAACGGGATCACCAATTACTTTGAAGTGGGACAGATGGGGATTGAACACGCCCTGTTGCCGGAAAAAGGACTGACCGTGGCAGGCGACGTGGTGATCGGCGCGGATTCTCATACCTGTACTTATGGCGCGCTGGGCGCTTTTTCCACCGGCGTCGGAAGCACGGATATGGCCGCCGGCATGGCCACGGGAAAAGCCTGGTTTAAAGTGCCCTCTGCGATCCGCTTTTATCTGGTCGGCAAGCCCTCCCAATGGGTCAGCGGCAAGGATGTGATCCTGCATATCATCGGAATGATCGGCGTGGACGGCGCGCTGTATAAATCCATGGAGTTTGTGGGGGAAGGGGTGGCGAACCTGAGCATGGACGACAGGTTCACCATTGCCAATATGGCCATCGAAGCGGGCGGCAAGAACGGGATCTTCCCGGTGGATGAAAGGGCCATTGCCTACATGAAGGAGCATTCCGATAGGCCCTTTACCGTCTATGAGGCGGATGAAGACGCCATTTACGATGAGGAATATACGATAGATCTTTCTACGCTGCGCCCTACGGTAGCGTTCCCGCATCTTCCGGAGAATACGAAGACCATCGATGAGATCGGGCAGGATATCGCCATCGACCAGGTCGTGATCGGCTCCTGCACCAACGGCAGGATCGGGGATATGCGCGTGGCGGCGGAAATTTTAAAGGGCCGCCATGTGGCGGAGGGGGTCCGCTGCATCGTGATCCCGGCTACCCAGCAGGTCTATCTGGAGGCCATGCAGGAGGGACTTCTAAAGACCTTTATCGAGGCGGGAGCCGTCGTCAGCACGCCTACCTGTGGCCCCTGTCTGGGCGGGTATATGGGCGTTCTGGCGGAAGGAGAACGTTGCGTTTCCACGACGAACCGCAATTTCGTCGGGCGCATGGGCCATGTGAAATCGGAAATCTATCTGGCCAGTCCCGCCGTGGCGGCGGCCAGCGCGGTGGCAGGCAAGATCGCAGGGCCGTGTCCTGCAGAAAAGAGGTTATCATGAAAAAAGCAACAGGCAGAGTTTTTCGGTATGGGGATAACGTAGATACCGACGTCATCATCCCCGCGCGCTATCTGAATTCTTCCGATCCGGCGGAGCTGGCGGCGCACTGTATGGAGGACATCGACAGGGATTTCATCAAAAAAGTACGGCCCGGCGATATTATCGTGGCCGATAAGAATTTCGGCTGCGGATCCTCCCGGGAACACGCTCCCATCGCCATCAAGGCGGCCGGCGTGAGCTGCGTCATTGCGGAGACTTTCGCCCGCATTTTCTATCGCAACGCTATCAACATCGGTATGCCCATCATCGAATGCCCGGAGGCGGCGAAGGGCATAGAAGAAGGGGACGAGGTGGAGGTGGACTTCGATACCGGCGTCATTACCAATAAGACGAAGGGAACGCAGTTTCAGGGACAGGCATTTCCGCCTTTCATGCAGAAGATCATCGCCGCAGGCGGCCTGGTGAATTACATCAACGGAAAATGAGAAAAGACGAACAGGGAAAAGGCTGTTTATAGCTTTTCCTAAGAGCAGGATGCCGGAAGGCTTTTGAAAAGGGCCTTTGTCGGCATCCTGTTTTTTGGACGATCTCATACGGCAGGGAAATATACGGCAGGAAAAAGAAATTTAATAGCGGTCCAGGCAGGCGAAGATCTCCTGCCTGCGGGGCAGAGCCAGATTGACCGGCACATAAGAGGACTCGCACAGGGCCGCCAGTCCCTTGTTCTTCACAAGAGTTTCCAGCGCGTCAACGACCTGTACCATGGTGAGTCGGGAATCCCCATAGTGTTCCTTTGCATATCGAAGCATATAGGCGAGAGCGGCGGTCTGTTCGCCGTCTACAAGCTGCTCCACATAGCGCAGATCCAGAGTCTCTTTGTCGATGGAAAAGGAGGTTTTGCCAAGCGTCTTGACTTTGGCGTGTTCGTGTTCCGGACGTCCTGCGCCGTCGCGTCCCCGATGGGCGCGTCCCGTATCGATTTGCCCTGCAACGGAGCGCTTTAGGTTGTGCGGCCGTCCGGCCGCAGGCAGGACAAAGCCCTCGGCGAGGAAGGTTTCAGGCCCTCTTTGCGTCAGGATGTCCTGTACCTGTCCGGTGATATCCAGCGCGCGGTAACAGTCCATCTGCAGGACGGTATCCGCAATATAGAAGTAGGAACCGCAGCTTCCAACTACCAGGATCGTGGAAACGCCGGCTTTTTCATAGAGATCCCTGGCCCGTTCCAGAAAAGGCGTGATGGGTTCCTTGTTTCTTGCTACGACCTGCTGCATCAGCGCGTCCCGCACCATGAAGTTGGTTGCGGAGGTATCCTCGTCGATGAGGAAAAGCTGACTTCCGGCTTCCAGCCCTTCTACGATGGCCGCAGCCTGGGAGGTGGAACCGCTGGCATCCAGCGTGGAAAAACGGTGGGTGTCGGAGCCGTTGGGCAGATCGTTGATGAACAGCGAAATGTCCACGCCGGTGATTTTGCGTCCATCCTCGGCCCGCAGCTTGACGGCGGTGGAGTCTGTGAGGACAAATTCCCGGCCATCCCCGGCGATATGGTCGTAAACGCCCCTTTCTAGCGCCTTTAAGAGCGTGGATTTGCCATGGTAACCGCCGCCGGCGATCAGCGTGATGCCGCTCCGGATGCCCATGCCCCGCAGCGCGCCGCGATGGGGGAGGGTGAGCGTGACAGCCAGGGATTCAGGAGAACAAAAGACAACCGCCTGCTTCATAGGACGGTCAGAAACGCCGCTTTCCCGGGGCAGGATGGAGCCGTCCGCCACAAACGCCGCAAGATCGCGCTCTTTAAGCTGGCTGCGGATGTAATGCTGGTCCTCGGCCAGATAAACGGCGTCCCGCACGTCCCCTTCCGGAAGGGAGCGGTAAAAAAGGGCGCTCTTTGCGCATTTTGGCAGATAATCGAACAGGATCTTTGCCAGTTCGCCGGCCAGCACCGTGCGGCCGGCGGCCGGAAAGCCCACTTCAAAACGCACGATCAGGTCGGTCTGGGAAAATTCACAGGCGGAACGGGACAGTACTTCCTGGCCGGGACGGCTGACCCCGATCAGCCCGCTTTTGCCGGAGCCGCCGGCCTGAAAGGTAAAACGTCCGATGGCCCGCCCGAAGGCGCGCAGCACATAGTCCGCCAGGGCGGTGCGTTTCCAGGGCTGATCCAGATAGGCGTCCGGAAAGCCTGCACGGCGGCGGCTGACGTAAATACTCAGCCGGGAAGGGGACGCGAAGGGATCCCCCTGCACATGGTCGATGGATAAAATAAAATCGGTGAAATCATAGCTCCCGGCCAGGGATTTGTAGGCGGGATACCCCCTGTGGTCGATGGCGCGCAGCATGGATTCCAGTTCGGTCATTTTTTTCATGGCATAAAATCTCCTCATCCCGTACGGTTTTGGCCGTTGAAACGGTCAAAATAAGTATAATGAGTTGTCCTTTCGCTGTCAACCGGCAACGGCCCGGCTGCGCCGTATGCAAAGGCG
>CANQFM010000019.1 GCA_947598825.1 uncultured Eisenbergiella sp. | reverse complement strand
GACTAAAATATAACACAAAAGAGGGATCTCTGCTTTTTTAATTATTCAGTTGTAACACATGTATTGTAAACCTACAAACTACGGAAACTCAAGGAAAAATATATGGTTGACAAAACCTAGAAACGTGATAAAATAAGGAAGTACTGTAAAACAGGTGGTAGTTCAAGTCCCATCTTCCGCAGTCAACAACTGATATCCGGTTTTGCAGGAATGGCGGAATTGGCAGACGCGTACGGTTCAGGTCCGTATGGTAGCAATACCATGAGAGTTCAAGTCTCTTTTCCTGCACGATGAGAAGCACTTCACATGAAGTGCTTCTTCTTGTCGCATTGGAAACTTTTTTGGCCCTGCGGCCTTTAAAAAAATCGCACAGGAGGGATTGGCATGGAAGGGATCACGGCGAGGGAACAGTTGATTTTTGATATTGCATCTGCGGAATGGGAGCTGTTTCAACAGGTGCATAACACCGGCGGAAGGGCGTCCTGCCAGGACGATCCGGATACGTTTTTTAAGATGCGCATGAGCCAGTGGATGGCGTATTCCGATGAGGTGCTGACAAGTTACTGGGAGGATCTTGCGCAGGCCAGCGCGCAGGGCCGAAATCCGGTCTTTGAAAAGTACGGTTATATGATGGAGACGACTTACCCCCAGGAATATGAAGCGCTGCGGGAGTATCTGCCTGCGGTTTCGGACAAAAAGCGGGAAATGATCGAAGAGATGGTTTCCATTCACCTGGAATGGGATCGCCAGGCGTTGGAACGTTACCCGAATCTGCGCAAGAACGGGAGGGCGCTCACCACGCAGGAGGACAGCGCCTACGAGGGTTCCTCTTCGGAGAGCTATCTGAGGGGCGAGCTGATGACCTATTCGGAAAACACCCTTTCCCTTCTTTTGGAGCAGATGCGCAAAGCCCGTGAAGCAGGGGAAAATCTGCTGCTTGCCATCCTCGCCAATGAAACGGCGTTTTACGGGTATAAGAGCCTGGAGGAAGCGGAAACAGCCCACGCCTGAGAACGATGGGCAGTGCGATAGCGTATCAGAAGTGCAGACGCCTGCGCACCGCGTCGCGCAGACGGGAGCGGGAAAGGATCGTGATCAGGGAGATCGCGATGACGGTGCAGATGGCCAGGACGATAGCCGACCAGGTGAGCAAAAGGGGCGCTTCCAGGTAATGGCGGATCAGCAGTTCCAGCCCGACGCAGAATAGGGCGATACTCAGGAAAGCGTACAGCCCCACCATCAAAAAAGCCGAGGACAGGCGCCGGACGAGAAGGGAAAAGGCCAGGGCGATCACGGTACACAGCGCTGTGATGGGCAGCCCCAGGCCGTAAAACCACCTGTGGCTGGCGGTATTGAAGCTGATCATATACTGATACAGCGCGATGGCGATCCCGTCGCAAAGCAGATACCCGTAGATGGGCAGGCGGCTGTAGATGACGGCGGGGAGGGCCAGCACCCAGAGTACCAGACAGGCGCCCACCACATACAGGGACCACAGACCGGAGGAAAAGACCAGAAGGTTTAAAAGCGCGCTGACCGCCGCGGTGGCGATCAGGGAAACGGATAACAGGATGGCCAGATCCCTGCTTTTGACGACCTCTACCTGCCCCGTTTTTTCGGGGAAAGGGGAAGGCGCTGCACAGGTTGTTTCGTTGGGATTGAGGACCGGGGTATTGCACAGCGGACAGCGTTTTAAGGACGGATCCAGTTTGACCCCGCAGTTTACACAGTAGGACATTTTATTCTCCCTTCCGGTTGCTTTCGATCGTAACGGGGATGCCGTCCTCCACGAGCTTTCTGAAAAAGCGGCGCTCCACGTCGGTTTCTACGATACAGCTTGCAAAATTGATGGTCAGCAGGTTTTCATAGCTGATAACGGCGCAGTTGGTACGCGCCGAGTAGGGGACTCCCATATAAATATCGAACCGCTCCAGATAGGGTTTCATGTCCTCGGGGACCTTGACCGCGCCCATATTGGTCAGCCCGGCGGAGGAATGTCTGTCCTGGACCCGGGAATAGAAGAGCCGGACGAAGAAATCCTTGATAAACAGCGGGACGATGCGGATCAGGGGGTTTCTCTTGGTGGCGGCGTTGGTGGTGATGTCCCCCCGCAGGAATTTGTCGTTGATATAGTAGCGCATATAGTTGTGTACCTGCGTTACGATCTCTTCAAAGGTGTAATCCCCCAGCCTGGGATCGATGGAAGGATAGACCATGGTGATGAAATTGCGCAGCGTCCGGGAAGGGAAAAAGCGGCGCAGGTTCACCGGCATAGCGATGCGCACGGGGCGCAGCTTAAAATGGGGGGACTGGGCCTGCTTGTCTAAAAGCGCGTAAAGCAGGACCGCATTCAGGTATTCCGTGATCGAGACGCTATATTGCCGCGCTTTTTTTGAACCTCATCCAGCGGCAGGACGCCCGCGATGACGTTGAAGGTATGGACGGGCTCCTTTATGCCCCGGACGCGGTAAGCCCGCTCGGCGGGGCGCTGCGGCCGGACCTTGGCGTTGGCATAGCGCATATAGGCGTCTTCCAGTTCTTCCGGGTCCGGCGGCTGCCCTACGTCAAGGACAGAGTAACCGTTGGAAACAAAATGGCCCATCAGCCTCAAATAGACTGCGGTCACAGTCTGCAGAAGGCACATGCCGCCCGTGCCGTCCCCCAGGCTGTGGTGGGCTTCCAGGCTGATGCGCCGTCCGTAATAATAAAAGCGGATCAGGTAGCGGTTATTGCTCCGGAAGGGCATGGGCATACAGAAATTGCGGATATCCGGCTGCGCATAAGGCCCCGGCCTGTTGTTGGGCTCCAGATAGCGCCAGAACAGCCCCTTGCGCATGGCGGCCCGATAGGTGGGGAAACGCTTCAGGGCAATATCGATGGCCTGCTGCAGAAGCGCAGGGCGCACTTCCTCTTTCAGAAGGACGGAGATCCGGTATACGGAAGAAAAATCCCTGCGCTGCAGCGTCGGATAGACGATGGCGGAGAGATCCAGCCCGTACCAGGTTTTTGTGAGATCGCGTTGCGTCATGGCAGTTTCCTTCCCGGCAGCGGTTTTGGCGGCAGCCGTCTTGTGCATATTGCCTTCTTACTGGAGTATACACATTTTTTCCCGGAAAAACAAGAGAATCGAAACCGCGTTCTTTACGGCGCGCCGATTTTGTGTTATAGTCGTATTATCTATAAGTATGTGCAAACGGAGGATGTATCGCGTTGACGGACAAGCAGAATCAAAATCTGATGCATTTGATCCGCCGGGTACACGGTATCGTAGAGCAGCCGGATATCGATAGGCACAGACAGTCCCAGGAACGGATCGGGGCTTTGTTTGGTACGGAACGCAGCGTGGATTATACGGATGTGCAGGTCGGGGAGATGGACTGCGAATGGGTCAGGGTGCAGAGGGCCCATATGAAAAAATATGTCATCCTCTATTGCCACGGCGGCGGCTATTCTACGGGAAGCATGGTATACGCCAGGACGCTGACCACGAAGCTGGCCGAGTCCACTTCCATGGATGTGTTCTGCTTTAATTATCGTCTGGCGCCGGAGTTTCCATATCCGGCGGCCTGCGAGGACGCGATGGCGGCCTGGGATCATCTGATGCAGTTTGGGTACGGCGCCCGGGACGTGATCGTGGCGGGGGATTCCGCAGGGGGCAATCTGGCGCTTTCGCTGGTGTTGCGGCTGAAAGCCCAGGGCAGGCTTCTGCCCAGGGGGCTGGTGCTTCTGTCCCCGTGGACGGATTTGACGGCCTCGGGCAAAAGCTATGCGGCAAAAGCCGGCCTGGATCCGGTTCTGGATCCGGAATACCTGCAGCGGATGACGAGCAATTATGCGCAGGGACGGGATCTGTCAGATCCGCTGATCTCGCCGCTGTTTGGAGACTTTGAAGGCTTCCCGCCGGTCTATATTCAGGTGGGGGACAATGAAATGCTGTTATCAGACGCCGTTAATCTGCATAAAAAATTGGTAAAGGCCAACGTCCCCGTGAGGATCGACGTCTATAAGGGTATGTGGCATGTGTTTCAGATGTCGCCCTTTAAGACGGCGTATGAAGCGATGGAAAAGAACGCGGAGTTCATCTATGATATTTGCAGATAGATCGCCGGCGGCGATGGACGGGAGGGGCAGTTGAACATCCGGGAAGATCTGGAAAAATGGGAAGAGCAGTATTTAAGCCCGTATGCGACGCTGAGCAACAGATCCTGCGGCAGGATGCGGGAAGAACCCCAGTGCGATATCCGGCCGGTCTTTCAGCGGGACCGGGACCGCATTATCCACAGCAAGGCCTTCCGGCGGCTCAAGGATAAGACCCAGGTTTTTTTGTCCCCCATGGGGGACCACTACCGCACGCGGCTGACCCATACGCTGGAGGTTTCGCAGAACGCCAGGACCATCGCCAGGGCGCTGCGGCTCAATGAAGAACTGGTGGAGGCCATTGCCCTGGGGCACGATCTGGGGCATACGCCGTTCGGGCACGCGGGGGAGAGGGCGTTAAACCGGGTCTGTCCCTATGGGTTCTGCCATGCGCAGCAGAGCGTGCGGACGGTGGACCTGCTGGAGAAGGACGGTCAGGGGTTGAATCTGACCTTTGAGGTCAGGGACGGCATTCGGAATCATCAGACCACAGGGCATCCGATAACGCTGGAGGGCTGCGTGGTCCGTCTTTCCGATAAGATCGCCTACATACATCATGACATGGACGACGCCATCCGGGCGGGGATTTTAAAGGAAGAGGATGTTCCAAAGCCGATCCGGGAGGTGATCGGCGACACGACCGGGGAGAGGCTGGATCATTTTATTCACGATATCGTATCCGCCAGCAGCGGGAAAAAGGAGATCTGTATGTCCCCTCCCGTGGAGGAAGCGATGCAGAAAATGCGGCAGTTCATGTTTGAGAGGGTATACACTAATCCCCAGGCCAAGGGGGAGGAGGGGAAAGCCGAGATCCTCATGGAGATGCTGTACGACTATTACCTGCACCATATCGACGCCATGCCGGAGGATTTTACGGCCCTGATCGGACAGGGCGAGGCGAAAGAGCGCGTGGTGTGCGACTATGTAGGGAGCATGACCGACCGCTTTGCGCTGGCCAAATACGAGGAACTCTTTGTGCCGAAATCCTGGCGTTACTAGCAGCGGGGAAGGAGCGGACGCAGGGAATGTATTATCCGCAGGAACTGATCGAAGAGATCAGGATGAAAAACAATATCGTGGATGTGATCTCCGGCTATGTGAGGCTGCAGAAAAAAGGGAGCAACTATTTCGGGCTCTGCCCGTTCCACAATGAAAAATCCCCTTCGTTTTCCGTGTCGGCGAGTAGACAGATGTACCATTGCTTTGGCTGCGGCGCGGGGGGGAATGTCATCACCTTTCTGATGGAATATGAAAAGTATTCGTTTCAGGAGGCAGTGCAGGCGCTGGCCCAGCGGGCGGGCGTGGCGCTTCCCGAGATCGAATATACCCAGGAAATGAAAGCGGCCCAGAGCCGCCGGATGCGGCTTTTGGAGATCAACAAGGAAGCGGCCAAGTATTTTTATTACCAGCTTCGGAGCAGCCAGGGCAGCGTGGGGCTGCGGTATCTGCAGCAGCGCCAGCTTTCCGAAGAGACGATGAACCGTTTCGGGCTGGGATATTCCAACAAGTACAGCGACGACCTCATCCGGTATTTGAAGTCCAAAAACTACAGCCAGGACCTGATCCGGGACGCGGGCCTTTGCAATGTGGATGAAAAGCACGGGATGTACGATAAATTCTGGAACCGGGTCATGTTCCCCATCCAGGATATCAACCATCGGGTCATCGGCTTCGGCGGCCGGGTCATGGGGGACGGCAAGCCCAAATATCTGAATTCGCCGGAGACGGAGATCTTCGATAAGAGCCGCAATCTCTACGGCCTGAATTTTGCCCGGACAAGCCGGAAGGGAAATTTCATCCTCTGCGAAGGATACATGGATGTCATAGCGATGCATCAGGCAGGCTTTACGCAGGCGGTGGCCTCGCTGGGAACCGCGTTCACGGCCGGGCAGGCGAATCTGCTCAGGCGCTATACCGATGAAGTGCTTTTGTCCTACGACAGCGATGAGGCCGGGGTGAAAGCGGCGTTGCGCGCCATCGGGATCCTGCGGGAAGCAGGGATGACCGGCAGGGTCATCGATCTGCGGCCCTACAAGGATCCGGACGAATTTATCAAGGCGAGGGGCGCCGAAGAGTTCCAGAAGCGGCTCGACGGGGCGCAGAACAGCTTTTTCTTTGAACTGGATCAGATCCAAAAGGGGTACGATATGGCAGATCCCGAGAAAAAGACCGGTTTTCACCGGGCGGTGGCCCGGAAGCTGTGCGAGATCCCGGAAGAAGTGGAGAGGAACAATTACCTGGAGGCGGTGGCCGCACGCTATGGAATCGGATTTGAGGGCCTGCGCAGGCTGGTAAACGGCTACGCTCTGCAAAACGGGCTGGCCAAACCGGCGGAAAGGCCGAAATCCGGGACATCTGCCAGGACGTCGCCTAAGGATGGGGTGAAAAAGGCGCAGAAGCTTCTGCTGACCTGGCTGGCAGATCAGCCACAGCTTTACCCACAGATCAAAAAGTATATCTCTCCGTCGGATTTTACGGAGGATCTCTATGTGACCGTGGCGCGCAGGCTGTTTGAGGGCCTGGAAGCAGGAGGGGTGGATCCGGCAGCGATCGTCAGCATGTTCGAGGAAGAAGAGGAGCAGCGGGAAGTGTCTTCCCTTTTCCATGCGCGCCTGGAACGGATGGACAGCCTGCAGGAACAGGAGAAGGCGATCCGGGATATCGTCTATACGGTCAAACGCAACAGCTACGAACGCGACAGCAAAGCCCTGGGCAGCGACGCGGACGCCATAAAGCGCGCGATAGAGGGCAAGAAGCTGTTGGAAGAACTTAGCAAAACGCATATTTCCCTGCGATAGCGTTAACAATAGAAACAGACACAGGAAGGATGTAAACGGACATGGACGAAAACACAAGAGCGAAGTTCGAGGAGAAGTTAAAGGGGCTCCTGGTTCTGGCCAGGAAGAAAAAGAACGTGCTGGAATACCAGGAGATCAGCGACTATTTTGCCGATCTGCATCTGGAGGAGGAGCAGTTCGACGAGATCCTGGATACGCTGGAAAAGAATAATATCGATGTGCTGCGCATCACGGAGGACGACGACATCCCCGATGAGGAGATCCTCATGACGGAGGAGGAAATGGATGTCGAGAACCTGGATTTGTCCATTCCGGATGGCATCAGCATCGAAGATCCGGTCCGCATGTATTTAAAGGAGATCGGCAAGGTGCCGCTGCTTTCCGCCGAGGAGGAGATCGAACTGGCCAAGCGGATGGAGATGGGGGATGAGGACGCCAAAAAACGCCTCGCCGAAGCCAACCTGCGCCTGGTGGTCAGCATTGCCAAGCGGTATGTGGGACGCGGCATGCTGTTTTTGGATCTGATCCAGGAGGGCAATCTGGGGCTGATCAAAGCGGTGGAGAAATTTGATTATCGCAAAGGATACAAGTTTTCCACCTATGCGACCTGGTGGATCCGACAGGCCATTACCAGGGCCATTGCGGATCAGGCCAGGACGATCCGCATTCCGGTGCATATGGTAGAAACCATCAACAAGCTGATCCGCGTCAGCCGCCAACTGCTGCAGGAGCTGGGGCGTGAACCCACTCCGGAGGAGATCGCGGAGGAGATGAAGATGCCGGTGGACCGGGTGCGGGAGATCCTGAAGATCTCCCAGGAGCCGGTTTCTTTGGAGACGCCTATCGGCGAGGAAGAAGACAGCCATCTGGGAGACTTCATTCAGGATGACAACGTGCCGGTGCCGGCGGACGCGGCGGCGTTTACGCTCTTAAAGGAACAGTTGGTAGAGGTGCTGGGCACGCTGACCGAACGGGAACAGAAGGTGCTGCGCCTGCGTTTCGGCCTGGATGACGGCAGGGCCAGGACGCTGGAAGAGGTGGGGAAGGAGTTCTCCGTCACCCGTGAGCGCATCCGTCAGATCGAAGCGAAAGCGCTGCGCAAGCTCCGCCATCCCAGCCGCAGCAGGAAACTGAAGGACTATCTGGATTGACGGCGCAGGGGAAAACGGCGGCGCTTTCGGCGCGGATGCTGGCGGTAGCCGGCCTGGTGCCCGCCGGTTATATCGCGGCCGATATCGGCTGCGATCACGGTTATGTGCCGCTCTATCTGGTTTCTCATGGCATTTGCCCCCATGTTTATGCAGCCGACGTGCGGATGGGCCCCCTGGAGCGCGCCAGGGAACATATCGCGCTGGCGGGGTTTGAGGACAGGATCACGCCGGTGCTTTCGGATGGCCTTATGCGGGTGCCGGTGGGAAACGGCGGCGCGCAGGCCATGATCGCCGCAGGGATGGGAGGCAGGCTGATCGTCAGGATCCTGTCCGATCACCCGGACAAAACGGCGGCCTTAAAGTGGCTGATCCTGGAGCCCCAGTCCGAGGTATGGCTGGTCCGAGGCTGGCTGATGGAACATGGCTTTGCGATCACAGCGGAGGATATGGTATTTGAGGACGGAAAGTTCTATCCCGTCATACAGGCGGCCCATGTAGAGGAGGAGGGCGAAGCGATCCGCCCCCTGGTAGGGCGTGCCGCAAAACGGCAGGAAAGACTGCTTGAGGGGATGGAGGCGCAAGGGTTTACGCCCGCAGAAAAAAAGGACGCCCTGACGCATTTCGGGCCGCAGCTGCTATGGAACAGGCCGCCGGTCTTTTCCGCCTTTTTGGAGCATACGATAGAAAAGAACGCTGCATTGACTGGACAGCTTACCGGCGCATGCAGGGCAGCCCGGGATGGGGGAGGAAAAGAACGCCTTTGGCAGAGGCAGCGCCAGCTTTTGCAGGAAGGGGAACTCGCCAAAAAGGTGCGTTGCTTTTTGCAGGATTTTGCAGCGGAGGAAGGGACGGCAAAATAAAGGAGGGGACGGATGAAGATATTTGTAGACGGTAAAAAATGCGTCTATGAAAACGCACCGACCTACGGACAGGTCGCCGGTGAGGTTCAAAAGGACTATGCCCACAGGATCGTGCTGGCCGTAGCGGACGGGAAAATAAAGGAACTGTTTCGCAGGGCGAAGGACGGGGCCGCTGTTTCTTTCCTGACGGTACACGATAAGATCGGGCATGATACCTATGAACGCAGCGCCATCATGCTTTTGATGAAAGCGGCGGCCGATGTGGCCGGCGCGCCCTGGAAAGGCATGATGAAGGTGGAATTTTCCATCGGGCAGGGGTTGTACTGTTCGCCGCGGGGCAGCCTGACCATCGATGCGCCTTTTTTGGATGCGGTTAAAAAGAGAATGGAAGAGCTTGTAGGGCAGGCGCTTCCTTTTACCAAGACCGCCTGGCCTACGGAGGAGGCCATCGAGCTGTTCGCTTCCCAGGGGATGATGGATAAGGTGCAGCTTTTTAAGTACCGCCGGGGTTCCTATATCAACGTCTATTGTCTGGACGGTTACTATGATTATAACTATGGATACATGGTGCCGGATACAAGCTATCTGACGCAGTTCGATCTGCTGCCTTACCGCGAAGGGCTGCTGCTGATGCTGCCCTCGGCCCGGGAACCGGAAAAGGTGCCCGCCTTTGAAGAGAGGGAGCATTTGTTTCATACGCTGCTGGAATCCACCCGCTGGGGGGAGCGCATCGGGATCGATACCGTGGGCGATCTGAACGATAAGATCTGCGGCGGGGATCTGGCGGAGCTGATCCTGGTGCAGGAGGCCATGCAGGAAAGCCGCATCGGCGCCATCGCTTCGGATATCGCATCCCGGGGCCATGTGAAGTTCGTCATGATCGCAGGGCCTTCGTCTTCCGGCAAGACCACGTTTTCCCATCGGCTGTCCGTGCAGTTAAAGACCCACGGGCTGCAGCCGTATCCCATCGCCATCGACAATTACTTCGTGGATCGGGACAATACGCCCAGGGATGAGAACGGACAGTATAATTTTGAATGTCTGGAAGCCATCGACGTGGAACAGTTCAACCGGGATATGTGCGATCTATTGGCCGGAAAAACGGTGTCCATGCCCACCTATAATTTCAAGACCGGACGGCGGGAATACAACGGCGATATGCTGACGTTGAAGCAGGACGATATTCTGGTCATCGAGGGGATTCACGGGCTGAACGACAGGATGTCCTATGCGCTCCCGCTGGAAAGCAAATATAAAATTTATATCAGCGCCCTCACCAGCCTCAACGTGGACGAACACAACCGGATCCCGACCACCGACGGGCGGCTGCTGCGGCGGATGGTGCGGGACGCCAGGACGAGAGGGATCAGCGCAAAACAGACCATCGCCCAATGGCCCTCCGTGCGCAGGGGGGAAGAGGAATATATTTTCCCCTATCAGGAAAGCGCCGACGCTATGTTCAATTCCGTGTTGATCTATGAGCTGAGCGTACTCAAGATTTATGCGCAGCCGCTGCTTTACAGCATCAAAAAGGAGGACGCCGAGTATTTTGAGGCGAAGCGTCTGTTGAAGTTCCTGGAATATTTTCTGGGCGTATCCAGCGAAGATATGCCCAACAATTCCATTGTGCGGGAGTTTGTGGGCGGAAGCTGCTTCCGCGTATAGACCTGGAATTTACGGAGGATAAAGGAAATGTTGGAAGTGATCTGGGGGACCGTCCTGCTGGTTTTGGGGATCCCGATGGCCGTTGCCCCGAAAAAGACGTTGCAGTATCTTTCTTCCATGAATCTGGTGAAGGTGGAATCGCCCAAAGCCATTCGGATCTGCGGCGTCATTTTGATCCTGTTGGGGATATGGTTTATTATCTGATCATAGAGGCGTAAGTAAGATAAATGGTCGCGGCTGTCAGCCGTACGCACGGCGCCCGAAAGGGGACAGGTGAGGAAAGTCCGGGCTTCACAGGGCAGGATGCCGGATAACGTCCGGTGGAGGCGACTCCAAGGATAGTGCAACAGAAATGAACCGCCAGGCACAGCCTGGTAAGGGTGGAAGGGCAGCGTAAGAGACTACCGCCCGCCCGGCAACGGGCGGGGCACATGTAAACCCCATCCGAAGCAAGACCGAAACGAGAGCAACAGGCCGGCCCGGCCTGCTCTCAGGTGGGTCGCTTGACCCTGCCGGCAACGGCAGGGCTAGATAGATGACCATTCAAGACATAACCCGGCTTATCGTTTTGCTTACGACCGGACGGACCGGCGGCGTTCCGAGGAGGGACCCGCCGGTCCGTCTTTTGCTCTATTGCCAAAACGCCGATAATTTTCTCAAAAATTGAGGCTCCCAGGTTGACTTTTCGCTGAATTTAGCGCACAATAATATGATGACCAGACGGCGAAAGGGCCGTTTGAAGAAACGATCTGCAAAGGGAACGGAGGTTGAGCTACATGACAAAAATAGATATCGTGTCCGGGTTTCTGGGCGCGGGCAAGACGACGCTGATCAGCAAGCTGCTCAAAGAAGCGCTGGCGGGCAGCCAGGTGGTGCTGATCGAGAACGAATTTGGGGAGATTGGTATCGACGGCGGATTTTTAAAGGATTCCGGCATTGAGATCAAGGAGATGAATTCTGGCTGTATCTGCTGCTCTCTGGTAGGGGATTTTGGGACTTCGCTCAAGGAAGTGCTTGCGACCTATCACCCTGAGCGCATCCTGATCGAGCCCTCCGGCGTCGGGAAGCTTTCCGATGTGATGAAGGCCGTGCAGAACGCGGGGCTGGGTACCGACGTGGAGTTAAACAGCGCGGTGGCCGTCGTGGACGCTTCCAAATGTAAGGTTTATCTGAAAAATTTCGGAGAATTTTTCGTCAATCAGATCGCCCATGCCGGGACGATCCTTTTAAGCCGCACGGATGTGGCCTCTCAGGAGAAGATCGAGCAGGCGGTGGAACTGATCCGCCAGCACAATCCCAGGGCGACCATCATCACCACGCCTCTGGCGCAGTTGGACGGTAAGGACGTGCTTGCCACCATTGAAGGGGCGAAGGATCTGGAAGCGGAACTGATGGAGCAGGTCAGGGCCATGCATGATGACGAGGAGGAGCATGACCACCACCATCATCACGATCACGACGAAGAGGATGAGGAGGAGCATGACCACCATCATCATCACGATCATGACGAAGAGGATGAGGAAGAGGGCCACCATCATCATCACCATGAGCATGAGGAAGAAGAAGGCCACCATCACCATGAGCATGAAGAAGAGGGCCACCATCATCACGGGGAGCATCACCACCACCATCACGCCGATGAGATCTTCGACAGCTTTGGCATGGAGACGCCCGCTGTCTATACCCGGGAGCAGATCGAGGGCTGCTTAAAGGCGCTGGAGGAGGAAGAGACCTATGGCGCCGTGCTGCGGGCCAAGGGCATGGTGCCGGATCGGGACGGAGCCTGGATCTATTTTGACTATGTGCCGGGCGAGATTGATATACGCGCCGGCAAGCCGGATGTGACGGGCAAGATCTGCGTGATCGGATCCGGACTGAAGGAAAAGGCGCTGCAGGAATTGTTCGGAAAGGTTGGCGCATAAAAGGTAGGATGCATATGAAACCGGTATATATCATCAATGGTTTTCTGGACAGCGGCAAGACGGAATTTATCAGTTTTACGCTGGATCAGCCCTATTTTCAGATCTCCGGCAGGACGCTACTGCTGCTATGTGAGGAGGGGGAGATCGAATACGATCCGGCCATCCTAAAGCACAGCAATACGGTGGTGGAGGTCATTGAGAACGAGCAGGACCTTACGGTGGAACGGATGACGGCTCTGGAGAAGAAGCATCGGCCGGAACGCATCATCATCGAATACAACGGGATGTGGAAATTCCGGGATCTGCGGCTGCCCTGGCACTGGCGGGTGGAACAGCAGATCACGACCATCGACGCGTCCACCTTCCCCATGTATTTTACCAATATGAAATCCCTGGTTTCGGATATGATCCGCAAGTCGGAGATGATCATTTTCAACCGATGCGACGGCATCGAAGAGCTGAACGTATACAAGCGCAACGTCAAGGCTCTAAACCAGTCTGCGGACATTATTTTTGAAGACAAGAACGGGGAGATCGACGAGATCTTTGAGGAAGATCTGCCCTACGACTTAAACAGCGATCCCATCGTGCTGGACGAGCAGGGGTATGGCATCTGGTATCTGGACTGTCTGGATCACCTAGAGCGCTACGAGGGCAAGACGGTACAATTTGTGGCCATGGTGATGAAGCCGAACGGTTTTCCGAAGGAGTATTTCGTGCCGGGACGCATGGCCATGACCTGCTGCGCGGAGGATATGACCTTCCTGGGCTATGTGTGCGTGTATGACAAGATCGGCCTGTATAAGGAACAGGATTGGGTGAAAGTGACCGCGGTGGTGAAGCGCGAATACTTCGCCGATTACGACGGAGAGGGGCCGGTGCTGCACGCGGTTTCGGTGACAAAGGCAAAACAGCCCAAAGAACCGGTCATCAGTTTCTCATAAAAAGGCGCTATAACGGCGCCGCAAGAGGATACGGGATGGCGGAGACGGAGAAAGAATTAGAGCAGTTAAAACACAGGTTTTCCGATTTGGCGGACAGGTCCTGGAGACAGAACCTGTTCACTTTTACTGGCTTTTTATCCCTGGCGGAACAGAACGCGCTGTATGAGGCGCTGGGGCAGAACCGCCGCGACTGCCGATTGTACGGGGGAACGCAGCATGCCCAACGGCGGATGGCCCGGTTTGGCGACCCGGAGCAGATCGGCTACGAAGAGCCTTTTCCCATCGCCTGCGTCAGGATAGAGCCGCTTTCGGAGAAATTCGCGGACGACTTTTCGCACCGGGATTTTTTGGGTGCGATCTTAAACCTGGGGATCGACAGGAGCGCGATCGGGGACATTTTTGTGGAAGGAAAGTCCGCCTGGGCGTTCTGCACCCAGTCCATGGCGCCCTTTTTGGTGGAAAATCTGGAACGGGTCCGTCACAGCAGCGTGCGCTGCCGTCTGGTGACCGATCCAGGACAGATGCCGGAACCGAAGCTTTCATATCGGGAGGAAAGCGTGGCGTCCGCGCGCTGCGACAGCGTGATCGCGGCGGTCTGGAATCTGTCCCGCAGCAAGAGCCTGGAGCTTTTCAGGCAAAAAAAGGTATATGTGGGCGGCAGGCTGCTGGAAAACAACAGTTATTTGTTAAAGGCCGGGGAGACGGTGTCTGTCCGGGGATTTGGCAAATTTTTGTTCCAGGGGGAAAAGCATACCACCCGCAAGGGAAAGCTTTTGGTGGGGATCGATCTGTTTGTCTGAAAAAGGAGGAAGGATCGAATGTACGGTTATAGCTGGATACAGTGGCTTTTTCTGTTTTTTTTATATAGCTTTTTCGGGTGGTGCTTTGAATCCGCCTATGTTTCCATAAAGAGTAAAAAGCTGGTGAACAGAGGGTTTATAAGAGGCCCCTTTCTGCCGCTGTACGGCAGCGGCGCGCTGATGATGCTTCTGGTGTCCATGCCCTTTCAGGACAGCCTGGTGCTGACCTATCTGGCGGGCTGCGTGGGGGCAACGGCGCTGGAGTATGTGACAGGAGTTGCCATGGAATCCCTGTTTAAAGTGCGCTACTGGGATTACTCCAATCAGAAATTCAATTTTCAGGGACAGATCTGCCTCAGCTCTACCCTGGCCTGGGGCGGATTGACGATCCTGATGACCCATGTGGTGCATACGCCGGTGGCCCGGCTGATGAACGCGCTGCCCTACAGCGTTCTGGAGGCGGTCACGATGGTCACGCTGGTCTGCTTTACAGCGGATTTCGCCCTCTCCTTTAAGGCCGCCCTGGATCTGCGGGATGTGCTTATCAAAATGGAGCAGGCCCGGCAGGAGCTGGAACGGATGCAGCGGCGTCTGGATGTGATCCTGGCCCTGGCGGACGAGGAACGGGAGAACCGCAGGGAAGAGCGGGAGAACCGGAGAGAGGAGCGCGAACAGCGCTACAGCGAATTTGTGGAGAATATGCGGGAAGATATCCAGCAGCGCCGGGAGGATATCCAGCAGCGGCGTGAGGAGCTGGCGGCCGGGATCGAGAGCCGTTTCGAGAAACTGCGGGTGGCGCTGGCCAATCCGGAGCTGCACTTTGAGCCCCGGCAGGAGATCCAGGAGCTGCGGGAGAAGTTTACATTGCAGATGCAGAGGCGCGAGACAGCCTCTTATGCCCAGGACGCCATACGGCGCGGCATCCTGCGGGGCAACCCCACCATGGTTTCCAAAAAGTTCTCAGACGCGCTGGAGGAATTAAAGCGTTCGGTGGCGGACTATGGGAAAAAGAATGAAAAGGATCAATAAACTCTGTCTTTTCCTGGCGGCGTTTCTGTGCCTGTCCGGCTGCGGCAGGGCAGGTATGCCAGGAAGCGGCGGTATAGCTTTGGCAGACGGCTCCGCCGGAGGGCAGGAGGGAAAATTAAAGATCGTGGCCACTATATTTCCGCCCTATGATTTTGCCAGACAGATCGCGGGAGGGGAGGCGCAGGTCGTCATGCTGCTCAAGCCCGGCATGGAGAGCCATGCGTACGAACCGACCCCGGCGGATATCATCGAGATCATGAACAGCGATATCTTCCTGTACGCCGGCGGGGAATCGGACGCCTGGGTCCGGGAACTTCTGGAAGGCAGCGACGGGCATACGAAGGCCTGCGCGCTGCTGGACTGGGTAGATCCTCTTATGGAGGAAACGACGCAGGGAATGCGGATGAGGGAAGAAAACAGCGGCGAAGAAACGGCGGACGGCGGCGTTCATCTGGAAGCGGGGGAATACGACGAACATGTGTGGACTTCCCCGAAGAACGCCATCCTTCTGGTCCGGGAGATCTGCCAGGTCATGTCGGAGTGCGATCCGGCCCACGCGCAGGAGTATCAGGAAAATGCCGCCGGGTATCAGAAACGGCTGGAACAACTGGATCGGGACATGCGCGAAGCCGCCGATGCGGCCCGCAAAAGGCCGCTGGTCTTTGGGGACAGGTTCCCGCTTTTGTACTTTATGAAGACCTATGGGCTGGAATATTACGCGGCGTTTCCGGGATGCAGCGAGGAAACGGAACCGGATGCGGCCATGGTGGCTTTTTTGACGGACAAGGTGCGCACGGAGCAAATCCCGGTCGTTTACTATATGGACCTCTCCGACGGCAGGATCGCGAAGGCCATCGCGGAGGCTTCCGGCGCAAAGACGGCGGTCTTTTATTCCGGCCATTCCATTACGGCAGAGGATTTAAAGGCCGGGGAGGATTACATTTCCCTGATGTACCGCAATGTGGAAACGCTGCGCGCTTTCCCGTGAACGGCGTCAGAAAGAGGAGAATATGGAAGCTTTCTGCATACAATGTAATCATGTCACCTTATCCTATGAGAATCAGGTGGTCGTCTCCGATCTGAGCTTTACGGTGCGGGAAGGGGAGTATCTTTGCATCATCGGGGAGAACGGAACGGGGAAGTCCACTCTTATGAAGGGGCTTCTGGGGCTGAAAAAACCGGCTTCGGGCTCTATTGTGCTGGGGACGGGGATCCGGCGTTCTCAGATCGGATATGTGCCGCAGCAGACTCCGGTACAGCGGGATTTTCCGGCCTCCGTATGGGAAGTGGTGCTTTCCGGATGCTTAAACAGCCGGGGATTGCGCCCCGGGTTTGGAGCGAAGGAAAAGGCTCTGGCAGAGGAAAAAATGGATCTTCTGGGGATCCGGGATCTGAAAAAAAAGAGCTTTCGGAACCTTTCCGGCGGGCAGAGGCAGCGGGTGCTGCTGGCCCGGTCGCTGTGCGCGGCAAAAAAGCTGATCCTGCTGGATGAGCCCACAGCGGGGCTGGACCCTTTGGCCACCGAGGAGTTTTATCATCTGCTGTTGGATCTGAACAGGGAATTGAAGATCACCGTGGTTATGGTGTCCCACGCGATCCAGGAGGCCCTGGGGCATGCGGACCACATCCTGTACCTTTCCCAGACCAGTTATTTTTACGGGACTACCCAGGCATATCTGGACAGCGATGCGGCCGATCAGTTTTTGAACAGATGCCGGGGAGGAAAATGAGACATGATCGCATATTTATCGGAAATGTTGTCCTATCCTTTCATGGTGAGGGCGCTGACGGTGGGAGCGCTGGTATCCCTCTGCGCGGCGCTTCTGGGGGCCAGCCTTGTGCTGAAGCGCTATTCCATGATCGGGGACGGACTTTCCCATGTGGGCTTTGGCGCGCTGGCGGTGGCCTCTGCGCTGCATCTTGCGCCGCTGGCGGTAGCGGTTCCTGTGGTCGTGCTGGCCGCCTTCCTTCTGCTTCGGCTAAGCGAATCGGGTCGGTTAAAGGGGGATGCGGCTACGGCGGTCTTTTCGACGGGGGCGCTGGCTATCGGCATCGTGGTGGCGTCCATGAGTACCGGGATGAACGCGGAGCTAAACAGCTATCTGTTCGGTTCCATCCTCGCGGTATCCATGACGGATGTGGCGGTCAGCGTGGCGCTTTCGGCGGTCGTCCTGGTGCTGTATCTGTTCTTCTATGAAAAACTGTTCGCCGTGACTTTTGATGAAACATTCGCCCGGGCGACCGGCATGAAAACGGAGTGGTATCATACGCTGCTGGCGGTGCTGACGGCCATCGTGGTGGTGCTGGGGATGCGGATGCTGGGGGCGCTGCTGATCTCCAGCCTCATCGTTTTTCCCGCGCTGACGGCCATGCGGCTGTTTGGAAATTACCGGAGCGTGATCATCGGCGCGGTGGTCTTTTCCCTGTGCGGGTTTCTGGTGGGGATGGGCATTTCGTTTTGGTACGGTACTCCGGCGGGGGCCAGTATCGTAGTAGTGGATCTCGGGCTGTTCTGCGTCTGCTCGCTGGCCGCCCGGATCAGAGGGAGATGAGAAAATGGCATTGTTCTGGGGGGTTATGATCCCTTTTGTCGGCACGACGGCAGGGGCCGCCTGCGCTTTTTTCCTGAGGAACGAACTGAAAGAGACGGTGCAGAAGGCCCTGCTTGGGTTTGCGTCCGGCGTCATGGTGGCCGCTTCGGTGTGGTCGCTTTTGATCCCGTCTATGGAAATGGCGGAAGGGATGGGAAGGCTGTCTTTTTTTCCTGCGGCGGCCGGAATGCTTTGCGGCATCGCCTTTTTGCTCCTGATGGATCGGGTCGTGCCGCATTTGCATATGGACAGCGACGTTTCGGAGGGGCTGCCGGCGCCGTTAAAAAAAACGACCATGCTTGTCCTGGCCGTGACGCTGCATAATATCCCGGAGGGGATGGCGGTAGGCGTTGTGCTGGCGGGCGCCCTGATGGGGGAGAGCGAGGTGTCCCTGGCGGGCGCACTGGCGCTTTCCGTCGGCATCGCCATTCAGAATTTCCCGGAAGGGGCGATCATAAGCCTTCCTCTGCGCAGCGCCGGGGAAACCAGAGGGAAAGCGTTTTACCATGGCACGCTGTCCGGCGCTGTGGAACCCGTGGCGGCGGTTCTGACGATCCTTCTGGCGCGGTTCATAGAACCTGTGCTTCCCTATTTGCTGTCCTTCGCCGCCGGGGCCATGTTGTATGTAGTGGTGGAGGAGCTGGTTCCGGAAAGCGCCCAGGGGGAACATTCCAATATCGGGACCATCGGCTTTGCCGTCGGATTTGTGATCATGATGGCGCTGGATGTGGCGCTGGGCTAAGCGTCAAAATAAGGATAGAAGAAGAGCAAAAACGGCGATCCGTTTCCTGAGGGCTGGGAGCGGGTCGCTTTGTCGTATCAAAAACCTTGTATGGAAATGGAAAATCCTGTAGGCGTTTACTATTAAAAATTTTTTGGTATTTATAATAATTTAGTACTTGACATTGCATAATAGTGGGGATATGATAAGGGCAGAAACAAAAAGAATGACTGCATAGAACGAATGACATGCATGGAGAAGGCGCCATATGAACGCACAGTTTAAAAAAGGGGTCCTGGAACTGATCGTGCTGGAATCGGTGCGCTGTCGGGACATGTACGGATATGAGCTGGTAGAAGAAGTCTCCAAGGTGGTGGACGTCAACGAGGGGACGATCTACCCGCTGCTCAAGCGGCTGACCAACGAGAGATATTTTGAGACATATCTGCGGGAATCTACGGAAGGGCCGCCCCGTAAGTATTATCACATCACGGCGGCGGGGATTTTATACCGGGATGCGCTAAAGAAGGACTGGGTTACTTTTTCCGAAAGGGTCAACGGATTTCTGGAGGACCAGAAGAGAGGGCAGGAATGAACAAGGCGGAATTTTTGGCGAAGCTGGACGCGAGGATCGCTGTGCTGACGGAGGTAGAGCGCAGGGATATTCTGGATGAATATGAGCAGCACATCGATATGAAGGTGGCGGAAGGGCTGTCGGAGGAAGAAGCCACGGAAGAATTCGGGGATCTGGACGATCTGACGGCGGATATCCTGGAAGCTTACCATGTGCGGGCGGATTTTGGCGCGCAGGAGCAGCGGGAGGAAAGCCGCAGCATCCAAAGGGGTCTTTCCCACGGGTTGGAAGAAACAGGCCGTTTTTTCAGGAAAGCGGCAGCGGCGGCAAGGACGGCGTGCGCAAAAGCATGGGCGGGCCTGCTCAGCTTCTTTTTGTGGTTTGGCAGATCGTGCCAGAGGCTTGCCCACAGGTTCTTTTCTTTTTGCAAAAGGCCCTTTGCCGACAGAAGAAAAAAACAGGGAGAAACAGGGCTGTCTTCGGACAAAATACAGGAGGAACGGCAGGCAGAGCCGCTGCCTGGCGGCAGTGCATCGAAAAAGAATGGGTTTTGGGAAAAACAAAGGAGAAAACGGGAGGAAAATTACATGGAGGATACGGGAAGAGTCTCTTTTGGGAGCAGGGTAAAAAGGGGTCTGCAGGTCTGCTGGAGCGGCTGCGCAGGTTTTGCGGCCTTTTGCTGGAACGTCATCCTGGGCTGCGCCGCCGTCTGCTGGAATCTGGCCTGCATCGGCGCAGGGACCTTTCTGGGGATCGGGGCCTGTCTCGTGCTGTTCTGCCTGGGGACGTTAGCCGTGATCCTGACTATGGGATACCCTGTCGCAGGCGTGACCCTGGGATGTCTGGGGCTGACCCTTTGCCTGGGGGCCGCTGTAGCGTTTTGCTTCGCCCTGTGCGTCAGGCTGAAAAGGGAAAAGGATGGGCTGCGCAATACGGTTCTTAAGAGGCGCAGGATATGGATCGTTACGGGGATCGTTTTCGTGATCGGCATACTGGCCGGCGGGATCGGGACGGGAATCGCCTTTGGAGAATATTCTTCCCTGGAATACGCAGGCCGGGTTACGCTGGGGGAAATGGCGACGGAAACGATGGACTTCGTTTATACTCCGGTGGAAGGAAAGAAGCTGATGCTGGCCTATTGCGAGGGCGGGGACTACGCCAGGGCGACCCTGGTGGAACAGGATCGGACGGTCCCGCAGGACGTTATCCGCTATGAAGTGACCTATAACCGCCAGGCGGTGGCGCCGTATCTGTATTACGCGCAGGCCGACGCGTCGGGAAATGCCGACGCTGCAGCCGATCAGGCGGGGGTTCTCTACCTGCGGCGCCGTTACATTGGAAACGAATTTGAACTGTTCATGGAAAACAAAGATGAAATCCTGGCGCAGCTTAAGGAAGGAAAGCTGTCCTCTTATCAGATGGCCGGTATCACGCAGATCAGGGTTTTGGTCAATCCCTCCATGATGGAATTTATCGAGGATCAGACCAGATAATTGCTGTCGGAAGAAAAAGGGAGGGCGCATAATGGATCGGTTATCGTCCCTTTATGCGCCCCTTTTTTCCTCCGGCCTTATAGCGGCCCTGCTACAGATTGCGGCGGTCGAATTTCTCTTCACAGTATTTGCAGCGGTAGATCTCCTTGCGGGGATCGGCCAGCACGAACACATGGGGGAGTTCCTGCTCGATGGAAGTGATGCAGCGGGGGTTCTTGCAGTAGATCACGTTGCGGATCTGTTTGGGCAGATGGAGCTTTTTCTTTTCCACGATCTCTCCGTTCTTGATCACGTTGACCGTGATGTTGTGGTCGATAAAGCCAAGGACGTCCAGATCCAGCATGTCGATATCACATTCCACTTTCAGGATATCCTTTTTTTCCATCTTATTGCTGCGGGCGTTTTTGATGATGGCCACGGTGCAGTCCAGTTTGTCCAACTGCAGATGGTGATAAATGGACATCGCCATGCCCGCCTGTATGTGATCCAGTACAAAGCCTTCTTCGATCTTTCCTACGTTTAACATGGAGCGCCTCCTTTATACCTGAATGTTGAGCAGCGTCAGGATCAGGGCCATACGGACATAGACGCCGTACTGGGCCTGTTTGAAATAGACGGCGCGGGGATCGTCGTCTACGTCCACCGAAATTTCGTTGACGCGGGGCAGCGGATGGAGTACCAGCATATCCGCAGGCGCCCAGCGCATTTTCTTTTTATCCAGGATGTAGAAATCCTTCAGCCGGATGTAATCCTCTTCGTTGAAGAAGCGTTCCTTTTGCACGCGGGTCATATAAAGGATGTCCAGCTCGGGCATCTTTTCTTCCAGGCTGATGACCTCTTCATAGGGAATGTCCTTCTCCTTGAGCATTTCCGTGATATAGTCGGGAATACGAAGCTCGTCGGGGGAGATGAAGATAAAACGCATACCTTCGTAGCGGGAGAGGGCGTTGATCAAGGAATGGACGGTGCGGCCGAATTTCAAGTCGCCGCAGAGCCCGATGGTCAAATGGTCCAGATGCCCGCGCAGGGTACGGATGGTCAGCAGGTCGGTCAGCGTCTGGGTAGGATGCTGGTGTCCGCCGTCTCCGGCGTTGATCACGGGGATGCCGGATTTTTCCGCCGCCACCATAGGCGCGCCCTCCTTGGGATGGCGCATGGCGCAGATATCCGCATAGCAGGAGATGATGCGGATGGTATCGGAAACGCTTTCGCCCTTGGCGGCGGAAGAACTGTTGGCGTCGGAAAAACCGAGGACGGAACCGCCGAGGTTGAGCATGGCGGCTTCAAAGCTCAAACGGGTGCGGGTGCTGGGTTCATAAAAACAGGTAGCCAGTTTTTTGCCCGCACAGGCATGGGCGTATTTGGGCATATTGTTTTCAATGTCATTGGCCAGATCGAAGAGCCGGTCCAGCTCCTCCACGGAGAAATCCAGCGGATTCATCAGGTGTCGCATGGGATGCGTGTCCTCCTTTTTGTTTCGGTTTTGGCCCAAAGAAAATCGAAGAGAAGAGCTTCCCTTCGATTCTCATAGGATGTTCATTGAAATGTGATCAATTCGGAAACGTCTTTCCGTCTGGGTGCGGCGGGTTCCTCTGCGGGATAACCGACAGGGATCAGCGCTACCAGTTCCCGGTCGGAGGAAAGCTCCAGGAGCGTCTCCGCCTTTTCCCGGTCAAAGATCCCCATGATAACGGAACCAAGCCCCGCCTCATGGGCGGCAAGGCAGAACGTCTGGGACGCGATCCCGGCATCGAACATTTGCCAGGTGTCTTTGCGCGGGGTCGTAAAGGAACCGTCGCGCTCGTAGCCGCATCTGTTCTTGATGACGGTGACGGCGATCAGCACGGGCGCGCCTTCGATGATCCTGCCGTTGTTGGGAAAAGCGGTAGTACATTCGCCGGCGATGCGGTCCTTCAATCCGCCCTCCACAGCGATATAGCGGACGATCTGCGTATTCTTCCAGCTCGGCGCATAGGAAGCGGTGGCAACGATGCTTTCCAACAGTTCATGATCCACCGGCTGATCCGTAAATTTGCGAATGCTCCTGCGGCTCAGAATACAATCCTTCGCAGTCATATACCCTCCAGTCTGCCGCCGCGCAGGACGAAAAATGCGTCCGGACGGGCAGCGAATCCATATATTTGAATCAGTATATCATAGGGAAAAAGTGATTTCAAGAAAGAATTGCAAAAACCGCCGGGATGCCGTATACTGTTTTCAAAAGGACTGTCCGATGCGCGATGCCCGGCAGGCAGGGCTGTTCGGTAAGCGCAGAGAAAAGGAGGTTTGTCATGAAGTTTTTTCAGGAAAAAAAGAGATGGGGCTTTCTGGGCCTTCCTTTCACCTTCACCCGGTATTTGATCAAAGATGAGATGATCACCGTCCAGGAAGGATTTCTGAACCGGAAAGAGAACGACTGTTATATGTATAAAGTGCAGGACGTGGAGCTGAGGACCAGCCTTTGGGAGCGGGCCTTCAAGCTGGGGACGGTAGTGTGCTATACCGGCGATACGACGAACAGGGAGCTGCAGCTTGTCCATATCAGGAATGCGAAGCAGATCAAGGATTTTATCCTCGAGGCCTCCGAACAGGCCAGGCTGAAACGGCGCACCATTAATATGGTAGATATCGGGACGGGCGACGTAGAAGAGGCGGAGGATTGAGCGCAGAGCCTATGCTGGGCCTGTGTCCGGGCCGGAAAAGTTTTTGAAAAAAGTGGTTGACATTTATAGGGTCTTTGTGTATTATAGTTATTGTCCGCGAGAGAGCGGACAGAATGCGACAGTAGTACAGTTGGTAGTACGCCACCTTGCCAAGGTGGAGGTCGCGGGTTCGAGCCCCGTCTGTCGCTCTAAACACGCTTAAAAGAAAGGGATGTATGGAGTGCTGGTGTTGCGCTGCAACCACCTTGCAACCATACATTTTTTTTGATTTTGAATATTCTATATTTCGACTTTTTATAATTTGCTTTTCGTATTTCCTTTCTCTTTATAATCTTTCTGTCCAAAACTCGGAGTCTGTGCTAAGCGGTGCCAATCATCAAATGTGATGACGCCGACTTTTGCGATTATTTTCCTTGACAAAAGCATATCGGGGGGGGGTATGCTTAGTCTATCAGATTGTGCTTCTGTAAAGCAGTAAAACACATAGAGGATAAAGCCATTCGGGAGGAGATTCAGTGAGCAGGAAAACAAAAGCAGAAATTACCCGTGAAAATTTTACAAAAATGAGGGGCGGGAAACTGATTTCAATTGAAGCCTATATTCTGGGGTTTGTTGTACTCTTTGCACTATCTCTTAGGGATGTATCGCCTATCGTTTCCTTTATAGTTGCAGCCGTTGTTGGATTTGCATTTCCGATTTTATTGGGAACCTTTAAATCATTGGCATGGTTGGCTGCTATATTGTTCAGCCTTGTTTGGGCACTGGTGGTATATGCCTTTGCCAGCTTAATTGCGAATGGATTTTCTTTTATCGGATTACTGTTTGGTATCATCTTCTTTGTCATTAGTTTTGCCGTACATAAAAAATATTCCGGATTAACATTTCAAAAAATTAATAAAATGGCGAGAAAACAGCAGGTGAGCTCATTAAATAACCCGATAAATGAAGAAGCTATTTTCTGCCCTAAATGCGGCAGGCATATTAATTCAATAGATGGTAGATGTGAATTTTGTGATAAATAATATGTCTGAAATTGTTAAAGAATGAATATGACGCCGTGGTGCGGAAGAGGAGGAAAGGTACAAATGGATTTGGGTTGGCAAAGGGATAACCCGGCAATTACACTGGAAAAGTATTGTGTTGATTCAGGTACTTTTGCAGAAAAAAAGAAGAAAAACGAAGAGTATAGGGAAGAATTATCTTTGAAGCAAAGTAAGTTTGATTCTTACAGCATCGAGCTTAGTGGGCTTCAGGGCAGGTTGTCATCCATGGGTTCCTATGAACAGGGGGATCTTGCCGGAACTGTACAGGATGTGAAAAATTCTGCACAGAAAAGAACGGATGACGAAAAAAGAAAATTTGAGGAAAGAAAGAGCGAACTGAGCCATAAGCGAGATGAGGATATACGGGAAAATGATAATCTGCTTAAGGAAAGATTGACACAACTGCTAGGGAATGATGCGGATGCGGATCGTGAACTTACGGAAACAGAGAAGAAAGCATTAGAATTCGAGATCCAGAGACGACAGTTCATTGCAGCCTCTAATGATAGGATCAATGAATTTGAAGATGCAATCACTCAGGAACGGCTTGCCTGTCAAACAGAGATTGGTGAACTGAAAAGCAGACAGGATGATGTTAATTCAGAATTTGAACCTGATGTGGAAAAGTTCAAGGGGATAATTGATTCTATCAATTATAAATTTCAACCGGGTATTCGTGCCTGCCAGAATGCTGTTTCTGAGCAAATATCCAGAAGAGATGGAGAAGTGGGCCAGCTACAGGAAGAGAAAAATAAAGAGATTCAATTCACAAATAATGAAATAGATGGATATCAGAAAGAGTTTAAAAAGACTGAGAGAAAATATAATGAACAGATTCGCATTGCGAAATTAAAAAATGCTCCGACTACAAGGTTGGAAAGCAGCAAGATTTCCAGATTAAATGCGATAAACGATCAAATTCAGAAGGCCAATAACAGAGTTAACAGAAAAGTATTCGATATCGATCAGAAAATAGAAACGGTTCAAAACAGGTATGCAAAGCTTATTGAAAAGGCTGAAAGCCAGCTTGAATCGGTTATTTCTGACAGGACACAGGAACTTTCAGAGCCTACGAAGATATATAATGATTTAATTCAGGAAAGGGATAGACAAACAGCCGCTCTTCAATATAAGATCGATCAGAGGGAAAACGAGTGTCATTCCAAAGAATCTCAGTATAATAATGATATTGAATTAGAGAGACGGGCCCAGAGTAATAATAATAACAGAATCGATCAGCAGATCGTTGAATATGCAATGAGCGGCGATACATGCTTCGCTACGGTTTTAGATGAACAGAATGCCCCCTATGTAGCCCTGCAAGGAAGGATCGATACATGGATGGCGCAGCTTTCCTGTATCAAAAAGGGCAAGCTGAGTCCCATATATGAAAAAGAGCATGAGAAACAGAAAGGAATATTGGTATCAAAAGAATACGACGAATTGCAGTCGGAATTATCTGAAGCAACGCAGTATAATGATCAATTAAGCGTATTTGCAAAATACAATGGCATATTTACTATTGCAGGCGGCATATTGGCTGCATTAGGAATCATTTCATTTGTTGTTCTTGTGTTTGCATTAAATATGTCTGTTGTAACGGAAATGGCAGGGATTGCAACGGCTGTTATAGGTATTGCCCTGGCTGCCTTTACCATATTTAAGACGAGGAAAGAATTTTCCAAAATATGCAGATATATATCGCTGGCGTCTGATTATCATGAGTTTCCATGTATCGCTGCTCATTCTACTCAGATTACCAGAGATAAAGAATTGGCAATGATGAAGGAAATGGGCGATAAACTGTACGCTGTACATTATGGCCGTACGGAGGCGCAGAATTTGCATGATGCGAAGGACGCTGACATTAAATCGGATTATGAAAACGATTTGAAATTGATTAAGAAAGAATTTGAGAATGTAATTGCACAGATTGAAAGAGATCGCAATGCGGAGATCAAGAGCATTAATGAAAAGGCAGCAAAAGATAGGGCAAACTTTAATAAAGAAAAAGAAGAATTGCAGATTCAGATTGACTCACTGACATCAAAAGTTAAAGGCCTGGATTCAGAGATTCGCAATTTAAAAAAAGAAATAGAAGAAAATACGCAGTTTATGGAAGCTTTTGAAAACGCGTACAGTATCTTCGATGAGAAGCTGAATGATGAAACATGGATTGCTCCCATGAGTTTCACGAAGGGGAAATTAAACAATTCCTTGTATATTGTGCCTGATAACGACGAGAGAGATAACTGTAACCACAGGAAGATATATCGGGTAGATCACAACAAAAAAGCCTTTGTTGTAAACTATGATATAACATCTACTGAAGAGAAAGTAGAGGAAGTGAATAAGATCATTCATGATTTGATGTTTGATCTTATGTATGCAGTATATCGTATTAACAGCAAAGAGACCTATATGCAATTTATTGTAGACGGGAATGCCGCAACAAACGATCTGATGAGCACTAATGTTAAAAATGCTTTCAATATTGGTGAAGTGGTTGGAAGAATTGAAGACATCAGAGCAAGAATCAAAAGTTTTTCCATGCAGAAGGATAAGCTTGCAGCAATGGGAAAAACAATTGATGAGTTAAATGAAAGCAAGTTTAACTCGCAGGACAGGCCGTTAACCTACAATATTTTGTATATAATCTTCAAACCGGACGAAAAGAGGAACAAGCTGGATGATGAACTCAGAATGTTGAGTACCGGATGTGAAAAATACGGATTCTTGCCGGTATTTATTTGTGAGAGAAACACGTGGAAAAGAGAAAGTCAGGAAAAGGATTCCATTTATAAAGACATCAAGAATCTGGCAAATGGTGAAGTCCTGATTTTTGATGGAAAGAAATATACCAGTGGGTATTGAAACCGGAAGGAGGAGAACAAATATGGCTGCGAATATTCACATTAATTTAACAACTGAAATCGAAGGGGAATTAGATAAAATCTATGCAAGTTTATGTTCTGACTTTAACGAACAGTTGAGGACAATGCATGATGCCCTGGGAGCTTTATGTAATACTACATGTTATAAGCCAATGTTAGATGCCGCCAATAATACGATACGTCAGCTTAAAGAAGAGATTAAAAAGCTTTCTGTTGATGCGTTTAACCAATGGATGGCAGGAGAGGGGTCGTTTGAAGCTGCCTCAAAAATTAGTCAGGCAGGAGATGATGCTGTGGAGATTGCAAGGGAAATCGAAGGGAGGATCCAAGATCATTTTGCTGATTTTTGGCAATTAACCTGTATGGAAGAATTAACTGCCGATACAAGCAGACCGATAGTAACGTCGGAAAACTTTGATGAACTGAAAAATATATATACCAGAAGTTCTCAGGGGATTGAAACTATTGGTGAGGCAACGATTAAGACGATCAGGGAAAAGGGAAATGACGATCCGACTTATAATGTGATCCTTCCGGCTGTAAAAGCTATCACAGAACCTATGAAGATTGCTTTTGAGCAGTTTGGGGCTCAAATAAAAGAAGCGAAGCAGGAAAGCGCGGGATTTATAAGAACTCAGGAGCAACATAATAAAGATGCTTTGGTAGAGGTGACTCGGACTTCCGCTGGAGCAAAAGAGATAGCAGAGACGTTAAATATGTTTAAGGATGTTTAAGGATATTTAAGGTGATATAAATGGGCTTTTTGAATAATAATGAAACGGTTTCTGCCGGATCATCGGATAAGCTGGATCTGGTCGAATATGAAAGTAATTTTGTTAAAAAATTTAATAATACTGAGATCTTAAATACCAAGTATAAGGCGGAGGAATTTGGTCTTTCTTTTGATAAGAAAAAGGGCAGTTCAGACGTATATTTGTATGACGGAAGTGAAGAAATCGTTATTTGCCCGGAACCGTTGGAATTTCTGAAAGAGTTTGATGATGTCAGCGACAACGCAAGCAAGGCGCATGAGCTGTTTCAGAAGAAAAAAGCTTCGTTTCAAAGGATTAGACTGGATCATGTTCCGAAACTGAAAGGGACATCTAAAGCTGGGGACGGGGAACGGATGTGGATGGACAAGACTCTGACTGGGATCAATCTGCGTCCGGGAAATCTGAATGATGACAGAGATATTTTTACTCCTATCAGGATGTGCGATGATAATGTACACGGGCTCATCGCCGGGCGGACCGGATCCGGCAAATCGGTTTATATCAATGCCTTGATATTAAGTTTGATCACTGAATATTCTCCATGGGAACTTAATCTGTATCTGGCAGATTTTAAAAAGGTGGAATTAAGCAGATACATGAACAATGCGGATGATAAAAATGGGAATACTCCATTTACTCCGCATATCAATGCCTGCGCTGCCACCAGTGAGATCCGTTACGTTATATCGCTTATCAGATATTTAGTGGACTGCATGAATGCAAGACAGGAATTTTTTGCGAGACTTGGAGTTACCAAGATTCAGGAATTCCGCAACAGATACGGGTTAGTGCTTCCCAGGGTGTTATTGATCGTGGATGAGTTTCAGCAGCTTTTTACGGAAGCAACGAACAGGGAAGCAGAAGAAATCCAGACCATGCTTAATTCCATAACGAAATTGGGACGTGCAACCGGATTTCATTTGATTTTTGCTTCTCAGGAAATGTCCGGAACATTAAGGGGCAATACTCTCGCAAATTTTAAAATCAGGATGTGTCTGCCTTGTAACCAGCAGATCTCTACGGATATTTTGGGCAACAGCGAGGCGGTAAATCTGGATAGAGGATATGTGCTTATTAATACCGAATCTGGTGATGTACAAAAGAATCAAAGGTACAGGGTTCCGTTTATTGAAACAGATAAAAAAGATGACGATGATGATGACGCCAAAACAGCTTTTTATGTCTTCCTGGATGAGATCAAGCTGGCAGGCAAGCAGTATGAGAATGAGCTGCGATATAAGACGTTATCTCAGAAGTTTTACAGAGAGGAACTGCAGGAGACGGAAACAGCGTATCGCGCTGATCTGGATGCCATCAAAGATAGAAAGAATGAGTTGGTGATGCAGAACAACGCTCTGTTTGACGCTGTTATTTTGGGGAAAACAGTTCTTTATTCGCCAAAACCAAATGATAAAGTATCATTTTACATTGAAAAGGGTAGAAATAAGGGCATTATGATCGCATGCCCTGAGCCGGATAACGCTGCGAGGATCAGAAAGCTTCTCACAGAAAATTTAATAAGGTCAAATGAAGTAACATATCATTTTGGTATGGAATTGAATAATTTGGTTTTTGGAAAATATCGGATCGATCTTGATATTCCAAAGTCGGATATTCATCAGTATTATCCATGCGATGTAGATGATGCGATAGAGTTTTTGGAGTTAATGTATTATCTTCGTACCTTATCGAGGAAATATGTGGATAATAATTCGGGATCATTACCCGTCATAAAAAGTGACGAAGAGGATTTGGTCCGGCTTCTCCGGGATCCATTGAAGGTTGAACAATATAATAAGAAAAAGCAGATGAAACAGAAATTATCGGACAGACTATCGGAAGTCGATCATCGAATTTTTGAGTTTAACCGGGAAAATGATAAAAGATTGGCTTCTCCCATAATAAATTTCCTGGAAAAATGTTCTTATAATATTGAATTGATACCGACAGATCATATCAAAGTAAATCTGACAGAATTGAATTGCTATAATGACGTGGTCTCCGCATTTTCCACGAATCTTGATTTGATCATTGCTTCCCAAAGAAGTTTGGAAATATTGAACACAAGGATTGAGGCATTGTCAAAAATTGAATGTAAAAATGAACATGAAAGAAATCAGAAAGATCTGGCAATACTGAGGAATAAGATTTTTAAAAGAGCGATCATGTTTTTTGCAGACAGGTATGAAGGAAAAATTCCAGTACAGACGACACTGTCGCCTGTACTGGAGAAAATCTATTCTTCTGTTGAATCAGCGGTCAAAGTATATAAAAAGGATTATGAGTCGAAAAAGGATATTGCTGATCAATTGAGAAAGTTGGCGGAAGAAAAACAAGACATACAAAATCAAATTTCAGTATTGGAAGCAGAACCCCTTGAACTGAAAGAGGCAGAAGATCGAATGATGGTGCATATGAATGAATTCATGAGTTATATTTTTGATACTTCGTATACGCAGTTAGGTTACAGGAAAGATAAACCTCTCACCCCGGAGGTGGAATATTCCTTTGACGGCAGCTCGATAAGATGGGAATTAAATGGTGAGAGGCTTGATGAAAAAACCAGAGTGATCGCTGCGGATGTCTTTGATTGGTTTGCCGGACAATATACGGGAGAATCGTCAATAAGGGATTTTAAAAAAGTAGTATTTTGGATCAATGGATTGGATGAAATTGAAAAAGTACCCAATCAATTAATAGAAATAATTCGGAATGCGATCAACCAAAATATACTTGTTATAAGCATTATCACATCAGAATTAAGAGATACACTAATACGGAAGGCGTTTGATTATGCCTTTATTACAGGAAATATTGAAAAATTTTATTCTATGTTCGATATTAGGTATACGAAGCAGCCGCTTGACTCTATAGTGGTAAACTTTGGTATCAGAAGTAAGGGATTTGATATTCCATTTAAGATGTATAAATCGAATCTTGATGAAATACAGGCACCTGATTTTATCGAACGGTTACTCAACGCTTAAGCAGCCCCTCGGTACAGAAATGTACCGGGGGAGAATTTATATTGGAGAATAAGGAAACAGATGAAAATTAATTTAAGAGAAGAAGAAACAAATGCCTATACTTCTTTTTTTAGGGAATATCTCGAACAGATCCAGTCGCTTAACCAGAAACTTATGGGTGTGTTCAATGAAATAATGCTGGAATCAAAATATGATAAACTGCAACGACAGATATCCAATATAATTGATACCTATATGGAAACGATCGCCGGCAAAATTAAGAACGGATTATTTATGGCGTGGGAGGGTTCTGACGGATCGCTCAGGTCTTGTTTAAGAACATATAGGGCCGGGGAGGCGGCAGATGAAATATGTGCGCAAGTCGAGCGGTATATGGAAGATCTGACGAGGGATATACTGAAAATAGAAAAAATGAACACGATTGTTACAGAACGTCCCATTGTAAGTGAGGATGGTTTAGTGCGCCTTGAGGATGTATGCTCGAATTCCCGTGTTGAAATACAGAATATTAGTGAAAAATATATTGCACTAGCTGAAAACAGAAATACGGAAAATGAAATTTATGGTACTCTTTGCCCTTTATTTAAAGGTGTTCAATCAGAGATGGATGCCTTTTTGGAAGCTTCTTTGAATAGTTTCATTGAACTGCATGAGTTTGTTAAAGAAAATGTATCTCGGATGCAGAATATTTTTGATGAGAATGAAAGCGGAAACAAAAGCCCGCATGGGGAAAATTCTGTAATCAGTGGAGCTGGAGCGAGCGTTAATCCTTCCGGTATCGGCAATGGTGACAGTGATATTGATGCCTATTTGTTTAGTTATATTACTGAGAGTATTTTAGGAAAGACCATATTGTATTGTGAATCTATTTGGTATCGGGATAAATCAAGGGAAAAAAGATGGAGAGATCAGGAAGAAGAAAGACTTCCTAAAAGAGATGATTTTATTAAAACTTTATTGAAAAGGCTCAGTGTGGCTGAAAAGCAGGAATGGAAATATATGATAAAGCACAAAGCCGAAGTCTCCGGTAGGAGAGGATATAAAACGGAAGGAGAATACTTAAGAGATTTGGGATTCATAAGCAATGAGCATTCAGGGATTACGGAACTTCTTTCAAAAGTTGAAAGAGCCAGACTGTGGCAGGGAAGTTTTAAAGTGGGACAACATGTCAATCAATATTCGGGAAGGGATAATTATACTTTCGATACATTAGAAGAATGTACCAAATTGTATAAATTGCAGGTTTCGTTTGAAAGGGAAGCTGGAAATTATTTTTTTGGGAAAAAAGAATTTAACAGATTGAGAAAAATGTCCGCGTCTGATGTGTACGACGCATTACAACTGTGCGCGTATTACGGTGACGAAGACCATGGAAATATGAAGTTTGGGTTTCGCAGGTATTTTATGGAGTATGAAGTGAAACTTGGGGAAACTTTGGATATTGCGAGAGGAATCATTGCGGCCAATGGGCATTTGTCCAGAAATAAATCCGCAGTAGAAACAGAGCAGATATTTGTTACATCTGAAGACTTTAAAAAATTGGAGGACTTTACTATACATGAAGTAAGGATGGAAAAAAAGGATTTTATGGAGGAGTTCGATGGAACGATATATGCATTGGCTTCAAACATGAATAATCAGGCGAAAAGGAAGTCGCTTGGTGAATTTAAAAAAATAACCCGGTACTTATATGATAAGATCTATTATGAGGAATTTAATTATGATAAAGTTCTCAGCTATACAAAAATTAAAGAAATCATGCCAATATATGAAACTTTTTATCAGGAATATGGAGAATTATTGCAAGATGGTTTTGATAATAGAGATGAAAGGGAAAAATACAGAAAGAGAGAATATGTTGATGTAACGAAAGAAAATGGAAACGAAAGATTTTTTGAAGGAGATGGCTTAGGGGCTTTTAAAAACTATGCAGCTTCTACTTATACAGTATTTAATCGGGTTGCACGGATGTTGAGCAATATTGCGTCCGCCTGTGAAAAAGGAAAAGCCAATGACACTAATTTAGTGTACGGAGCGTACGTTCTGTTTAATCCGATTATTAATGGATATATATTGGAACAGGATGGTAATGAAATAGCCAAGTTTAATGAATGGGCATCAAGCGAGTTTGTCAGAATTTTAAATATAAACGAGAAATCTGTTGATAAAAGGGATATTGATTTCATAAACGGTTCTAAAGAATTCGAAAAAGATGAATTTAATGAAGACAATATTAAATTGTTTATTCACGTTGTTGAAATAATAGTTAATCAAGTTGGAGTAGATGAATTAAATTCCTTTGTTAAGAAGCATTATGATACATTGCGCCGCAGGAAAGCCTATTCAAACACTGCCGATGACGAACCCCTGTCGGAACAGGATAAAAATCAAAATGATTATGGAAGATACACAGTTACTAAAAAATCATTACGGGATATGGCGTATGCCTGTAAGCAGACAAACGAGATACTTGAACCTATTAATAAATTTTATAAGGAAAAATTTAAGGATTTGGGGGACGGCTTTGATAAGCTGAACGCGATTATTCATCAAATTTCAATATTTTGCGGCTTATGGGGGAAGGGAACCTGGGATTTGTCTAAATTATTTTCAGTGACGGATTCAGACACCGACATTTTGAAAAAAGTACAATTAGGAGGTCTGGATCTTGTTTCAAGTACAACTGCCGGAAAAATTTTTAATGGCGGAGTACATATGCTGAAAATTTTAGATTGGGCTATACCCCATTTAAAAAAAAGCAGGTTGCTGGTAAGATTAAACGAAAAAATATGGAATTTAACAAGGCATGATATACAGATCCCATATTATCAGAAAATGATGGATCAATATATGATGGAGCATTATGAACGGAAATATGGGATGAAAAAATGGAACAATTCATACTTTGAGTATATCCATGATGTTGTCGATACGATTAAAGATGAATATCAGAGACGTGTTTTTGAGAATTCGGTTTTTGCAGCGGATATGGTTAGATTTCAGCAGCATTACGTTTCTAATGAAACAGATATTCAGAAGAACAGAGCAATTATTTATGGAGAATTTTTGAATCTGATAAGATCAGGAATGTGTTGCTACCAGGATATTTCGGCTGGAACATCAAATAATATAGTTGATCAACTTTATAATATATATTTTTTAAAAGAGCAGGTGACCGCCCGTGTGGATTTCAATCCGGATTATAGAATTCCAACATAATATATTTGTTATATTGCTATAATTCAATCAATATAACGAGCAGAACTATCAGGTTTTTCCACCGCAAGGTATATTCTCCGTGCGGTGGTTTTTTTATGTAAATTTCTCTTAAGTTTCTGAACTCAGAAGAATCCTGCCCAAACGCAATACGCTGCGGATCAGGTCCCGGGCGCCCCGCCGTTTCCTGCGATTTTTGCCGGAGAGAGTTGCCGGAAAGAAAAGGATGTTGTATCATAATATTTGACAGGGCTTTTGCCCGGGAATATGGCGCAAAAGCAAAAGTACGGGGGATGGCTCGAAAAAGGAGGGAAGTGCAATGGGGTTCAGGCTTTCGGCGTTCGCCGACGAAGCGGGCAGCGGCATCGGGGAACAGATTTTGGCTTTGGTGGAGAACGGGATCTCCTATCTCGAAATACGGGGCGTCGACGGGGAAAATATTTCGGATATGACGACAGAAAAGGCGAAGGAGATCCGCAAACGGCTGGACGATGCCGGGATATCCGTCTGGTCCCTCGGTTCGCCCTATGGCAAGATCGGGATCGGGGATGATTTTGGACCCCATCTGGAGAAGTTCAAGCATGGACTGGAGCTGGCGGATCTGTTTGGCGCGAAGCACATTCGTCTGTTCAGCTTTTATGTTCCGCAGGGCGAGGCGGAGGGGTATTATGACGAGGTGATGGCCCGTCTGGAAAAATTTCAGGAGGCGGCGAGAGGCAGCGGCGTGATCTTGTGCCATGAGAATGAAAAGGGGATTTTTGGGGACACGGCGGCGCGGTGCGCGCAGATCCACCGGGAATTTCCGGTTATAAAGGCCGTCTTTGACCCCGCGAATTTCATTCAGTGCAAAGAGGATACCGCAGCGGCGTGGAAACTGCTCAGCCCTTATGTGGAATATATGCATATCAAGGACGCCCTGGCTGACGGCCAGGTGGTCCCTGCGGGAAAGGGCATCGGGAATATTCCCTATCTTCTGGAACAGTACAGGGGCGAGGTGTTGACCATCGAGCCGCATCTGACGGTGTTTGACGGCCTGGAAAAGCTGGAAGCAGGGCGGGAGCGGGCGAACCGGTATTGTTATCCGTCCGCCAAGGCCGCTTTTGACGAAGCCGTGAACGCGCTTCGCGGATTGCTCGCGTGAGGGAGGACGTTATGGAAAAGGTAAGGCTTGGGATCATCGGTATGGGCAACATGGGGATGGGACATTTGCAGAGCGTCCTCGACGGAAAGTGCCCCAGGATCGAAGTAACGGCGGTCGCCGATACGGATGCACGCAGACTCGGGGCAGCGAAGGAGAAGCTGCCTTCTATGGCGACGTTTTTGGATGCGAAGGAAATGCTCGACAGCGGCCTGATAGACGCGGCGCTTTTGACGATCCCCCACTACGGCCATCCGGCCTGCGCCATGGAATGTTTTCAAAGAGGGATCCACGTCATGACGGAAAAACCCGCGGGCGTGTACGCGAGGCAGGTCCGCGAAATGAATGAAGCCGCCCAAAAGTCTGCTGTGAAGTTCGGCATCATGTTCAATCAAAGGACGAACCCTCTGTTTATCAGGATGCGGGAGATCGTCCAGAGCGGTAAGCTGGGGAAACCGAAGCGGCTCGTCTGGATCGTCACCAACTGGTATCGCACGCAGGCATATTACGATTCGGGAAACTGGCGCGCTACCTGGAGCGGCGAGGGCGGCGGCGTGCTGCTGAACCAGGCCCCGCACAATCTCGATCTGTGGCAGTGGATCTTCGGTATGCCCAAAAGGGTGCGGGCCTTTTGCGCTTTCGGAAAGTATCACAATATCGACGTCGAGGACGACGTGACGATCTACGGCGAATATGAAAACGGCGCGACGGCGGTATTTATTTCAACCACAGGGGAAACGCCCGGCACGAACCGCCTTGAGATCTCAGGGGATCTGGGAAAGCTGGTGCTGGAAGACGGCAAGCTGAAATGGTGGAAGCTGTCTGCGCCGGAGCGGGAATTTTGTTTTACCTCGAAAGAGGGATTTTATGTCCCCGATACGGATTATGAGGAATATACCGCGCAGGTGCCGGACGGCCATCCGATTGTGCTTGAAAATTTTGCGGAAGCGATTTTAAACGGCAGCGAACTGATCGCCAACGGACAGGAAGGGATCAATTCCCTCCTGATATCGAATGCGGCCTATTTGTCCACCTGGACGGATGATTGGGTAGAGCTCCCGGCGGATGAGCGCCTGTTTGAAGAATATCTGACGAAACTTTGCCAAAAGGAAAAGGAGAAGAACGATGGGCGAAGCAAGGGTATGGATGGAAAGGGTGACGATCCCGACCTATGAGATCGGAGAGGCGGAGAAAAATCCGATCTTCCTCGATAAACGGGTCTATCAGGGAAGCTGCGGCAAAGTATATCCCTATCCTGCCATTGAAAAGATCAGCGACGAAAAGAGGGATAAGGAATACGAAGCGGTATTCCTGGAAAACGATTACCTCAAGGTCATGGTACTGCCCCAGTTGGGGGGCAGGATCCAGCGGGCTTATGACAAGACCAACGGGTACGATTTCGTATATTACAATCATGTGATCAAGCCTGCCCTGGTGGGGCTGACCGGCCCGTGGATTTCCGGCGGGATCGAATTTAACTGGCCGCAGCACCATCGGCCCACCACCTTTCTGCCGGTGGATTATCTTCTGGAGGAGAAGGAGGACGGCAGCAGGTCCGTCCTGCTGCACGATGTGGATCAGATGTATGGCACGAAGGGGCTGATGAAGATCACCGTGTACCCTGACAGGGCCTACATAGAGATCACGGGGCAGCTCTACAACAGGACTTCCCTGCCGCAGACCTTCCTCTGGTGGGCCAATCCGGCGGTGGCCGTAAATGAGAATACGCAATCCATATTTCCGCCGGACGTTCACGCGGTCATGGATCACGGAAAGCGCGATGTGTCCCGCTTTCCCATTGCCACCGGCGTTTATTATAAGCAGGATTACAGCGAAGGAGTGGATATCTCCCGGTACAAAAATATTCCGGTCCCGACTTCTTATATGGCGGAGAAGTCCCAATATGACTTCGTTGGCGGCTATGATTACGGCGTGGGCGCGGGAGTGCTCCATGTGGCCGACCACCATATCTCTCCGGGGAAGAAGCAGTGGACCTGGGGCTGCGGGGATTTCGGAAAGGCATGGGATCGGAACCTGACGGATGAAGACGGCCCTTATATTGAGCTTATGACGGGCGTATTCACCGATAACCAGCCGGATTTTAGCTGGTTAAAGCCCTTTGAGGAAAAGACCTTTACCCAGTATTTTATGCCCTATAAGGCGCTGGGGCAGGTAAAAAACGCCACTACGGAGGCGGCGGTGCATTTGTCGAAAGAGGGAACAGAGGCGAGGGTGATCGTCTATGCGACCCGCGTTTATGAAAAGGCCAGAATCGTGCTGACTGCAGGCGAAAATACGGTATTGAACGAGACGGCGAAGCTTTCCCCGGTGGATATTTTTGAAAAGACGGTCGAGGTGGGAGACGTTGAGGAAGAAAAGCTGCATTTGGCGGTTTATGCCGAAGGAAGCTGTCTGGTAGAATACCGGCCGGAAGCGCCCTCGATCCCCAGGATGCCGGAGCCTGCCCGGGCGGCGGAAGAACCTTCCCGGATCATGACCTGCGAGGAATTGTATCTGACCGGACAGCACATCGAACAGTACCGCCATGCCACCTATCAGCCGGATCCCTATTATCTGGAAGGGTTGAAAAGGGATCCGGGGGATATCCGCCTTAACAACGCGTATGGGGCGCTGTTGATGAGAAGGGGCCGGTTTGAAAAGGCGGAACCCTATTTCCGTAAGGCCTTGGAGCGCCTGACATGGAAAAACCCCAATCCCTATAACAGCGAAACGTATTATCTGCTGGGATTGGACCTGTTCTATCAGGAACGCGAAAAGGAGGCCTATGACGCTTTTTACAAGGCCGTCTGGAGCAGCGAGCAGCAGGAGATGTCTTTTTATTATCTGGCCGTTATTGCGGCAAGGGAAGGAAACGATTCTGCAGCCCTCGCTTTCGCAGAGAAGTCGCTTGTGAAAAACGCCCACAATATCAAGGCCAGGGGCCTGAAGGCGTATCTGCTCAGAAAGCTTGGAAAAACTTCCCTGGCGAAAGCCTGGATCCGGGAGAATCTGGCGTTGGATCCGTTTGATTTCGTATCCTGTAACGAAGAGATCCTGCTGGCAGGGCAGGATGGGGCAAAGCTGCGCAGCAGGCTGAACGAAAAAATGCGGGATTTCTTGGAAAATTACCTGATGACGGCCCGGGATTACGCGGAGTTTGGCGCCTATGGCGAAGCGGTCGCCGTTTTAGGGGAATGCAGCAGGGAGTATCCGCTTCTTACCTATTATGAAGCCTATTACCGCAGCAGGCTGGGAGAGGAGGTAACGGGACTTCTGAGGAAGGCGGAGGCCCAGTCCCCGGATTATTGTTTCCCGAATAAGCTGGAGGATATCGCGGTACTGCGTTTTGCGATCGGACAGGGCTGCAGGGCGAAGGCGGGATATTATCTGGGCAATCTGTTTTTTGACAGGCAGCAGTGGGAGGAATCCCTTGCCCTGTGGGAAGCTTCCGCTGCGGCGGAGGATACTTTCCCCACCGTTTTCAGAAACCTTTCGCTGATTTATTACAATAAGTGCAAGGACCCCCAGCGGGCAAAGGCGGCGATGGAGAAAGCGTTTGCCTTAAATCCGGCAGACGCCCGCGTTTTTCTGGAGCTGGATCAGTTATACAGAAAGCTGGGCTGGTCCTTTGAAAAGCGGCTCGCCAATTATGAGGCCCACCGGGATATCATCGGCGACAGGGATGATCTTTACATTGAATATATCACGCTGATCAATATGTGCGGCGATCCTCAAAAGGCCTATGAATGCATTATGGGCAGAAAGTTCCACCCCTGGGAGGGCGGGGAAGGCAAGATCACCACGCAGTATACCATCGCCCTGTTGCAGATGGCGAAGCAGGCGTTAAAAGAGGAGCGGTTCGCACAGGCCGAAGAGCTGCTTCAAAAGGCCCTGGTGTATCCGGAAAATCTGGGAGAGGGCAGGCTGGAAGGGACGAAGGACAACCACCTGTATTATCACCTGGGACTGGCGCTGGAGGGGCAGGGAAAGACGGCGGAAGCCAGACGGTGCTTTGAGGCTGCCACCGTCGGCACGGATGAACCGGCGGGGGCTATGTATTACAACGACCAGCCCGCCGACATGATCCTCTATCAGGGGCTGGCATACAGTAAGCTGGGCAGACAAAAGCAGGCCCGTGCCCGTTTTTACCGCCTGATCGATTACGGGGAACAGCATTTGCAGGATCAGGTGAAAATAGAGTATTTTGCGGTTTCGCTGCCGGAGTTTCTGATCTTTGACGAAGATTATACGGCAAGGAACCGGGCGCACTGCAATTATCTAATGGCGTTGGGCAATATCGGCCTGGGAAATCTGGAAAAGGCCAGGGCGTTTCTGAAGGAAACCGCCGCCATTGAACCCTCCCATATGATGTGCCGCCTTTATGGGGCTCAGTTGTAGGCCTAAACCGACAGGAGGCGGATCGATGAAGATTTCCTTACAGGGCATCTGGGAAGCGGATATCGGAGACGGGAAAAAATACAGTATGTACCTTCCCGGCACTTTGGACGAAAACCGGATTGGACACAGGGATACGGGAGCCAATACATGGCATCCGGATACTTCCCTCGGAAACAGCGGCAGCGCTTTTCATTCCGAGCAAATTGCCACCAGATTTACCAGACGGTATACTTATGAAGGAGAAGCGCGGCTGACCAGGCGGATGGAGCCTGGGCTTTGGGGCGCGCTTGCGGCGGAGATCGCAGAAGGCAAACGGATCTTCCTGGAAGCGGAACGGGCCAGGGTGCTGCGCCTGTTTGTGGATGGGAAAAAGATTCCGGATTTTGTGGAACCCTCCCTCAGTACGGGCCGCATCTTTGAAGTGACCGGATTGCTCGGCGAGGACAGTCAGTTTACGCTTCTTAGCGACAACAGCTATCCCGGCCTGCCCCACGATGCCATCGTATATTCCTCTGCGGCAACGGACGAAACGCAGACCAACTGGAACGGGGTTTTGGGTTCTCTTTGTCTGCGGACGGAGAAGCCTGCCTTTCTGGATCAGATCCGGGTATATCCGGCAAAAAATACGGTCACTGTCAGGATGAAGCTGTTTGCCGATGCCCCGTACAGGGGGACGGTGCTTTTGCGCTGCGATGCTTTGCAGGAAGTGGCGCAACTGTATGTGGATACCTCTGAGGCTGTGACGGAGCTGATTGTTGGGCCGCTGCCTCTGCGGGAGGATGCGGCAAAATGGGATCTGGAAGAGGGAAATCTGCATGTCTTATCCGTCTCCCTGTCCGGCGGGGAGACCAGGGCGGTCCGCTTTGGGATACGGGATTTTGGGGATGACGGCTCAGGCAGGCTTGCGTTGAACGGTCGGATCATTTTCCTGCGCGGGGAGGCGAATTGCGCGGTATTTCCGGAAACCGGACATCCCCCCATGACGGTGGACGAGTGGCTGGATATTCTGAACCGCTATCGTTCCTACGGGGTCAACTGTATGCGTTTTCACTCCCATTGCCCGCCGGAGGCCGCTTTTACCGCCGCGGATCGATTGGGGATCCTGATGCAGCCGGAGCTGTCCCACTGGAATCCGAAGAACGCCTTTGAACCGGAGGAAAGTTATCGGTACTATGAGACGGAACTCAGGCAGGTATTGGGAATGTTAGCAAACCATCCCTCCTTTGTCATGCTGACCCTGGGAAATGAGCTTTGTACCGGACAGATCGGACATGCCAGGATGGACGGACTTGTAAAACTGGCGCGCAAGACAGATCCCACGAGGCTGTATGCCGACGCTTCCAACGGGCACTATGGCGAAAACGGCTGCAATGAGGCCTGCGACTTTTATACGGCTTCAAATTTCCATCAGTGGAAACTGCGCGGGACCTTTGCGAATATGGAGGGGTATATCAATCGCCGTTATCCTGACGCCCGGGCCAACTATGATCTCGCCATGGAGCGATTGAGAAAAGAATATGCCAGGCCGGTTTTTGGCTTTGAGGTAGGGCAGTTTGAGGTGCTGCCGGATTTTGATGAACTGGAAGCCTTTCAGGGAATCTCCGACCCGGCCAATCTGCGCCTGATACAGGAGAGGGTAGCGGCCGGGGGGCTTACCGATATCTGGAAAAAATATGTGGAGGCCACGGGGGAGCTTTCCCGGATCGGTTACCGGGAGGAGGTCGAGGCAGTCCTTAGGACCGGGGAAATGTCGGGCATTTCTTTATTGGGCCTGCAGGATTTCCCGGGACAGGGCACCGCGCTGGTGGGGATGTTAAATTCTCATTTGCAGCCAAAGCCCTATGAGTTTGCCAGACCGGAGCATTTTCGCAGCTTTTTTAGGGATCAGTTGCCGCTGGTCTTATTGCCCCGGTATACCTGGGAAAGCACGGAGCGGTTATCGGCGCGGATACAGGTCGCCAATTACGGAAAAAGAGCGGTCTTTGGCAAGCCGTCCTATAGGCTGGCAGAGCAGCCAAAGGACAAAAAGGGCTATTCGTGGGCCGGGTATGGAGAAAACATTCCGACAGCTTTCAAAGGGGAACTTCCCTATGTGGAATGTCCGGCAGGGAGGCTGACGGAGGCAGGGAGCCTGGAAATCGAACTGGGGGCTTTGGACATTCGCAGACCCACGAGGTTTAACCTGATCGTAAGCGTCGGGGAATGTTCCAATTTATATCCCATCTGGGTCTATCCCCCTGTGGTCCCGAGGCGTCCGGAGGGCGTTTATGAAACGGCCGTTCTGGACAGGAAAGCGAGGACGGTCCTGGAAGCGGGAGGCAGGGTGTATCTGACGCCGCCTTCTGTTGCGAAAGCGCTGCCTACTTCGATCCAGGCGCAGTTTACGACGGATTTCTGGTCTGTGGGGACTTTCGCGGGGCAGGAGGGCGGCATGGGACAGCTGATCGATGAAAGCCATCCCCTTTTTGACGGGTTCCCCACGGAATTTCATACCAACTGGCAGTGGTGGCCCATGGCGTCTCAGAGGGCTGTCATTTTGCCGGAGCGTTATGAGACTATCGTTGCGGAAATGGACAGCTATGCGTATTTGCGGCCCATGTGCCAGCTTTTGGAATGCTGCTGCGGCGGAGGGAAGCTGCTCTTTTCCTCTATGGGGCTGCAGGATCTGCAGCGTTACCCGGAGGCGCGGGCGCTGCTGGACGCCATATACCGCTATATGGATTCAGAACGGTTTGCGCCCGTTCAGAAGATCGACGTCAGGGTATGGGAAGAACTGGTCAGAGAGGCATGATCTTTTGGCGGCCAGAGCCGGCCAGGGCTGACGCAAACGACGGGCTATGAGCGCAGACGACATTTCAGACGGAAGATTCTATGATATAATTTTTTTAGATTTATTTAAGAATCATACGGAGGGGTGCAAAATGGGGAAGAATGAGAAAGGCGAAAAGAAAAGACGATGGTTTGAAACGCTGCCGGCCCTTTATGCGGGAGCGTTCCTGCTGATCTTTTTCGGGCAGTTGCTGGGCGCGCTGGCGATCGGCGTGATCACGCCGCTTTTGGATGGGCTATATCAGTTGGTAAAGCCGGGGACGGGCGGTTTGGCGGAGTCGGACGTCTGGATCACCGGCGCAGATTACATCATCTTTGTTGGTATCTGGGCGCTGACGTTCATCTGGATCGGATGTATCCGGAAAAACCGGCCGATCCTCTCTTCGATCGGGCCTGCCTCCAAAGGAAACAACTGTCGGAATCTGCTGCTTGGCACTCTGATCGGCTTTGGGATGAACGGGTTTTGTATCCTGATCGCATGGCTGCATAAGGATATCGCGCTCTATTTTAATTCCGCCAATCTAGGGGCGCTGCTCTATCTTTATCTGGTGGTCCTGCTCCAGTCCTCGGCGGAAGAGCTGGTCTGCAGAGGCTTCCTCTATCAGAAGCTTCTGAAAAGCTATCAGAAACCGGCAGTCGCCATCATAGGGAATTCTTTGCTTTTTGGGATCCTGCACCTGATGAATCCGGGCGTTACTGTTTTATCTTTCTTAAATATCGTCATCGTGGGCGTCCTGTTCTCGCTCATGGTCTACTATATGGACAGCCTGTGGTGCGCTTTTGCTGCGCATGCCGCCTGGAATTTTACCCAGGCCATCCTGTTTGGGCTGCCAAACAGCGGACTGGTGTCTGCTTATTCTGTTTTTCGGCTTGATGCAGGCAGGGCGGTCAACAGCTTTGCCTACAACGTGGGATTCGGGATCGAAGGAACGGTGCTGGCCGATCTTGTCCTGTTTGTGGCGGTCGTTGTGTTCCTTGTGGTTTTCCGGGAGAAGAAACGCAGATCATCTGCGGCATGATCTGAAATCGGGGGAAGGGTATGAAGAAAAAGGAAAACAAAAGTCATCCGATCCAGAGACGCGTCAGGAATCAGGTGGCTTTAGACAGCGAAGAACTGGGAGATACGGCGTACTCTATCAGCGCGCTTTCGATGAGGGAGCTGGCGGAAAAGAATTATGTCGTCACCGCCCAGAACCGCGCCCAGACGATAGACGCCACCCTGGCCCGCTGCCTGGGCGATGTGTTTACGCAGATCGACCTTGCGATCGACGAACTGTTTGCCAACATCGCCAGGTATGCTTACGGTCCGGGCGGCGGACAGGCGACCGTGCGGGTGGAGAAACAGGAAATCCCGCCCATGGCTGTGATCACCTTTATCGACCGCGGGATTCCCTTCGATCCGTTGAAAAAGAAAGATCCGGACACGACGCTGTCGGCTGTGGAGCGTCAGGTGGGCGGACTGGGAATCTATCTGGTCAAAAAGAGCATGGACGGGATGGCTTATGAATATAAGGACGGGCAGAATATCCTTACGGTAAAAAAGGCTATCGCTTAAGCCTGGCCGGTGATCTCGATCTTTCCCGCTGACAGAGGATCGTCCCGGATGATCTCCCCGACGGAAGGGACGCAAATGAGCCCGCGGCGGGGGTTCTTGATGCTGATGACCGGCGTCGTGACGGTGGCATTCACCTCGGAGCGCTCAAAGCTTAGATCCGTATCGATCATTTCGCAGTCGATGAGCGTAAGGTTTCTGCAATAGCACAGGGGTTGGGTCCCCAGGATACGGCAGCGTTCCAGCGTCAGCCCGTCGGAATACCACGCCAGGTATTCCCCCTTGACGACGCTGTCCCGGACGGTGACATTGCGGCCGTGCCAGAATGCGTCCTTGGTATCGAAAACGCAGTTTTCAAAAACCGCGTCCTGAATATACTGAAACGAGTATTTGCCGGTGAAGTTTACGTTCCTAAAACGAAGATCCCGGGAACGCATCATAAAATATTCGCTGACCGCCGTGGTGTTTTCCATGCGCACCCGACAGGTCGACCAGCCAAACTCCGGGGAAATGATATCGCAGTTGCAGATCTCGATGTCGCTGCATTCCCGCAGCGCCTTGATGCCGTGCATCTTCGTATCAGAGATCCGCACATGATCGGAGTACCACAGCGCGGCGCGGCAGAGAGGGGTCATCTCGCAGTCCGTGATCGTCAGCCCGCTGTCGTGCCAGAAGGGGTAGCGGAGGTTAAAATAACAATGATCCGCTTCTATATTGCGGGACTCCTTGAAAGCGCTCTCCCCGTCGGCGGGGCCGTCGAAGGAGCAGTTTTGTGCGCGCAGGCCGTCGCTTTCGTATAACGCTCTTTCCTCGTCAAAGGTTTTGTTTTCCAGTATCGTCATTTTCTTGCTCTTCCTTTACTGCATGGCTATATTCTTTTTTGTGATTATAGCCGATGCTGAGGAAATTGGCAAGAGCTTCATAGACGGCCCGGACGTCGTTTCATGCCGGCATACAGGCAAACGGTGCAGGGCAGGCAGAGGGGAGGATCTACATGGAATTTCGGGAAATGAGAAGGAAGTGGCAGGAGCTGACGCAGGAGGAATGCGTCAGGATCCTGCAAAAGAATACGGCGGGAACGCTGGCCGTGCTGGGAGACGGGGGCTATCCCTACGCCGTGCCCTTAAGCTATGTGTATGAGGACGGGAAACTCTGGTTTCACTGCGCCGTCAGCGGCCATAAGCTGGACGCCATCCGTAGCTGCGAAAAGGTTTCCTTCTGTGTGATCGATCAGGATCAGGTGGAGCCGCTTAAATATACCACTTATTTTCGGAGCGTGATCGCGTTCGGCAGGGCGCGGATCTTAAAGGAACAGGATCAGATCCGCAGCGCCCTTGAGCGGCTGGCCTGTAAATATGCGCCAAAGGACAGCCCATCGCACAGGGAGAAGGAGATCGAAAACGGTCTGGGCCGCCTTTGCATGGTGGAGATCGCTATCGAGCATATGAGCGGCAAGCAGGCCCGGGAGCTTATGTCCGGCGGGCAGCAGCCTTTTGAAACGGGAAGAGAGTGACAGTCCAAAGGGGGAGGATGCAAATGGAAAAACAAAAGACGACAACGTTTCAATGTCTGAATGCGCTGGGTCTTAAGCTGCTCGCCATGGCGCTGATGCTGAGCGATCACATTTGGTATGTGTTTTTGCAGGATAAGGAAAGTTTTCACTGGATGACCTATATAGGGCGGATCGCTTTCCCCATTTTTGCGTTTCAGATCGTGGAAGGGTTTGCCTACACCCACAATTTTAAGAAATACTGGAGCCGCGTTTTTTTGTTTGCGCTGCTCTCAGAGATCCCGTTCAATCTGGCGTTTTATGGCACGCTTTCGTATCCGTATCACCAGAATGTGATGTTTACTTTCTGCATCGCCCTGCTTTTGCTGGCGGTGATAGATAAGGCCCGCCAAAAGGGCAGGACGGTCTTTATCCTGGTGTCGGCCGTCTGCGTCGTGACCGGTTATCTGATCGGTTATGTGACGCAGGTGGACTATTACGGCGAAGGGGTCCTGATGGTGATGCTGCTGTACTTTTTCCGCGATATGCGCTTCGGTTGGATCGGGCAGTTGGCGAGCCTGGTTTTTGTCAATTTCGGGCTGTTCGGGTTACGCGATACGTCGATCCAATGGTTCAGCATTGCTTTGGCGACGTTTGAGCCGGGCATCCTGCAGCAGTCCCAGTGGTTTACATTAGGCGGCTATGTGTTCCCGGTCCCGTTCTTGGGGCCGCTGACGTGGATGCCGACGGATCAGGCCCTTGCCGTATTGGCGATGCTCCCCATAGGGATGTATAACAGGAAGCAGGGCCCTCACAATCGCGCGCTGCAATACGTGTGCTATGCTTTTTATCCGGGACACCTGCTGATCCTGGGGCTTCTGGCGAAATTTGTTTTTGGTTGAGCAAAGGAGGATGGAAAATGAAGATCTATGTGGACGTAAACGCGCCCCATGATGGAAACGGGACAAAGGAAACCCCATTCAGGCGTATCCGGGAAGCGGCGAAGATCGCGCAGGCCGGGGATGAAGTGCTGGTATCCCCTGGGATATACAGAGAATATGTGGATCCGGCCCACGCCGGACGGGAGGAAGCCCGCATCGTCTATCGTAGCATCGAGCCGCTGGGCGCGGTGATCACGGGAGCGGAGGAACTGACCGGGTGGGAACCTTATGAGGGGACGACCTGGACGGCCAGCGTGGATAACTCCATTTTCGGAGCGTACAATCCGTATACCACTTATGTATACGGCGACTGGTATTTTGCCGGTAAGACCAGGCATACGGGCGCGGTATATCTGAACGACAAAATGCTTTATGAAGCAGGGAGCCTGGAAGAGTGTCTGGCCGGGGAAGTCTATCCGTGTTCCTGGGAGCCGGAGGCCTCCCGCCTGAAATGGTATACTACACAGCAGGAGGGGAAAACGGTATTTTACGCCAATTTCCAGGGCGCAGATCCCAACCGGGAGCGCGTGGAGATCAATGTGCGCAGGGAGTGCTTCATGCCCTCCCAGACCGGTATCGGCTATATTACGGTGAGCGGTTTTACCGTCACAAAGGCCGCCACCACCTGGGCGCCGCCCGCAGCCTATCAGGACTGCATGATCGGCCCCCACTGGTCAAAGGGCTGGATCATCGAGGACTGCGATATTTCCAACAGCAAGTGCGCCGGGATCGGCCTTGGGAAATATCTGGATCCCGACAACGAGCATTATTTTACTTACAGACACGTCAAAAGCCCTACCCAGATGGAGCGGGACGCGGTCTGCCGCGGCCAGTATCATGGCTGGGTGAAGGAGAAGGTGGGCGGCCACATCATCCGCCGGAACAACATCCATCACTGCGAGCAGGGCGGCATCATCGGACGGATGGGCGGCGTTTTTTCTGTCATCGAGGAGAATCATATCCATCATATCAACAACATGATGGAGCTGGGCGGCGCGGAGATCGCGGGCATTAAGCTGCATGCGGCCATAGACGTGATCATGCGCAGAAACCATATCCACCACTGCACGATGGGCATTTGGACGGACTGGGAGGCCCAGGGGACCCGCATTACCCAGAATCTTCTGCATGACAATCAGAAACCGGATTTCGCCAGTCCCTTAAAGGGCGGCATGATGAGTCAGGACATCTTTGTGGAGGTAGGCCATGGCCCGACGCTGATCGATCACAATCTGCTGCTCTCGGAGGTGTCGCTGCGGATGGCGACCCAGGGGGTGGCCCTGGTACACAATCTGATCTGCGGCGCCTTTACCTGTGTGGGCGGAGGGACAGGACCGCGCTATACGCCCTATCACATCCCGCACCGGACGGAGGTCATGGGCTTTATGACGATTTTGCATGGCGACGACCGTTTTTACAACAATATCTTTGTGCAGAGGTGGCCGAAGCAGGCGGTGGCCATCCGCAGCGACAGCCGGGATGAAGTCCATACGGAAAACCGTGAGGTGGGCACGCATGTGATGGACGATTATCTCACCTATGAGGAATGGATCCCTCATTTTGACATGGACAACGATACGCCGGATATGGCGGGGCTGGAACCCTGGCATGCCCACTCCCTGCCGGTATGGGCGGACGGCAACGTCTATCTGGCGGGCGCCCGGGGCTGGAAGAAGGAGGCCCACAGCCTGACGGATGGCGTAGACGTGAGGATCGAACTGGAAGAGAAGGACGGCCATGTGATCCTAAAGACAGATCTTTATGACCGGATCAAGGGGTTTGAAGCGGGCCTTATTTCTTCAGATACGCTGGGAAAGGCCTTCGAGCCGGAAGAGCGCTACGAAAATCCAGATGGGACGGATATCGTTTTTGACACGGACTATCTGGGGAACCACCGGGGCGTCCGGGTGCTGCCGGGGCCTTTTGCACAAGCGGTGAAGGAACAAAAGGTCTGATGACGGTTCCGGCACAGGAGCAGGTATGACGCGGCACGGCCAAAGCCGTGCCGCTTTCACAGCCGCTTTCTGACAGCGTATTTTGGACCGGCGTATTTTTTTAAATTACATCTTTTCAACCGGGAAATTATGTGCTATAATTCTTTACATGCAGATGTAGTTCATTGGTAGAACATCAGCTTCCCAAGCTGAGGAGGCGGGTTCGATTCCCGTCATCTGCTTC
>CANQFM010000018.1 GCA_947598825.1 uncultured Eisenbergiella sp. | reverse complement strand
CAGGTTGAGCGGATCGCGCAAAACCTCCAGATCATTTCGTTTGGAAAAAGCCAAACCTTTCACGGCTGTCCCTCCTTTACAATGCGCACGAATGCCTCGTCGAATTTGTCCGTACCCGCCTGGGCTTTGATCTCTACAGGAGTGCCGGTGAGCAGGAGCCGTCCGCTTTTCAGGATCGCCACACGGTCGGAAAGGGCCTCGGCCTCCTCCATGTAATGGGTCGTCAGGATCACGGTCATTTTTCCCTTGAGGGCGCGGATCAACTCCCACAGTTCACTCCGTGCCAGTACGTCCAGCCCCAGGGTGGGTTCGTCCAGAAACAAAATCTGCGGGTCGCTGACGAGCGCCATGGCGATGCTTAAACGCCGCTGCCACCCGCCGGAGAGCTTTCCGGCTCTTTTATTTGCGATCTCTCCCAAATCGAAACGGGCGTTCAATTCCTCGACCCTGTTCCTGGCCTCAGCTTTGGAAAATCCATGAATGCCCGCCATCAGCTCCAGGTTCTCCCTGACCGTCAGATTGGGGGCCACCGCTGTTTCCTGGGGCGATACCGCGATCATGGCTTTTACCGCCGCGCTGTCCGTCAAAATGCTTTTCCCGTTCAAAAAGGCGTTTCCGAAAGTGGGCCGGGTCAGTCCCGTCAGCATTTTGATGGTCGTGGTTTTGCCCGCGCCGTTGACGCCCAGCAGGCTCAGCAGCTCGCCTTGACGGACGGTAAGGTTCAGCCTGTTCACGGCGGTCAGGTCTTTGTATTTTTTCGTAAGATCGATCGTTTTGATGGCGTCCATGTTATTTTTCCTCCGCTGCGCAAAAACGCTCTTTTAGACCCAGGTAGGCATCGGTCAGCACATCGCTGACCGTTTCCATCTCCCAGTCCAGATAGGAGGTGGCGATCATGGACGCGATGCCATGCACGAAGATCCACAGCTCCAGATGAAGCAGCTCCGCCCTCTCTCTGGAAAGCCCTGTGTTGTTCATGATCAGAGGGATGATCACATCCAATTCCCTGCCCGGCTCAGGCGGCTTCCCTTTGCGGTCACACATGAAAAGCAGCTTGAACAGCTCCGTTTCCTCTTTGGCAAAACGGACATAGCCCATGCCGCTGGCCTTGTAGGGGGGATATTTTCCTGCGGCCATATCCTCGGCAAGGAAGCTTAGGTACAGGTCCTGTGCGGCAGACAAAACCGCGCCCTGCACTTCCTCCATATTTTTGAACAGCCCGAAAATCGGCTTGACCGAACAGCCAAGCTCCTCTGCCAGCGCCCGTGCGGTGAGTCCGTCGGGGCCGGCTTTCCGGGTCAGGGTCAGTGCGGCGCTTGTGATCTCTTCCCGTGTGAATTTGAATTTTGGCGGCATGACCATGTTCCTCCCATATAAAGCATCTATTGTTACGCAACATTTGTTACTTATTATACCAGCTTTTTTGAAAAAGTCAAGGGGAGGAAAAAGTTAAAAAAATTTTTTGACCCTCACGCTTTCAGTTGATTCATCCACCCGCGGCGTCTGAAAACGACCAGGGAGACGGCGAAGCGGATGCACTCCTCCAAAGAAAGAGTAAGATAAACCAGGGGGACAGGCCAGCAGAACACGAAAGCGGTAAGGAGGCCCAGAGGGACACCGAAAAGCCAGGTGCCCATCAGATCGATGGCCATGACATAGGTCGTTTTTCCGCCGCTGCGCAGGATGCCGCTGCCGATGATCATGTTCAGCACCTTGAAGGGCATGACTGCGGCGTAGGCGGCGAGGATCTGGGCCGTCAGTGCCCGGATGCCTGCGCCCACCTTGAAAATGCACACATACCAGGGGCTTATAAAGTAAATCATTACAGACAACGCCAGAGAACCCGCCAGGCCGTAGAGCAGGAGCCTTTTTGCCTCCCGGTAGGCCATCTCCCTGTCCCCATCGCCAAGGCGTTTGCCGATGAGGATTGCTGCGGCCTGGCTCAGACCGCACAAGGCCCCGATCGCCAGGGATTGCATGGGATTTGTCAACGTCATGGCGGCGCAGGCGTCGGTGCCCAGGCGCCCGTAAATGCCTGCGTACACGTTTTCACCCAAAACCCACATAAATTCACTTGTCAAAAGCGGCAGAAGCATAGAAAGGTACTGCCTCCAGGAAAAGGGGCCTGCCGTGGCGTTTTTGGATCGCCTGCGGTATTTGGTGTACATCCCCAAAATGACTGTGAAATAGACGAGCTGCGAGATCAGCGTGGCCAGTGCCGCCCCTGTGACGCCAAGGGCCGGTGCGCCCAGCCGCCCGAAGATCAATATCCAGTTGAGGCCGGTGTTGACCGCCGCCGATGCGATTCCGGCGTAGAGCGGAAGGGCCGCCTTCTCCATGCATCGCAAATAGGTGGACAGAATGGTGATTCCCGCCGCAGGGAGGAAGGCACCGGAGACAATGGACAGATACCGTCCCGCCGTTTCTGCGGTCGCGCGGTCTTTGATGTAGAGTCCCATGATCTGCTCCGGGACGGCGACGCCGGCCAACAGGAACAGCGCGGCAAGGATGAAGCATATCCGCAGATTGAGGATCATGCTCCGGCGGGTTTCAGAAGTATTTTTCTGCCCCATATACTGGGAGATCATGATTCCCGCCACAGCGCCCACAGCGGAGACCACCACGTTGAATATCCCCGTGAATTTTCCGGCCAGTCCGACAGCGGCCACCTCCACACCTCCAAGCTGGCCGATCATGACCTGATCCACCACGCCGAAGGACGCCTGGAGCATGGATTGCAGCGCCACGGGAATGGCCAAGGCACAGACAGAACAAAAAAATGAACGATCTTTCATGGAAACACCTCCTGACAGTAAGATGGTAACCTGTAAGGAGGTGTTCTTTCAAATCTTAAATCCGTAAGCTGTGACAAAAATAAAATCTAAATTTTGTTGAAAATGTCAGCGAAATGCAGAAACCGATCCGTTCAGCAATTCCTTGTGCTGTCCCGAATCACCAGGGACGTGGAGAGGATAATGACCGGTTCCACCGGCTCACCGGCACGCATTTTTGCGATAGCGTCCAGTGCCGTCCTTGCACGTTTTGCATTGTCCTGACGAACGGAGGTCAGAGACGGGTAAACCATGCCGCAAAGGGGAGTGTCGTCAAATCCGGCGACGGAGATCTCGTCCGGTATATCGACACCGTTGCCTTGCAAAAAATGGATGAGGTCAACCGCATAGTAATCCGATACAGCAAAAACAGCCGTGAAGCTCCTGATCTTTGGCAACTTCTCCCGGTAAAAGGCCATCCGCTCTGCCTTGATCATCGGGATCATCATAAATTCCGCGCCGCTCCCGAAGCCTTCCCGAAAGCCCTTCCAGCGTTCCAGATCCATGTCAATATCATTGTCGGACAGGCACAGGGCGCGTTGATGCCCGCAAAGGCGGAAATACTCGCCCACCTGAAATCCCCCGTGCCGGTCGTCAATGTTCACGGCGCAGACGCGCTTTGCTGTGACGCCGCAGGCGTCATAGACCGCAAAGGGAATGCGGACATTTTCCCTCAGGTGCCCGTAATCTGCGCTGCAAAAGCCGATCAGCACAAGCCCCTCCAAATTCCACATGGTGGAGAAAGAAACGATCTCGTCCAGGCCGTTCACGGTTCTTACCATCATCTGCAATCCGCGCCGGGCTGTCTCCGCGCTGAGGGCGTTGAGCGCCGAGGCGATAAAGGCGTCCTCCAGGACGTGAGCTTCATATTTTTCGTGGGCATTGATGACCACTCCCACGATTTTCGCCGGATTCTCCGCCAGCAGTACCTTCGCCGCCCGGGGCAGATATCCCCGCTCCTCCAGGGCGCGGCGCACCCTGACAGCCGTTCGCTCTGACACCATGCCGGTCTTGCCGTGGAGTACATACGACACCGCCGCCGTACTGAGCCCCAGTTCCGAAGCAATATCCGAAAGCCGCACTTTTTCTTCCATGTTATCCCTCCAATCCATACAATGGGATTTCTGCCATCTTATGGTTGTCTGTTCCTTGATGCTTCCTTATATAATAATCCCTGTATTTGGATGGCGCAAGATTTTAAAAGCCATCTGACAAAAACCGGCTCGGAGCAATCAAATCCGAGCCGGTTTTTCAGATATGACCTTGACTTTCTGATACATAGATGAACTGGACAATATGCAGATTTGTGCAGGAACGGGGAGATTTCTTTTATGCCGTCCCGTATCGGCTCTTACTGGCTGAACGATTTTGATGGAGATACAGAAATTGATGTGATGGCCGTAGATCATCAAAATAAGCGGATATTTGCAGGAGAATGTAAATACCATGCACAACCGGTGGATGTGCCGGTGTATTTTGCGTTGCAAAAAAAGGTTGATGGCGCTGTTGAAGTTCGCAAGGCATTTCCCGGGTATGATGTTATCTTCGGAGTGTTCCGTAAAAGCGGCTTTACGCAGCGTATGCTTGATACTGTAAAAGAAAACACCGGGCTGCTCCTGATCCATGAGGATCACTTGGCGTAATCTCTATTTCAGTACTCGGAGCAAAAAAGTATTGATTGAATCTTTATAAGCGTTATGGAATAATCAGAATGTAACATTCAAATATGGAGTGTGGAAGGATTATATACAAAGAAAAGGGAGCGGAAAATGAAAAAGGAAGTTTTGATAACCGATTTTACGGAAGGAAACGTTTCGCGGCAACTGTTAAAATTCGCGACGCCGCTGTTTTTGTCGAGTATGCTCCAGATAGTGTACAATATGGTCGACATGATTATTGTCGGACAAAAGCTCGGTGCGGTCGGATTGTCGGCTGTATCCGTCGGCGGAGACGTTTCCAATTTTCTCACGTTTCTCGCGATGGGGTTTTCAAACGCGGGACAGGTGATCATATCGCAGTACATAGGCGCGGACAAGCGAAATCAGATAAGCCGCTTTATCGGGACGATGTTTTCGTTTTTAATCGTCTGCGCGGCTTGCATAACCGTTGCCTGTGTGATACTGCGTGTTCCGATACTGCATCTGATGAACACGCCCGATGAAGCCTTTTCGGAGGCGCTTTCGTATGCGACAGTGTGTATCATCGGTATGGTTTTTATTTATGGCTACAATATCGTAAGCGCGGTACTGCGCGGAATGGGCGATTCCATGCGTCCGTTTATTTTCATAAGCATTGCCGCGGTTGTAAATCTTGTGCTTGATATTCTGTTTGTCCTCGTGTTCAATTTCGGCAGTATGGGCGCGGCCCTGGCTACGGTTATCAGTCAGGGATTGTCATTCGTTTTATGCGCATCGTACATATTCAAAAACAGAGAGCGGTACGAAATAAAATGGTCGTTAAGAGATTTCCTTCACTGGGATAAGCGTATGCTTTCGAGGCTTATCAAGCTCGGGCTTCCCATGGCGATCAAGAACGCGTCGATACAATTCTCGAAGCTGTTCGTGAACTCGTGGATAAACTCCTACGGAGTCGCCGTATCGGCGTTCGCAGGTATCGCAAACAAGATGAACAGCACGACCAACCTTATCTCTAACGCGTTTAACACAGCCGGTTCTTCCATGGTGGGACAAAACGTCGGAGCGAGAAAATATGACCGCGTTAAGAAGGTTATGCTCGAGGTATTCAAAATAACTACGCTCATTGCAATATTGCTGTCAATTTTGATCATCGTTTTTCCGAGACAGATTTACGGCTGCTTTACGAGCGACACAGCCGTTCTTGCAATCGGCATGAAATATATTCCGATTGCTGTGCTGATATTCTTCGGAAGCGCGGCGCGCTCGGGAATGAACGCGCTGATAAACGGCAGCGGAAACTATATTGTGAACTTTGCGACCGCGATATGCGACGGCATCATACTGCGGATAGGGCTTGCATTGCTATTCGGACTCGGCTTCAAAATGCAGCACTACGGCTTCTGGCTCGGCGACGCGCTGGCGGGCTTCACACCGCTGTGGATCGGGCTGATATTCTATTTCAGCGGAAAATGGAAATCCGACGCCAAATCCACCTAACCTGATTTGCCAAATGGGGACTATACAGGCGTAACAATCATGATTGGAACAGGGAAAACAAAATGAATACAAACGAAGCTTTGAAATTACTTGGCGACAAAAAGTTCCTTGATAAGCTGTTCCGTTTTTCCTATCACCGGTGCAATACTTCACACGAAGCGGAGGATCTGTGTTCGGAAATCATTTTTACCGTGATATCGGCCATACACAGGCAGGAGGAAATTGATAACTTTTATGCCTTCGTCTGGACAATCGCCCGGCGGGTCTACGCGGACTATTGTCAGCGCCGGGATACAGAACGTTCTGTTTTCAGCATCGAAAATGGCGATTTGGCGCTTTTGGCATCGAAAGAAAACGATATCGAAAAACTGATTGAGGAATCTGCCAAACAGGAACAATTCAAAAGAATCCTGAAAGAGATCGCATTTTTATCCAGGGCATACCGTGAAGTGATGATCCTGTTCTATCTTGACGGACTGTCTGTAAAAAGGATTGCACAGAGGCTGAACGTCAGGGAAAGCACAATAAAGCAACGTTTGTTTTCTGCACGAAATCAAATCAGAAAAGAGGTTGAAACGATGAATGAAAAACCTTATGTATTAAAACCAATCAAGCTGGCTTTTTCGGGAAGCGGAGATCCATGCGGAAACGATCCCCGCATGAAAGCCGAACGGTCTTTTTCTCAAAATCTGATTTACTTATGTAAAAATAAACCCAAATCGGCCAAAGAGCTTTCCGATGAGCTTTACGTTCCGATGCCCTACGTGGAAGAAGAATTGGAAATCCAGTGTCACGGCGAAAACGGAACATATGGGATGCTCCGAAAACTGGATAACGGAAAGTATACGATAAATATCCATTTGGTAGATTATGATGAATACGATCAGGCCAATCGGATTTATGAAAAACACTTGCCTGAATTTTGTCGCGCAATGAAAAATACGCTGGAACAAAACAGGGCGAAAATCCTTTCTTTTCCATATTTGAGCGAGCAAAAAGATTTACGATTCATCATGTGGTCTTTGATTTCAAGAATCGTATGGGATTTTACAGAAAGAGTCAACCAGGTTTTGGCAAAAACATATTTTTCAGATATCACGCCGCTGAAAAGGAATTTCTCCTGTGTTGCCGTTGCCTATACAGACGAACAACACCCTGCTTTTGATTTCTATGGATGCGATGTGATTAACGCGACTTCGGTTGGCGGGTATCAGTCGGTATTTGTGTCCAATATTTACGGCAAGCGCATGGATGAACACTTCAACTGCGAGCATAATCTGTACTGCGATCCGCAACTGCTTATGGCGCTGAAAGCGATAGGCAAAATTTCAGTCGATGAATTGTCTGAAACGGAAAAAGAAATAGCGGCCAAGGCGATAGAATGCGGTTATCTTTGCAGAAACGGAGCTGTCATCGAGCCGAAGATGATTGTGATTGACAGGAAGAATGAGAAAGATTTCTACAATCTGTCTTATGATTTTAATGACGATATGGGGACGTTTATCGAGCAAATTGCCGAGGAGCTGTCGACGTTTATGCGGACGCACATTCCGAAGCACTTGCTGAATGAATATCCAGTCTATACCATATTGATCGCGGGCATCAGAATACTATCGAAAGCGATAGAGGAGTGTATTGCCGCAGGAATTTTGTCAACGCCGGAAAGCCGCATTGGAGCAGAGGGGATGTTGATGATCGTGGAAAAATAGCGGGCTTCTGAATAAATCGGCGAGAGCGAATCGCGAGGAATTTTTCGTCACAGCAAGGTGCGATTTCGCGGGAATACTCTCTGTGTTTCAAGAAATCGCAACGAAGCGAAAAAGACCGCGAGACGCCGAAGACGCATTTGTTCAGAGGTTCCTTAAGCAAAGCAAAAAAAGGAGAATCATACTATGTATCACGGTAAGTTCTTAGTTCTTTATAACATCAACACTCTGAAATGTTTTGCTAATGCAACTAAATATTTCAGAGGTGAACTATATGAAAAAATTATTGAATAACCTTGCGAAAAATAAAGGATATTTTTCGCTAACTCTTTTGGTAGGAATCATCTTCTCTGGAATCAGCGTTTTGACACCGACTGTTTCTGGTGACATGATTACCGCTTTTACAGAAGATGCTTCTGTGGGCAGTCGGTTTCTGATCCTGTATTTGTTCGTCGGTCTGTGCCAGATTGTGTTTTCTCTGTTGGATGCCTACATGGGTATGCAGTTCAAGCTTCGGCAGAAACGAATGATGCGTAGCAATGTTTTCAGAACCTTTTCCAGAAAGGATTCTGCTGGACGGGAAAAGATTTCCTCCTTCGTGTCCTATGTCAATAATGACATTCCCACATTGGTGGAGCAATATTTCTCTGGCACCATCGACATCATTAAATGCGTTTTCATTTTGGTTTTTTCTGCTATCTCCATGCTGTCTGTCCATTGGGCATTGGCGCTCATTGTATTTGCAGTAAGCGGATTGATTATCCTCTGCCCCAAGACCATGCGCAAAAAGGGTGGAGAAGCACGATCGGCATATTCTGAAACCCTTGGCAAGTATAACACCAGTCTGCAATCTTTTCTTGACGGTCTGCGAATTGTAAAGAGCTATGGTTACTACAATCGTGCAAATGAAATTCAGGAAGATGCAAACGGACAGATTGCAAAGAAAGAGCGAGTGTTGATTCGCTGCCAGATGAATGTGCAGAGCATGACCAGTTTTTTGCAGGTTGGAAAAACACTTCTCATTCTAATTGTCGGTGTTGTGCTAATCTCTATGGGGCAAATGGAAATTGGCGGTTTGATTACTGTCGTGCAGCTTGCTCAAATGATCGCAGCCCCAGCAGAAGTCCTTGCCTATATGATTCATGCTCGCAATGAGGTTCTTCCGATTTTGGATCAATATGAAGAAATGACTGGCGAAGATGTTTTTGATTGTGGAAAATCTTCGCTGTCCGATAAGGTTGAAACCATTGCAGTAAATGATGTGACATATGCGGTTGATGAACTTCAGATTCTGCAAGGTGTCACTGCTACTTTTGAAGCTGGGAAGAATTACTTGATCTCCGGCGAAAGCGGCAGTGGAAAATCTACCCTTATGCGACTTATCTCGCAGATTGGTGATCTAAATTATACTGGAAGCATCACTTGTAACGGTGAAAATCTGAGAGAAGTCTCTGCAGAAACATATTATCAGCGAGTATGCCCGGTATTTCAGGAACCTTATTTGTTCCATGCAACGCTGGAGGAAAATATCCTTTTAGGTCGCTCTATTACTAAAGATACATATACAACCGTAATCAAGAAGCTAAACTTAGAGTATCTGATTGAACGCTATCAAGGACAGGAAATCACTCCCGAAATCATGGAGCAGATTTCCGGCGGTGAGCGGCAGCGTGTTGCACTTGCTCGTGCAATGGTTGGAAAGCCAGAAGTTTATCTATTGGATGAAGTTACTTCCGCATTGGATACCAGCAATTCCGAAGCAATTGAAGAAATGCTGTTGCGTGAGGATGCCATGGTCATCCATATCTGCCACAAATCTAATCCGAAGCTGCTGTCAATGTATGATGATAAGTTTATTATGAGAGATGGCGGTCTATCTATCAGCTACTATTGACACTACACCTTAGCGCATGACTACAACTGAATACGAATACATAGCCCTTGCTTTCAAAGGCGGTTACAGAGGAATAAATACCCCGAAATCGCCCCGGGAATCTACGGAAAGCAAGGGCTTTTTCTATGCCCCGGCAGAAACGGAAGGAGGCGATGCCTATGCGCCGATGATGGGATAAGCAGAAAAATCTATCAAAACGAAAAGGAACTTATCAGGGTGAGTGAAATCGAACCGAGGGAAATCGAATGGCTGTGGTATCCCTTCATTCCCTACGGCAAGGTCACGCTGTTGCAGGGCGACCCCGACGACGGGAAAAGCACCTTTATGCTGACAATCGCCGCCCTGCTCACAAGGGGCGAGCCTTTGCCGTTCACGGATACGGGAAAGCCGCATGAGCCGATCAGCGTCATCTATCAGACCACGGAGGACGATGCCGACGATACCATTGTCCCCCGCTTCATCAAAGCGAACGGGGACAGGGAGCGTCTGCTGTTCATCAGCGAAAAGGAAAGCCCGCTTTCCTCGTATATCGGGGACTGCCAGATCAACGCCGCCAACGAAGTCCGCCCACGCTTCAACTACCTTATCCGCATAGCGAAAGAAACCGGGTGCGCTATTGTCATTATCAAGCATCTGCTGTATCATGGGTATGATGAGACAAGGGCAATGTTCTGGGCAGATGGCGATACGGGCTGTTCGTCGCAGTATTGGGGCAGGTCGATAGGCTGGTACGCCTGCGCGTTGGTCGATACTTTGGATTACATTGACGATGAAAAGATACGCAAAGAGCTGATACAGATGGCCGGCGACCTGGCCTTGGGGTTAAAAGAGGTACAGCATCCGCAGAGCGGGCTATGGTATCAGGTGCTTGACAGATATTCAGAATATGGAAACTATCCGGAGTACTCCTGTTCCTGTATGTTTGTATATTTTCTTAGGAAGGCTGTACGCAGGGGGTATCTTGGAAGCGAGTATGCAAAGGTCGCTAAAAAAACGTATTATGGCATTATACGGGAGTTCCTTGAAGTGGATGAAAAAGGAAGGCTGAACCTGAAAGGAACGGTTTATGTGTCAGGACTTGGCGGTGACAGATACCGGGATGGCTCCTATGAATATTATATCAGCGAGCCAAAGCAGATCAACAATTTATTGGGAATCGGCGCTTTTTTAATGGCGAGCGCGGAAATGGAGGCGTAGATGTATCCTTTTAACATAACGGAGTCAAAGAAAATCAGGGTAATCCTTGATACCGATTTAAAAAATGAAGTAGATGACCAGTTTGCAATGGTCCATGCCATCTTAACCCAGTCATTTGATTTAAAAGGCATTATTCCTGCCCATTTTGGGGAGGATAAATCCGCTACCAGCCAGCAGGACAGTTATCGGGAGGGGATGCGGATTCTCGAAAAGATGGGAATGACGGGAAAAGTGAGGATGGAAAACGGCGCTCCCAAGGCGATGCGGGATGAAAAAACGCCAATGGACTCCCCGGGCGCAAGATTTATCATCGAAGAAGCTATGAAAGAGGATAAAAGGCCTTTATATATCGCATCGTTGGGAACTCTGACGGATATCGCATCGGCGATTCTCTTAAAACCGGAAATATGCAGGACAAATACAACGATCGTATGGATCGGCGGAAGGGACTATCCGGCAGGCGGCTGGGAATATAACCTGAAAAACGATGTATGTGCGGCGAATGTATTGTTTAAGTCGGATATGAACGTCTGGCAGATACCAAGAAACGTATATCGTATGATGCCTGTTTCCTTCGCGGAATTATATGATAAGGTAAGGCCGCATGGTGAGATAGGAAAATACCTTGCTCAAAACGTTGTGGCCTTTAACAACGAGTGGGAATCCAGACCGGCGGAATACAGAATCCTGGGGGATTCGCCGTCCATTGGCGTGATGATGTATCCGGACTGCGGAAAATGGTCTTATCTGCCGGCGCCGGAGTTCGATGACAGCATGCACTACATTCATAATGGATCCCATAGACTGATCAGGGTGTATGAAAGTATAGACGCAAGATTCATACTGGAAGACTTTTACGCGAAGATAAAAGATTTCTCCCAGGGAAAAAGTTAAGATAGACAAGGCAACCCTGTCAATTTCATGCCGTCACGCTGGCCAGAAGCTGCAGGAACGCGGAATTCCAGTAGATCGCCACTTCGTTGGTGGAATAGCTGCCGTACATATCCGCATGGGCTTTGGCAGGCGGGAAGTCCTCCGGGATCAGTCCTTTTGCCGCAGGATCGAGCCGCCGGCCGCAGGGGCCTCCTGAGAGCATACCGGGCATGGCTTTGCCCAAGAAAACGGAAGGGCGGTGATGGGGACGCCGGATGCTGTCCGTGCCGCAGCCGGTGAGATAGCAAAGGCCGACCGGATTGCGTCCCAGCAGATAATGGAGCTGCTGCGCGGCGGCGTCCAGGTATTTCCGGTCGCCGGTAAGCCGCCAGGCGTCATAGAGGTGGATGCCGTTGTTGGAAACCGTCATATTGCTGCCCCAGACGTATTCGCCCGGCAAAAGCGCGGTGCCGTAGCCGTCTGCGGCGGCGGCCAAAAGCCGCTCATCAGCGAGGGCGATCATGGAGCTTTCAATCCGGGCCTTTAAAGACAGGTCTATGGGACGTCCGGCTGTCAGATAAGCGCGGTTTCCAAAGCTCCCGACGTCTTCCCAGCCGTATCCGTGATAAATCTTCTGCGCCGCCAGACGTTCAAAATCCTCCCGGTAGCAGGCGTCGCCGAAAGCCTTATACAATTCTGCGGCCGCCCAATAGCGTTCGTCCGTGTCGCAGGCATCGCCGTATTCGCCGGTACGGACATCGGGGGGATTTTTAAATCCTCCTGGCAGCTCCATCGTGCGCAGGGCGTCGTAGGCTTTACGGGAGGCCTGGGCCAGCCGGCCGGCAAAGTCCGGATCCTTATCGCGGTAGAAACGGACGGCCATGGCCATAGCCGCCGCGAAGTCCGCTGTGGCTGTGACGGAAACAGGGCTGAGTACGAGTTCGTCCTGTTCTTCTTCGGGCATGATAAAGCTGCAGAAGCTGTAACAGGTGGCTTTGTGGTAAACCTGGCCGTCTTCCCGCTGCAGTTTCAGCATCCATTCCAGTTCATAACGAATCTCTTCCAGACAGGCCATCGGAAGGGCCGCATCGTCTTCGGATACGGCGGCATCGGACGGCAGGGATCGCAGGGATCCGGGCAGTCCCCGATAGAGGGCGGCCAGAGAAGGGTTGTCCTCGCAGGCAGACAAAAGCTGTGCGACCGTCACGGCTGCGGGGACGATATAGCGGCCGTAATCTCCGGCATCGTGCCAGCCGCCGGTTACCTCCCGTTTCTCACGGGTGCCGTAGACTGTGGCCAGCCCTGTATGGCAGGCTTTGTGCGCGTAACGACGCGCCCTGCGCTGCGGCAGATCGCAGCCGCAGCGCTGCAGATAGAAGAAAGAAAACGCTTTTTGAAATACTTCCTCATAGATATGGCTGTCGATCGTGAAGGGATCCGATTCGTAGCCTGCGTCGGCAATGATGTAATAACGGCCCGGCGCGGTAACGGCGGAAAAATCCCCCACATAGACCGTCTCGCCTGCCGAGGCCGTTTCGATCCGCTCGGAAGCGGTGCCCTGGAAAACGCAGCGGCCATCCGAAGTTACGACCCGAAATCCCATCGGGGCCTCTGTGCGGAAGGTCACCTTTTTTTCCATCTGCGGCAGATAGCCGCACTGATCGAGGAGTATGATTTTATCCATGGAATTATCCGCCTTTTTTCTTTTATTATGACAGATAACTGCGCCAAACGCCACTGTTTTTTTTAAATCTCGCGAAACGGGGGATTTTGGCTTGACAGTTTTCCGGAAATGTATTATGCTTTCAAAAGTGACTTTAATAGTTTAAAGCACGAAAAAAGGATGCGGGAAAGCGCGTAAAGGAGGAACTGCATATGAGCCGGAGCAGACAGGGATCTATCGTGTCTTACAGACCGGATATCAAGGTGGTGGACTGCACGCTGCGGGACGGCGGGCTTGTAAATAATTTTTATTTTACGGATGAGTTTGTGAAGGATCTGTACCTGGCCAACATCAAGGCGGGTGTGGACTACATGGAATTTGGTTATAAGGCGTCCAGAGAGATCTTTGATCCGGACAAGTTCGGCAAGTGGAAATTCTGCGCGGAACAGGATATCCGTTCCGTTGTGGGCGACAACAAGACCGATATGAAGATCTCCGTTATGGCCGATGTGGGACGGACCGATTATAAAAAAGATATTCCCAACCGCAAGGACAGCGTGGTGGATATGGTTCGGGTCGCTACCTATATCAACACAATCCCGGCGGCCATCGAGATGCTGGAAGACGCCAAGAAAAAGGGCTATGAAACGACGGTAAATTTGATGGCGGTTTCCAAGGTCAACGAGGAGGATCTGGAAGGCGGCCTGGAGCTGCTGGCGCAGAGCAGTGTGGATGTGCTCTACGTGGTGGACAGCTTCGGCGTTTTTTACCCGGAGCAGATGGAGCGGTTGTGCAGCAAATATCTGGATGTGGCGGCAAAATATAATAAGAAAGTGGGGATCCATGCCCACAACAACCAGCAGCTTGCTTTTGCCAACACCATTGAAGGCCTTTCCCTGGGCGCCAGCTACCTGGACGCCACGGTCAGCGGCATGGGGCGCGGCGCGGGCAACTGCTATATGGAGCTTCTGCTGAGCTTTCTGCGCAACCCCAGATACAATAAAGTGGCTATCATGAATTTTGTGGAGAAGCATATCCTGAAGCTGAAGGAAGAGGGCGTAGTATGGGGGTATGACATCCCGTATTTGTTGACGGGGATCTTAAACACCCACCCGTCGTCCGCTATCAATTTCATCAAACAGAAGCGGACGGATTACGCCATGTTCTATCAGGAGCTGATCGACAACGCGCTTTGAACCGTGAAAACAGCGCGCTTTGAACCGCGAAAGAGTGACGGCTTCTGGCAGCGCGGGGCGAGAGCGCAATGGGGACGGGAGTATGCAGAAACGTTTTATGAACAAAATCATACCGGCCCTGCTGATAGCGATCTGTATGCTTTGCGCATGCGGGAGATCAGGAACAGAAAAAGATCAGGCGGTACAGCGGGAAACAAAGGAGGCTGCGATGAAAGCGACCGAGGAAATGATCGCCGAGGCGATCCGGCAGGAAACATCCAAAGTGGAGGAAACCGCAGGTACGCAGGAAGAGCCGGAAGAACAGGGCCAGATGCTTCGGGAGCCTACCGCAGAAATAGGGGATCGGATCCCCTCAAAGTATACAAAGTATCAACTGGAGGAATCCGGGACGATCGAGAAGATCACATATCCCACCAGGGACTACTTCGGGGACGGCGGGGAGATTACCAAAAGCGCGAATGTCTATCTGCCCTGCGGCTACAGCGCGGACAAAAAATACAATGTGCTGTATCTGATGCACGGCATCGGCGGCGATGAGAACGAATGGGGTATGAACACGGTAAGCTCCAGGGTGAAGCTCATCATGGATAATCTGATCTATCACGGGGATATCGAGCCTTTTATCGTGGTAACGCCCAACGGGCGTTCCAGCAGACAGTATGGGGCAAAGGATTCCGACTATAATTCCTTTTATGTGTTTGGGCAGGAGCTGAGGAACGACCTGATCCCTTATATTGAAACATCCTATTCCACCTATGGGGATCAAACCGAGGCCGGTTACGATCCTGCCTCAGTCCGGGAACACCGTGCCATGGCCGGGCTTTCCATGGGCGGAATGCAGACGATCAATATCGGCCTTGGCGAATGTGTGGATCTGTTCGGATATTTCGGCGCTTTTTCGGCTGCGCCCACCAGCAATACAGCCGCCAAAACGGCGGAGCTTCTGGCGGACTGTCCCTATGAAATATATTATTTTTATAACATCTGCGGGACAGATGACAAGATCGCCTATGCCAGCGCTTCGGCGGCGGCGAAAACCCTGCCCGATGTCTGTGATAAGTTTGAAGACGGCAGAAATTTTATGTGGCAGGAATTGCCGGGCGGCCACGATTTCAACATTTGGTATCTGGGTTTTTATAATTTTGCGCAGATCGCTTTTCAATAGCACGCCAGGCGGTTTGTGCTGGATAAGGATCAGGGAGAAATAATGAATTTCATGAAGAGCAAATGTATCAAAACTTTCTGATTATTGGGGAACTTATTGAGATAATAGGCATCAAAATGTTCCCTACAACTGAATAACCGGGAGCGAGAGAATGGACACCGTTTTTGGACCAGGAATTAAGGAAAAAATGTGGTTGACCGCAGCGCAAAAATCTGGTATTCTTGTTAAGTAATGAAAGGGAGACATAGCTCAGCTGGGAGAGCATTTGCTTGACGTGTAAAGGGTCGCAGGTTCGAGTCCTGTTGTCTCCATTTGATGCAAATGTGGCGAACCTTTTTGACATGACGGTTGTCAAAAAGCTGTTCGTCCTTTTTGTTGTCCGGAAGTGTCAGCAGGAGATCCTCTGCTTAAAATTTTCCAGGGTGTCCGCCGCAGCGGCCTCCTTCACCCATTTCAGCAGAACTTTTTCGCTTTTTTCGTTCTCGATCGCGTTTTGCAGAGAATCCTCTATTTTCCCAAACCGGGACAAAATCACCAGAAGAGAATTGGCGATGCCGTCCGCTTTTCCCTGTTCAATGCCCCGTTCGATACCGGTTCTTTGCCCTTCCTGGAATTCCTGCCTGCGGATCATTTTCAATTCCTCTTCCCAATTCGTTACAAAAAATGACACTCTGATCACCTCCGCTCTTTGCTTGGATAAAAAGTCTTTGAGTATATTTTCATGAATACATTCCGATACAGCCCTGTCCGCTGCTTCCCGGAGGGGCATCTGTCCCGCGTAGGTGCGGATGCGGTTCGTCAGGATGCTGTAGCCTTTCAGGGATTCACACTTCTCCATCAGTTCCCGATTATATCCCAGGTTGATGTTGAACATTTGCACTTTCAATTCCAGTTCCGGATCGGACGTCGGTTTGAAAAAGGCGTCCGAAAGCTTCATGACGCTGCGCTCCGGCATTTTGTCCGTACCGTTGTAAAAGACTACGAAACGGGGCGTCGGGATCTTTACCAGCGCGCTGGAATAAAGCGAAGTGCCTTTCAGATACCGTTCCAGTTCCCTGGCGACGTAGCCGAGATGGCGAAGCGGCATATTTGGGTTAACGGATGCCTGGTGTTCATATAAATTCAGTTCCGAACAGAGTAAAAAGGCAACGTCATTTCTCAGATTAACATAAATGGAGTTTTCCAACGTATACATCTCCAGCGCGTCCGCATCGCGGTAAGCTGTGCCGTTTAAAGCGTTATAAAGCGACAGCAGCTCTTTTTTGTCCTGGTAGAGCATTCGGAAAATGGCGTCCTTGTGATTAAAAAGTACTGGCGGGGATTCCTTCATAGGTGGCTCCTTTCTGTGGCAGCGCGCAGAAACGGCCCTTTTCCTGCCGCTTCTGCATATGTGATTGGGAATTTGCGGCATGAAAAATTCTGAAGGAAAGAAAATGGATGATCAAGATAGATTCCGAAAATTTATGCCTGCTGTCATTGTAGCATTTTTGGAGGAAAAGGGCAAGCAAAAATCCTGGAGCGAAAAGAAAATTCGGTGGAAGGGAGAAGGAAAATGTGCTATGATCGGTGCAGATCAAACATTCCTTATATAAATGAGAATAGAAGGAAAAGAGAGAAGAAAGAATGCAGAAAACGAAATCCATAATATATGCTCTGTTCGCCGCAGCGTTTTATGCGATCAATGTCCCGTTTTCCAAACTCCTTTTGAACCATGTGGGGACTGCGACTATGGCGGCGCTGCTTTACCTCGGCGCGGGGATCGGGATCGGCATTATGTCCCTGTTTAACAGACGGGAAAAGAGCGCAAAGCTGGATAGAAAAGACCTGCCGTTCGTCATTGGAATGATAGTGCTGGACATTGCAGCCCCCGTTTTTTTGATGATGGGGATCCGCTATGGTTCTTCATCTAGCGCGTCGCTGCTCGGCAACTTTGAGATCGTCGCCACGACGGTGATCGCATTGGCGGTATTTAAGGAGAAGGTATCCGGCAGGCTGTGGATCGCGATCGCCCTGATCACTTTGTCGAGCGGTCTGCTTTCTTTTGAAGGGACAGACAGTTTTCGTTTTTCTTACGGATCGCTGTTCGTCCTGCTGGCAACGGTTTGCTGGGGCTTTGAGAACAACTGCACAAGAAACATATCCTCCAAGAACACCTATGAGATCGTCATTCTCAAAGGCATATTTTCGGGACTGGGTTCCCTGATCATCGCGATGATAAAGCATGAAAGGATGCCCCGGATTACCTATATTGCGGTCGCTTTGCTTTTGGGCTTTGCAGCCTATGGGTTGAGCATTTTCCTGTATGTCCGCGCGCAAAATGCGCTGGGCGCGGCAAAGACAAGCGCATACTATGCGGTCGCGCCGTTTATTGGCGTCTTTTTATCCTTCGTTTTTCTGCGGGAACGCCTGACCGGAATGTATTTGATCGCTTTGACGGTTATGATCGCAGGGACGGCATTGGTCGTTGCGGATACCCTGATCCGGCAGCATTCCCATCTTCATCAGCACACGTTTACCCATACGCATGACGGCAGCACGCACACCCACACAATAACGCATTCGCATGAGCATTCCCATTATTTTTCTGATGGAAAGCATGGACATCATCATTCAAAGGAGGAACTGGCAAAAGAGGCGGCCCGCTGAGGGCAGGGGCTGATTCAGTCTGATCAAAAAACCGGATCCATTCCCGATAGAGGGCGGATCCGGTTTTTTGACGGCTCAGGGTGCATAATCCTCTATTGCATCCTGTGCGCCATGCGGCCTGTTCTGCGGCTGTGCCGCCTTTTCCCGTTTTGGATCCGGGATTCAGTCCGTCTCCCGTTTTGCTGTTTGGGTGTATTTTACCAGAAGCTTGGCCTGATCGACCAGCAGCGGGCGGAAATCTGGGGACAACTGACTGTAGTAGTGCAGAAGACGCTGTGTGAGTTCATTGTTGATTCCATAGACGGCTTTGGGAATGGTTGAGACGCCAAGAAGATAGTCGGTAGATACCTGGAAATATCTGGCAAGGATGACCAGCGTTTGGAAATCCGGTTCACGGTAATCGTTTGCATATCCGTTCAATGTTGTTGCTGCGATATTCAGTTCCTTCCCAAGCTGCTTCTGCGTCAGTTCTCTGTCATCCATGAGTTCTTTCAATCTTTGGCCAAATGTCATAAATCAAGCTCCTTTCCTGTTTTGGTACTATTGTAAAAGGGGGCAATATTTTGATTTAATATAATACGCGAAATGAATTGACAATATTCGATTCGAGGTTTAAGATATATGTGGAGTTTGTACATTATCTGGGCGGAATGTTGATGAAATTGTGGTGTACGCCTGACGGGGGAGATTCAAATGAAGATCAGATTATCTATATTCTCTCATGATATTTCCTATACGAATCATTTGGTTAATTTTTTTAATATCCATTATTTTGACAAGGTGGAGATCAGCCGTTTTACCGATATAGACGCGCTGTCAGATTTTCTTGCGCGCAATGGAGCGGATATCCTGCTGGTCGATGAAGAAACGGACACTACAGCATTACAGGTGCGGGGATCAGTGTCCATAGCTTGTCTTTGTGAAGAAAAGAACAATGCGGCATCCAGGGATAAAGTCAGGATCTTTAAATATCAGAAAGCTGAGCTTATTTATAAGAGGATTTTGGGACTATACGCTTCCGGTGACAACCGCGATCCGGAGGATCCGGAAAAAGCGGGCCGGGGGGCAAGCCTACAGCTTTTCTTCCCCATACATGGCGGGACGGGGGCGTCCACGGTTTCCGGTGCTTACGCGCTGCGTCATACGGCGGGGAGAAAGGTTTTATATCTGAACCTGGAAGTGTTTGGAGATTGCAGCAGCGTCTTTGAAGGCGAAGGCGAATTTGGATTGGATGATATTTTGTATGCTTTAAAAAGCAGAAGGGGCAGTTTGAGACTGAAAATAGAAAGTTCTCTCAGAAGAACCCGGGAAGGCTTGTTTTTTTATGCGCCAGTACAAAATCCCCTGAGCCTGTTGGAAATGTCCCGGGAGGAATGGAAGCGCCTTCTGGAGGAGCTGAAAGGCTGCGGATTGTTTGACGAGATCGTATTGGATATGGACGGATATCCCTCGGAATGGCTGTCAGAAAGTATGAAGGAGGCAGACGGGATATGGGTCGTAGCCGATGGCACAGAGACGTCTCGCTCCAAACTGATGCAGTTTCAGAAATATATGGAAGCTATGGAGAAAAAAGGGAAGGATCATATCCTGTTCAAGGCGAGAATTTTTTATAACAAGTGTAAAAATGGTCAGGTGACGCCCTTGGCAGGCTGCCAGTTGCGTATAGCCGGAAATTGCTTGGAATATACCGAGGAAGATAAAAAGACGGTTATGAAAAAAATGGCCGCATCGGGAGTTTTTTCAGATTGAAACCTATCGAATGGATCATAGGAAAAAGCGATGAAAACGGAATGGATCAATGAGATCAAAACAGAGATACTGGAAAAAGCAAATTTTGCCGCGATGTCCGATGAGGAACTGGATCAGTGGATCGTCGGCGCTGTAGAAAGAAGATACAGTGGAGAAGGACTGACGATTGGTGAAAAAGCGGAGATCGCGGATGCCGTATTCAGTTCGATCAGAGGGTTTGGACTGTTGGACAGTATCCTCAAGGACGATAACATAACTGAGGTGATGATCAATGGTGCCAAGGACATTTTTATTGAAAAATCAGGTCGGCTGCAAAAGCTGGACGCGCAGTTTGAGAGCGAAGAGAAGTTGGTGGATATCATTCGCAAGATCGTTGCGCTGGCAGGGCGGGAAGTCAGCGAGGCTAACCCGATCGTAGATACCCGTCTGCCGGATGGCTCCCGTGTCAATGTGGTTATGCCTCCAATCTCCCTAAAAGGCCCGATCGTAACGATCCGTAAATTTTCCAAAAATCCGATGACTGTGGAGAAGCTGCTGGAATATGGCTCTATCACGCCTGAGGTAGCAAGCGTCCTCGAACTTCTGGTGCGTGCAAAGTACAACATTTTTATCTGTGGGGGCACTGGCAGCGGCAAGACTACTTTCCTGAACGCTGTGACCAACTTTATCCCGAAAGATGAAAGGATCATTACGATAGAGGATTCCGCAGAACTGCAGATTGCCGGGATTGAAAATCTGGTTAGCCTGGAAACCAGAAATGCGAATAATGCAGGGGTTGGCCGGATCAGCATTCAGGATCTGATCAAATCTGCGCTGAGAATGAGGCCGGAACGTATCGTGGTCGGAGAGGTAAGAGGCGCGGAAGCCCTGGATATGCTGCAGGCCATGAATACGGGTCATGACGGATCTTTATCCACCGGTCATGCCAATTCCAATCGGGATATGTTAAGCAGGCTGGAAACAATGGTCTTGCAGGGCGCAGAAGGACTGCCGCTGGCCGCTGTCAGACAGCAGATCGCATCCGCTGTGGATATTTTGATCCATTTGTCCCGTCTGCGTGATAAAAGCAGGAAGACCATGGAAATATCGGAAGTTCTGGGATACGAGAATGGGGAGATCCAGCTCAATCCGATTTACGAGTTTATTGAGGATGAGACCAGTACGCTGGAAGTGGTAAGAGGGAAACTGACCAGGACAAAAAATCCTTTTCGTAACGATCATAAGCTGAGGCTGATGGGCTATCGGGGGAACATATGAGGATGACGGAATGAAAAAGGGGAAAGAAAAGGTTTCCGGAGAAAAAAAGAAAAAGAAAGAGCAATATATTCCCAAACGGGGAATTTTGGGACAGGGAACGGATTATCACGTTTACAGCATGGATCTCAAGGAACATATCATTGCTTTCCTGCTGGGATTCGGAGCCGCTGTCCTGGTGGTTTTTCTTTTTTTCAGGAGCATTTGGTTCTGCGTGACCTGCGGAGTGGCAGCAGGCATATTTATTCAGGGATTTTATGGGGAATGGCTTTGTAAAAAGAGAAAGAAGGCCCTTTTGTTTCAGTTCAGGGACATGTTGGAATCCCTGACATCCTCTTATTCCGCCGGGAAAAATACGCAGGGAGCGTTTGAGGATGCCTATAGCGATATGGTTCAGATTTACGGGGAGGAAGCGGATATTGCCAGGGAACTGGCGCTGATCCTGTTGGGGATCCGCAGCAATCTCAATATTGAGGTGTTGCTGCAGGACTTTGCAGATCGAAGCGAACTGGTAGATGTGCAGAGTTTTGCCGATGTCTTTGAGGTAAGCGTCAGACAGGGCGCCAATATCCAGGATATCATCGCAGCGACCAGGGATATCATCAATGATAAGATTGAAATTGAAATGGAAATTGAGACGCTTCTTTCCGGCAACAAGAACGAATTAAATATCATGATGATCATGCCCCTGATCATTATTGTCAGTATGGAAGGACTGGGAAGCGATATGACAGCAGTGGGAAATTCCCCGCTGAATGTCCTGATCAAGCTGGCTTCACTGGGGATTTTCCTGGGGGCCTATCTGTTGGGCAGAAAAATTACGGATATCAAGATTTAAAAATATTTTGGTGCGCTTGGGAGAAAAACGATGACGTTTCAGATAATCCTCTTGTTCCCCGCTACGGTGGCGGCGGTATTCTGGATCTGGCTGGCGGCGCGGTATGAGCAGAAATTCGCCGGTATTACGGAGACGCTGGATCAAAAACAGTACCCTATGGCCGAGATGTTTTATATCGGTTTTCAGATCCTGGAGTTTATCCGGTTCGACACGAAATCCGACCGTGCCAGAAAAAAAGTCAAGGAAATGTCGGAGGTGTACGGGAGACGGTACGCGGAATATTACTACTATGTGTTAGTGGGTGGTCAGGCCACCTATGTGGTGACGATCCTGCCGCTGGTTTTCATGCTGGCGATTTTGGGCAACAGTCTGCAGCTTTTGTTTCTGGGAATCGTGCTGGCGGGGCTTCTGGTCTGGTATCTGAGCGAATCCTTTAAAGATAAGCTGACGGCGAGGCGGGAACAGCTTTTGGCGGAGTTTCCCCAGGTGCTTTCCAAGATCACGCTGCTGGTCAACTCCGGGATGATGCTGCGCAGCGCCTGGAGCAAAGTAGCAGAGGGCGGCGAGGGCGTTCTGTATGAGGAAATGCGGTTGACGACGGCGGAATTGCAAAACGGGGTATCGGAGCCGGTCGCATACTCGAATTTTGCGGAGCGCTGCGGCTTAAAGGAAATGCGCAAATTTTCGTCCATGGTGTCCCAGAGCCTGGCCAAGGGAAGCGGGGATTTGACTTACTTTTTAAAGGATATGTCGGATGAAATGTGGGAGCTGAAGAAAAATCTGGTGCGGCGCAAGAGCGAGCAGGCAAATTCCAAGCTTCTGGGGCCGATCACCTTGATCTTCCTGGGAATTTTGTTTATGATTATGGCTCCTCTGCTCGGGGGGTTATGATAAATCGTTTCAAAAAACAAAGAAAAAAGAAAGGCGGAGAACAAAATGAGAATGTGGATCGACAACAAATTAATCGAATACCGTTTGAAATCAAATCGGTTGCTGCAGCGGCTGCTGGAGGAAGAGGACGGGGATACGAATTTTGTGTCCATGATTGTGATTATTGTGATCATTATTTTCATTGCTGGTTTTTTCAGAGATTCGCTAAAAACAGCGGTTGATACTGTATTTGGTAAATTGACAACGTTTATCAGTTCATGAATTACACCTGCCGGCAGGCCATCGGCCTGCCGGAAAAATACCTTATACCGGCCTGTCGGTCGTCACAGAGGAAAAACAGGAGCGATAATGAAAAAGAACACATCGGAATCCGGCGCGGTCATGGTGGAGGCGGTCATCATTTTTCCAATGGTGCTTCTGACAGTTGCGGCGATGTTGTATCTGGGACTTTTTAAGCTGCAGGAGTCCGCCATGCTCTATCAGGTGCAGCGGGTGGCGGCCGCTGGAGGTCTGATGGCATCCAGCCCGGGATATGCGAAGCTGGCCCGGAACGGTTATGCGTTGGACGCTAAGGATATTGATTGGAGCGGCCCGCCGGATCAGGAAGAAATAGAAGCCTATTATAAGGCGTATCATGAGTCGTTGGTCAACTTATACCGGGAATTGACGGGAACCCCCTGGATCCATGACGGAGATATCAGAAGTTATGGGGAGAAAGTGTTGGACACGGTTTCCGTTCTGGCCGCCGGTCGGCTGTTTCAGACGGAGGTAGAACTGCATCGGAGTTTTTTCGGAACCAGTGTCTGTGCCGAGGTGAAATATGAGGTACGGACGCCGGGCATTTTGCGGTTTTTCGGAATGCAGGATACCATTGCCTGGAAACAGGGGTCTTACAGCAGGGCAGTCAATCCGGCAGGGTTCATTCGCAATACGGATCTGGCTGTGGACGTGGTGGTTCTGGCCTGTGAAAAGCTGGGAATCAGCGATCAACTGGGAAAGATCACAGAAGCCCTGACAAAAGTGAGGGACGTTCTGTTTTGATAAAGGATACAAAAGATGCTGGATTTTTGCAGAAAACATGACGGCGCCATATCGGTCTTTCTGACGCTCATTCTAATCCCTACGCTGTTGTTCGGCGGAGTGATCGTGGACGGCGTGCGCATATACGGCAGTCGGAACATGGTTTCAGGGGCGGGAGAGTTGGCGATGAACGGCGCTCTGGCGGGATATAGCGCCAGCCTTAACGACGCTTATGGACTGATCGCCACGGCGGAAAGCGAAGAGGATCTGAAAGCCCATATGCAGGATTATTTTGAATCCACCCTAAACGCAAATGGGCTGACGGAGAAGGATTTTAACAAAGCGCTGATCCAACTGGAACTGATGGAAGAGCATTTTGACGCGGGTCCCATGAGCGACACGGAGATATGGGAAACCGAGGTCATGAAGCAGGAGATCCTGGAGTATATGAAATATCGGGCCCCAGTGACCTTTGTAAACCGTGCGATCCTGGATAAAGTGGCGCAGTTTGAGGGGATAGACAAGGAAAAAGAAGCGATCGACAGCCAGATAAAATTTGAGTCCGAGCTGGAGGATATGCAGGAGAAGTTCGACAATTTGCTTTCGTCGGTAGATATTCATACGGGAGTATATAAAAGTATAGCCTCGACGTCCGGGATCCGGAAGCAGATGCAGGAAACAAAGGACAATTATTCGCGGATGTGCCTTCTGGCCACAGGTTATGACGCTCTGGTAAATTATCACTTTAGCGGGACAAGAGAAGATGTGTCTCTGGGCCTTTTAAAATCCTTTAACGAGTTGGCGGACGGCTGCAGCGGCGGGATCGAGGGCTTTGAATCCCTGCTCAAGATGGAGGAACTTCAGGAACGGATGCAGGGCAACCCGAGCAGTCTCCTCAGTAATCTGGACAGCAATTCCGATGAATACAAGGAAATCGCCAACGAGATCAGCAAATATAATTCAAACACCGAGTGGTGGGCCGATCAAATCGTTCAGATTAAAGAAGAATATGACCAACTGGCTGATCGGACGGCGGATATGATCTATGAAACCTATGATCTTGTATATATGGGGTATGAAAGCGCAGAATTGATCGAAGAACAAATGGCAGAAATGAGGGAGGAACTGGAAAAGTGCAGGGGCCTGTACGAAGATTGGGAGGGTAGCATCAGTGAAATGCCGGAGGGGGATACCAAAACGGAAATGTCTTCCCAGGCGGCGGATTACGCCCCGTTTTTTGCCAAGGATGAAACACAGGAATTTGATGAAATGTTGGCCGCCAACAAGAAGTATTATGAGGCTATAAAGAATGAACTGGACGCAATGGTGTTTAACGGCGGAACCGTGGCGGCAAAGTTTGGCGGAAAACACCCGGAAAAAAGAGATCCGAAATCCCTGATCGATTCTTTGGCGGCAGGCGCCTCGGGTTCTGTCAGGACGCAGGCGGAGTTATCCACCACGGCGGCAGACATGATGCGAAATCAGTGGTCCTGGGCGGATAATCATCCGCTTAGCAGTGTCACAACAGAGAAAGCGGGCAATTTAGAAGACACAAAGTTTGTCCATTATCTTCGGGAAGAACTGTGCAATCAGGAAAAGGGAGACAAGAAAAGAAGCAAAGAAGAAAGCGATAAGTGGGACGGCAATTTAAAGGAAATGCTGGAGGAGTATCTGACGCTGTTCACCTCGAATGACATTGAGGACATCGACGTATACGAAAAGGGGCAGCAGGATCTTCCATCCCAGTGGCTTGCCGTGCGGGAAAGCGAAAGCGATAGCCAGGAAGAGAAGATCGAAGGCAATATGTCCAGTAAGAAAAACCGGAAAAAAGTCAGCGACAGCGCCCGCAACGCGATGAATGCGGACAATTCGGCGCTGTCCGCTGTCAGCGGCCTTGGCAGCGCGCTTCATGGAGGTATGGAAGCCGTATACATTACGGAATATATTATGGGAATGCTTTCCTATTATACGGTGGATCGGGATGAGAAAGGTGAAAAACAGGACAATCCTCTTTCTCTGAGCGATATGCCATTGAAGGATAACGTGCTTTACCGCGCCGAGGTGGAGTATGTGATCTGGGGGGATAAAGATATCCGGGATAATGTCACCAAGACGAAGGCGCTGATCTTTACGATCCAGTTTGTCTTTAATACCCTGTTTGCCTTTACCAATAAGACATTAAAAACCGATGCCGGGGCGATAGCGAATCTCTTCCCCCTGGGCGCCCTTGGAAGGGCGGCGATCAAAGCGGCCCTGTTGGCGGTAGTATCCCTGATCGAGACGACAAACGATCTCAAGCAGCTTGTATCCGGTGAAAAGGTGGATCTGAAAAAAAGACAGGATAACTGGGAGACGTGGATCATTATCAAAGGACATACCGGCAAACCGAATCATGGCGTGACCGCGTTCCGTTATGACGATTACCTGTGGGTATTCCTGTGTTTAAATGTGATGCAGGGATCAAAACAGCCCAAAGTTTTGGCGCGGACAGCGGATTGTATCGAACTGAATCGAACCAAGGCAAAGAGCGATCCGAGCAATTCTCTGCGGCATATGTATACCATGGTATATATTGATGCCCAGGTGCGGACGGATACATTCTTTTTACAAAAGATAGACAGTCCGGAGGCAAAGAATCTGGATGAAAATTCCTTTGTGATCCCTTATTACGGGCTGCTGGGGTATTAAAATGAAAAAAGAAAAAGGAAGTATTACTTTGGAGGCATCGATCTTCCTGTCCATGTTCCTGATGTTTTATGTGGCGCTTATGGATCTGGTTCAGATCGGACGCGCCCAGATGATCATGCAGTATACGTTGAATGAAACAGCCAAGGAGATCTCTCAGTGTACATATATCCTGACAAAAGCGGGTATTGTGGAAAAGAGCATCCAGACAAGCCAGAAAAGCGCACAGTTTAAAGGACGGACGGAAGAGATGATCGATTCCGTCAAGACGCTTGCCAATACGATCGGCAGCGGCGGTGATGTGATCGGCCAGGCCTATGTGACGGGAGAGAATGTTTACGATTATTTTGAAAACAGCGAAGAAATTTTGGACGGCGTTATTGCCGTAGCAAAAAATCTGGCATCCAATCTGGGGAAGGAATTGGCCGTTGGAGCGGTATGCGAGGGGAGCCTGAAAAAACAGCTTTCCTATCTTTCCGGAGGCGATCCGGACGCGTATCTGAAAAAGCTGGGAGTTGAGGATATTTCTTTTTCCGGCACGAAATGGTTTGATGGTTCCCGGGAACTGGATATTGTGATGACTTATAGGGTTCGTTACAATCTTGGTTTTCTTGGGGAACAAAAACGGGTATTTAAGGCGAGGGCAAAGACGGCTGTATGGTAGAAATGGGTTGGGTTTCCGTAGTTGGCGCAATGCTGGTTGTTGCGACGATGACAGCCATTTTTCAATGGGGTGTGAAAAAACGGTGGCTGTTGACAGAAGCGCAGGGGCCGGAAAACCGGAAAATGGCCGTCGGGATGATCCTCTGTATGGCAGCCGTGGCCGGTGCCGCGTTTCTGTTTCATCAGTATGAATACGGTTTTTGGAAACAGATGAAATATTTCGTGATCCTGTGCGGCGTATTACTGGCTGCCTATGCGGATCAAAAGGAACGGCGCATCCCCAACCGTTTTTTGCTTATCCTGTGTGGGATACGGGTGATTTTGTTAACGGCGGAAATCATCGCCTGGCCGACGTTGTGGTCAGATTTCCTCACGCATGCCCTGGGAGGCGCTGTCGGAAGCTTTTTACTAATGTTGGCGGCCTGGTATTTATCCAGAAGATCCATTGGCCTCGGCGATGTAAAGCTGCTGACGGTAACGGGATCTTTTCTGGGTTTTTCCCTAAACTATATATCTCTCTTTCTGGGTCTTTTGTTTGCCGCTATATACGGTGTAACGCGGGTACTGAGAAAAAAGATAAAGATCAGGGACGAGATCGCTTTCGCCCCGTTTCTGGCGGCGGGGATCTGGGCAGCTCTTTTGATCGGGCTGTAGAAGCATTCTTATGGGAACGAGAGGATAAAAACGCATGAAAAAAAGTTTGATCCTGCTGATGGCGGTGCTGTTAGCGCTCTCTTGGTATATGGCCCTTGGAAGCGGGTCGGAAGCAGAGACAAAATATCAGCAGGCGATGGAAAACGCGGCGTCTTTTGAAGAAAGGGAGTTATATCTGGATGCCATCGAACAGTATGAAGCGGCGATGGAAAATCATGAGGATAATGCGCCCATCATGCTTAGAATCGCGGAAATCTATCGTAAGCTTGGAGAGGATAATTCCTATCTGGAGGAACTTAAAGAAGTCGTTTCCCGGTATGGCCCTTTGGAAAGCGCGGTATCGCAGATCTATGATTATTATATCGGGGCAAACCGGGAAAATAACGCGATCGAATATATCAGCGGTCTGCATGACAGCTATCCGGAGGATGAGGTAGTCGCCAGGTATTACCGGGAGGTGTCCAGGAATTATTATCAGCTTTATTATGAGTATCAGCAAATCGGCAGTTTTCTGGGCGGTTATGCCGTTTATGAATACGAGGGGAAAAAAGGCGTCATAGATACCGCCGGAGAAGTGCTATTGAAGGCGGCTTATGATGAGATCCGAATCCCGCTGAAGATCTCGGAAGGGTTTCCCGTGCGGGTAGCAAATCAGGTTTATCTGATCTCTGAAAAAGGATATAAGATTGCGCAGCCAGAGACAGAATATCAGGAATTAGGGATCCTTTCCGACAAAAGGTATTTGGTCAAACAGGACGGAAAATACGGGTATCTGACGGAGGATCTGGAACCCTGCACGCAGTTTCAGTGGGATGACGCCACCAACTACCGCGATGGCATAGCGGCGGTAAAAAGCGGCGGGAAATGGGCATTTATCAATAAAAAAGGCGAATTTCTCACGGAATATATCTATTTGGATGTGAAGCGTGACGAACAGAATTTTTGTTCCGGGCAGGGAAGAATCTGGGTACAGGACGCGGCGGGGTATCATCTCCTGGATACTGAACTAAAGGAAGTTTCCCAGGACACTTATGAGGATGTCCGATTTTTTGTTTCCGAGCAGCCCTGCGCTGTGTGCAAAGACGGCAAGTGGGGATTCTTGAACACGAACGGCGAGTTGATCCTGACGTGCCAGTATGAGGAAGCGGATTCTTTCTCCATTGGATATGCCCCGGTGAAAAAAGACGGTCTGTGGGGGTATCTTGGGCTGGACGGTACAATGCTGATCGAACCGGCTTTTGATGAAGTAAAGGGATTCAATCAGAACGGAACTGCCCCGGTCAGAATCGGAGAAAGTTGGGTATTGATACAGTTGGGAATCTACAGATGAGGAGGCCTGGATCATGGAATTCGTGTATGAAACTGTAGGGACAAATGCGTTTTTGACATATGCGGCCAAGAACGCAAAATTCGATCAATTTTCGATCAAAATGCTGGAACATAATCGGATCGAAGGGCTTCTTCCATTGTCTGTGATCCAGGAGGACGCGGACAGAAGGATCAGATATATGGTGACCTCCTATAGCGCTTTATCGGAATATATGCAGCACCCCCTTTCCTTGTCAAAGGTTTTGAATATATTAAGGAGTATTGCGCAAACGGCCATCGACGTGGAAGCGTATATGTTGTACCCGGAAGGTCTGGTCCTTGACATTACCTATGTTTATGTAGAGGTGCAGACAGGCATGACGCATCTGATCTATCTGCCGGTAGAATCGGATGAGAGGCTGGATATTCTTGGTTTTTTGAAAAACCTGATGGGAAGGTTCCAGTACGAATCCCCCGAAAAGAGCGGCAGTATCCTGACCGTGTTAAGCGATATGAACAGCGGAAAGATCACGACGACCGCGCAATTTTTGGAAGCGTTACAAAAGCTGGAGGCGGGGGAAAACAAACCGATAGAAAAAACGCGGAAAATGGTAGCGGAGAAGCCCAGATCACCCCGTCCGGAGAACATGGGTACGCCGTTGCCTCAGCCTGCGGCGTCTCCTTCCGGGAGCAATGTGCCGGTCCGGCCAGTCGTGCCTCCGCTTCCGCCGGTTCCGGCAAAAAAGAAAGAGAAAAAAGCGGCGCCGGAGAAGAAGAGCGCAGAAGAAAAAAAGGGCGTATTTGGCTTTTTAAAAAGCGGAAAGAAAGAAGAGCAAAAACAATCCAAAAAGAAGTCCCCGGAAAAACCGGCATCCATGAAGTTTGATATCCCGGGAATGTCTGCCGGCGCAAAAAAGGCGGTGCCTTCCGGGGCGAATATACCTGTATCCGAAAGTTTCAGGGCAGATCTTTCCCGTAAAGCAAAGGATACCGATGCTACGATGATCATAACGCCGGACGTCTATGTGAACGACGTTACTGAAAACAAAGCGAGCAAAGCGTATCTGCTGCGTGTCAGCAATGGCCAGAAGCTTTTTCTGGAAAAAGAGATCAACCGGATCGGAAGAAGCAGTTCGTATGCCGATCTGTGTATCGCGGACAATAACTCCATAGGACGTATTCATGCGGAGATCCTGCGGATTAATGGGAAATATTATATCCGGGACAATGATTCCAAAAATCATACCTATCTTAATGACAGGATGCTGGCCAGCGGGGAACAGGCTGTATTGGAGGATGGAGTGCAGATCCGGCTGTCTGATGAAAAACTGGAATTTCATGAAGGATAAGTATTGTAATAGGATTGGTGGCGGTGATGGACTATATAGCCTGTTGCGGTACTGATATTGGAACAAAAAGAGCCAGTAATCAGGACTCTGTATCCGTCAAGGTACAGGTTGTGAACGGGATAAAAAACTATTTCCTGATCGTTTGCGACGGTGTGGGCGGACTTTCCATGGGAGAATACGCCAGCAAAAGCGTAAGAGAAAGCTTGGAAAGGTGGTTCCTTTACGAATATCCGGGGCTGATCGGGATCCCCGACGGGAAAAAGAGTATTCTTGAGCAGCTTCGCAGGGAGATATTGACGGAAAATGAAATCCTGTTTACCTATGGGCAGGAACGGGGACTGCAACTGGGTACGACCGTAAGCGCGCTGCTTCTGACAGAAAGGCATTATTACATAGCGCATGTCGGGGATTCCCGGATCTATCGGTTGGGGCGGGAACTGATCCAGATCACAGAGGATCAGACACTGATCGAAAGAAAGATCCGCCAGGGATTGCTCACCAGAGAACAGGCCAAACGGGAACCGGGCCAGAATATCATCCTGCAGTGCGTGGGATCCAGACCGGATGTGGAGGTTCTCTTGTATCATGGGGAGTACAGTCCGGATGAAGGCTTTATGGTGTGTTCCGATGGATTTTATCACCGGATCCGTCAAAAAGAGATCATAAAAAGCTTTTACGGCAAGAAATGCTCTTCCACAGAACGGCTTGGACAAGAGATCAAACGACAGATCCGTCGGGTGAAGAGACGGGGAGAGAGGGATAATATTTCTGTGGCGGTAATCAGAAAGGAACGTGTGAGATGAATAAAAGGAAATTTGTACAAACAGGTTTTCTCTTTCTCGCATTGATATGCGCGGGCGTGACGGCAAAAGCGGCCAGTTCGCTTCAGGTGATGTCCGTAAAGACGGAAAGCGACCAGATTGTTGTGTATACCAGCGGCGCAGGGGAACTGACAGAGGCGGAAGCTTTTGTAGGACAGAAAAAATGCGAGGAGGTTTCCTTGCAGACGCTGCAGGAAGCGGGAACGGAGGTACGGACGCTTCTGATGGTGGACAACTCCCTTTCCATACCGGCGGATAAGAGAGATACGGTAAAATCATTATTGAAGAATGTATCGTCAGCTCTTGCCGGGGATCAGATCGCAATTGCAACTATCAGCGAATCTGTCACACTGCTGTGCGACTGGACGCAGGATCAGGAAATACTCTCCCAAACCATAGAAGATCTGGAATTTTTGAATCAGGAAACCTATCTGACAGATGCACTCTACGATTACTTGTCAGCAAGAAGTTATGAGGGACAGGAGAATATCTTGGATCGGATCCTTTTGATCTCGGACGGAGTGGATAATAAAAGTCTGGGATATACCGCGGAAGAACTGATTGATCTATTGAAGGAAAATCCGATTCCCATCTATACGGTAGGGGTGTCCAACGATGATAAGGAAAACGAGGGGAATCTTGAAAGAATGTTTTCCATTTCCAGGACAGTAGCGGGAAATTCCTGTCTGCTTGGTGAATCGGAGGAAGGACAACTGATAGAGGAACTGGAAAATGTAAGATCGGAGAAGCGGATTTTAGTCCGTATACCGCCGACCGCTATGGACGGAAGCAGGCAGACGCTTACGGTCACATTGAAAGACGGTGAGAATATCCAGAACTTGTCGGTTGATGGGATCCGTATGCCTGTGGCGATAGAAACGGAAACCGCAACAGAAACTGAGACGGTTTCAACAGAGCAGACGGAAACCGAGGAACCTGCTGTCCCGGAAATAACATCCGAGTCAGAAACGGAAAGCGAGATAATAACTACTCCGGAAGAAGCCGATGGGTCTGGCGGGCTGGATCCTATTACGTTACTTTGCGTTTTGGCTATCCTGGCCGCATTAGGATTTCTCTTCTTAAAAAACAGAAAGAAGAAAGGGCAAAAAACAAGTGTCCACCCTTTGATTAAGGGACGTGGGAATGGGCCGGAGAGTATGGAGAACCTGTTGGACGACGAAGAAAAGACAGTGTTTCGCCAGACGGAGGAGGATGAAACCGTACTGATCCCGCAGGAGGAAGATACGGTCTTGGCTTCGGAACCGGTTTATTATATCCGGCTCACAGATACCGGGCATCCGGAAAGAGTATTTGAAAAAGTAATTCTTTATTCCCTCACCATCGGTTATTCCGAAGAGGCTGATCTATGTATCAATTATGATAAGTCAGTATCCAGGAAACAGTGTGAGATCATCCGGGAGGAAACTTCCTTTTATGTCATGAACCATAGCCACAGTAACATTACTGTGCTGGATGGTGTTCCCGTAACGGGACGGGTGCCCCTCTACAGCGGTTCTGTACTTTCTCTTGGGGCGGTGAATGTAAAAGTAGAGATTTTCTGTGACCAATGATGGGTGTCCAGTGGGAAAGTACGTTACCATAATAAAACAACGACGCAGAAAATGCTCAATGCCCGAAATCGGAGGTGTCCTATGTCTTTTCAAATCGTAGAAGGCGATATTACAAAAATGAAGGTTGACGCAATTGTCAACTCTGCGAATAACCGGCTGAAAAATGGCGCCGGCGTATGCGGCGCGATTTTCCAGGCCGCAGGGATCAAGGAATTGACCGAGGAATGCAAAGGGATCGGTAGGTGCGAAGTGGGGCAGGCCGTGCTTACGAAGGGATATGCGCTGCCCGCGCCTTACATCATACATACGGTGGGGCCGGTCTGGCACGGAGGTTTTTTCCGTGAAAAGGAAAAACTCGCTTCCTGTTATCAGAAATCTCTGGAGCTTGCACGGGAAAAGGGCCTGAAAAGCATCGCGTTCCCGTTGATCTCCAGCGGAGTTTACCATTACCCGAGGGAGGCCGCGCTGCAGGTCGCAAAAGAAAGCATTGAACGCTTTTTGAAGTACAACGATATGGATGTTTATCTTGTCCTGTATCAAAAATAGGTTCTCGGACGGAGGCTGCTATGGGGATATTATCAGATGAATTCCTTTTTTACGGCGGGCTGATTTTTGCGGGGGTGTCGGCCCTTGTGTCGATCCTGTATCTGAGTTTGGCCCGGGTTAAAAAGATACGGCTGGACGCCAAAATGGATGCGGAATACGGACGGCCTGAAAAGAAACAGTGACGGCAGGTGCAAAAGAAATGTCAAAGATAATCGCCTCGACTTATGAGGTCATGGAAGAGATCGGCGCCGGCGGGGGCGGCGTGGTATATCTGGCCAACCATCTGCGGCTGCATAAAAAAGTGGTTTTGAAAGCGGATAAACGGACGCTTTCCGCCAGACCGGAGCTTTTGCGCCGGGAAGTGGATGTACTGAAAAATCTGAGCCATCCCTATATACCCCAGGTATACGACTTTTTTGTAGAGGATGAAACCGTCTATACGGTCATGGCCTATATCGAAGGGGAGAGCCTGGACAAGCCCTTGAAAAGAGGGGAAAAGTTCTCCCAGCCCCAGGTGATCCGATGGGCTATTCAATTGCTGGAAGCGCTTTGCTATCTCCACAGCCCGACTCACGGCACTCCGCCGAGGGGATATGTACACAGCGATATTAAGCCTGCAAACCTGATGCGTACGCCCAACAACGATATCTGCCTGATCGATTTTAACATTGCCCTGGCGCTGGGCGAGGAAAATGTGATCGGCTGCAGTATCGGGTATGCCTCTCCGGAGCATTACGGGCTGGATTTTTCATCGGAGTACGATCGGACGGAAACCGGGAACACAGGCCGTCGACGTCTTTCCCTGCTGAAAGGAAGTTCGGGTCGGGAAACCTCTCAAGGGCGTTTTGGGCCAAAGCCCGGTTCGCAAGATACGACGGCTACAGTCAGACTGACAGAAGAAGAGACGGTGAAGCTGTCCGATAGAGAAAAAAGCGGGGCAGCCGGGCAGGCTGCGGGCGGTCGTGGGACGTCCTCCCCGAAATCTACGTCCTCCGGTTCCGGCAGCTCCAGAAAAATCATTCCGGATATCCGGTCGGACATTTACAGTGTCGGAGCCACGCTGTATCACCTTTTAAGCGGCACAAGGCCCGCCAGGGACGCGAAGGAGGTTGTGCCGCTTTCCCCGGACGAATTTAGTCCGCAGATCGCAGCGATTATTTCCAGGGCGATGGAACCCAATCCGGAGCTGCGTTTTCAGACGGCGGAGGAAATGCTGGATGCGTTCCTTCATCTGAGGGACCGGGATCCGCGCGCGTTGCGTTTAAAAAAAGAACGTCGGATCGTGGGTGCGATCCTGGCGGTATGTTTTATGAGCGGCGTTGCCTGCTCCTTTGTGGGATTAAAAAGGATGCAGGTGACAGAGAACCGTTTAAAGCTTGCAGAGTATTCCCGAAACGCTTATGCGAAGGGAGATTCGGAGACGGCGGTTTCTTATGCCATGCAGGCGCTTGCTCCGCCTCCCGGCCTGTTGACGCCCAAGGCGCCTGCTCAGGCGCAGAAGGCTTTGGCGGACGCCCTGGGGGTCTATGATCTTTCCGACGGGTTTAAAACGCACTTGACGGTAGAATTGCCATCGGCCCCGTTTTCTCTGGAGATTTCGCCGGACGGAAGGACGGCATGCTGCCTTTACGCTTATGAGATGGCCGTAATTGATATGGAAACGGCGGAAACGCTGGCAGTTCTCCCAACGGTCCAGTCCGCCTTGGCGGAAGTAGAATATGTAGACGATCATAGGGTGGTTTTTTCCGGACAGGAGGGGATTCAACTATATGACATAGAAAAGGGAGAAACGCTCTGGACCGGGGATGCGGCTACCGGGATCAGCATTTCGGGAGACGGCAGCCGGGTTGCGGCGGTTTTTCGGGAGGATACCTTTGCAGCCATTTACGATACATCCAGCGGCGAGCTTCTCCAACGTATTGATTTTGGAGGAAAGCATCAGCAGGTCGTTGCCAATGACAGCTTTGCCAATCCCAATGATAACCTGTTTGCCTTGAATGAAGACGGAAGTCTGCTGGGCATCAGCTTTGCAGACGGAAGCCTCCGGATCTGCGATGTGGAGGATCCGGCTAAGGATGAGCTTCTCCTGGACGCCGGTTCCGGCTACGGCCATTTTGAAGGCGGTTTTTATCAGCAGTATTTTGCTTTTTCCGCGTCCGGGCAGAAGCATTCTGTTTTCGCAGTAGTGGATACAGAAACGATGGAACAGACCGGCGGGTTTGAGACGGAGGGTTATTTTGGAGTAAAGACGGATGAAACGGGAATTTTCGTGTTGTCTGAAAATATTCTTGTAAAGCTTCACCCGGTGACCGGAGAGCAGACGCCGCTGGTGACGACCTCGGAAACGATCCGTTGCTTTGACAGTGACGGCCGGACGGCGATCGCCACAGAAGAAAATGCAATTTTGTTTTTTGATGGGGCGGCACAGCTTTTTGAACGGCAGGAAATTCCGGAGGGATGCGATTTTGCCAGGCTCGCAGGCGCGGCTGCGTTGGCTGGCAGCCGGAATACGCCGGTCGTGCGTATTTTAAAATATGAAAATCATCCGGAAGCGGAACGGTTTTCCTATGATATCGCCGATACCCATAAAGAAGCCCGGCTGAGCAAGGACGGGAAAACAGTCATGCTGTTTGACTATGAACATTTCAGCCTTTATGCCATGGATGGGACACTGCTGGAACGTGTTGCCCTGCCCGATCCGGGGCAGATCTACGATCAGCAGTACCGCAGGACAGAGGAAGGCTCCTGGCTCGAAGTCATTTATAACGACGGGACAGTGCGTACCTACAGCGCAGCCGATGGAACCCTGTTACAAGAGACAAAAGGGGAACGTCCGGATCCGTCCCTGCAGGAAACCTTTTTAACGGACAGGTTGAGGATCGAGTCCCCTCTACATGAAGCGGCGACGGTGTATGACCGAAAGACAGGCAAGAAGATCCGCGAACTGGAACAGCAGGATTATCTGACCTATGTAACCCAGGCGGGGCCTTATCTGGTAGCGCAGTATGTCACAGCGGAAGGAAGCTGTTATGGGCGGCTGATGGATGAGAATTGCGAGGTACTGGCAGACCTGCCCTGTCTTTGCGATGTGATCGGCGAGACGCTGTTGTTTGACTATCCAACCGGTAATTTGCGCAGCGCGCGCATTTACGATATAGGGGAATTAAAAGAAATTGCCCAAGCAATGAGGAATGGAGGAGTACAGAAATGAGAAAGAAGAAGTGGCTGTCAGTTTTTCTGGTTCTGATGCTGGCGCTTACTCCGCTGCAGTCGATGGCGGCGGAAGTCACGCAGCAGCCGGATACTGTAGCGGAAACGTCGCTGGATCAGGGCGAAACGGAAAACTTGGCTTCAGGCGGCGAAGAGTCTTCCGGTGACGATGAGGAAGCTTCGGAGCCGGAACAGCTTCCGGGTACACAGCCTGAGGAGTCAACGATTCCGGAGGCAAGCAACGGGGACGAAATCCTATCGACAGAGCCTGTATCCGGGACGGATGTGGAAAGCACCTCGGAGGCTGTTACGGAACCTGCAAGTACAACGGAAGCGGGGACTGAAACGGATCCTGAAGCGGGATCGGAACCGGAAGCGACCGTTACGGATGCGCAGACAGAGCCCGACACGCAGACGGTGACAGATGAGACGGCCGAAACGACGACAGACACAGCAATCGAAACGGAAGTCGAAACTGAAACGGAGACTGAGACGGAAACAGAAACGGAGACTGAGACGGAAACAGAAACAGAAACGGAGACGGTGGACCCCGCCCAGGTTCCCATGCTTACGTCTTTGTTGGATCTTGATACAGAGTACGTCTATCTGCTGCTCAACGGACTTTCGGAAGAGGAACTGAAGGAATTGTCCCTGGATTATATTCTGAGCTGCCTGGTGGATGAAAATGGGGATCCTGTCGTACTTCCCGAAGGCGCAAATGTGGTCTGGACGTATTTTAAGGACAAGGACGGACGGCAGATCTATGATAACTATCAGGTACTTGGCGGGGATGAGAAACTGGATCTATCTTATTATTACAGTGGATCGACCAGTTATATACTGGAAATGATCGTTGGCAGCGGGAAACAGTTGGATCCCGGAAATGTCCGGTATCATGTGACGGTGTATCTTACTGACCGGCTGTATGACAGTATAGACTATGAATTGTACTATCAGGTGGAAAACGAGAGTGATAGAAATAAAATTCCTGTCTATTCCTATAATATCGCTTATCAGGATATTCCTAATGCAGGCGATTTGGGCGTTTCGGTCAAGGAAGTGGACTTCCCTTATATATCGTACAGGGAAGATGCAACCTACTATCTGGGAATGACTTCACGGATTGCAAATCTTTATCCTAATATCCGTATGGAAGTGTATCCTATGAGCGCATATCAGGCTTACCGGCAGACGGGAAATCTGGAAGGTGAGATTACGGACCAGATACTGAATCAGGAGATGGAGAAGGAAGGAAGCGGATATGCGGCAACTTATACCCAACCTGCCACGGAAACTCTTGCATCTGCGGATAACTGCCTGTATATTGCATATATTGATGAGACATCTGGAATGACCATTGCCCATCAGGGGATCGTTTTTGTGATTCAGTGGGAGAAGCCGGAAGAGATTACGATTCCAGGAGATATTTATGTTGTTGAGAATGGTCAGATGATATCGGTGACAGAAAAGAACAGGGAATACTGGTACCATGGCCAACCAAGCTGGACTGTAGATCTGCCGAAGTCGGAGCAGGACGAGCAAAAAGTGCAGGAGGCCCTGAGGTCATCCAGTGTTTATGTGGATTATCATTTGAAAGCGGAATATCCCTTTGGCGGACAGTATTATTATGTTCTGGAAAATAACGATCAGATCCTCAAAATAGTAACTGGGTATTATGATTCTCCGGATGCGGCACCCGCCTCCGCAGATATTACTGAGCAAGTCATGCCTGTGGACAGGAGTGTTGTTCCTTATGGATTTTCTATGTTATCGAACTCGAACAGGCAATTTACCATATTTTTTAAAGATGGGACTTTGTTAAAATATTATATTTACTTGGTCAGAGATGTACAGAAAGAATATAGTGATCTTCCCGTTATTGGGGAAGCTGATCCCTATTTCCGCGTAAACGGTGCAAGGAAACCAAAAGAACCAAACCAGTATTTCAGAGACTATTATTCTTGTTATGTACTCAGCAATGAATATGATCTGACGTTTGACACTCAGTACGGTTATGGATATCAGACGATCATCATCCAGGATCCAGATGCGGATCTTTCCGCTCTTTGTCCGACTTTCTGGGTGGATAGTGAGACGACCAAAGCTTATGTGGGTACTGAGCAGGTATCTGGAGAGACTGTACAGGATTTCTCTCAGGGACCGGTGCAGTATACGGCGGTAGTTCATGGTGAAAATACCAGGAACTATATGGTCACTTTTGTAAAAAAAGCCAACGGTCCCAAGCTGTTTGTAAACGGCCCGTCCAAACGGGAAGTGTTCCTAGATGATTATTTTGAATACAGACACGATATTTTGATCGCTAATATAGGTGACGAGCCGTTGACCGGTATCAAGGCGGAACTAATTGACGCCCAGCACGTTAAGCTGGACGACTACTGGATGGTCGGCGGGGAAAATAACGATACTCTGGCAGCCATGGGATATGATTCCTCCGGTACGGCGAACAATCTGGCGAAGATCCGGCTGATCCCCGATGGGGAGGGGGAGATCAAGGGCTGGCTGAAAGTTTCCGCGGACGGCCAGGAGGATGTGCTGATCGAACTGACAGGTTATGCCAGCACCCCGCATTTTGTGACAACCGAACTGGACGAAGCGGTGAAATATGTGCCGTATTCTTATGTGATCACGACCAGTAACATGTATGAGTGGAATAAGGTGACTTATAGTCTGGTCGAAGGTTCGCTACCTGCCGGCGTGGAGTTCTTCCCGGAGACTGGCGAGATTTACGGGGTTCCAAAGGAAACCGGCGAGTTTCCCATCCGAGTGAGGGCAGAATTTAGCAAGGCTGGATTTTCACCAACAGAAGCGAATTTTACTCTGACAGTTAATGACAATACAAACTTAAACGTATATGATGCTTCCGATAACGGATATGTGATCGAAGAACACATCGGTACGGAGATTGGTGAGGGGACGAGAGATTTCCTGCTGGAAGAAATATCGGATCAGGTGTTTGTTTCTTCCGGTGAGTATGATGAGTTTATCGATTTATGGCTCAATGGAGAGAAGCTGGAATTTAGTGCGGATTATGTTCCAGAAAGAGGAAGCACCAAGATTACGATTAGCAGCCGTACCTTTGCCAATAAGGCGGTTAACGGACGCAACACGATCGCGGTGGAGTTCCGTGTGGGCGGTGACCGTGGCAACGATCTGAGACGCACAGCGCAGAACTTCCGCTTGGAGAAGCCGCAGCAGGATTCCGGCAGCGATTCCAGTTCCGACAGCGGCAGTGGGAGTTCTGATTCCGGCAGCAGTTCTGATTCCGGCAGTACGCAGACCGCTGCGCCGGTGGGACAGACTGCGCAGGCCAATGCAGGGCAGGGCGGACAGAACGGAGGGCTTTCCAGCATCAATCTGTTGGTACACTTGGTTGGTGGCGATCAAACCTCTGTGTCGGGACTTCCTATGGAACTGCATTCCGAACCTAAGACAGCGGTTTCGGATGAAAACGGCTATGCCTGGTTCTTAAATGTAGAAGGCGGCGACCACACGTTGTTTGTAAAGGACTCCGGAGGGAATACGTTGGCGGAAAAGAGTTTCACGCTGGCCTTCGGAGGTGAAACGCTGCTAAATGGAGATCAAATCATTGCGCCTTCCGGTTCAACGGTAGTATTGGAAGTGCTTGTTTCCGGTGACGGAAGCCTTGGGCTGGTGACGGCACAGGACGCTTCCCTGATGCAGACCGCAGCAGGCGGCGAAACAAAGACAACGGCTGCGGCAGCCACCGGCGACAGCGCGGAGCCTGGACTGTGGTTTTTGATGCTTCTTATGGCGGCAGGCGTTCTGACAGGAACATATGCGGCGAGAAAACGTCGTTTTTAACTGGGCGGGAAGGATGTTGAAATAAGTGTGTAAAGATGGGGCCATGCGGTGTGTATGGCCCCTTTTTCCAGATAGCCCTGTGTTTCATCGACCTATGAGTGGGATGGGTACAGATGAAGCGATCCGCTGATAAAACAATGGGGGATAGACGCGACAAATGGATTTCAATTCTGTACTGCACGATACTTACGAAATAGAAGGACAAATTGGCGCCGGAGGCGGTGGAACGGTTTACAAAGCCTGGCATAAGCGTTTGGGGAAAGAAGTCGTCCTGAAAAAAATACATCATAGCGGTTTTCATAATGAAGAAGAGAAGGAAATCCTCAAAAAACTGAAACATTCCTATCTGCCGCAGGTGTTGGATTTTTTGGAAGTGGAAGACGGCGTTTTTACGGTTCTCGATTATATTCCGGGCGCTTCATTGGATAAATTCCTTAAGAGTGGACGTAAATTTACTCCAAAGCAGGTTGTCAGGTATGCCGTCCAACTCTGCGAAGTGGTGGATTATCTGCATCGGCAGAATCCGCCGATTATTCACGGGGATATTAAGCCGGCAAATATCATGCTGACGCCGGAAGACAATATCTGCCTGATCGATTTTAATATTTCCGGTGTCCTGGATGGGAAAAGCATGACTGTACAGGGATACACGCCGGGGTATGCCTCGCCGGAACAGGCGGCCGCTGTGCAAAAGGTTACGGATAGGGCAGTTGCTTTATCTCAGCCTGTAGATGCCCGCTCTGATATTTACAGTATTGCAGCAACGCTTTACCATCTTTTGACAGGTATCAAACCAGACAGGGATTTCAATAAGATCAGGCGTCCTTCCGAATTGGATGATAGAATCGGGGAGGGACTTAGCGTGATTCTCATGAAAGCGTTGAATCCAGACCCGAGGGCGCGTTTCCAGTCGGCGGAAGAGATGCGAAAAGCTTTCCAGGAATTGTATCGTTATGAATCGAAATATAAGCGACTGATTTTCCGGCAGGAACTTATGTTTTTATCAATAGCGGTATGTATGGGGATCGGCGTTCTGCTGTTTTTTTTCGGGCGTAAGGAACTCGATGCGGAGGCGGAGAACGCCTATGTACAGACAATTTCCCTGCTAGGGGAAGCGGTCGAGCGGCAGGACGGTCAGGATGTAGAAACACTCTATGAGAAAGCGCGGCAGATGCGGCCTGAACGCCTGGACGCCTGTTTCCAGCGCACACTTTATTTATATGCGCGGAGGGATTACGCGACCTGTCAGGAATTTATTGAGGGGACGATTCTGACGGAAGCTGATTGGATGGATGATGTGCGTATGGCGGACATTTATTTTCTGTTGGCCAACTGTTATTTTGAACAGGGGGATTACGAGCGGGCGGTCGTAAATTACAGGACAGCAATCCTGAAAAATGGGGAGAATCCCGATTATTACAGGGATTATGCAATAGCATTGGCGAGGCAGAATGAGTTGGGGAAAGCAAAAGATGTACTCCAGACGGCGCGGACGAAAGGGCTTTCTACAGATGATCTTCTGCTCGTCGAAGGGGAACTAAAAAAAGATGAAGGAGATTTTGAAGGTGCAAAGAAGTCGCTAATCCAATGTATTTCCGAAACGGATGATGATCATGTTCGAATGAGGGCATATGTGATCTGTGATATTGTTTACAGGAATTTGTACGATCAATATGTTAAAGAAAATCGGGAAGGGGATAGCAAGGCAGGCATAGAATATCTGAATGAATCCAGAGCCCTTTTGGAAGAAGCCAGAACCAGGGTGGGCCTGGAAGATCGGCTTTTAATATACGAAAGGCTTGCGCAGACGTATATCGATCTGGACGAACTGACCTCTGATCATACCTATGGCATGAATGCCATTTCTGTGCTGCAGGATATCATCGATCAGGGTTGGGGCAGTTACATCACTTATAATAATATTTCGATCCTATATCAGAAAATGGGCAATTTGGAACAGGCGGAAGCCATACTGCGGCAGATGGAAGGGCTGTATCCGGATCAATACAATACCTATAAACGGAGGGCTCTTTTGGAAGTGGAGAAACAGAACAGAAAAGATAATGACCAGAGAGAATATGGGGATTTCCTGAAATATTATGAAAGAGCGAAAAGCCTTTATGAAGCGGCTCCCCCTGCTGCCGGGGATACGGAAATGCAGCTTTTGGACAATTTGCACAAACAATTGGAGACTGGCGGATGGCTGTAAGTTCTCAAACGACGCTATTTTTTCATTGGAGGATCTGAAATGACTGTCGGACAGATGATGGTATACGGCGGGATTGGTTTGATCGTGTTGAGCGGTCTGGCGATGCTGCTCTGCATTCCGCTTTTTAACGCGCAAAGAAAGAAATATGTCAGAAAGATCTTGAAGGAATATGAATGATAGGACAATAAAGGGAGAGAAAGGGTAATTACAATGAAAGAAGTATTGAAGAAAAAGGGTGTGAAGGTTGCGCTGGGTCTAATTGGGATCGTGGTGGCAGCTATCATTGTCGGGCTTGTGGTTCAAGGCGGCAGGGAACAGAAATTGGTTACGTCCCATCTGGAACTGGCAGATAAATTCCTGGAGGAACTGGACTATGAGCAGGCGATTGCGGAATGCACGGCGGTATTGGAGATCGATCCGAAGAACCAGGAGGCTGCAAAACTGTTGGCCCTGGCCCATGAAGGCAAAGAAAAACAGGATGAAAAACAGAAAGAAATACAGGATTATCTTGCGGAGGCGGAACAGTACTTGGAAAAGGAACGTTACGGTCCCGCTATAGAGCAATACATGGCCGCGATGGAGGCAGACCCCGACGAGCCAAAGTATCAGGAATTGCTGGAGAATACATATCTGGAATATGCGCGATCCTGCATGGAAGCGGGAAATTATCAGGGGGCGGAGGAGTTGCTGGATCGGGGATATCAGACGATACCGACGGACACTTTTCTGATCCGGATCGAGGAAATGGAGAAAGAGATAGAAGAGGCCAGAAAGATGGCGCAGGAACAGGCGCGCCGGGAGGCGGAGGAAAAAAAGAGACAGGACTGGGAAAAACCGAAAAACATTTATCAGTGGTTGATCGAACGACTGGGACTCATTACAAAATTCCCTTGGACTTTTACGCAGAAAGAGGATGACGAGTCTTATATTTACCATGTTTATTTTGGAAGGGACAATGTTGACGGAACCTTTGACGAGTATTATGAGGTTCATGTGAATAAGGGAACAGAAGAGGCAGAAATCGTCAGACATTTGACCTACGATAATAAGATAGGGGAGTGGAACGAAAGCAGAAGGAATGTTGGGAAAAAATACGATTTCAAGATCACGGCGGAGATAAAGGAAGAATATTTGGATTGCTGCGAGAAAAGGGATGCTTTTGAACAGTATATCGATCGTCTTGATGCTTATTTGATGGCAGAATGGAGTTATGGAAAAGAACGTGGATACCACCTGATGATGCAGAATCTCGAGATGCCGGAGGAAGGCCAGAACATCTGGAGCGGAGAGGTTTTTTATTATGACAGCGGATATGGGAATCTGTCAATGGCCGTGGAAGTTAATATCGCAGATGAAACCGCGAAGATCATTGGGTTGACTTTGGATCCGGGAGACAAGTCATCCGATACCCTGAAGGATATTATCGGGACTAATATTTCCGTTAAGCAGACGGATACAAAATAGAGTAGGGCGAAAAATGGCGATGAAAGAAGTATTGAAGAAAAAGGGCATGAAGGTTGCGCTGGGCCTAATTGGTATCGTGGTGGCCGCTATCATTGTCGGGCTTGTGGTTCAAGGCGGCAGGGAACAGAAATTGGTTACGTCTCATCTGGAACTGGCGGATAAATTCCTGGAGGAACTGGATTACGAACAGGCGATCACAGAATACACAGCGGTATTAGAGATCGAGCCGAAGAATCAGCGCGCATTAAATGGTTTGGAAACAGCTTATCTGGAGTATGCAAGAGATTATAAAGAAGCTGAAGAATATGATCGTGCAATTGATATTTTGAAAAAAGCTAGTGAAGTGTTTCAAAGCGAGGTTTTGATTCAACAAATTCATATTATAGAGAAAGCAAAGGAAGAAAAGCGCGCCAAAGAACTGGAACAGGAAAAAGAGCGTGAGCAGGCAAAAAAAGAAGAAGAAAAGCGAAGGGCGGAAGAAGAGGCAAAAAAAAGAGCAGAAGAAGAGGCAGCAGAAAGAACCAGAAAGGTTGAAGAAGAGAAGATTGAGATATATAAGTGGGAAATATCGAGAATGGAATTATGGGATATACTTCCCAATTCTTGGTGGTATCGTCGTCCCTCATGGGTTGAATTTACTGATGAGACAGAGGACGTATATATTTTTGATCTTTATATTGGGCTGGATGATGTGTTTAACTTTACTTTTGAAGTAAATAAAACGAATGGGAATGGCGAAGTAACAGCGTATAGCGAATATGATTATAAAAGCGGTACATGGAGAGAATGGTCAGAAGAGTGGAGAGATTGGGAAACAGAAGAATATGTTGGAATGCAAGTCAACCTGCAGATTACTGAAGAAATAAAAGGGGCATATTTGGTATATAAGGAAAAAGAGAACAAGGTTCAACAGTACATCTCCGTTGTTGACACATTTATATTGGAACATTGGAAGCTGTCAGAGGGGAAGGAATACAGAATGACGGATTACGAATTGGGCCCAGGAAAGGAGCAGAATGTATGGCTTGGTCTTTGTTATCACGAAAAGGGAGGAACGGGTACATTTTTTTTCACGTTGGATGCTGATTCAGATATGAAGCAAATTGAAGTATCAGAGGTGGATTTTGTAGAGCCGGATTCTCAGGAAACAATAGATTCCGCGAAATCTTTGATAGGCAGTTCGATGCAGTTAGCCGTTCTCGCCCCCTAAATTGAATGATTAAATACAGGGCGACCGCGTTGCAGGGGGGAGAATTTTGTATTCCATTTAATGGTCAACTCTCCCTGTGGGCGGTTGTCTCCTTTTAGGTACATACTGTAGTATATCGGTGCGTCGGACTCAAGGGTTTAGTTAAAAGATCTTTAAAGTACGCCCCATAATGAATTGGCAATATGCGTAATAGGATTTTTATTTATTAGTACAAGATTGGGAAGAGTAAGTGATTGGAAACTCTAATTTACGGGAAGGAAGGGTATCGATGAGGAAGATGCTGGAGAAAAAGAGTGTAAAGATCATTCTGGTTTTGATCTGTATAGTTATTTTCACGACTATTGTTGGTTTAGTAGTGCAGAGCGGCCAGAAACAACAGAAGATACAAGATCATTTGGAATTGGGAGCGAAGTTTCTGGACGAATTGGACTATGAACAGGCGATTGCGGAATATGCGGCTGTCTTAGAGATCGAGCCGAAGAATCAGCGCGCATTAAATGGTTTGGAAACGGTTTATCTGGAGTATGCACAAAAAATGGAAGAAGATGGAAAACTGGAAGAAGCCGGGCTTTTACTGGAGCAGGGTTATCGCCAGTTTGAAATTGCCATTTTACAGGAGCAGGCGGCGGAATTAAAGAAAAAGCTGGAGCAGGAACAAGAGCAGAACCAGACGCCGGTAGTCCAAAGGGAGCAGCCTGATCTGTCGGAAGCGGCCGTAACGCAGGAGCCAAAGGAGACTGAGAGCAAATCGGAGTTGCCCCCTCTGAGTGCCGCCATGACTCCGGACATGTTTGGAATCGCGGGGCATAGCATAAACGAGGAGGACTTTGAAGCCCTTTGTGAAGATATAGGAATGACGCTGACGGATGATCCCAACGGGATTTACGAAAAAAGAGGAAGTATAGAAAGCGCTTTTTCCGGATACGCAAATATGACTGATGAGGATGAGGCATCCTTCACTTTTTTCCTTCCAGAATCTGATAAAGCTGATAATATTTATTATAATAAGCATGATGAAAAATTTAGTCTGGATCTTTTAATGACCATGGAAAATGCCGATGCGTTTTTGCAGATGGCTGACGCTTGTCAGATCAGTGCGCCGATTATGGTTGGAGATACTTATGAGGAATGGTGCCAACTGATAGAAAAAGAGAAGCTGGAAGCAAAGGTAGAGGTTCAAACTGATGCGCTGGGACGAAGTGAATGCCGTTATCAGAATAAAGCTCAGGGATTGTCCATTACTTATACGGAAGAGAACGGGAAGAATTGGGATGAAACAATACTTGCATACCGCAGATGCAATTATAATGTTAAAACACCAGGACATAACCTAAGTGTTACAATATATGTGGAGATGGAAAACGGGACGATCTTCAGCCTTACGGTAGATTACAGATAAGGTGACAGCAAGTGATCTTTACAGCCCCTAAATTCCTCAATAAGCCGGAATGAAAAAGCGTAATCCCTGAGGTCGCAAAGGGGCTTCACCACGGCGCCGGAAACACAACAGTCACAAGTCGTAAAAGTCGTAAAACGCCCGTAAAATACGCGTAACGAATTGACAATACGCGAAACAGGGTTTAAAATACATATGGATTCTTACAAAAGAAACGATCCTGGAGGATGAAGATGAAAAAGTGGCTTGTTTTCATAGGCATTGCATTGACTCTCTCCGGTTGCGTACAGGCCCAGGAGAAAACGGGAGCGGACGACGCCGCGCAGGCGATGGCTGTCATAGATGACAGTGCGCAGGCGGAAAGCCCTGTGGAAACAGAAACTTCCGCAGAAACAGAAAGCGCCATAGAGACGGAACCTTCCGCAAAGACAGAAAACGCCATAGAGACGGAAACTTCCACAGAGACAGAAAACGCTGCTGAGACGGAAACTTCCGCAGAGACAGAAAACGCCATAGAGACGGAAAGCGCCGTAGAGACAGAAAGCGCTGCAAAGACGAAAAGCCGTAAGAAATCGACGCAGCTTTCGCAGAGCCTTACAGAAGAGGGAACGGCAGCGTCTGAAGAAGCGCCGGCGGCCGCCCCGACCCAGGCAGAGGTGACGGAAATAGGCAGGAGATATGTAGAGGATTGCGGCATGGATACGGGATATTGGATTATATACTATTCCGATGGCCATGAGGAGTATATCGATGGATGACCGGCGCAGGGTTGCCGGCCAGAGGATGATAAGATTGTTGGGAGAAGTGTGAATTGAAACGCAAAGGACGCAGGCGGCGCAGGTATGGTCTGGTCCGATATAAACCGATCGGCTACGGCAGCGTGAGCAGAAAGAGGAAAAAGCGCAGGATACGCCGGATGATCCGTGAATTTCTGGCCGTTTTCGCCTGCACCGTTCTGGCGGTCGGTGCCCTGTTTTTATTGGGGATTGCCGGATACTCTTTGTTTCTGCGCGCGGGCAGGCCGGTATTCGGAGAGGGAAAGATCAGGATCAGCCTGGAGAACGGCGGTTATACAGTGACCTGGCCGCCGCTGCAGGAGAAGGAAAAATGCCGCCTGTATTTATATGATGACGAAGAAGACGCTTACGCGCTGTATGGCGAATACGAAACGGAAGCGTTTTTGTCTGTACAGCCGGAGGCGGATCAAGCGCCCGCGCTGCGGCTGCAGGTGGTTCGGAATACGGATATTTTGGGGATGCCTCATGTGGTGGAGGGGGAGAAAAAGGATATTTCCCTTGCGCTTGAGAGTCCCGGGCGGCCGACGCTGACAAAGAGCGTCGATGAGGAACTCAAGAGATGTTCCGTTTTCTGGACGGTCGGATTCGGCTGTGAATATGAGGTCTACTTAAAAGGGGAAAACGACGTCTGGGAACTGTACGCAGAAGACGCGCCGGGAATGGTGCAACTGGATTTTGCCTACGGGATGGAGCTGCCTGACAGGGAGCATCCGATCTGTCTTGCGGTGCGCGAGGGACGGCGGGGAAACGGCTTTGTCCTCTATGGGGAGCTGTCCGATCCCATTTACATCGAGCGGAGCGAGCTGATGGGACAGGAAGAGGGGTTAAGCTACGGCCGGATCGACGTCTGTCAGTATATCCTGCGGTGGAAAGAGGGAAAGGGAAGATATTACGCGCTGCAGCAGTGGTCGGACAGGGACGGGGACTGGGTTACCATGGCAACCTATGACTGGACGGATGAACTTTCCTATGAAACGGGGCGTCTGCCCTCCGGCACGCAGGTCCGCTTCCGGGTCGTGACCTATGACGACGAGACGCAGCGGGACAGCGGCCAGTTTGTAGATGAACCCATGGAAACGTCTTTCCGCACGGAATATTCCGTTTATTATTGCACGGTGTGGCCGATTACGCCTTTGGATCTGTTGGAGAGCGCGCAGGGCGGCAGCACGCTGGCAAAAGTGCCGGCGGGGGAGGCGCTGTGCGTGCTGGGCGAGGAAAACGGGCGTTTCAGGGTACGCTACAAAGACCATTACGGTTATGTGGATTCCCGTTATTGTCTGATCGACCTGCCGGAATACCTGGGAAATCTCTGCGCCTACAATATCACCAACAGCTACGATTCCATTTTCCGCGTCCACGGTTATGAGATCCCTGGCATTACGGGGGGCGTGGTAGAAGGGTATGAAGGCGTACAACTTGAGGACGGTACCTTCCTGGTGCCCTATCTGTACCCTTGCGCGAAAAAACTGATCTCGGCAGCGGAAGCGGTCAGGGAGGACGGCTATTATCTTTGTATCTATGACGCTTTTAGGCCCAATGAGGCCACGCGGTTTTTATATGATACCACGGAACTGCTTTTGGATTTTCCCGTTCCCAAACTTCCTGTAGAGGAGGAAATACAGGAGGGAGAAGAAACGGACATGGAAGGGGAAAACGGAGAGCAGCCGGACGGAGAGGGACCGGCAGCCACGGACGATGGAGAAAACAGGTCGGAGGAGGATGCGCAGCCTAAAGAGGGGGAAAGCGTCGATCTTTACGGCGGCCTGCAGCCGGAGGTGATCGCCCGGCTTGGGGAGATGGAGCCGGAACAGTTGGCTGCGGCAGGACTGTCTGAGACAGGCGCCGCCCTTTTGGACGGCATATCGGGTCAGACGGTAATGATGCTCAGAAATCTTTCTCCCGAGGAGATCCAGGTATTCCAGATATTGTCTGTCGATTTGCTGGAGGTGACGGGATTTTTCAAGCCCGGGGAAGAG
>CANQFM010000017.1 GCA_947598825.1 uncultured Eisenbergiella sp. | reverse complement strand
ACTTCCGGAGCCAGAGAAGCAATCTTCATAAACTGCTTATCACGAAGCTCACGCGCTACCGGCCCAAAGATACGGGTCCCTCTGGGGGTCTTGTCGTCCTTGATGATGACGGCAGCATTTTCATCGAAACGGATATATGAACCGTCCTTACGGCGCATGCCCTTCACGGAACGCACCACAACGGCCTTTACAACGTCGCCTTTCTTTACAACCCCGCCGGGCGTTGCATCTTTGACGCTGGCAACGATGATATCGCCGATATTCGCATATCTTCTGGTCGAGCCACCCATAACCCTGATGCAAAGGATCTCTTTTGCACCGGTGTTATCGGCAACTTTCAGTCTTGTTTCCTGTTGGATCATAACGAATCTCCTTCCACCTTAATTGCCGTTTTACTTGGCCCTCTCAATGATCTCCACGAGTCTCCATCTCTTGTCCTTGGACAGAGGCCGTGTCTCCATGACCTTTACGGTATCGCCAATGTTGCACTCATTGTTCTCGTCATGCGCCTTGAGCTTGTAAGTCTCCTTTACGATCTTTTTGTAAAGAGGATGCTTTACATGGTCTTCGATGGCGACGACGATGGTTTTGTCCATTCTATTGCTTACGACTTTACCAGTACGGGTTTTTCTCAAATTACGCTCCACGTCTGCTTACTCCTTTCTGGATAGCTTTATGATTCAGCAACTTTGGCCTTTTGCGTGATCACTGTCTGAATTCTGGCGATGTTCTTTCTCACTTCCCGGATCCTGGCAGTATTGTCAAGCTGGTTGGTTGCATTCTGGAATCTCAGGTTGAAAAGTTCCTTCTTGGCAGCGACCAGCTCCTGGTTCAGGTCCGCTGCGGATTTGCTGTTTAATTCCTCTAAATATTTCTTAGCTTTCATTTGCCACACCGCCTTCCGAATCTGCTTTTGAAACGATTTTACACTTGCAGGGAAGCTTATGCATTGCCAGACGAAGCGCTTCCTTAGCGGATTCCTCCGGAACGCCGGCGATCTCGAACATAACGCGTCCGGGCTTTACGACCGCCACCCAGTATTCAAGTGTGCCTTTACCGGAACCCATACGGGTTTCTGCCGGCTTTGCGGTTACCGGCTTGTCGGGGAAGATCTTGATCCAGACCTGGCCGGTACGCTTTGTATAACGAGTCAGCGCGATACGGGCTGCTTCGATCTGATTGGATTTGATCCAGCAGGGCTCCAGGGCCACAAGGCCATATTCACCATAGGTGATCGTATTGCCGCGCAGGGCCTTTCCTTTCATGGAACCGCGGAACTGTTTGCGGCGTTTTACTCTCTTCGGCATTAACATTATTTATCGCTCCCTTCCTTGTTTCCTTTCGCAGGAAGTACTTCGCCCTTATAGATCCAGACCTTAACGCCAACCTTGCCGTAGGTCGTATCTGCTTCTGCGAAACCGTAATCGATGTCAGCTCTCAGGGTCTGCAGCGGGATCGTGCCTTCGCTGTAGAACTCGGTACGGGCGATATCGGCGCCGCCCAGACGGCCTGCGCACGCGGTCTTAATGCCCAACGCGCCGGATTTCATGGTCCTGCCGATGCAGGATTTCATCGCTCTTCTGAAAGATACGCGGTTCTCAAGCTGCTGCGCGATATTCTCCGCCACGAGCTGCGCGTCTTTGTCGGGGCGCTTGATCTCCTTAATGTCGATCAGCACCTTTTTGTCCGTCATCTTGGAAAGTTCCTTCTTCGTCACTTCGATCTCAGCGCCGCCCTTGCCGATGACAACGCCGGGCTTCGCCGTATAGAGGATGACCTTTACCCTGTCGGACGCCCTTTCGATCTCGATCTTGGAAACGCCGGCGGCATACAGTTTCTTCTTTAAAAACTTTCTGATATTGTAATCTTCAACCAGGAAATCGGCGTACTCCCCATCCGCATACCATCTGGAATCCCAGTCCTTAATGACGCCGACTCTTAAACCATGAGGATTAACTTTCTGTCCCATTACTCTTTCCTCCTACTTTTTCTCATCAAGCACTACAGTGATATGACTCATTCTCTTCAAGATCCTGTATGCTCTGCCCTGCGCTCTCGGTTGAATCCTCTTCATGATAGGGCCGCTGGTCGCATAGCACTCTGCAACGTAGAGGTTCTCCCTCTTCAGTCCGTTGTTGTTCTCCGCGTTCGCGACTGCGGACTCGAGCAGCTTTTTCACAAGGCTGGAAGCGTATCTGGGATTGTACGTTACGATAGCCAGCGCGGTATCCACATCCTTACCTCTGATGGCATCCAGTACAAAACATGCTTTGGTTACAGACACTCTTGCGTAAGATAATTTTGCAGAAGGTCTTGTATCTTTATTCGCATTTCTCTCTCTCTTGATCTGGGATCTGTGTCCTTTTGCCATGAATAAAACCTCCTTTCGATTACCTTACTTTCGTCTTCTTTTCGTCTTTCCCATGGCCTCTGTAGGTCCTGGTCGCTACGAATTCGCCGAGTTTATGGCCAACCATATCTTCAGTTACATATACCGGAACATGCTTGCGGCCGTCGTGTACCGCGAAGGTGTGTCCCACGAAGGACGGGAAAATCGTGGAGCGGCGGGACCAGGTCTTGATGACCTGTTTCTGCCCGGAGGCGTTCTGCGCGTCCACTTTCTTCAGCAGGCTGGCATCTGCAAACGGTCCTTTTTTCAGTGATCTTGCCATTGTTCTTCTCCTCCTAATAATTATTTGATCGCCCTACCGTCTCTTCTTCTCACGATCAGTTTGTTGGAAGCCTTCTTCGCCTTACGGGTCTTTAAGCCGAGCGCCGGTTTGCCCCAGGGGGTACTCGGGCCGGGACGGCCGATACCGGTCTTGCCTTCGCCGCCGCCGTGCGGGTGGTCATTCGGGTTCATGACGGAACCGCGGACGGTAGGACGGATGCCCATATGGCGCTTGCGTCCGGCTTTCCCGTAGTTGATCAGATTGTGATCTCCGTTTCCAACGATACCGACGGTTGCGCGGCATACCAGGGGGACCATTCTCATCTCACCGGAGGGAAGTCTCAGAGTTGCATATTTTCCTTCTTTTGCCATTAACTGTGCGCTGTTGCCGGCGGAACGGACCATCTGGCCGCCTTTGCCGGGATATAACTCGATGTTGTGTACCTGAGCGCCGACAGGAATCTCGGATAACGGCAGGCAGTTGCCTACTCTCACTTCAGCCTCCGGCCCGTTCATGACCTTCTGGCCGACTTTAAGCCCTTCGGGAGCGAGGATATAGGACTTCTGGCCGTCCGCGTAGCAGATCAGGGCGATGTTTGCCGTCCTGTTGGGATCGTATTCGATGCCGATCACTGTTGCGGGGATGCCGTCCTTAAATCTCTTGAAATCAACCAGCCTGTACTGCCTGCGAACGCCGCCGCCCTGATGCCTGACAGTGATCTTGCCCTGGTTGTTGCGGCCGGCATTCTTCTTCAGAGATACACAGAGACTCTTTTCGGGAGTCGACTTGGTGATCTCGGAAAAATCAGAGCCGGTCATATTTCTTCTGGATGGTGTATAGGGATTATAGGTTTTAATTCCCATGATGATTTCTCCTTTAATTTATTATCGTGCTTTTTTGCACATATGCGCGATGAACAGAGCGAACGCGGATTGTGAAAAGGCTGACCGCCATGCTTGCATGAGCGGGCAGGTTTTTCACAAGACGCATAAGCCTGCGTTCGTCAGAACGCATGGAACGCGACCCGAGGAAGCGCCAGCTTCCGAGGGGTTCGCTCGTCCGCAAGGGCGAGGGGTTCGCTCTCACCGCCTGACTGCCTCTTTACAGCCCCGCAAAAATCTCAATATCTTTGCTGTCCGCCGTCAGGGTAACGATGGCTTTCTTGATCTTGGCCGTCCGGCCCACGGTCATGCCGCGGCGTCTCTTCTTGCCGGGAGCGTTTAAGGTGTTCACCTTCGCAACCCTGGTGCCTTCAAACATCTTCTCAACGGCTTCCTTGATCTGGGACTTGTTCGCTTCCGGATTTACCAGGAAGGTATATTTTTTCTCGCTCATGCCTGCCATGCTCTTCTCCGTGATGACAGGTTTGAGGATCACGTCATAGTATTTAATGTCAGCCATTATGCGTATACCTCCTCGATCGTCTTAACCGCGTCCCGGGTCAGAACAAGCTTCTTCGCCTTCATCACATCATATACGTTGATGGTGTTGGGCAGAGCCATCTTTACGGCCGGAATATTCCGCGCGCTCATCATTACGTTGGTATCGTTCTCGTTGACGACGACCAGGCCGTTCTCTACGTTTAAGTTCTCCATGACCTTCACGAAATTCTTGGTCTTGATCTCGTCGAATTTCAGTTCGTCCACGACCACCAGATTGGAATTTACCACCTTATCGGTCAGCACGGACTTTAAGGCTGCTCTCTTCTCTTTCCTGTTGATCTTAAAGGAATAGTCTCTCGGAACAGGGGCGAATACCATGCCGCCGCCGGTCCACTGAGGCGCTCTCGTGGAACCCTGTCTCGCATGACCGGTTTCCTTCTGTCTCCAGGGCTTTCTTCCGCCGCCGGAAACTTCCGCGCGGGTCTTCGCTTTCTGCGTGCCCTGACGGTTATTGGCAAGCTGCTGTACGACAGCCATATGCACCAGATGCTCGTTGATCTTGGCTCCAAAGACCGCATCGCTCAACTCGATCGTGCCGACTTCTTTGCCTTCCATATTATAAACAGCTACTTGTGCCATCTGTGTGTTCCTCCTTTCCTAATTCAAGCTTCCACCTTGGTGGTCTCTTTGAGTGTGACTAAAGCTTTCTTAGGTCCCGGTACCGCACCTTTTACAAGGATCAGATTCTTCTCGGCATCAACCTTTACCACATCCAGATTCTGAACCGTAACCTTCACGCAGCCCATATGACCGGGCATCCCTTTGCCCTTGAATACGCGGCCGGGAGAAGTGGCGGAACCGTTGGAACCCTGATGGCGATGGAACTTGGAGCCATGGGCCATGGGGCCTCTGTGCTGTCCGTATCTCTTGATCGCGCCCTGGAATCCTTTTCCTTTGCTGATCGCGGTAGCGTCCACTCTGTCGCCCGCCGCAAAGATATCGGCTTTGATCTCCTGTGCCAGAGCGTACTCGGATGCGTTTTCAAATCTGAATTCCCTGACATATCTCTTGCAGGAAACGCCGGCCTTGTCGAAATGGCCCTTCTGCGCCTTGTTGACGCCGTGCCTGTGGATGATGTCCTTCTTGCCGCCCTTGTCCCTGTTGACGATCCTTTCCTTCTTATCTACGAAGCCGACCTGAACCGCCTCGTAACCGTCCTTCTCGACCGTCTTGATCTGCGTCACCACGCAGGGGCCCGCCTGGAGTACGGTCACGGGAACCAGGACGCCGTCGTCGTTGAAGATCTGCGTCATTCCGACTTTGATCGCTAAAATACCTTTTTTCATTGTTGACCTCCTTTTTGTTCTACATAGCGGAATGTTCGCAGCTTTCCTTCTTCTTTTTAAGAAGCGGTTAAAGCCGTTGGACCATTCATACGTCTTTGTAGAGGTTTGTGTGGGTTGATTATCTGTTCTTCATTTTGATGTCGATATACACGCCTGCGGGCATCTCCAGCCTCTGCAGCGCGTCCACCGTCTTATTGGTGGGGGTAATGATATCGATCAGCCTCTTGTGCGTCCTGCGCTCGAACTGTTCCCTGGAGTCCTTGTCCTTGTGGACAGCCCTCAGGATCGTGACCACCTCTTTCTTGGTGGGAAGCGGTACGGGGCCGCTCACCTGGGCACCGTTCTTCCGGACCGTTTCGATGATCTTCTTCGCAGACGCATCCACCAACTGGTGGTCGTAAGCCTTCAGTGTAATACGCATTACCTGGTTTGCCATAAAAAAAGTCGCCTCCTTTTCGCGCTTTTGAGATAAGTGCGACAAGCGGTGACTGTACACCCTCCCGTGTGTGTCCTATCGGTAAGCAACCCGGAAAGACCTTTCTTTCCCTTACCGTGAACGCCCACGTTCCTCCTGCAGACGGCCTGGCTTTCGTACCGCCGACAGGCGCTGTTGATTGGTACAGTGACTTGTCGTCAGTTTTCTAACTTGACATTCGCTCCACGGAAAACCTGCGGGGGATTATGTATTTTCCCGGGCAGCAACCTCACGCTTCATCGCTATCATGTCACAGCATCCCAAATTATAACGGATACCGTTGGAAAAAGCAAGCATTTTTTTGAAAAATTTTCAAAAAGCCGGAAAAAAGCGCCCATACAGGCGCGCGCCTGCGGACGCTCTTTTTATAATCCGAACATCAGCCGGCAGATACGCTTTCCCGTCGCCGTCCGGAAAACGTTCTCATATGCCGCCAGTATCGTTTCCCGGGATTTTCCTTCTTCCAGAAGATTCACCAAAAAATCCGCCTCCAGCAGGATCCGGTAATCCGTTCCTTCCACATTCGTATAGGTATGGTGGTGCCCTACCAGATAACTCACCCGGGCGATGACCTCCTCCTCAAAGCCCAGCCTCTTTAGCATCTCTTCCGCCAGCGCCGGGCCCTCCTGCTCCTGCAGCTTCCCTGCGCTGCTCCCGTATTTGGCCAGGGCCGGCCGGATGCCGATATCGTGGACCAGCGCGGCCGCTTCCAGCGTATAGAGCTGCCCTGCTTCCAACCCTTCGCCGGTTCCGATGTGCTTTGCAAAGCTATGCACCTTTACAAAATGCTGCAGCCGCGCCGGTTCTCCCTTTTCATACGATACCATTTCCATAAAAAGCGCCTGTAACTTATCCATTTGTCCCGTCCTCCTCTTTTTCTGTTTCTTCCATATATAATGGTTTCTGTCCGTCGTTTATCTCCCTGCGCCTTTTTCTGCGCTCAAAGTAACAGCCGCTGATCCGGTCCGCCGCCAGGCAGAGCAGCGTGTAAAAGGAAACCAACTCCGCGATCCTCCACAGCGCAGGCTCATGAAATCCCACATGGATCGTTCCCCTGTACTGCGCAGGGATCAGCAGGCGGATGCTGTTATTAAAGCCCTTCTGCATCCTGACAGGCTCCTGCTCCTCATCCTTTGCCTCATATCCCACATAGGAAAGCAGGGGCAGATCCATCGCAGCCTCTCTGTCGCCGGAATTTTCCACCTCCAGATCCAGATCCAGCGAGTTATATCTGCGGCTATACTCCACAGACAGCTCTTCCCCCGAGGTTTCCACATCCCGCAGCACCCAGTCAGCCAGCGTGCCTTCGGGCAGATATTCATAACCGGCTCCTGCAAAGTTGTTCAGCGCAGCCGTATCATAGGGCCTCCAGGAGGAGCTGTCATACAGGATGCTGTTCATGAAAAACAACGCCTGCAGCACGGTACAGAATCCGATCACGGCCATCAGGGACCTTGCCGCTTCTTTTCCCTTATCGTTTTGCGCGTCTCTTGCCAGGATACAGGCGAGCCAGGTCAGAAAAAACCCCGCCGGGCCAAGGAAACGCCAGGGAAACTGCAGACTCGTGATCATAAGCCCATGCTCTTTCAGCGCCCCCAGCAAAGCGTCATAGGGAAACAGGCTGGTGGTCAGAAACAGGCTGAACGCGCAAAAGAAGGTACAGATCCATTCGCTCTTTCCCCATTTTGCTTTCCTTCCCCTGGCCAGGGCCAGCATGCCCAAAAACAACACCGCCAGAAAGCCCAGGCCGATCCCCAAAAAACGCTCCTCCCGCAGCCCGCCCGAGAGAAGCTTGCTGTTGGATTTTTCAAAGATCACCGTGAAAAACTGGTACAAAAACAGGCCCTGCTGCTGGATGCCGCTGCTCTCCTCCACACGTCCCGGACTGTTGAAGACAAACTCCATTTCATTATAATCCAGGAACGGGATCAGAAACCACAGATTGAGAAGCAGCGTGACCGCGCCTGTTCTGAGCAGTTGAAAAAACACTTTCCCGGAAAAGGTTTTCCGAAACAAAAGCAGCCCGGCCAACAGCAAAAATGCCGTCGCCATCTCCAGCGTGAGTATATGAGACTGCATCACCCCTGTCAGCCCGGCCAGCAGCATCCCCCTTCCAGCCCTGCAGGATTTTCCCTCCTGTCCCGCATTTTTATAGATCTCCCAGACCCCGCACAACAGCAGCGGCAGAAAAGCGATCGCCGTAAATTCTCCCACCGCCGCCCTGACGTAAATATCCGCCAGGCGATAAGGATACAGGCCGAGGCAGAACGCCGCCAGTACGCCGATTCGATCCTCCCCGAACATCCTGCGAAAACACCAGAAAGCAATGCATACCGTAGCCAGGTTGACCAGGAAAATATAGCTCTGATACGCCAGATAGACCGGCATTCCCAGCATGCGCAGCAGCGCCGGAAGATAAAGGAACAGGTCCGGATACAGGACGCCGGCCGCATACCCGTTCCCGCCCAGCCACAGCGGATAGATCTTGACTGGGAACGCGCCGGATGCCAGTCCTGCCCGAATCCCTTCGATCCGCATCAGATGAAAGTTTAGATCATGCCCCTGGATCGGATAATTCACCAGCAGCGGGGCGGAGGACAGCAGCACGACGCAGGCGAGCAGAAAAAACGTCACCCGCTTTGACCCGGCTGTCCAGGACGGTCTGATCTTCCATATCAGCACAGCCCCGTTTAAGCAAAGCAAAAGAAACGCCGTCAGCGCCAGCCCCGAGATCCAGGAAAGAGGGGACGGGACGATGCGGATCTGTTCGATCCCCCAAAAGCTGTTCTCTGCAGACTGCAGCGTAAAAGGATTTTTCACCCGGGCCTGACATTCCTTCTGCAGCATATAAATATGATACCCGACGGAATCCTCCTGGAGATCGATGTTAGCGTAATCCCCCCGAAGGGCGCCCTGACCGCGATACTCTCCCTCTTGGATGACCTGGGAGTGAGCGCTGCCGCCCTGTCCCTCATATTTCACCGTTACGGCATATATCCCTCGGGTCAGGGAAAAAGCCGGCGTCAGGATCGCATAGGAATCCCCCTGAAAAGAACCGTCCGCATAATAGCCTGCCTGCGTATCGGCAATATTGCTCCGCGTGATTTCCAGAAACAACGCATCCCGGTCAAAAACATACGTCGGCATTTCCGCATAACTTCGATGCAGCAAAATCCCTGCCAACAGCAGAACCGCGACATCTGCAATGATCCATTTCCATATCTTTCTCATGCTTTCACCTCAGTTTGCGCCCTCTGCCCACTTTCCGTCCACCATGGTCCTGACCACACGGTTTTTCCCATCCAAAAACGTCAGGTTGGCGCGCATCCCTTTTTCCAGAAAACCGATCTCTCCCTCAAATCCCATCAGACAAGCCGGATTTTCCGTCAGGGCCGGCAGCGCCTCTTCCAGCGTAAGCCCCGTAAAGGCCATCAGGTTCTGCAGCGCTTCCTCCATGGACAGAATACTGCCTGCCCGGACGGAAGTCCCCGTCAGCATGGCGTCCCCCTGTTCCAGCGTCACATCGTTGACCCCCAGCCGATAATGCCCGTCCGGCAGCCCCGCCGCCATAATGGAATCGGTGACGGCGACGATACGGTTCAGCCCCTTATTTTTAACGATCAGCCGCACCGTGCCCGGATGCAGATGGCGGCCGTCGCAGATCATCTCGGCGTAGACCGACGGTTCCTCCAGGACAGCCCCGAATACCGCCGGTTCCCGCTGGTGCCAGAGCCGCATGGCGTTTCCCGTATGGGTGGCTCCTCTGGCCCCGCGCAAAAAAGCTTCCCTGGCTGCAGCATAATCGGCGCCGGAATGGCCCACGGCCACCTGAATCCCCATGCGCCGGGCCTGCGCGATCAGCTCCAACACGCCCTCCACCTCAGGCGCTACCGTCAGATAACGGATATCTCCATCGGCAGCCTCCTGATATTCCCGCAGCAGCGCCGGATCCCCTTTTTGCAAAAACGCCTCCGGCATGGCGCCGCGATAGTCCGGGGAAAGGAACGGCCCCTCCAGATGCAGCCCTTCCAGGCGGGCGCCGCCATGTTTCAGCGTTTTCCATCTCCGGTATTCCCGGATGCACTCCAAAGTCCGCTCCCGGCTGTCGGTCAGGACAGAGGCGAGCCAGCCGGTGGTCCCATGGGCCGCAAAATGGCGGCAGATACGCTCCATGTCCTCCGCCGACGCCGCGTTTACATCCACTCCGACCGCTCCGTGGGTATGGATATCAAAAAAGCCGGGCACCGCCCGCAGCCCCCGGGCGCAGAATACCTGATCCGCCGGTTCTTCTTCCGCCGGATTTTCTTCCGACGCATCTTTTGTCCGCACGATACGACCGTCCTCCACGACGATCGTTTCTTGCACAAAACGGTGTTTTTGATATACCAGCCCGTCCTCGATCCTGATCCTCATTTCCATCCTCCCGATACTCAGCATCCCCATTATAGCAGGTACGTTCTTCCTTTTCCATAGCCGAATGCCCGCTTTGCAAATTCCTATAAAAAACAGATGTTTTTTCGGAAGGGATATGCTACCATTATCTCACGGGGACAGCATGCGGCCCCGTATCTGAGCGCAGAAAGGGAAAAGCTATGTGGATCGCGGACAAATGGAATGATTATGAGGTGCTGGACACCTCGGAGGGGGAAAAGCTGGAGCGTTGGGGAGATTATCTGCTAATCCGTCCAGATCCCCAGGTGATCTGGAACACCCCCCGCACAAACCCCGGCTGGAAAAAGAGAAACGCCCACTACCACCGCAGCTCTAAAGGCGGCGAATGGGAGTTTTTCAGCCTTCCCCAGGAGTGGAGCATCGGATACCGGGATCTTTCCTTCCGCTTAAAGCCCTTTTCCTTTAAGCATACGGGGCTCTTTCCGGAGCAGGCGGTCAACTGGGACTGGGCTGCCTCCATCATCCGCAAGGCGGGCAGGCCCCTGAAGGTCCTAAACCTTTTCGCCTATACGGGAGGCGCTACGCTGTCCGCAGCCAGGGCCGGAGCCAACGTCACCCATGTGGACGCCTCCCGGGGTATGGTCGCCTGGGCAAAGGAAAACGCCCAGGCCAGCGGCCTGGAAGACGCGCCCATTCGCTGGCTGGTGGATGACTGCGTAAAATTCGTGGAACGGGAGATCCGGCGCGGCAACCATTACGACGGCATTATCATGGACCCGCCCTCCTATGGCAGAGGGCCGAAAGGCGAAATCTGGAAAATGGAAGAAAACATTTTCCCCTTACTGGAATTGACCGCCCGGCTTCTTTCCGAAGACGCCCGCTTCTTCCTGATCAATTCCTATACGACCGGGCTGCAGCCCGCCGTCCTCCATTATCTGCTCGGTGCCTGCATTGCCAGACGCTTCGGCGGGCAGATAGAATCCGGAGAGATCGGCCTGCCGGTCACGGATACGGGCCTGATCCTGCCCTGCGGCGCCTCCGGGCGCTGGTTTCGGTAAGCTATCGAAAGCCCTTGGCCCTTGGCCGCCTCACCTCAGGCCTGCAGCCACTAAGGAGCGCAGCCGCTCCAGCCCCTGCAGCATCGCCGTATAATATCCGGGGAAAGCGCGTTCCAGCAGGTTGCCCCCGGTATATTCCATCGGGACTTCTCCCGGGAAAAAGCGATACATCCGGTACAGATAAAACAGGAGCATCCCGACGACCAATATGCCGCCGACCTGCAGCGTCCCTTTCGCCGGCCTGCCCGCCAGATAGCGCATGGCTCCAAAATAAAGCCCTAACAGCAGCCAGCAGATCCCCAGCGGATTGTACTGCCAGCCTCTCGCAAACTGCCCGAAAGCAAAGCATATCACCGACCTGGTCATGCCGCAGCCCGGACAGGGCAGCCCCGTCACGATCCGGCAGGGGCAGAAAGCGCCGAACGAAAACTGTACCGCTATATCATATAGAAGAAATACGACCGCAAAGCCGCCGTAGGAACGGATATCCTTTCCGATCCTGCCCAATACTGTTTTCATATCGTTCATCTGTGCAGCCGGACTCTGCGCCCCTGGATCTCCACCAGTCCTTCCTCTTTCATTTTTTTCAGTTCGCGCATCATGGCGCTTCTGTCCACGGCCAGATAATCCGCGCAGTCCGTCAGAGAAAAGGGCAGGGTAAAGTCCTCTGCGTTCTGCTGCCGGACGCAAAAAGAAAAAAGGGACATCAGCTTCTGGCGCAGCGTCCTCTGCCCCAGGATATCCAGATGCAGATAGGCGCGCTGTCCGGATACGGCCAGCGACCGTTCTTCCAGGAAAGCCTTCAGCGCCAGTCCGGGCTGTCCGGACATCTCCAGCCTGTTCTCATGGACGAACAGCACCCTGCAGGGTTTCCGGGAAACCACATAATAGGAACGGGCTTCCACATTCGGAAAGCATTTTTTCCGGAAGACGTCCCGGGGTTCATAACACTCCAGGATCCTGCGCTGATTCTCCAGATTGATGCTCTCCAGAAAAGCTGTGCCCTGCAGAAGGACCGCCGCCAGATCCTCTTCGTCGTCCCCGCTCATGATCACCTGCTGTTTCCCGTATGTCCTTTCATACAGCGCGTTGGCGTGCGCAAGCAAAAGCAGGTCCCTGTCGGACACTCCTGCCGCTCCTAAAAAAGTATCCATAAAATCACTCCATCATGTGGTTTATTTTTGTGCAAACCACTATATTTTGTATTATATCTCATTTTTGTTGCTTATGCAACTGCTTGTTTTTTCCTGCGGTGTTATCATAAATCTTGTACCGCTTATGAACGAAAGAGATTGACTGTTATTGAGGGGGAAAGAACATGAAGATCATCAAAAGGAATGGTTCCGAAGCGACTTTTGATATCGAGAAGATCGTAGCCGCTGTGACCAAGGCCAGCAACGCGTCAGAGGCCAACCACCTGACGCCGGAGCAGATCCACGACATTGCGGACTATGTAGAATATAAATGCATGAAGATGAACCGGGCCGTTTCCGTAGAAGAGATCCAGGATATGGTGGAAAATCAGATCATGTCCACCGGCGCTTTCGATCTGGCCAGGCGCTATGTGCGGTACCGCTATCAGCGCACCCTGGTCCGCAAGGCCAACACTACCGATAACCGCATCCTTTCCCTGCTGGAGTGCAACAACGAAGAGGTCAAACAGGAAAATTCCAACAAGAACCCCACCGTCAACAGCGTCCAGCGCGACTATATGGCCGGGGAGGTCAGCAAGGACCTGACCCAGCGCATCCTGCTGCCCCCAGATATCGTAGAGGCGGACAAACAGGGGATCATCCACTTTCATGATTCGGACTATTTCGCCCAGCGGATGCACAACTGCGACCTGGTCAATCTGGAGGACATGCTGCAGAACGGCACCGTCATCAGCGAGACGCTGATCGAGAAGCCCCACAGCTTTTCCACGGCCTGCAATATCGCCACGCAGATTATCGCCCAGGTGGCCAGCAACCAGTATGGCGGCCAGAGCATCAGCCTGGCGCATCTTGCGCCCTTCGTCCAGGTATCCCGCGAGAAGATCCGCGCCGAGGTGCTGGAGGAAATCGGCCTTTTGGGCACCCAGGCCAGCGAAGAACAGATCTCCCGGATCGTGGAAAACCGTCTGCTCAAGGAGATCACCAAGGGCGTGCAGACCATCACCTATCAGATCATCACGCTGATGACCACCAACGGACAGGCTCCTTTCCTGACTGTCTTTATGTACTTAAATGAAGCGAAGTCCGAGCAGGAGAAAAAGGATCTGGCGCTGATTATCGAGGAAACCTTAAAGCAGCGTTATCAGGGCGTCAAGAACGAGACCGGCGTATGGGTCACGCCCGCTTTCCCCAAGCTCATCTATGTGCTGGAAGAGGATAACATCGAAAAAGGGACCCCTTATTTCTATCTGACCGAGCTGGCGGCCAAATGCACCGCGAAGCGCCTGGTGCCCGACTATATCTCCGAAAAGAAGATGAAGGAGTTAAAAGAGGGCAACTGTTTCCCTGTCATGGGCTGCCGGAGCTGTTTAAACCCCTGGAAGGACGAGAACGGCAATTACAAATTCTACGGCCGTTTCAACCAGGGCGTCGTCACCCTCAACCTGGTGGACGTGGCCCTTTCCTCCGGCGGAGACATGGAGAAGTTCTGGAAGATCTTTGACGACCGTCTGGATCTGTGCTACCGCGCGCTGATGGAGCGCCACCGCCGCTTAAAGGGGACGCTGTCCGACGCCGCCCCTATCCTCTGGCAGTACGGCGCGCTGGCCCGCCTGAAAAAAGGCGAGGTCATCGACAAGCTGCTCTTTGGCGGCTACTCCACCCTTTCCTTAGGGTATGCGGGCCTCTATGAGTGCGTCCGCTATATGACCGGCAAATCCCATACCGACCCGGAGGCGACTCCCTTCGCGCTGGACGTGATGAAATACATGAACACTGCCTGCGATAGATGGACCGAGGAGACGAACATCAAATTCTCCATCTACGGCTCCCCGATCGAAAGCACGACTTACAAATTCGCCAAATGCCTGCAGAAGCGCTTCGGCGTCATCGAAGGCGTGACGGATAAGAGTTATATCACCAACAGCTACCATGTGCATGTGACGGAACCCATCGACGCGTTTTCCAAGCTGAAATTCGAGTCCCAGTTCCAGTCCCTTTCCACCGGCGGCGCCATCAGCTATGTGGAAGTGCCGGATATGCAGGGCAACATTCCGGCGGTGCTTCAGGTCATCCGCTATATCTATGACAACATCATGTACGCGGAGCTTAACACCAAAAGCGACTTCTGTCAGTGCTGCGGTTATGACGGCGAGATCCAGATCGTGGAGGACGAGGACGGCAAGCTCATCTGGGAATGCCCGAAGTGTGGCAACCGCGATCAGGACAAGATGAACGTGGCGCGGCGTACCTGCGGCTATATCGGCACCCAGTTCTGGAACCAGGGTCGCACGCAGGAGATCCGGGAACGGGTCATGCACCTGTAAGGCGGGATGGCTGCAGCCGTTTCCCACAGTTTCTTACGACAAAGAAAGGAGGCCGCGCTTTGCGGGCCGGCCTGATGCAAACACAGGAGCCACCGGACGAACCGATGGCTCCTGATGATTAAACGGGAGTTTTGAGGGCATACTCATGAACTATGGAGAGATCAAAAACTGCGATATCGCCAACGGCGAAGGCGTACGGGTGACGCTTTTCGTTTCCGGCTGCACCCATCACTGCGAAGGCTGCTTCAATCCGGAAACCTGGAATTTTTCTTATGGGAAACCCTTTACAGAGGATACCATACAGGAAATCATGACGATGCTGGCGCCGGATTTCATCGACGGCCTGACGCTGCTGGGCGGCGAGCCCTTCGAGCCGGACAACCAGCGGGCCCTGCTGCCGCTTCTGCGCCGCGTGCGCCGGGAGCTTCCTTCCAAAAATATCTGGGCCTATTCCGGCTATACGCTGGAAACCGATCTGCTTTCCGACAGCCGGGCGCGCTGCGAATGTACGGACGAAATGCTCTCCCTGCTGGACGTGCTGGTGGACGGAGAGTTTATCCAGGAGCAGAAAAATATCAGCCTCTCTTTCCGGGGCTCCGAAAACCAGCGGCTGATCGATATGCCCTGTAGTCTCAGGGCAGGACATGTGATCTGGAAAAAGCTGGAAAGCGACCAGATCCGAATGAAATAAACCAAAAAAGGAGGAGATCACCATGGCAGAACTCAAAACTGCGGGAAGTGACGGACGCCGTTACGTCCCCTATGAAGAACGCACGGGCAACGAATCCCTGGTCTATTTTACCCGTGACCTTTCCCCGGAGGGGCTGATGCGCATCTATGAACGGGTGAAGGGAAATATCTCCGGCAAAGTAGCCATCAAGCTGCATACCGGCGAACCCCACGGCCCCAATATCATCCCCAGCGCCTGGGTAAAGGTTTTTATGGAGCAAGAACTGCCCGACGCCACCATCATAGAGACGAATACCTACTATGACGGGGACCGCTATACCACAGAGCAGCACCGCAAAACCCTGGAAGTCAACGGCTGGTCCTCTTTCACCACCGTAGACATTACGGACGAACACGGCACCGCCATGCTGCCGGTCAAAGGCGGCAAATGGTTCACCGAAATGTCCGTGGGCGCTTCCCTTTTAAACTATGATTCCATGGTGACCCTGACCCATTTCAAGGGCCATGTGATGGGCGGCTTCGGCGGCTCCAACAAAAACATCGGCATCGGCTGCGCGGACGGCCGGATCGGTAAGGGCATGATCCATGGCAACGAGCAGGACGACTGGGGCGTGGTAGAGGAAGAACTGATGGAAAAGATCACGGAATCCACCAAAGCCACCATCGATTTCTTCGGTAGACACATCGCCTATGTCAACGTCCTGCGGAATATGTCCGTTTCCTGCGACTGCGAGGGCGTGGAGGCCGCGCCTGTAGTCACCCCCAACGTGGGGATCCTCGCTTCCGTGGATATCCTGGCCGCCGACCAGGCTTCCGTGGACATGATCCACGCCATGACCGAGGCGGATCATCATGATCTTCTGGAACGCATCCAGAGCCGCCACGGCTACCGCCAGCTTTCCTATATGAAGGAACTGGGGATGGGAAATGACAAATATGTGCTGATCGACATCGATCACGGGGATAAACACATCACCGCCGCCGACGCGGTGGAAGGCGTAAAGCCGTTTGCCGCCACCTGAGACGGTTCATTCAAACTGGGCCTCGTACAGCTTCCGGTAAGCGCCGTTTTTCTGCATCAGTTCCTGATGGGTCCCCTGCTCTACCACTTCTCCATCGTCCACCACCAGGATCAGATCCGCGTGGCGGATGGTGGAAAGCCTGTGGGCGATGACAAAACAGGTCTTATCCTTCATCAGATTGCGCATGGCTTTCTGAATGCGGACTTCCGTCCGGGTGTCCACATTGGAAGTGGCTTCGTCCAGGATCAGCATCCGCGCATCCAGCAGCATGGCCCTGGCAATGGTCAAAAGCTGCTTCTGCCCTTTGGAAATGTTGGTCCCCTCGTCCGTCAGCAGGGTATCGTACCCGTTAGGCAAACGCATAATGAAAGAATGGATATGGGCGGCCCTGGCCGCCTTTTCCACTTCCTCCCGGGTAGCGCCTTCTTTCCCGTAGGCCAGGTTTTCATAGACCGTCCCGTAAAACAGCCAGGTATCCTGCAACACCATGGCGTACGCCCTGCGCAGGCTCTCCCGGGTCAGATCCATACAGTCCTTCTCATCCACCAGGATCCTGCCGCCCTGTACATCGTAAAAACGCATCAGCAAATTGATCAGCGTCGTTTTCCCCGCGCCCGTATGCCCCACAATGGCCACCATTTTGCCAGGCCAGGCTGTAAAGCTCAGATCGTGGATGATGGTCTTATCGGGCAGATAGCCGAACCTCACATGGGAAACCTCTACCTTTCCCTCTACTTCTGCAAGTTCTGTTGCATTTTCTCTGTCTTTTGGTTCTTCCTGTTCATCCATCAGGGTAAAGACCCGTTCCGCAGCGGCCAGAGCGGACTGCAGTTCGCTGACGATATTGGCCGCCTCGTTGATGGGACCGGAAAATTTCCGCGAATACAGTACGAAAGAAGAAATATCTCCGATGGACATGCTGCCGGCCAGATAGAGCAGCGCGCCGAACACCCCCGTCAGGGAAAGGGACAGGTTGTTGACGAAATTGACGCAGGGCCCCACAATGCTGCCGTAATACTCCGCGCGGTAAAAGGCCTGGGCCGCCTCATCGTTCTTTTTGTCGCAGCGGCCGATGGCGTATTCCTCCCGGCCGTAGGCCTTCAGCGTTTTCTGCCCCGTGATCATCTCCTCCACGAAACCGTTGAGCTCCCCCAGCTTTGCCGAGCGGGCCCGAAACAGCGGCCTGGTCTTTCCCGTCAAAAATTTGGTCAGGCAGATGGAGAGCGGCACCGTAAACGCAAACACCAACACCAGCCTGGGCGAAATGGCGATCATCATGGACAGGGAACCCACCACCGTGATCACCGTAGTCAAAAGCTGTACCAGATCATTGGACAAAGAAGCGTTCACCGTGTCGATGTCATAGGAAATGCGGCTGATGATATCTCCGGTCTGATGGATGTCGAAATAGCCCACCGGCAGACGCAGCAGCTTCTCAAAAAGATCCTGCCGCATCCGGTACACCACCCGTCGGCTGATGGTGATCATCAACACCTGCAGGCCATAGGACATGACCGCCGATACCAGATAAAAGACCGCCATCCAGCCCGCATAGTAAAACACCCGGGGAAAATCCACCGCCCCCGGCCCCGGCTCGATGGCGCCGATGGCAAACCCCGTCAGCCTTGGCCCGATCAGGGCGAACAGATTGCTCCCGAAGGTACAGGCAATGGCCAGGGACAACAGCCACTTTTCCCGGAACAGATATTGCCCCAGGCGGATCAGGGTGCGCCGGGAAAACCGTTTTTTCTCCTTTTGTGCGCTCATGACGCCGCCTCCGTTTCTCCCATCTGGGACTGGCTGATCTCCCGATAGGTTTCACAACTCTTCATCAGTTCTTCATGATTTCCGTACCCGATCACATTGCCGTCCTCCAGCACCAGGATATGCTCCGCATGCCGGATGGAGCTGATCCGCTGGGCCACGATCACCAGCGTGGTATCCCCATAATGTTCCCGGATCCCCTTGCGCAGCAGCGCGTCGGTCTTATAATCCAGGGCGCTGGAGGAATCGTCCAGGATCAAAATTTCCGGCCGCATGGCCAGCGCCCGGGCGATCAGCACCCGCTGCTTCTGCCCGCCGCTCAGATTAGCGCCCCGGATATTCAGCGCATTGTCCTCCTCCTCCTTGCGCTCTTTCACAAACTCGCTGGCCTGGGCGTACAACAGCGCCTCCTGTACCTGCTCCTGCGTCAGATCCCGGCCCAGCGCCACGTTCTCCGCAATGGTATCCTCAAAGATCATATCGTTCTGGAACACCACCCCGAATTTCCCTTTCAGCTCCTCCGGCCGGTAGCTTCGCACATCCCGGCCATCCACCAGGATCCTGCCCTCGTCTGCGTCATACATACGCATCAGCAGATTTAATACGGTGGACTTGCCGGAACCGATCTCTCCGATGATCCCCAGCGTCTCCCCCCTGCGCACCATAAAGCTTAAATCCTTTACGCTGGGCATCTGTCCTTTGTAATAGGAAAAGGTCACATGATCGAAGACGATCCGGGCAGGCTTTGTCTCCCCGACATTTTCCGGGAAGGCGCCGACAGCGCCCTTTTCCTCGTCCTGCAGCCTGCCCACCTGCCCCGGTCCTTCCTCCGCCAACACCTCCATATCCTCCCCCGTATCCAGCACCCGCCAGATGCGGCCGCCGGAGGCGATGGATTTGGAGATCATGGAAAACATCTTGGAAATGGACATCATGGCGTTCAGGATCAATGTGAAATAGGTGGTAAAGGCCAGGATCTTTCCCACCTCCGAAACGCCTGCGTTCACCCGGTAAGCGCCCACCAGGATCACGCAGACCAGACCCAGATTCAGAAAGATATTCAGAGACGGGTTCATCACCGCCATGACCATGCCTGCTTTTTTCTCCCGTTCCACCACGGCCGCGTTGACCGTCCGGAATTTTTCCTTTTCATATTCCGTCTTGGAAAGCGCCTTGATGACGCGGACCCCGGCGATATCCTCCCGCACCGCCCGCACCATATGGTCCACGTTTTCCTGCAGCTTCGCGTAGATCGGGATCCCCTTTTTGGACACGAACACCGACAGGGCCGCCAGCAGCGGAAGCAGCGCCACCAGGACCATCGCCATGGCCCAGTCCAGCGTAAAGGTCACAAAAATGCCGCCGATCAAAAGGATCGGCGCCCTCACGCCCAGCCGCTGGATCCTGGCTACCGTCTGCTGGATATCATAGGTATCGGAGGTCATCCGGGAGATCAGCGACGGCTTGGTGAAAGCGTCCATGTTCCGGTTGGAAAGATACATGATCTTTTCAAACAGATCATGGCGCAGCGTCCTTGTCACCCGGCTGGCTACCAGGGAGGCCTTCCGGTTCGCAATGATATTGAAGGTGACCGCCAGGACGGAACACAGGATCATGCCTGCGCCCCACCAAAGCACCAGCCCCCGGTCCCTTTTCGGGATCACCTCGTCGATGATGTGGGCCAGGATATAGGGAATACACAGATCCATGACCGTCCCGATAAATTTAATGACAAACCCATATCCCATCTGTCCGAAATAAGGCCGGACGTATTTGGAAATGATCCCTTTCACGCGTTTTCCGCCTTTCCGTCAAAAATACGCTTCAACATGAACACAGCCGCCAGGGCCAGCACCAGTTCCGCCAGGGGCTGCGCATAGGCCAGCCCGTACAGGGGAAAGAGAAAATTGAGCAAAAACAGGGCCGGGATCTCCAACACGATCTTGCGCATGACCGCGAATATGAGCGCATTCCTTCCCATGCCCAACGCCTGAAAAACGCCCACCGCCAGAAAATCCAGAAACAGAAGCGGCTGTTCCAGACAGAAAGCCCGCAAAAACCGCGCCCCATAGGCCACGATGCTTTCATGCTCCATAAAGGCCCGCACGATCCCTTCCGCCCCGGCGTAATACCCGATGCAGACCAGCACGGTGACGGGCAGCATCAGCTTCAGCGCAAACAAGATCGTATCCTTCATACGTTTCCGGTTCCCGCTGGAAAAGTTGTAGCTGACCAGGGGCATGATCCCCTGGGAAAATCCCAGCGCGATCTGCATGGGCACCATGTTGATCTTCTGAGAGATCCCCATGGCCGCCACCGCGTCGGCGCCGTAGGCCGCCGTAAAATTGTTCAGGATCGTCATGCCCGTTACGTTCAGCAGGTTCTGAATGGACGCCGGCACGCCGACGCCGCAGACGCCCAGCACGATATTTTTCTTCCAGCAAAACCTCCTGGGATCGACGCATACAAAGGTCGTCTTCCTTTTCCGGTACAGAAGCACGAAGAAATAAGCGCAGGCTGCACAGTTGGAAAGAAACGTGGCCAGTCCCGCGCCCGCCGCGCCCATGTTAAGCCCCCAGGGCAGGATGAAAAAAGGATCCAGGACCATGTTCAGAAAACATCCGCTCATGGTGCCGATGCTGGCATGCAGGGAGGCCCCCTCCGAACGCACCATATAGGCCAGCACCACGTTCAGGATCGCAGGCACCGCGCCGCAAAAAACCGTCCAGAGCAGATACCCTTCCGTCGCCGCCGACGTCCGGGCGTCGGCCCCCAGCAGCCGCAAAAGCCCCGTCCGGGACAATGCGCACCCAACGGAAAACAAAAGCCCGCTGATCAGCGCGCAGTAAAAGCCAAAGGCCGAACTTTCATATACCGTATCATAATCTTTCCGTCCCAGCGCCCGGCTCATCATGCTGGAGGTGCCCACGCCGAACAGGTTGTTCACGGCGTTAAAGGCAAGAAGCACCGGCGCGGCCAGCGTCACCGCCGCATTCTGCACCGGATCGTTCAGCATCCCCACAAAATAGGTATCCGCCAGATTGTAAAGCACCATGACCAGGGAGCTTAGGACCGTCGGCACCGTCAGCTTGGCCACCGCCTTTGGAATGGGCGTCCGCTCAAATAATTCCGCCTTTTCGTTCTGGATCAACTCTTGCCACCTTCATTTCTCGTATAACGACAGCCGGGAAAACCGCTGCAGCCCCAAAAAGTCCCGAATTTTCCCTTCCGCAGCACCAGACTGCGCCCGCAGGCCGGGCAAAGGGGCGTCTGCCTGACCGGGAGTTTTCCCAGGGCCTCATAACACTTCTGATTCATCATGCAGTCCGCCAGGGCCCGGTGCGCCCCCTGGGTACTGATATGAAAGTACGCCGCCAGATCCGTCAGCCGGTAATGCGCCAGCCCCGGCAGGCACCTTCTCGCCAGGGGCAGCGTATCCACATAATCGCTGCTGACGGGCTTTCCAAACAGCGCCCGGCTGGCCCGGTCAAGAAAATACAGATCGAAGGCCTGGATATTGTGCCCCACCAGCACATCCTCCCCTGCAAAATCCATAAATTGTGGGAACGCCTCCGAAAGCGGGGGCGCGTCCGCCACCATATCGTCCGTGATCCCGTTGACCGCGCTGGCCCCCGCTGAAATGGGGCGTCCGGGATTGACAAGCAAAGAAAAGGTGTCCGTCACCTTTCCGCCCCGCACCTTCACCGCCGAAATTTCCACGATCTCGTCCGACCACACGCTGATGCCTGTAGTCTCCAGATCGAACACCGTATAATCGGGCAAATACTCCAACAAAGCCCTTCCTTTGCCAACCGCCGTCATTCGTATTCCCTCCGGTCTGTTAGAAACGCGCGCCGTCGGGCGCATCCGTCAAAAATAGACCTGTTGATAACAGGTCTATTTTATCATGCTGTAATTTTGAAAACAACCTCGAAGGGAGGAGATTCCAAAAATAAAATGTTAAAATCCTTTACAGGCTCAGCCCTGCCGGATGGCGCTGGCGATCTCTTCCACCTTTTCTTCCGTCAGGATATATTTCTTATGAAAATAGAAAATAGCAGCCAGCAGGCCCAGGATGGGCAGTACGGTCATGGTCAGCCTCAGGCCCATGACGGAAGAAGCCGCCGCCTGCACCGCCTGGGATGTTTCAGAAGCGTCGCTGCTCAAATGTGTCACGGACAGACAGATGGAGGCGATCAGCGCCGCCACGCCGGAGGCCAGCTTCACCACGAAGGTCTGCATGGAAAAGATCACGCTCTCGTCCCGGCGGTTGTTCTTCCACTGTCCGTAATCCACCGTATTGGCCAGAAATACCGTGGTCAGCACGGTCAGCATACCGAAAGCCGTGAAGATGAAAAACGCCGGAACAAACAGCGCGAAAATGCTGGTCACATTCAGCAGCATGAACACCAGCAGCGTGGCGTAGCCCGTGATCGCCATGGCGAAGCTTAAATAAAATACCCGGATCGCGCTCAAAAACCGACGCACCAGAGGGAAAATGATCATCATGGACAAAATCTGGATCCCGCCGCCGAAGGTGTTGAACAGCGTGTAGCTGTTATACCAGGTCTCTCCGCCGAAGTCATATTTGAAGAAATAGATCACCAGATTGGAGGTGATATAAAGGGAACAGTTGATAAGGACGATACTGATCACCACGGTCATGGCCTGATCGTTCTGCAGCAGGGAAGTAAACATCTGCTTCACCGAAGGGGACTTGACATCCACTGTGGATTTCTCGCGGATGCTCACACAGGTGATCAGGATAAAGGCCACGAACAGCAGGGCCAGGATCAGGGCAAACCGCGCGAAACCGCTGCGCTCGTCCCCTTTCCCCAGGGCATAGACGCACCACATGGTGATGATGGTCACCAGCGCGGAACCCACGCCCGCACAGGAACGGGCCAGCGTGGAGAGATTCTCCCTTTCTTTTCCCCCTTCCGTAAAGGCGGGGATCATGGACCAGAAAGGAATATCCATCATCGTGTAGGTGACGCCCCAAAGCACATAGGTGATCGCCGCGTAAGCCACCAGCCCGCCGCCGTCTAAGGCCGGAGGCGCCGCGAACATAAAATACAGGATGATCGCGTTCAAAACCGTTCCGATCAACAGCCAGGGGCGGAACTTCCCCCATTTCGTGCGGGTCTTGGCCACGATCACGCCCATGATCGGGTCGTTAAAGGCGTCAAACACCCGCGCCGCCATCAGGATCATGCCCATGGCGATGGCGCTGACCCCCAGGATATCCTGGTAATAATAAAGGATATAGCTGGCGGACAGCATATACACCATATCCTTTCCCACGGCCCCCAGCCCGTAGGAGGCCTTTTCTTTTAATGTCAGTTTCATATCTCCTCGCTTTCCGGCGCCGCCCGATGGCGATGCCGTTTCATGCCGGCATATCCTGCCGAAAAAACTGCCATACCCGAAGATATGGCAGTTTTATCCTTATGTAGTATCCCATAACGGCCGCTTTATGCTATCACGGTCACTTCGTCTCTTCTTCTTCCGTCGGCGCAGCGCCCTTTAGGTGCTTTTCTTCCAGCGCCGCCAGCACATGGGCCGCGAACTTCTTCCCGCCCAGGCCGAAGGAAAGGGCAAGGGCCACGCAGGCCGCCGCGATGAACAGGACAAACGCCGTCTCCACGATCCTCGTGGCAATGCCAAGCTGGCTTAAGCACATGAAAGCTACCAAAACGTAGATCGCCGCTTTCGCCGCCAGGATAGCGCCCCTGGCCGCAGGGAATTTCTTCTCCAGCGCCGACTGCGCCGCATTGGCTGCAAACAGGCCGATGGCCAAGATGATCACCGCCGCCAGAACCTTAGGCAGATAGGCAATGATTGCCGCGCCGATGTTCGTAAGTACATCCAGCTCCAGCACATTGATCCCCTGTACCAAAAAGATCACGATCAGGACTACCTTCACCACAGTGCTGATCGCCTTGGAAAGAACGATCTTCTTACCGGAATCTGCGGAAAGCTTCTCCAGCAGCGCATCCGCGCCTACCCCTGCCAGCAGGGACTCCAGAAGCTTCGCGACCAACTGCGCGATAAAAACGCCCACCGCAATGATAACGATCGCCGCCAGGACGTTGGGGAAGATCGAGAAGATCGACGCCACAATGACCTTGGCCGGGCTGGAGATCGCCGCGATCCCCAGTTCATCCAGCGCGGAGGTAATAATCATCAGCAAAAGCAGGGCATAGATGATATTGGCAATGATCGTGGAAAAAGCGGTCTTTTCCGTTGCCTCGATACCGAATTTCTTCTGCAGCTCATCTACCTTGACCGCTCTGAGAACGGCGAGCAAAAGCTGCCGTACCATCTTTGCCAGAAAGATGCCGATCCCGATGATGATAGCCGCGCCCACCAGGTTCGGGATAAAGCCCAGGAAATGATTCACCATGCTGGTGATCGGAGAAGAAACGCTCTGCATTCCCAGCTTATCCAAAACTGCAGGCAAAAACAGCAGAAACGTCACAAAATAGGCCAGCTTCGCGACAAATTCGACTTCGCTGCCCGTGGACACGTCCTTCACGCCCAGCTTCGACAGGAACTTCTCCGCGTGTATGGCGCCCAACAGCTTCTTGACCAGGCCCTTTACGATCTTCGCCGCGATGAAGGCGATGATCAGCAGGATAATGGCCCACAGGAAGCTGGCTACAGGCGACAATAAACGCTGTAACATTTCACTCATAACAGTAACCCCCTTATTTTTTTATTGGAATTGGTTTCCAATCATAAGCATACACTTTTTTACAACTTTTTTCAAGGATAATCCGTCTTTTTCTGCTTTTTTCACAAAAAAACCAAAAAACGGCGGACGCGTCCCCCGGATCCTGTGCCTTCCTGTTACCTGACTATGACAGCGCCTTCTGTCTTGTCTTTGCGCCCTCTTTCTGGTATACTTGAAATATAGAACCGCAACGCCGCACAACACGAGAAGGATTGGGGGGATTTTTTATGGAACATCATAATCCGTTACTGGTAAACACAGACAACCGGGCGAAATTTCTGGCCATCGGGGAGATCATGCTGCGGCTGACGCCGCCCAACTATGAAAAGCTGCGCATGGCCAGCAGCTTCGAGGCCAGCTACGGCGGCAGCGAGGCCAACATCGCGCTGGCGCTGGCCAACCTGGGAGTGGACAGCACTTTCTTTTCCGTCGTGCCCAATAACAGCATCGGCAAAAGCGCCATCCGTATGCTGCGCAGCAACGATGTCCACTGTACGCCCATGATCTTAAGCACTCCGGAGGAGACGCCCTCCCACCGGCTGGGCACCTATTACCTGGAAACCGGCTACGGCATCCGGGCCAGCAAGGTCATCTATGACCGCAAGCACAGCGCGATCACGGAATACGATTTTTCCAAGGTGGATCTGCACGCTCTGCTGGAAGGCTTTGACTGGCTCCATCTGAGCGGCATCACGCCGGCCCTGGGCGAAAACTGCAGCCGTTTTATCCTGGACTGCCTGAAAACGGCCAAAGAAATGGGACTGACCGTCAGCTTTGACGGCAACTTCCGCAGCGCCCTCTGGACCTGGGAACAGGCCAGGGATTTCTGTACCCAATGCCTGCCCTATGTGGACGTGCTTCTCGGCATCGAGCCGTATCACCTCTGGCGGGATGAAAACGATCACAGCAAGGGCGACTGCAAGGACGGCGTGCCGCTGCAGCCTTCCTATGAACAGCAGGACGAAATCTTCCATGCTTTCGTGGAGCGCTATCCGAATCTCAAGTGCATCGCCCGCCATGTGCGCTATGCCCACAGCGGCAGTGAAAACAGCCTGAAGGCTTTCATGTGGTACGAGGGGCACACCTTTGAAAGCCGCCTGTTCACTTTCCATATTCTGGACCGGGTCGGCGGCGGGGACGCTTTTGCGGCAGGGCTGATCTATGCGATGCTCCACGGCTACCGCCCCATGGATATGATCAATTTTGCTGTGGCCAGCAGCGTCATCAAGCACACGATCCACGGGGACGCCAACATTACGGACGATGCGGACAGCATCCGCAACCTGATGAACATGAACTACGATATCAAGAGATAGTCCACACCTATGGAGGAAAAAAGGACGGGCGCCCTGCCACGAGGGCATCCCGTCCTTTCTCTTTTGCGCGGCTATCGTTACGTTTCATTACGTCCCGTCGGCCACGATCATATTCGGCCAGCGCTCTTCCATATAGGCGTCGTCGTACTGCTCATCCAAAAACGCCTCCACGCGCCCGTCCGCCTCCGGCCTGTCGGCCCGGGTATGATACCGCAGCATGGCGGCCGAGGTGAGCAGCCCGTTGCAGACCATCACAAAAACAATGACCCACGTCACGACCTTTCCCGTCACCGGCGGGATCTTTTCAATAAAGCGCTCCAGCGGCGGATAGAGGATCTTCACCCAGACCACGGCCAGAAGCCCCCAGAAAAAGCAGAACAGCACGTTGGTACGGCCGCCGATGTTGAGCGGCATATCGCTGTAATCCCAGAACACCGTCCCGAAGACCAGTTCGGTAAAGACGCTGCACAGATATTCGTATGTACCGCCGATCACAAAGCCGCCCACGAAAACATATCGGTCCGACTTATTCGCCACCTGGCGCAGCGCAATCGTCAGCACCACCGCGCCGATCCCCCAAACGAAGCTGAACGGGCCGTAAAGCACGCTGGAACGGTTCATCCACTTCCCGTTCACCAACCCGCAGTAAAACGTCTCAATGATATCCCCCAGCAGGGCGCAGATCAAAAAGACCCATACTATCTTATCCAGACAGATCCCTTTGGCAAAAACAATGGGGTCGCTGCCCTCTCCCGTTTTGCCGGACGCTTCGATCCCCGGATAAGCCCGGGACAGACGTTTCCATACATGCCGGGTGATCCGGTCCGCAAGCCGCTGCGTCCTCTCCCGGGAAACGACTTCCTCTTCCGGCAGCGCCTTCTGCCGGCGAACCGCATAAAGCATGACGGCAAAATCCAACAGCAGCATGATCACGCCGACCCAGACTACGATGCGGATAAGCAGCCCCGGCAACAGCAGGATGCCCGCCATCAGGACGGGATGTACGATCTGACAGACCAGAACGCCGGCCAGGGCGCGCAGGGACATTTCCAGCCAGCTCTTTCTCGTGCCGGAAAACGTTTCCTCGTTTTCAAACCGGGCAAGCTGGCTCATCCGGTGGTTAAACACGCCTGCCAGGCTGTAGACCACAGAAAACACGGCTGCGGCGGCGATAAACTGCAGCACATAATTTCTTTCCAGAGACGGAAGCACCTGAATGAGAATCCCAAAGGATATCCCGCAGGGCACATGCAGCGGCAGGCTGATAAATCCCCGGTTGATAAAATGCCGATCCCGGACGGAATAATAGACCACCTCCGTCATCCAGCCTAAAAATCCATACAAAAGCATATAAAACAAAATATCATACAACGAATAATCCGGCATAAGCTTCTCCTTTCAAACGCAAAAAGGACTTTCTCCCCGTTTCAGTCACGGTTCAGTATTTCGTTCATCGCCGCCAGTACCGCGGAAATTTCAAGAGGCTTGGAAAGATGCGCGTTCATGCCCGCCTGCCGGCTTTTTTCCTCGTCCTCGGCAAACGCATTGGCGGTCATTGCAAAGATGGGGACAGACGCCGCGTCGGGCCGCTCCATCGCGCGTATCCTTCTGGTCGCCTCAAAGCCGTCCATCCGCGGCATCTGAATATCCATAAGGATCAGGTCGTAATAATTCGTTTTGCTCTGCGCAAAAAGCGCAACCGCCTTTTGTCCGTCCTCGGCCTCGTCGATCAGGGCGCCCGTGCCCGTTCCGAGCAGTTCAACGGCGATCTCACGGTTCAACTCGTTATCCTCGGCGAGCAAAATATGTTTTCCATTAAAATCGTAGGTTTTATTTTCGGCGGCTCTTACCTCCGGGGACTTATCCTTTTTCCAGTCTATCATGCGGGCATTTTCGGTAACGGTAAAGGGCAGATCGACCGCAAATTCCGACCCTTTGCCGTATTCGCTGTTTACCGTGACAGAACCGCCCATCAGTTCGGAAAACCTGCGGACGATCGACAGACCAAGACCTGTCCCGCCAAACTTATGGGTGATCTCGGCATTTTCCTGTTCAAACGCCTCAAATATCTTATCGAGATTCTCCTTTTTTATGCCTATGCCCGTATCCTTGACCGAAAAATGCAGCAGGATAAGATCGTCCTCATGCTTCAGTTCGCTGACGCCAAGAGTGACCCTGCCGCCTTTTGGCGTGAACTTAAAAGCATTGGAAAGAAGATTGGTGAGGATCTGATTGAGGCGCAGGGAATCGCCTCCGATAAATTCATCGATCCTGCCAAACAGGGAGATTCCAAAATCGATCCCCTTTTCCTCCGCCTGTATGCTGTAAATATTCTCAAGATTCTCCAAAAAGAGCTGCAGATTGAAAAGCTCGTTTTTGAGCTGTATCTTCCCGCTTTCGATCTTTGACATATCCAGCACATCGTTGATCAGCGACATCAGATGTTTCGACGAGAGGGATACTTTTTTCAGGCAGTCCTCCACCTTCTCCGGCTCGTCCTTATGCTGGCGGGCGATCTCCGTCATGCCGATGATACCGTTCATGGGCGTGCGAATCTCATGGCTCATGCGGCTTAAAAACTCGCTTTTCGCAAGGCTTGCCTGTTCAGCGGCCCTCTGCGCTTTTTCAGCCGATTCGCGAGCGGCCTCCAACTGCTTTGAGTGGGCCCTCAGATTCATGAGATAGATGAAAAAGATGATCAGGATCAACAGCATCACGGAAGCCATCATGGTGATCGCGTTCCTGTTGAGACGGCTGCTCAGCTCCTCGGTCATTTCATCGACGACCTCATAGGGCACTTCCATGAGCATATACCATTCCGTGCCCTCTATCGGCGAATAATACATACACATATGGGTTCCGACCGCCTGGAATACCACCATACCGGCATTGCCGTCCCTGAAATCCTCCTCTATCTGCTCCACGGAAAAGCCCTCGTCAAAGTCGGCGTATTCCCTGAATTTGGAAAGAACATTGCTGCCTTTGGGAAGATCGGAGAAAAAGGTATTATAAACGATAAAGCTGCCGTCTCCGGCCACGATACTGGCATTGGTCTGTCCATCCTCACTGCGCAGGAACAGATGCTGTCCGATGGAGTCTGCGGTAAATCCCGCAATGATCCCGATCATCTCCGCCCCGTCAAAGGATATCGGAGATATCTGCGCACCGAGAACGATCATATTGTTATCCAGAAACGTTTCGTTATAGGAAACAAGTTCATCCTCTCCGTTGAGCAGTTGAGCAAGAAAGCTGAGCTTGGATGCTGCAGGGCGCTTTCCGTCCCTGCTGTAATAAAAACCATCCTCGTCGACAAACGCCATAAACTCAAAGTCGTTGTTCTTCTCGGCGTCGGTTATGAACCTTTCCATCGCCGCCAGACTTTGCGTGTCTTCGTCATTGACGCTTTCCGCCACAGCCTTCAGCCCGCTGTACCTCATGGAAAGCCCCGATTTGAAATTGGCCTGCGTCAGATTTGTCATCTCCCGCAGATACATGGCGTTCATGTTTTTCGTAAAATCAGATGTGATCACCGCCGCGGCGGCGATCAGCCAGCCCACCAGCAGGCACACAAGCACGATCGCCAAAATCAGCACGGCATAAAACCGTCTGTGTGAAATTCTCTTGTCAAGACCTTCCCTCATTTTCATCCACCGATGTGATCCTTCCCTCGACCTTCGATGCTATTTCTTCGTCATTATGGCTGATGATATATTCTTCCAGCACGCTGCGCAAGGTATATTCCGTTTCCCGGACCAGCTTTACGTTTTCGGCTTTCGGGGTATCGCTGCTGTAAACGTTGAGCATGGTAAAGCCGTCGCCGTTATTGTCAAGATATCCGCTGACGCCCGCCATATAATCCGTTACGGCGATCGTATATCCGGCATTTTCATTAAGCAAGGAGCCGTCCGGGAGCGTCACATCCACAAGCTGCGCCGGAGCGTCCTCAGTCGGCGGGGCAAAAGAATATTTCAGCCCTGACACATTGAGAAATCTTCCTCCCGGTATCCCGCCATCGCGTACCATGGCCGATAAGCTGTTGGAAAGCATACTCCTTATGACATCCGCATTCACTTCGAGAACGATGATACGATTCTGATAGGGACAGACATAATCCAGATCATAGTTGTAAAGATCGCCTTTATACAGGCTGCCTCTGATAGAGCCGCCGTTCACCACGGCGATATCCGCGCCGGTTATTTCCCTGACCGCATCCGAGACCAGATTTCCGATCTCAGTCTCTCCCAGGCGCACATTATAATTCTCAACCAGCATATCATGATCGATCGTTCCGATCAGCGTGTCGCTTTCGCTTTCGCCGCCCTGCATAAATCCATCTATCTCCGCAAACGCAGACGCAATATCCTTTTGTCCGCAGAGTACGGCATTGCAGCGGTTGCCGAAATAGCGCATGAAATCGTTGGATATCGAAATATTATAGTTATAGCCTTCTTCAATACATTCTTTGATCCCGCCGGGAACGATATCCGCTCCGGGGGTATAGTCCACCAGATACGAATAGGCCGCCCCATTATCCATCATAAAAGCGTCCTGGCCTGCGGGAGTGGACAAAAGGCCAAGTATTTTCCGGCAGGCATCCAGACAATCCTCCCGGCCGTCTTCGATAAGGGCCTTATTGATCCCGAGGAATGCCGTCGGAGCGGAAACCGTCCATGCAGGATTTCCCTCATCGCTGAGCATCGGCAGCATATCAAATTCATAACTGCTGCTCTTCCGGATCTGATCCAGCATCGTGACGTTATCAAATATCATCAGCATTTCCCCGCCGCTCATTTTTTCGAGGACCGGTACCGAATTGGAAACAGCGGTAAAGGGAAACGGATCCATATATCCCTTTTCTATCATTTCCAACGGCAGATCCAGACACGTTTCAAGGGAACCGGTGAAAGAGGCTTTTCCATTTTTCATATCGTCCAGCCACCTGATGCCGTCAGAAAGCCCAAAGAAATCCGGGATCTTTGTCGCAAAGGCAAAGGTCGCCGTCGTGGCGGGCGTCCCGTTTACGGCAAAAACAGACCCGTTTTCGTCCGTGCCGAAATGCTCCTCTTTCGCTTGTTCAAGCATCGCCAGCAGTTCGTCCTGCGTCGTGGGAACCGACAGGCCGTTTTCACGCGCCAGCGTAACGTTATAGATATACCCGTAATATTGCGCCGGAAGCGGGATAAAAAGATTTTTCCCTTCCCAAGTGGTCTTGTGCATAATGCCGGACTGGTATGCCGAGATATATTCATCCGCGCTCAGATCCGCAAGATAATCCAGCACGTCGCCTGCCACAAGGGTGGATACCACAATATCGCTGCCGTGCCCGTTGCGCAGACGGCGCTCTGTTTCGCCGTCGATCGTCCCCGCCGCGTTTCTCTCGATCTGAAGATCGATATCGGTATATGTAGTTTCCACAAGTTCTTCCAGACTGGGCAGATCCCTGGTATACAGCATGGTAACGACTATTTTATCTTCGCCCGATGTTTCCGTCTTCTGCGAAGCACAACCGCCGAGACAGAGGCAGGCCAACGTCAGACAGAGCATCTTTTTTACATTCATCATATCGTTCTTTTTTCCGGTATCACGAAGGAGCATAACTTCAAAATCCCCATCTTAGGACATCTTCAAAATTTACACTGCATTACTATGGTACAATATTTCCCTTACTTTAGCAATCCCCGAAGAAACGAAAACAGGGACATCCAAGTAGACCTGGCGTCCCTGCTTTCGTTGTCTATTATATGCCTGACTTAATGCTTTCGTGCGTATATTCGATGCGCGCAGCCATACGACCGGCAGCTATGGTGCGGCCGCCTTCATGTTGCTACGGCAGGACATGGTATATCGCAAACCCTGATAAAATGGAGACTTTTTATTTACATCATCCACAGTATCAGTATGTTTTTGTGGTTTTTAAAAATTTAGAAGCATTTTAGAAGCACGATACCTAAAAAATCTTGTCTTCTTATACCTTTTTGTATTTACGTCCTTAGTAACTCCGTTATCCACCAACAATCCATCCTTAACAAAACTTCGGAGCAATTCTTTTATGCTTGTTTCTTTAATTTCCAGAATACCCGGCAAACCGATGGCTTTATACCACATATCGGTATTCATTATGAACCGGCGTCTTTTTTTCTACTTTTTTACAAAAGAAAGCATCAGTACCTTCCCTATCCGAACCAGATCTTTTCACAATAATCAGCTCCTCTCAACCTTCATTAGCCTAGGCATTAAAGATATTCGACAAACTAACTGCTTCCGACACGCTCCCTGATATTAGATAATTTATTATATGGGTTATTGAAAAATTAATAGTGTTTATTTTTCTGGATCGTTATCTATTTCAATATATTCTAGCAATTTCTGTCCAAAGAGAGTAATATGAAAACGATTAATATTATTCTGTGATATTGTCCCCAATGAAGAAACAAATTCAAGCTGAATGACACCATTACTTTGAAATTTAAGCATAGACCGAATTAAATAAGTCCATTCATATACCTCTTCCCCATTTTCATTTTTCCCCAGTTGATTTAAGATCAATCCCATATCATCAACATTTACTAAGTGAAAATAATTTGTAAAATCTTTCCAAAAAATGGTATTTTCTCCAAAAATAACATTTCTATCATGCCATCGTAGAGGAACATACATTTCCCTATTATCAATATCTTTTCCTTTTAACTCATTATGTTCTTGAACAATTTCTTCCATTAACTTTTTATGTATCTCATGATAATATGTTCTTGTCCCTTCACTAATATATTGTTTAATCAACTTTAGCAATATAATATCATTAGCATTACACGAACATATTATTTCACATATCTCTTCGTCCATATCCCTAGCATCCTCCATAATATATGCGATAAGACAACTTATTAGTGCCTCTGTTGTTTCAGGTAATGCAGATAAACATAAATGTTTTACATTATTTCGAAAAACATACTGTGAATGTTCATCTAATTTATCTATTCTATCTCTAAATTCCTCTATAGTTATTAATTGTTCTTCTACCTTCTTTTGAAGTTCACTCAATCTCTTTTCTACGCTTTTAGAATCAAAATAGCCACATAGTTCGTTGCTTACGCTTGCAATTACCGGAACTGCTAAAAATGCTGGATTAAGCATTGCTAAAGCCGATGCCACAGGTGAAGCAACATTTAAAGATTTTTTGACAATCTCTTTCTTATTCATTTATTTGTTTCTCTCTTCCTCTCTTTCTCATAAATAAAGAATAAATACTCGCTACGGAGCTACCAATTTTATTGCATTATCTCATATAACACTAATACCATGTATCAATTAGCATTAACTTTCCTATACATCTTTCCTTTAGTACTACTTCTACTTACAATCATTCCTTGCTCTGTCATATCTTTAAGCAAAACTTTTATCCGTGATTCCTTAACTCCAACAACATTTTCAAGCTCTGATGCCTTATGCCATGCATTAGGCTGCATAGCGTTCAATATAGCCTCGTACTTTTCCTGCGTTTTTTTCGTCACTTTTTTTTCGCCACTTTTTTTCGCCGCTTTTTTTACAAAAGAAAGCGTCAGCACTGTCCTATCCGGATCAAACCTTTCCTCAATGACCGGCCCCTCCCAGCCTTCATCTGCCCAGACATTAAAGATATTCGGCACACCGCTTCCAGCGCGTTCCCCAATATTGATAAGGTTAAACATCTTCATCAGCACTTTGTTTCTTGGATCAGACTCGCCGCCGAGACGCATCTGTTTTTTACCCGTCCTGATATAACCGGGATTGGCCAAAACCAACTTGTCTACTTCTTTTCTGATCACAATACCGCGCAAGTTATGATAGTCTGCATGGATCAAACAGTTGGCCAAAGCTTCACGAAGCGCCTTGTGTACCGGAGTATCGTCAATGCGCTCCCCGCCGGACATCTTAAACGGCACCTTGACATCCTTGATAATTTTGTTATAGACCCTGAAATAAAAATCACACACATTTCCAGACCACTCGCCGGAACTGGACTGCAACCTGTCACTCCAAACATCAGCATACCTGCCGCTGTGGGATGCAGTTGTCCATCTTCTTCGGAAATGGCAGCCGCACCGATACTTCTCAAATATTCGTGATCACTCAGGCGTTCAAACGGATGTCCCTCTTTTAAAGAGCGATGGCTGTTACGATAACCATGAACAGTGTCATAATTCAAATCTTCCATAGGAACCTTATCCAAAACTTCCATGTCCACAGTCCGCTCCGTTTGGTCACGAAGCATAGTCTTTACCTGCAATCGGGTGCAATGATAATCTCCCTCGAAATTACGGCGAAAAGTACCCTTAAAAATATCATTATTAATGTATACCGGTTTCTGTTCCCGCTTCGCCATCGGCACATAGATTACCATGATGACATCCTTTTCATCACCCAATTCATACGTTTTAACATCATCCTCAGACAGCAAATTAATGCTTACTTTCTTTGGATTGTTGATCATATTCCAAAAATCCTTGCGAAGTTTTGACGCATTCCGCAATCCTGTGGTCGTCCAGCTTCCGTTCTTTTCTTCTTTGACGCCAAGAATAATAACCCCGCCATAACAGTTCGCAAAAGCAGAATAGGTATCCCAGAGAGAAATCGGCAGACCTTCTCCTGCTTTCTTTACTTCCCTCCTGTTATCTTCCCGATATTCATCAAATTTTGATAAGTCAAATACTTCTTGCATCCTGACTCCTTGTCTTCTCATTTATATTCACTCGTCGTGAATTTATTAAAAAAATCATGATTTCGGGTTAGCGCCTTTAAAAATGGGGCTATATCAATGTTCCTATTTACAACAATCGTTTTACCCTGCAAAATTGCTCCCATTATTCAAATATTTGACCAGCAGCGTAATACCTATTTTTCAATTCATGCAAAATATACGCATATACGGTTTGCTCTGTGATCTCTTTATCCTGTTCCTGCAATTCTCTTGTAATGTTCCACCCAAAATAAGGAAACAGTGTTTCTCCCTCTTCATTATTTATCAGACATTTCAAACAGCCGCCATTGCTAAACTCCATTTCCCTTAAATAGATTTCCGTCAACAGCTCCACTATTTCATCCGTATTATTTTCTGTGCAAATAAATATGTAATCCTCCCACTCCGGATCATCAGGTTTGCTTCCCTTTTCCTGTCTGTATTGATACAGGTCAAATTGATCGCCTATCCTTTCCTCTATACAAAGCTGTCCATAAGTATCATCAATATAACTGGAATAATCAGGAGAATAGAAGTTCCCATCGCCTTTTTCAACCAGGCCATATAACCGTACATATGCATAAAATTGCTTTCCACGGCTATCCTGAAGCAAAAATGTCCACATATGAACATATTTTGCTCCCCCTGCTTCGACTTCCTTTGTTCTAAATTTTGTGGATAACAGTTCAAATTCCTGATCATACCTATTACTCAGCCTGTCCAAAACGGCTCTCTGTGCATGAAGATTATATTTATTATAAAAAAAGTATTTTATCAGCAAAAAATAAATTCCGCCGCAACAGACCACGATTCCTATAATGATCATCGTGATAATTTTCTTTTTCCTACTCTTCAAAGCCATCATCTCCAAAGCTAATTTTTAATCATCTTCTGGCAAATTCGCAGCAATCAGATAAACTATATTTTGTTTTTCCCCCTACCAATATAAATTTTTATTGTCAAATACACTTTTCGAATAACCATCTTACTCGTCCATCCGCCAATAAAGGGTAATTATCTCTTACAACAAATAAGAGTTCCATTTCTTTATTTTGGAAAATATTTTGGGGTAATTTTGGGGCACTTTGGGGCGATTTTGGGGTAATCGGGCACACTATCCAAAATCATTTTACTACCCAATAACCTCCCCTAGAGGCACCGATATGCTCGATTTATCCCTTGTTCTTCAATTTCTTCAAATGATATTTGACTCCATCTTCTGAAATCATTAACAACCTCGACAATTCCTTTCTTGAAATATATGGATTATTACGCAAAGCATTCAGAAATACTTCTTCCGTGCGCTGTACATATTTTTCAAATACTTGTGAAACATCATTGATTTCGCTTTTATCGTTTCTGCTTTCCCCATAATTCAAATTTTTTATAAAAACAACAATTCAATTTCACGATTACTAAATGCGCCTGATTGCCTTAATAATTTCTGAAAACATGTTTTTATCGTCTCTCTCGCAATACAATGTTTTGCTTCATTCAAATAAATAAGTCCTATCACAACATTTAACTGCTTTGCTATATCCTCTTTTGTTACATTCTCATAATAATCTGCATTTACCCGTGCAAGCCGCACCCCATTGGCCATAGTGAAAATTTTTTGGAATTTATGTATATACTCTTGCAATGTTATCCACATAATCTGCTTGTCCCCGGTTTGAATGGCTGCTAACGCCTTTTGGGATAAAAGTTTAGACCTTGTACCAACTTCATACGTCTTTTCGACAGCTCTAACAATATTCTTACAATATATAGCTACTTTTTCTTCATCTGTATAATTTAAATTTTGTGAATATTCTTCCATACCTTAACCTCATCATAACTCAAACTATTTTTTTCTTGATCATTTTCAGACCTGTTCGTGCAGAGAAAATTTTTGCATCATTTGAGGTTTCATCGTCTACAAAGCTACTCAGTATTTTCTGTTGTGACTCCGCTGTCCAATATACCTTCAAATTTTCCTTTGCTCTCGTAATTGCAGTATAAAAAATATTATGTGAAATCAATTCATCAACTTCTTTTGTAATAACAATTTTTACTGAATTATACTCCAAACCTTGCGCTTTGTGAATAGAAACGGCATAAGCAATTTGAAATGGAACATTGGTTTCTGAATCTCCATCATCGTTATCATCGTCACCAGCATTTCTCTTTTTTACCGCAAGTCTTATCACTGATTTCCCTGCATTTTGTTTTGGCATAAGTTCAAGTCCTGTTCCAGAAACATGGAGACTATTTAATACTTTATCAATTTCAATAGAAAAGAAAATTTTGTCTTCATTTTCTTCAATATTCACTATTTTCCCTTTAAGATTGTTATATAGTATTGATTCATATTTTGAAGAATCACTAAACAAAATCGGATCGCCTATTTTATATGTCCATACTCCTAGTGTAAATGGTTTATTTGGATTAGCATTTTGTAAAAATCTGTTAATATTATTTATTCCATATAAACCATCATAATTGAGGCACAACACAATTTCATCTTCCGAAGTTGGCTCAAATATTGTTTCATCTAAGTTAGATATATAATCACAGGCTCCCATCCATTCTGCAATATTATTTTTATAATTCCGTACCCTATTCCATAATTCTAGTAATTGCTCATTCTCTGTCCGATATGGTTTTTTCAATTCATACTGCGCTTTTTCAGGGATAAAATATCTAGCCAAACTAAACCAATTTCCAAACTGAATTGATTCTATTTGGTAAACATCTCCCACTAAAACAAGTAACTTAAAATTCCTTTTTCTTAGCACTTCTATCATATCCCGATTACTGACCATACTACATTCATCTATAAATAGTATGTCCACCTTTTTATATGACGAATATGTATAAATAAATCTCTTTATTGTTAGGTATTCGCCACCATTGTCCTTGACTCTTCTTCGAAGGTTCTCTACTGCTGGATGCGTGTTGGCTATATAGACTTTTGAACTGCCTTCCCAAAACTGTGAAATATGCTTTATCAAGGTCGATTTTCCCGTTCCTGCCGCCCCATAAATCATTGCAATGCTTGAATTCTCAAACATTTTAAGCAAAATATCCCTTTTTTCATCACTATCTATTACATGAGAATTCTCTATCAACCAATCTTCCACCGATGCATTATAATCAACAACTCCTTCCTCAGTAAAAGAAATCAGAGTTTGTATTATTTCTTTTGTATCCTCCTCATAGCCTTTAACAAAAAGATTTTTCCCTATAGTTTCTAATCTTCTGTTTTGATGCTTTTTGTATAGACTATCATTATATTTTTTAATCAATTCATCAATAGTGTCAAAATCCTCTAGTTCATCTATTTTTGTATATAACTTTCCATACGCATCTGCATTCACATTTATACGTCGTGCCAATAATTCATGTTCCCTCCCCACTGTTTTTATGCATGAAAGCAAATCATATATCGAAGGATTATGATTTCGCAAACTTGAGTTGAATGGCATTTCCTCAAATGGAAGAACTTTATTATCTAAATAAAGTCCCTTCATCCTGTAATTTTCTTCCTCAGACAACTGCATTTTAATTATCTTATTGTTCAAATTATATAATAAATACCGAATAATATTGCTTCCAAACCTATTGGTTTTAATCCAATCTCTGGCTTTATCAAAAATATCGCACAAAATAATTTTCTGTGATTTTTCTGTAATTTTTTCTTTGAATTCCCAATACTTTCTATCTGAAAGTTCTAAAATTTCAACCATATCAAGACCGGTTCTTGATATATAATTCATTAATCCAATATATTCAGAAAGGTCACTACGAACCTCAATATTCAAAGCGAATATTCTCGCAAAATTTTTCAATTCACATGGTCTTATTGAAACATTCCATGCTTTCGCAATCTTTATCGGCATAAATTTATTGGCTATTTCAATAATATCATCATCCAAATCTATCTTTACTGCATAATTAGTCATAATCTTAAAAGCAGAGAATACCACCAACTTATTAAATTTACTGGATTCATCATTTGTTGGAATTAACGTATTTTCATAATAAACATGATGATTCACAAAAAATGCTTTCGACTTCTGAATATAAAAGCGTTCACTGTATTTTTCATAATCTTCACGATATCGGGTTCCCCCCAGTTTCTCTACAATTTTTTCATAATATTTTTGTAGAGTATCATCCAAATCAATAGGGAATTTATCTATATTAGTAAGAATCTGCACTTTATATCTTCTATACATAAAGTCCTTGACTTGCAGTAAGTATTCATAATATTTTAAAACTAATCTTTCTGCCCCATCATTATCCGGTGTATAATGCGAACGCGATTCTTGTAACATGTCATGAAATTTTCTAAGAAAATAAAATTCATTACTGCTTTTTAAAAATTCAAGGGCTTTTGTTATGATATTATAATCAATAAAAGCATTTTCATGTTCTTCAAAATACACCTTAACAGCAATATGCTCTACAAGATTACGAAAATAGCTCAACATATTTTGTGCTACTTTATCTCTGGTCTTATATTCCAAATCATCTATGTTTTCGCAAATTGCTTTATCAACACTCGTAATATATTCATCTATTGTTTTCAACTATTCCCATCTCCTCCATTTTCTTTTTCCATACGACACCGAGTTCTCCGCCACCATAGGCAACTTTTTCGTCACCTCATATGCATAATCGCCACCCTCATCCAAAGCTTTCATCTCTTGCTTCCTCATCTCCCGATACACCACTTCCGCCAGCGCACTCATAATCGCATTATATTTTGCCGTATCCTCAAACAAACTCTGGTACGATTCCTGTGCTTCCATATACCCATCCTGTGCCGCAGCTCCAAATGCTTTCGGGAAAATACTTTCCGCAAAAATTTGTGGATCAGAGGACTGCGCCATCTTCTTCAATTTTTTATCCGATAAAAGCTTGTCCCTTAACGCCGACAAAATCACCCTGTCGCCTTCAGTGAAATTTCCCTTAAATTTCTCATTGATCTTAGCAATCACTTCGTCCAACGGTGTTTTTTCATCCACTCCCTTAACCCCTTTATGCTTCGCCGGAACATATACAGACTTTGCCTCCTCCAGCACAATCTCCCCTTGGAATGTTTTTTGCAGCTTATAATATTCCAGCTTTAATTTACCGTCTAAATCAATCGGTTCCTCCGCGTCTTTCGGCAACAATCCAATCAAGTAGGAACAAAATACATATTCCTTCTGCAATTCTTTATCGAACATTCTGAGGATTTGGGATATATAACTGTACCATTTGATTAAATTGCGCACCTGTCTGCGGAACTGGTATCTTTCGTTCTGTGTCTTTTTGTTGTAGCGATTGGAAACTGGAAGCAAGATACTGCTCATGCGCCCCAGTGCCCGTTCGTCCTGCCTGCCCTTCTTATAATACTCTTTTGTAAAGGCATCAATATCTTCATCCGAGTATATCCCATAAGCCCGCAATTCCCTCTGTGTCTGGTATAACAGATCCGCATTTACTTCTTCCTGCAAAAAGGTTTCCTGATAAAACGGCTGAAATGCGTTTTTGATATCCTCTGCCTTATTGACAAAGTCCAGCACAAATGTGTCCGTCTTGCCCTCACAGGTCCGGTTTAATCTGGACAAAGTCTGTACCGCTTTCACATTCTTTAACTTTTTATCCACGATCATCGTATGTAAAAGCGGCTCGTCAAATCCCGTCTGATATTTTTCCGCTACGATCAACACATTAAAGTGATCGTGAAATTCCGCTTTTGTCTGGCTTTCCACAATATGAGAGCCGTCCTTTCGCACATTCAATTTTGTTTCTGTGTATTCTTCTCCTTCATCGTCAATCGCACCGGAGAACGCCACCAGAATATCTACATCGTCATATTTCTTTTCTTCAATATAGCGTTTTATTTCATGATAATAGCGTACTGCCGCCAGACGAGAGGATGTAATTACCATCATCTTGCCTTTGCCGTTAATCTTATGCCTTGTCGTGTCCCGAAAAGTCTCCACAATAATCTGCGACTTCTGACTGATATTATAGGGATGCAGCTCCTGATATTTTCTGATAACCTTTGCCGCCCTGCTGGAAGGAACATCCGGATTATCCGTCACGGTCTTTGCAATTCGGAAACAAGTATTATAGGTCATATAATTCTGCAGGACGTCCAGAATAAAACCTTCTTCGATTGCCTGCCGCATACTGTACACATGAAACGGATGAAAAGTGCCGTCCTCCCGTTCCTGTCCAAACATCTCTAAAGTAGTCGCTTTAGGCGTCGCCGTAAAAGCAAAGAAAGACAGATTTTTATGCCTGCCCTGTGCAATCATTTCTTTTACAAGTCTGTCCTCTGGATCAACTTCTTCCTCTGCCAATCCTTCCTGTTCGGCATACTCCCGCAAAGCATCTTCGGTATCTGCCAACGCAGTCTTTAATTTGAGCGCAGAGCTGCCCGTCTGTGAAGAATGTGCCTCATCCACAATGACCGCAAAGCATCTGCCGTTCGCCTTATCAACTTCTGTATAGATCACAGGAAACTTTTGCAGCGTTGTAACAATAATACGTACACCGCCATTGATTGCCGCTTTCAGATCCTGAGAGTTTTTATCTTCTCCAATCGTCTCAACCGCACCCAATTTATGATCAAATCCAGAAATCGTCTCTTGGAGCTGTGCATCCAATACCGTTCGGTCTGTCACAACGATCACACTGGAAAATACAGGTCTATTGTTCTCGTCAAAAAGCGACGCCAGGCGATAGGCTGTCCATGCAATAGAATTGGACTTACCGGAACCCGCGCTGTGCTGAATCAGATAATTTTTCCCTGCGCCATTTGCCCGCACATCCGCAACCAATTTCCTGACAACATCTAACTGATGGTAACGTGGAAATATCAAAGTTTTTCCCTTCTGCAAATTGATAAACTTCTGGATAATATCCATCATACTGTCTTTTTGAAAAACGCGTTCCCAAAGATACGCCGTAGGATATCCGTCTGGATTCGGCGGATTGCCTGCGCCGCCATCCGCTCCTGCTCCGTTCGAGCCCTGATTAAATGGCAGGAAATAGGTATCTTTTCCGGCAAGTTTCGTTGTCATCCAAACTTCTGTATGATCTACGCAGAAATATGCAAGAATCCTCTTGTTAAACTGAAAACATACTTCTCTCGGATCTCTGTCATACATCCACTGTGCCTTAGCATTATCCACATTCTGTCCTGTGTACTGGTTTTTCAGTTCAAATGCAAATATCGGAATCCCATTGACGGTCAACGCCATATCCACAGATTTCTTTGTAACTGCGGAATAATGCCATTGTCTGTAACACTCTATCTCATTTTCCGTATACTGAATCTGCGCTGTCTCATTCAAAGAAGATTCTGGCTTAAAATAGCACACCCGAAAAGTCGTTCCCCTGTGCTTAAACCCATTGCGGAGTACATGAAGAATGCCGTCCATGTCACAGGCATTATTAAACGCAACACAAAATTTGCGAACAGGATCTATCTCATTCTGGCGCTCATATGCCGCCCACTCCCTCGGCTGGGTACGTTTTACAAAAGAAATCAGTTTATCCGGATATACGCCCAGCTTCGGATCATAAGTTCCATTTCCCTTTGTATATCCTCCTCTATCAGATATGAGGAATGCTTCAATATCCGACTCAAATCGCTTTTCTGTGGTAACCGTGATACTCATGATTCCTCCTCTGCAATCCATTGCCTAAGCTTTTCCTGCAATAATTTCTTATCAGGCAAATACAGTTTATATTGAGAAGCATAGATGTTGGCATCTTTGGGAAGCGTAATCTCCACCAACGCATCGTTCTCTTCCTTACACATCAAGATGCCAATGGTCGGATTTTCTTCGTCTAGTTTTTCATATCGGTCATAGTAATTTACATACATCTGCATCTGTCCAATATCCTGATGCGTCAGCTTGTCCACCTTTAAATCAATCAAAACATAACAACGCAAAAGCCGATTATAAAAGACCAGATCCACATAGTAATTATCTTCATGAAATGTAAACCGCTTCTGCCTTGCTTCAAAGAGATAACCCTTTCCCAATTCAAGCAAAAACTTTTGCAGCTTGTCAATAATGGCTGTCTCTAAATCACTCTCGGAATATTCCGCTTTTTCCTCCAATCCAAGAAACTCTAATACAGTAGGCTGCTTTACAATATCCTGTGGTCTTACAATCACATTTCCCTCTTTTGCCAATTGTATAACCGCATCCTTGTCTCTGCTAAGCGCCAATCTCTCATACAGGCTGGAATTATACTGCCTCTGCAATGTTCGTATTCCCCAGCCGGATTTTGCCGATTCTATTTCATAAAAACTGCGTTCCTCTTTATTTTCGATTCGCATAAGCTGTAAATAATGCGACCAGGATACTATGAACGGCGGATTTTCTTCCAATTTTCCAAACACTGTTTGGGTTTTTTCAACAGCAAATTCCTCAAACAGTGTTTGGGAAATTCGATCTGCATATGTCATATAAAATTTTCTGGCATACTCCAAATTTGTTTCAGAAAAACCTCTGCCAAACTTTCCCGTTAAATGCTCAGACAAAGTTGCTATAACCTTTTTCCCATATTTAGCGCGTTCCTGTCCTTCCTGCTGCACCTCCACAATCCATCTGCCAAGAGAATAATATGTCATAAGCTGTATCAGATTTACCTGTTTTGCAGCAAGCTGTCTGGCATATTGGATTAACTCTATGGAATTTGTAACCAACGAATCCAACGCTTGATCTGATTGTATGATGTCATTTTTGTTTTCCATACAGTCTCCTTCCTATTTATAAATCCAAAATAAATTCTTTTTCTATACTAATCTCCTTGTAAATATGTAGAAATATGTCTCTCCGGCAATTTAAAAGTGTTTGGTATTCCGTCTTTTGCAAATCAGAAAAGTCTTTTTTTACCTGCATGATTCCTTTTAAAATCTCTTTTTGTTGATTTGACATCATTTCCGCACTTGCAATTTTCCCATTCCGAAGCATTTGCATATTTATACTCTTCATATATAGCCCACAAAATTCATTACATAATCTCGTTTCTTTATCAATCAACTGCATAAGCAAATCCGCAAGAGGCTCTATCAATGAATATTCTTCAGGCATAACATACGCCTTAATCCAATCTACCGATGTTTTCATTTTAGCAATAATAGCCGTTAGATTATCATATTCTTTCATAATTTGAGCAAGATTCGAAATATCAATATTTACTAAAATATATTGATATGGTTCGAGAAGTTTTAAAGTATCATCCATTATTTGCTCTACTTTTTCCCACTTTTTCTTTTTGCTATCAACTTCTTTTTCATATAATATTTGATTTTTGGCGTTCTGTATGGTTTTTCTGAAAATATAAATTGAAATCAGTGCATTTAAAAGACATCCCAATATTACCACATAATAGCTTAAAACCTCTTTAGCGCCCCATAATGTCATATAACCTGTATTCTTTTTGTAAAGTTCGTTAATAATAATAGGAACACCAAACACCATTATGCAAATTATCACAATGGCAATAATATATAAAATTATTCTATTTATGAACTTGGATTTATTTTTTATTGAAACTTCTTTCTTTGTTCTGTTCATCGGAAAACCTCTGGCCTTTCTTATGTTAAACTTTTTAATCGCTTAAAATATTTCTTTCAGTTTCTATTTAATATGTCAATTATATTGACATCGTTGTTAATTTTCTTCACTTTTATTCTTTTTAGTAGCAGATTCTACCATACATTGCGCTATTGTATTTATATCCTTGTCTGTCGCTGCAACTCCTTGTGCTTTTAATTGTTGTTTAATATTTTGCTTTTGAATTTCAACATTTAATTCCTGAATACTTGTTATATTTTTGATAACATTACTTCTAGGCAAATCAGCATATACCTTATCTATTTCCTTTACTTCATGCAGTTGATATTTTATATCTATCCCACACAATTTTTTTAATTTATCATTTAGTTTCTGCAAATCAATAATAGATATTTTAAAACTTTGGAAATTAATCTCCGTATTGGCATACTCAATAATATACTGAATATTTTTATAAAAATTAATCGTTTCTAACTTTGTCAGCACTTCTAATAACTCATAATCACAAAATTTAATTACAGAGCTATGTTTGATCTTCTCTATTTTTTTATTATACTGATTAGCAAAACTAAAAATTTCTGCTTTGGTATAACTTCTATCGGAAAAATTATTTATATCATTACAACTTGAATATTTAATATATATTTTTTCTTCATCACCATCGCCATTCCAAAGCAACTTTGCCCCCTTATCCTTTATTTCAATATGTTTTTGATATACTAAAATCGATAAATCAATAAATTTAACCAAATCAATAAAATTATTCCTCAATACTTCCATGCATTGTTTCTTATTCTTTTGTTCTGGAATATACACTTGCACCACAAAAAAGATCATTGCTGCAATATAGCTAATTGCAATATTATTAAGCCATGCATATAATGGTTCAATTCCAAAGTAATCTGGCATTTTATATGTAAGTACATATGACATTGAAATCATAAGAGAAATAATTCCAATGATAGAAATTCCTTTATTAGTTAAATAAAATTGCTTTATGGCTTTTATTATTTTCATACTTGTTCCTTACCCTATACTTAATTTTCTTGTGATACTTCCTTTTTACCTGTAACATACTCATAAATCAAAGACTTCTTATAATTTTCTATTTCTGTAAGGTATTGTATTTTCTTAGTAATTAATTCATCTATTTCCTTAGATTTTTCCTTTAGATAATTTACAATTTCTCTTTGTTCTTCCACTGGCGGAACTGGTATTATAATATTTTTTAAATCCTCCTTTGAGACCTTTAACCTACAAGTATTTACCCTATCATCTCCTCGAACAATTGCATATATGCCCTTTCCTAAACTATACAGTACTCTTAACATAGCCTTGCTTTTAAATATATATTCACAGTATTTTGCAGTTATATGATCTTCTAATTCATCATAATAAGTGTAGTATACTGGACTTACACAACCAAAATAATCCGACACACCAGTTGCCCCTACAATCATATTCATACTATTCATCACTAAATCACCTTCATGAGCCAATTTATATTGTTCAAAATCATCCTTAAATCTATCTAAATTAGTTGTTTTTTCTGCATACAGAGTAACCCCTAAATCAATAGACAAAGATAATCTCTCTTTCGATTTTATAGAACTATTTTTTTCTTGACGCTCTTTAAGTACATGCCGAAATGGGATAAGTTTCCAATCAACAGGTATCTCACCAATCCACTCAATACCACTATCTTTCATTTCCCTATTGCCGCGCACCCCTTTCGTAACTGCCTGCGTGATAACAGCTTGTTTCAACTTTTTATATTCTTCTATACTGGAACGAGTTTTTGCAAATATATTGTCAATCTCACTGCATTTTTTTTCTAAAAATCCCTTTATTATTAATTGCTCTTTATAACTTGGATATGGCAGCAAAAAATTAGCAAAAGAATTGGCCGATATTTCTTTAAATGTCGTTCCTGAACTTAATAATTCAAATTGCTCTGTAGATACACTAAATACAAAGTAATAAAACATACTATCAATACTAGTTCTCGGTACACATGACAAACAACCTTGATTTGTGCATAACTCATTTCCACTAATAGCCACTGTACCAATCGGAGCCCGTTTAGAAAATACAATACTTCCCTTTGGAATAATTGTAGTTCCACATGAATTATATCCTTCTACTGTAATATTTTTTTTCCCCACATAAACATACTTATTTTCTGTTTTATAATCAGCAGGAGTAATCCATGAAATATCACCATTCCAATACTCTTCTTTTTCACTTTTGGGAGTAGCCCCCGCAAATATCATAAAATTATGCTTTACTTTTTTTATTATCCAATCTTTCGGTATCTCCCCAATCCATTCCACACCGCTATCCTTCATTTCCCTAGCCATACTTACTTCTCCTCTGCAAACAGCTTATCCAAAGATGCCGCGATATCCGCCTCTAACGCATGAATCCTCTCTACAATATCCTCTACCTTCTCCGGCGGCTGATACTCATAGAAATATCTTGTCATAGGAATCTCATATCCTACTTTCGTCTTTTTCTTATCGATCCACGCATCCTCAGCATAGGGCAGCACTTCCCGCTCAAAATACCGATCAATATCCTCCACAAGCGGCACATTCTCTGTATCACGCAAATTTACATCCGCCACAGGTTTTCCCTTTTTCAAGACAATTTTCCCATTTTCATCTCGAAGCGGTCTTTCCACGACAATTTTATTGTAGCCAAACTCTACCGTCTCAAATATTTTACTTTCACAATAAATTCCGTTTTTATCCCCATATACGGCACAGTTTTCATATGCGCCGTAGGCTTTCACAATCAACTCTCTACACTGATCCGTAATGTCATTCCGCTTTGTTCCGATACTCTTTCTGCGCTGTTCATAACAGTGTGACGCATCAATAAGCTGCACTTTTCCTTCCCGATAAGCAGGCTTATTCTTGGAACATATCCAAATATAAGTACTGATACCTGTATTCATAAACATATCCGTGGAAAGCTGCACAATACAGTCCAGCCAATCATTTTCGAGTATATACCGCCTGATTTCCGACGAACCGCTGCCAGCATCTCCCGAAAATAAAGGAGAACCATTCTGAATAATAGCCATCTTTCCTTCCGGCGCTAGTTTAGAAAGTCCGTTCAATACAAATAACTGCTGACCATCGCTGATTTTGGGAAGTCCGGGGGCAAATCTGCCCTGCTCCCCTCTTGCCGCTTCTTCCTCCACCCTTTTCTGCTCCCGCTTCCAGTCAATGCCAAAAGGTGGATTGGAAATGCAATAATCAAATGTAAATCCCTTAAACTGATCCTCCGACAAGGTATCTCCAAACCGCATATTGTTGGGATCGCCGCCGCGAATCATCATATCTGCTTTTGCAATCGCATAGGTAGAGGGATTAAACTCCTGTCCGAAACAGGTCACTTCAATATCGCTGTTCAAATCGTGAATCCGCTCCTCCATACAGGAAAGCATCTGAGATGTCCCCATAGCCATATCGTAGACCGTCATTCCGCCTGCATCCAGATTAGCATCTGTCAGCAGCAGATCCGTCATGAGGTAAATAATATCCCTGCTGGTAAAATGCGCTCCCGCTTCCTCACCAAACGACTCCGAAAAACGGCGCACCAAATCCTCAAATATGTACCCACAATCCACCGCACTGATCTTGTCCGGTCCCAAGTAGCCTTTTTCAGAATTAAACTCTTTGATAACGAGGTACAGCGTATTGCTTTCTACCATTCTTTTTATAATATTGTCAAAATCAAACTTCGACAACACATCCTGCGCATTTGCAGAAAATCCCGCCAGATAATCCCGAAAATTTGTTTCAATATTATCCGGATCAGCCAAAAGCGTTTCAAAGGTAAATTTACTTGTATTGTAGAACTGGTATCCGGATGCCCTTGTCAGAAAACCGTCAATTACTGCCAAGTGCTTTACCTTCTCATACTGTTCCTGTACTTTCTCATGTGTAGGCAGCAGACAATCATGAAATCTCTTTACCACAGTCATGGGCAATATGACAAGTCCGTATTCATGAGGTTTAAACGGCCCACGAAGCATGTCCGCCACATTCCAGATCATTGTTGCTTTTTCCGCAATGTTGATTCCGACTGCACTGATTTTATCATCACTCATCTTTGTGTACTTCCCTCTGGCTTTTTTTATAATTTATTAAATCTGCAAAATCACAATCCAATTCTTCACATATACGCTCTAGGACAGATAAATTCACAGGCTCTCCATTGGTCATTTTCGCCATAGTGCTGGAACTTAAACCTGTACTTTTACATAAGTCTCCCTTTTTCATACCCTTATCAATCAACAGTTTCCATAGTCCATTATAACTGATTGCCATAATATGTTTTCTCTCGCTTTCTACAAATCAAAAATATCAATTCTTTTAAATTATAACATCAATTTATCAAATTAGCAATTTGAGAAATCGAATATTATTATTTCAAAATCAAATATTGTCCAGAAACATGGTGCATACATGATGTACGCACCAATTATTAAAATCTCATAATTGATTATAGTAATATCTCAACCAAACAATTTAGTGAAGTCGCAATTTCCTTATTAAACTTCTTTTCACCGATATTTTTAGCATGAATATCTGCTATCTCTTGCATGACATCTATAATGATATGTGCGTCCTCTTTATTCGGTTTTTCTGCCTTTCTATTATTTAACACTAATTGTACTGATTTTAAGTAAATGATAGTAATCGAATACCGGTATTCATCTACAGCAAAATTATTTTTAATAAATTTTATTAAATATTCGGCTGATTTCAGCAATTGAGAAACCGTTAAATTTTCTCTCTCATTTGTAGCAAGGACTGTGTTGCCTTGTAATTTTCCATATGGAATTTCAAATAATTCTTTAATGCCTATTTTTCCCATAATTCCTTGTATCTGTTTTTGCATCATGAATCCTCCGTCAAAATTATCATGACTATATAATACACTTTTCTGTTCATTAAAACAGTATATCCTATTGAAAAAAGCTCCCGGAGTACCCTCCGGGAGCCTTAACCTTACTGCATTCTTTAATGAATTCGCAAGAATTCTATTTACTCGATGATAGAAGCAACCCTACCAGATCCAACCGTTCTGCCACCCTCACGGATAGCGAACGTAAGTCCCTGCTCCATAGCGACGGGATGGATCAGTTCGATGGTCATCTCGACGTTATC
>CANQFM010000016.1 GCA_947598825.1 uncultured Eisenbergiella sp. | reverse complement strand
GTAGAAAGAAACCAGAATTTGGATGAAAAAGCAGGTTGCCAAACCCAAAAGTATGCGTTATAATGTCTATCGGTGATAAAAAACGGCAAAAAATCTTTCGTGAAATATGTTATTCCACGAAAGATTTTTCTTTTTCAGCCTCATCAATCCATGGCCGCAAAAAAACGGCGTCCGGTCAATAGGAATACTGGCTGTTGTATAGATCTGCATAAAATCCGCCCGCCGCCAACAGCGTGTCGTGGCTCCCCTGTTCGATGATCCTGCCGTCTTTCATGACCAGGATCGTATCCGCCGTGCGGATGGTGGAAAGACGGTGGGCCACAATGAAGCTGGTCCTGCCCTCCATAAGCTGGGCAAAGGCGTTCTGGATCTTGAGTTCCGTGCGGGTGTCGATGGAGGAGGTGGCTTCGTCCAAAATCAGCATGGGCGGCCTGCGAAGCATGATGCGGGTGATGCACAAAAGCTGCTTCTGCCCCTGGGAAAGGCTGCCGCCGTCCTCGCCGATCACGGTATCGTAGCCCTGCGGCAGGCGCATGATGAAGCTGTGGGCGTGGCAGGCCTTCGCCGCCGCCACGATCTCCTCGTCGGTCGCGTCCGGTTTCCCGATCGCGATGTTGTCCCGGATCGTCCCGGCCCGCAGCCAGGTCTCCTGCAGCACCATGCCGTAACCGGCCCGCAGGCTCTTGCGGGTCATGCCGCGGATGTCAGTTCCTTCTACCCGAATAGCTCCGGCGGTCACATCGTAAAAGCGCATCAGCAGATTGATGACCGTGGTCTTGCCGCAGCCCGTAGGCCCCACGATGGCGACCCGCTGTCCCGGCGCGACGCGCAGATTGAAATGTTCGATGAGTTTCTGGTTCGGCAAATAGGAAAAGGACACGTTTTCCAGTTCCACCCTGCCCTGCACGTCGCTAAGCACCGCCGCATCGGCCGCATCCGGTATCTGCGGCGTTTCTTCGATCAAATCGAAAACCCTGCCCGCGCAGGCGATGGCGTTCTGCAGCTCCGTCACCACGCCGGATATTTCGTTAAACGGTTTGGTATACTGGTTTGCGTAGCTCAAAAAGCTGGCCAGTTGGCCGACGCTTAGGCTCCCGGAAATGGCCGCCAGCGCGCCGGTGATGCCGACGCCGGTATACACCAGGCTGTTGACGAACCGGGTCGCCGGATTGGTGATGGAAGAAAAAAAGATTGCTTTTAAGGAGCATTTCTGCAGCCGGCTGTTGATCTCATCAAAGCGGTCCAGGGCGTTTTCTTCCTGGCGGAAGGCCTGCACGACCTTCTGATTGCCCACCATTTCGTCAATCAGGGCCGTCTGTTCCCCTCTGGTCTCCGACTGGAGCTTAAACATGGTGAAGGTGCGCTTTGCAATGAAGGAAGCGACAAACAGGGAAATGGGCGTGACCAGCAGCACCACCAGGGTGATCCCTGCATGGACGCTGAGCATAAAGCAAAGCGTTCCCAGGATCGTGATGACGCCGGTAAAAAGCTGGGTAAAGCCCATCAGCAGTCCGTCCGCAAACTGATCCACATCCGCGATGACGCGGCTGACGATCTCCCCCTGGGGGTGGCCGTCGATAAATTTAAGCGGTAGGATCTCCAGCTTCTGAAAGGCTTCATTGCGGATATCCCGCACGATCTGATACGTCATTTTATTGTTGCAGATGTTCATGACCCACTGGGCCAGCGCCGTCACGGCAATGACCAGGGCCATTTTTTGAAGCACCATGAAAATGCCGGGAAAATCCACCGCGCCAGCGCCCACGATGCAGTCCACCGCATCGCCGGTCAGCAGCGGGAAATAGAGCGTAAACGCCACCGTAACGGCGGCCAGTATCAGGGACAGTCCCAGATAAAACCAGTAACGCCGGATATAACGCAGCACTTTCCGGACAGTCTGCATCTGTCGCCGGTCCACTTTACGCATCTTTTTTGCCCCCCTTTCCCGCAACGCTTTCGTCGAACTGCGAATGATAGATCTCCTGATAGACCGGGCAGGTTTCCAAAAGCTTCTGATGCGTGCCGATGCCTGCCACATGCCCGTCGTCCAGCACGATGATCTGATCCGCGTGCTGAATGGAGGAAGTCCTCTGGGAAACGATAAAAACGGTGGGGCTCTTCTCCATCGTGCGCAGCGCCCTGCGCAACGCGGCGTCGGTGGCAAAATCCAGGGCGGATGCGCTGTCATCCAGGATCAATACCTGGGGATCCTTCACCAGGGCCCGGGCGATGGTAAGCCGCTGCCGCTGTCCGCCGGAGAGATTCCTGCCCCCGGGCGCTACAGGGGTTTTAAGCCCTTCTTCCTTTTGCCGGACGAAGTCCTTCGCCTGGGCGATTTCCAGCGCTTTCCAGAGTTCTTCCTCCGTGGCGCCCTCTTTGCCCCAGCGCAGGTTCTCTTCGATGGTCCCTTCAAACAAAACCGCCTTCTGCGGCACGATGCCGATCTTTTCCCGCAGTTCTTTCAGGCCGTAGGATTTCACATTTTTGCCGTCCAGCAGCACCTCTCCTTGGGTAGCGTCGTAAAACCGGGGGATCAGGTTGACGATGCTGGACTTTCCCGATCCGGTGCCGCCGATAATGCCGACGGTCTGTCCCGCGCTGGCCTCAAAATCAATATCGGTCAAAGCCTCCTTCCCCGCCCCGGCATAGGTCAGGCTCACATGGGAAAACCGCACGCTGCAGGCGTCGTCCCGGCCTGGTCCTTTCCGACCGCCTTTTTCCGCTTCCGTCTTTTCCTGCGCGCCTATCTCCTTCGCTGCAGCGCCGGTCAGGCTGTTTTGCATCTCAAAAACGCTCTGGATCCGGTTGCCGCAGGCGATGGCGCGGGTCACGGTGATGATCAGGTTGGCCAGCTTTACCAGCTCCACCAAAATCTGGGACATATAATTGACCAGGGCCACCACCTCGCCCTGGGTCAGCACGCCGGAATCCACCTGCAGCGCGCCGGTATAAAGAAGCACGATGACCGCCCCGTTTACGATCACATAGGTGACCGGGTTCATGAGGCCGGAAATCCGACCCACGAACTTCTGCAGATCGGTCAGCCTTTCATTTTCCTCCTGAAAATGGGCCAGTTCCTCTTCTTCCTTATTAAAGGCTCTGATCACGCGCACGCCGGTGAGGTTTTCCCGGGTCAGCCCCAACACCTTATCCAGCGCCGCCTGCACCTTTTTATACATGGGGATGGTCCAGAGCATGATGCCAAAGACCACAATAGAAAGAAGGGGGATCGTGACCACGAAGGGAACCGCCGCCCGCACGTCCACGGTAAAGGCCATGATCATCGCGCCGAACACGATAAAGGGGGAACGCAAAAACAGGCGCAGCACCAGATTCACGCCGGACTGCACCTGATTGATATCGCTGGTCATCCGCGTGATCAGCGTGGAGATCCCGGCCGTGTCCATCTCCGTATAGGAAAGGCTCTGGATATGGGCAAAGAGCGAATGGCGCAGCTTTGCGGAAAATCCCGTGGCCGCCTTCGCGGCAAAATACTGGGCCGTAATGGAACAGACCAGACCGATGATGCCCAGCGCCACCAGCACCAGACACATACGCACGATATAAAAACGGTCCCCGCCGGCGATCCCGGTATCGATGACCGCCGCCATCACCAACGGCACGAACAGTTCAAACAGCGCCTCCAGCATTTTAAACAGCGGCGCCAGGACGGTTTCCTTTTCATACCCTTTTAAAAAGATCAGGAGTTTTTTCATTCCCTTATCCCTCTTGTCCTTCCCTTTCGTCTAAAAGCGCCGGCAGTTCCGGCAGGGAACGGATCTCATAGTCCGGCTGGATGCCGGTTTCGTTTCGAACCCCGCTGGGATTAAACCAGCAGGAATCGATGCCCGCGTTTTTTGCGCCCAGGATATCCGAGGTCAGGGAATCACCGACCAAAAGCACATCCCGGGGCATGACCTTTCCCGACAGCCGCGAAAAACATACGTCAAAAAATTCTTTCTGCGGCTTCTGCCAGCCGATCTCCTCCGAAACGAAGCTGTCCGTCATGTATCGCCCTATGCCCGCCAGCTTCAGGCGGTTCTGCTGCACCTGGGCAAACCCGTTGGTCACCGCATAGAGCGGATACCGCAGGGCCAGAAGCTTTAGGACCTGCCGGGCATGAGGCATCAGCGCATGCCCTTCTCCCAAAAACCTTTCATATTCCTTTTCCACCGCAACGCCGTCTGCCTCGATGCCAAATTCCGCGAACAGCTTGAAAAATCTGCGGCGGCGGATGTCGTCCCTGCCGATCTCCCCTTTTTCAAAGGTTTTCCAGAGACCGTCGTTGATCGCGCTGTAGCGCAGATAGCGTTCCTGCGTCGCTTCGATCCCGGCCTCGCCAAGCGCCCTGAAAAAAGCTTCCCGCTCCGAAGCGTGAAAGTCCAGAAACGTCCCGTCCATATCCAAAAACAACGCCTTATATCTCATCCGTACCTCCAAAGGCGCCCTGCAGGATCCTCGCGTATCCGTAGGGAAGCGGCCCAAAGGAAAGATCCGGCCAGTACCTTTGGGAATTCTCCCGGGGCTTTGCGCGGTTGGGACAGTCCTTCCTGCCACAGCCTGCGCAGATCCCTTCACAGACGCGCCCCTCTTCCTCCGTCAGCTCCGCCCAAAAGACCACGCTCTTTTTGGGCAGCAGGCAACAGGCCGAATTGCAGGAGATCTCATCCTGCCCCTGCAGGACGGGAGCCTTTTCCATCTCCTCTAAGGGAAGTCCTTCCTCCGCGCCGTAAAAGCGATACCGGGCCACATGTCTGCCGGTCTTTTCCCGTATCCGGCGGTTGAATTTCTGATACAGCGTAAGCAGCAGCTCTCCTGCCAGCGCTTCCGCCATATAGCACTCCGTTAGCCTGCCTTCCTTCAGATAGGTTTCCTGCAGCCCGTCCACGCCATCTCCCAGGGTCATTGCGACGTTGACCCATCCGGCGGAGCCATTTTCTTCCGGCGTCTGCCAGAATCCCGCCTGGCCTGCCGCCGCTTTTTGCACCCGGGCGGCGACCTGCCGCATATTCTCTTTTTCCGCCGCGTCGAAATGGTATTTCTGCATGACCCCTGCGACGAAAGGTTCCGTCATCTCAAAGGCCAGCCCTGTCTTTTCATATTTCAATGGTATACTCCGCTTCGAAAACATCTCCGGCCCCCAACGCGTTGCCCCATTCCCGTTCCTGCAGCGTGCCGGAAAAAGACTCTTTATCGCATCGGCCGTACCAGGGTTCGATACAGACAAAAGGCGCCTCCTTATGCGGCACGGACCATACCCCGAACACCGGCGCGTCGAAGCTGACGGTAACATAAGGGGTTTTATCCGGCCTGCACAGGCTGACCTTCTGCGCCTGATGGTTTTCCACCACCAGCGCGTCGTTGTCGAACAGATCCTCTGCAATCCTCAGATATCCGTCCTCAAGCGCATAGGGCAGCAGCTTGTCCGTTGCCAACCCGTCGTCGCCCAACATCCGGCTGACGATCTCCTTTTGGGCGTCGAACAGCAGATAGCAGTCCGTCTGCTTTTCCCCTTCCTTCTGGGGACACAAAAAGGCCGGATGCCCGCCGATGGAAAAATACATGGTTTCCCGGCCCCGGTTTTTTACGCGCCAGCAGGTGCGCACCTTCCTTTCCCCGATCTGATATCCGACTTCCAGCCGGAACGGGAAAGGGAACTTTTTCATCGTCTCCTCGTCGGAATCCAGACCGAACCAGACTTCGCTGCGCGTCACCCGGATCAGTTCAAATTCCATATCCCTTGCGAAGCCATGCTGAGAAAGGCTGTAAATTCGGCCGTTATAGCGCGTTTCCTTGTTTTTGTAGTTGCCCACCACGGGAAACAGCACCGGCGCCGTCCGCTTCCAATATTGGGGATCGGCATTCCACATATACTCCTGTCCCGTCCTACAGTCCTTTAAGGACTGCAGCTCCGCGCCGTGAGAAGTGACCAGCGCCGCAATGTCCCCGCTTTTGATCGTGTAAATTCCCATTTCCACCTCCATGCCGTAGGCGTATGCAGACCGGCCTGCGCCGGATTTTCTGCCATACCCTCCCGGCTCATCCCGTTCTTTGCCAGAAGATCTGAAACAGCCGATATCCCAGGGCCGCGCCCGCGCAGTTGAGCAGGATATCGTCTACGTCAAAGGCGCCAAAGCCCGTAACAAGCTGAAACAGTTCGATCCCGCATACCAGACACAAAACGCCACCCATAAGCACCCAGGCCCGTCTGCACACCGGCCGATACAACGGCAGCAGAAATCCCAACGGCACAAAACAAAGCACGTTTCCGAACAGGTTTTCAAAGCTGTTCAGCCTTCCCCAATATCGGATATACATTTTTATCGTCTTAAAAAATGTGAAGTTGGCGCTGTCCAGTCCCTCCAGGATCACGCCCTTCTCCCATGTCCTGCAGATCTCCCACAGCCGGGAAACGGGATATTTGAATACGATGACCCGCAGCAGGATCAGAAAATAGAGGCAGTAGATCCCTTTCAGGATACGCGTTCTCTTTTCCTCTTCCGGCCGCACTGCAATAAAATAAACATCCTCTTTTTCGGCTTTCGCCATGGATCATAAACCTCCGCCGGCGTTTTTTTCAGCCCACTTCCCATGGGTTGGGCTTTCCCTCCCCGAACAGCCTGCATCCGGTCAGGGAATCCCGTATGACCGTTTTCACCTCGTTGTCGGTATAAAATGCCATATGATGGGAAATCGTCACATTGGGAAAACTGCGCAAAAGCATCAGCTCCCTGTTAGTAAGGATATCATTTTTGTGGTCGTAATAGTACAGACCGAACTCATTTTCCACCACATCCAGCGCTGCCGCCCCCACTTTTTTGCTTTCGAGGGCGCCGATCAGGGCTTCCGAATCGATCAGGGCACCCCGGGCAGTATTGATCAGGATAACGCCGTCCTTCATTTTCCCGATGGTTTTGGCATCGATCAGATGGAAATTGTCCTCCGTCAGCGGCGTGTGCAGCGTGATCACGTCCGACTGTTTCCAGATCTCCTCCAGCGCGACATACTCCGCCTTTTTGCGTACTTCTTCATTTTCATACAGGTCATAGGCAAGGATCCTGCATCCGAAACCGGAAAGGTTCCCGATGACCGTGCGCCCGATGCGCCCGGTGCCGATGACTCCCACCGTCAGATCCTTTAATTCCCTCCCCTGGATCCCTGCCAGGGTATAATCCTGTATCAGGGTCCTCTGCATGATCTGCTTCATCCGCCGGATGCTCATGAGGATCAGCATCACCGTATAGTCCGCCACGCCGTTTGGACCATAGGGCGCGTTTCCCACGCGGATGCCAAATTCCTTCGCGGCCGCCAGGTCGATATGGTCGTAACCGATGGTGCGGGTCACCAGATATTTGATCCCGCAGTCGGCGAAAGCCGCCATCAGCTCCCGGTCGATTGGGGAAGTGATAATGTCCGCGCACAGGCAGCCTCTGGCCAGGGAAACATTCTGCATATCCGGCGCATCCGGACAGGTCACCAGTTCAATATCCAGTTCCTTCGCATAACGGGAAAACCATTCCGCCTCGTCAAAGGGACGCATATTGTAAACCACAACTTTTATTCCCATCTCAGTCCTCCTTTTTATCCTCCTCCGTCAGACGGCGGAAACGATTAAACCCGTGAATCAGGATCCAGAAGCTCTCCACCGTGGTGGAAAAAAATCCGGCCTGATACATATTCACCAGAATAATGCCTACCGGCACCGCGACGATCATCCCGAACACGCCTCCGAGCCGATAGCCGATGTAGAGCAAAAACAGGGTGGGCAGCGCCGGCAGCCCGACGGAATCCCCTACGATCTTGGGCTGAATGAGCTGGCGCGCCAGTTGCCCCAGGCCCCACAGGATCAAAAGGCCCACCGCCATCCCGTAATTGCCGCCCAGGATCTTGACCAGGGCCCAGGGGATCAGCACGGCTCCGGTGCCGAACACCGGGAAGAAATCCAGCACCGCGATCCCCAGCGCGATGATCACCGCATAGCGCACCCGCAGGAGCAGAAAACCGGCCAGCAGGAGAATATACATCCAGACCTCAATTTTAAACTGCGCCCTGAAATAATCGCCTACCGCCCTGACCAGGCTCTGATACATAACGAGCCATTTTTGCTTGATTCCCTCCGGAATGTGGGTATGGAAAAACCGCAGGACTTCCTCCCGCTGCGCCACGAAGAAATACGCCGACAGCAGGCACATGATCACGCTGATGAATACGGCAGGGAGATTCGTGGCCAGGCTGCCCACCGCATCGATGATCGGCGAGCTTAAATCGTCGGCTATGCCGCCTATAAAATCGCTGAAGGTCTGCGACAGGCTGGCGGCGGTGTCCTGCAGTTGTACCGGCAGGCGGCGGGATGCGTTTTCCCAGACGCGTCCCGCATGGGCGATATCCTCCTGCAGGGAATCCCACACCTCCGGCAGCTCCCGGATGAAGCCGGCCCCCTCCCGCACCAGAATGCTGATGCCCAGATAGCCCACGCCGATGATCAGTCCGATAACCGCAATGATGACGATGGCCGACCCGGCCTTTCTGCGGATCTTAAGCTTCTCGTCCAAAAAGCGCACCAGCGGATTGGCGATCATGGAAATGATCCAGCCGATCACAAAGGGAATAAAGAAGCCCAGGACGCGGGGCAGCAAAAAGATCAGAAGCAGCAGGGTCACCCCCGCAGTCAGCAGGTTCAGGACCACCTTGACATATTTTTTATACGATGCTCTCATTCCTGCGATTCCCCCAAAAGCAAAAGCCGATCCAGCAGTTCGTACAGTTCCTCCCGGCCCTGTTTGGTCTGGGCGGAAAAAGGAAGGATGATCGTCCCTTTTTTGACTTGAAGCCCCTGCCGGATGGCATTGACCTGCTTTGAAACCTGGCTCCGGTTCACCTTGTCCAGCTTCGTGGCGATGATGATCGGTTCATACCCGTTATGCAGGATCCATTCATACATCTTTCTGTCGTTGGCGGAAGGGTCGTGCCGGATATCCACCAGCAGAAACACGGCCTTAAGCTGCCCGGAACTGCGCAGATACCGCTCCACCATCCTGCCCCAGGACGCCCGGATTTCCTCGTTTGCCCTGGTATAGCCATAGCCAGGCAGATCCACCAGATAAAAAGCACCGTTCACATTGTAAAAATTGATGGTCTGGGTCTTCCCCGGCTGGGCCGAAGTGCGCGCCAGGCTCTTGCGGTTCATGACCGCATTGATGAGGGAAGATTTCCCCACGTTGCTCTTCCCCGCAAAAGCCACCTCCGGCAGCGTATTTTGAGGCAGTTTGCTGGTCACCCCGCAAACCGTTTCCAGACTGACGTCTTTAATGATCATAAAAATTCTTTCCTTTATTCCGTAGGTCCCTCTTGAACGAAGGCATGGCCGATCACTTCTTCCATGGTATCGACAAACACAATGGAAAGCCCTGACCGGATCTCCGCCGGGACTTCCTCCACATCCGGCCGGTTCCTGCCCGGCACCAGCACGGTTTTAATGCCCGCTGTCCTGGCTGCCAGCAGCTTTTCCTTCAGCCCGCCGATGGGCAGCACCCGTCCCCGCAGCGTCACCTCTCCGGTCATGGCCAGGTCCGCCTTTACCGGGATCTTCGCCAGCGCCGACAGCATGGCCGTTGCCATGGTGATCCCGGCGGATGGGCCGTCTTTGGGCACGGCTCCTTCCGGAATATGGATATGGATGTCGTTGTTTTGGAAAACCTCTGCGTCGATCCCATAACGGTCTGCGACCGAACGGATATAGCTGACGCCCGCCATGGCGGATTCCTTCATCACATCCCCCATCTGGCCGGTCAGTTCCAGTTCTCCTTTGCCCGGCATCGCGTTCACTTCTACCTGCAGAGTCTCTCCTCCCACGCTGGTCCAGGCCAGTCCCCGCACTACGCCCACTTCATCACGGTCGTTTGCCTTGAGGGTCATGTATTTGCGTTTGCCCAGATAAGAAGAAAGATTCCGGTTCGTCACGCGCACCTGCTGCCTGGCGCCTTTTAAAATCTCACGGGCCGCCTTGCGGCAGATCTCCCCGATCTTGCGCTCCAGCTCGCGCACGCCCGCTTCCCGCGTATAGGAAGCGATGATTTCCTTAAGCGCGCCGTCCGTGATCGTCAGCTTTCCCTGATCCATCCCGTTTTTCTTCAGTTGTTTCTCCAGCAGATGCTCCTTTGCGATATGGAATTTTTCATTGGACGTATAGCTGGTGACCTCGATGATCTCCATCCGGTCCAGCAGGGGCCTTGGAATGGTATCCGTGGTATTTGCCGTAGCGATGAATAAAACCCCCGAAAGATCCAGCGGCAGTTCCAGATAGTGATCCCGAAACCGGGCGTTCTGCTCCCCGTCCAGGACCTCCAAAAGTGCGGAAGCCACGTCTCCCCGATAATCGCCGGAAACCTTATCCACCTCGTCCAGAAGCATCAGCGGGTTCTTCACCCCGACCTGCCGAAGAGCCGCCGCGATCCTGCCGGGCATGGCGCCGATATAGGTCCTCCGGTGGCCCCGTATTTCCGCCTCATCCCTGACGCCCCCCAGACAGATGCGGACATACTTTTTGTTCAGCGCTTCCGCCACGCTGCGGGCGATGGAAGTCTTCCCGGTTCCAGGCGGCCCCACCAGACAGATGATCGGACCCTCGCCCTGCCTGGCAAACGCCCGGACGGCCAGAAAGCCCAGCATCCGCTCTTTGACCTGTTCCAGACCGTAATGGTCCCGCTCCAGGATCTTCTCCGCCCGCCCGATATCGGTATGATCCCGGGTAGCCTTATCCCAGGGCATATCCAGAAGCGTTTCCACATAGGTCCGCTCCACGTTGTACTCTGCTCCGGCGCTGCCCAGCGTGCGCAGGCGCGCAATATGCTTTGCGATCTGCCCTTTTATCTCTGCCGAAGCCTTCAAGCCTGAAAGCCGCTTTTCAAACTCCGCTAGGGCAGATTCTTCATCCTCTCCCAGTTCCTTTTGGATATAACGCATCTGTTCCCTGAGGATAAATTCCTTCTGGTTTTTTTCCACCCGCTCCCTGACTTTTTGCGCCAGCTCTGCCCGGATCCGGGCCGCCTCTATTTCTTCCGTCAGGACAGCGGCCAGCGTCTCGTAACGCTCTTCTTCCGAAAAAGCCTCCAGCACCCGCTGTTTTTTCCGATAATCCACGGGCAGGCTCTCCGCGATCCGGTCCAGAAGTTCTCCCAGATCCTCCAGTTCCTCCATGTGGCGAAGCAGCCCTCGCCCGGTCCTGGGAAATACGGAAACATACTGTCCGAAAAGCTCCCGGATCCCCTCCGTCATGATCTGTCTGGCAGGCTCCTGGGCGGGCGTTTCCTCCCGGTATTCAATTTCTGCCTTAAGGCAATCATCCATTTTCAGCCCGCAAAGCACGCCCCGGCTTTGGCCCTCCACCATCACGCGGACCAGATTCTCCGGAAGCCTCGTGATCTGCCGGATGGCGGCCACGCAGCCAACGGTATACAGCTCTTCTACCCCCGGTTCTTCGGTATCCGCCTGTCTCTGCGCCGCCAGAAAAACGCGCTGATCTCCTTTCAAGGCCGTCTCCACGACTGCGACGGATCTTTCGCGGCTCAAATCAAAATGTATCACCATGCCGGGCAGGACCACCATATCCCGCAGTGCTACTGCCGGCAGCCATTCTCTCATTTCCATATTCGGTCACACTCCAACACAGAACCCAAAATATCCTGATGTTAAGGAACGCCGCCCATGCGGGCGGCGCTGTTACCTGTTATTTTGCCTCCTTGAAGCCGTCCAGAAGCCCCTGCTTTTCCTTACGGACCACCATTGGCTCGCTCGTGCCTTCTACAGCCTCTTTCGTCACGATGCACTGGGTGATCGTGGGATCGGAGGGGATCCGGTACATGATATCCATCATAGCTTTTTCCATGATGGAGCGCAGCCCCCTCGCGCCCGTCTTTCTCTCCAGCGCGAGATCGGCGATCGTCTCTACCGCTTCTTTCTCGAAGGTAAGCTTGACGTGATCATAACCAAACAGCTTCTGATATTGTTTTACCAGGGCGCTCTTTGGCTCCGTCAGGATCCGGATAAGGGCTTCCCTGTCCAGTCCATGAAGGCCCACGTTGATGGGCACGCGTCCGACAAATTCCGGGATCAGACCGTATTTCACCAGATCCTGGGGCGTCACCTGCGCATACAGATCCCCCAGGTCCCGTTCCTTTCCGGACGTGATCCTGGTATTAAAGCCGATGCTCTTGCGGTCCAGCCTTGTCTCCACGATGCGGTCGATGCCGTCAAAGGCGCCGCCGCAGATAAACAGGATATTCGTGGTGTCGATCTGGATCAGCTCCTGCTGGGGATGCTTGCGCCCTCCCTGGGGCGGGACGCTGGCCACAGTGCCTTCGATGATCTTCAAAAGGGCCTGCTGCACGCCCTCTCCGGACACATCCCGGGTAATGGACACGTTCTCGCTCTTCTTGCTGATCTTATCGATCTCGTCGATATAGACGATACCAAGCTGCGCGCGTTCTACATCGTAATCCGCCGCCTGGATGAGCTTTAAAAGGATGTTCTCCACATCCTCGCCCACATAGCCCGCCTCCGTCAGCGTCGTGGCATCGGCGATCGCAAAGGGCACGTTGATGATCTTCGCCAGCGTCTGGGCGATATAGGTCTTGCCGCACCCCGTAGGGCCGAGCATGATGATATTGGACTTCTGAAGCTCCACATCGTCTTTGTCATCCTTCGCCGTCACCCGCTTGTAATGGTTGTAAACCGCGACGGACAGCACCTTCTTCGCCTCTTCCTGACCGACCACATACTCATCGAGGAACTCTTTGATCTGTACCGGTTTTAAAAGATTGATCCTGGAAGTGTCCTTTTCGTTTTCGTCCTCGTCAAATCCCTCTTCGATGATCTCCGCGCAGATGTCCACGCATTCGTCGCAGATATAGACCCCGTCCGGACCGGCGATGAGCCGGTGAACCTGATCCTGGGTCTTATGACAGAAGGAACACCTCACCTGATCGTCCGAATTTCTGCCTGCCATTATATATTCCTGTCCAGGCGTCCCGCCGGCTGATCCGGCGGAACGCATTTTCCTTTCTTAGTTCTGAGAATCCTCATGGGAAGAGATGACCATATCGATCAACCCGTATTCCCTGGCTTCCTCCGCCGTCTTCCAGTTATCCCGCTCCGTGTCGGCGGCGATGACTTCATATGCCTTGCCGGTGTTCTCGGCCATGATGCGATTCATCCGCTCCCTGATCTTTAAGATATGCCTGGCGTTGATCTCGATGTCCGTCGCCTGCCCCTGCGCGCCGCCCAGAGGCTGATGGATCATGATCTCCGCGTTGGGCAGCGCCATCCGCTTGCCCTTCGCGCCGCCTGCCAGCAAAAACGCTCCCATGCTGGCGGCCATGCCGATACAGATCGTGGAAACATCGCATTTGATATATTTCATCGTATCATAGATCGCCATGCCGGCCGAAATGGACCCGCCCGGGCTGTTGATATACAAATGGATGTCCTTGTCGGGATCCTCCGACTCCAGGAACAGAAGCTGCGCCACCACCAGGCTGGCGGTAACGTCGTTGACCTCTTCCCCCAGGAAAATGATCCTTTCCTTTAATAATCTGGAGTAGATATCGTAGGAACGCTCCCCACGGCTCGTCTGCTCAATGACATAAGGCACTAAACTCATCGTATGACCTCCTTACTTTTCAACGGCCTGGCTGACCACAAATTCAGAGGCTTTCTTCACAGCCAGATCCTCCATGATCTGTTTTTTGCCGTTCTCTCCCATGATCTCCTTTACCTTGTCGGCTTCCATCTGGTACATATCCGCCATCCTGGCGATCTCGGCCTCATAATCCTCCTCGGAAGCTTCGATGCCTTCGGCGGCCACCACCGCTTCCAGCACCAGCCTGGACTTGATCCGGCGCTCCGCCTGCGGCTTCATCTGCTCTACCATCCCGTCATAGGTCTGACCGGTAAACTGGAAGTACTGCTCCATGGTCAGCCCCTGCATCTGCATCCGCTGCGCAAAATCGTCCACCATCTGGCGCTGCTGCGTCTCTACCATGGCGTCGGGGATCTCCATCTTCGCGTCCGCGACGATCGCATCGATAACCGCGTCCTCTTTCTGGTTTTTGGCCTCTTCCGCCTTCCTCTCTTCCAGTTTTTTCCGAATATCCGCTTTATATTCCTCCAGCGTATCAAATTCGGAAACTTCTCCCGCGAACTCATCGTCCAACTCGGGAAGCTGCTTTTCCTTGATCTCCTTTACCGTTACCTTGAACAGCGCGGGCTTGCCCGCCAGCTCCTTCGCCTGGTAATCCTCCGGGAAGGTCACGTTCACCTCGCAGGAATCCCCCGCGTTTTTGCCGATGAGCTGCTCTTCAAAGTTGTCGATAAAGGAATGGGAACCGATGGTCAGACTGTAGTTCTCCCCTTTGCCGCCTTCAAAAGCTGCGCCGTCCACGAAACCTTCAAAATCGATGACCGCGATATCGCCGTCCGCCACGGGCCTGCCCTCTACCGCCACGGTCCTGGCGTTGTTCTCCTGCTGCTGCTTCAGATCGGCCTCAATCTCCTCGTCGGTCACGCTGACCTGCACAGGCTCCACCTGCACGCCCTTATAGGCGCCCAGCGTCACTTCCGGCTTCAGGGCAACCTCCGCCGTAAAGATGAAGGGCTTGCCCTCTTCGATCTGCACCACGTCCACCTTGGGAGAGGAAACGATCGTCTCCGTACACTCCTCCAGCGCTTTCTCATAGGCGTCAGGGATCACGGCGTTGGCCGCTTCCTCATAAAAGATACCCGCGCCGTACATCTTCTCGATCATCTTCCTGGGCACTTTCCCCTTGCGGAAGCCCGGCACATTGAACCGGTTCTTATTTTTCTGAAAAGCGGACTCCACCGCTTTGGAAAACGTGTCCGCGGAAACCTCGATCGTCAGCTTCGCCATGTTCTTCTCAAGCTTCTCCACCTGTAAACTCATCCTGTCTGATTCCTCCTCGTATTTCTTTCACCAAAAAACCTGATAATTGGGCATTCCCACAGTCATTTTACGATTATAGCACACATATTGCAAAAATACCAGTATTTTTATATTTCTTTCATATTTCCTTGCCATTAACTACCATAATAATAAAAAAATCGACGTGCATACTAAGACCAGGATAAGACAGGAACGAACGCAAGCCATCCACGGGCGTCTGCAGAGCCGCAGTGCAGGGTAAGCGTCCGTCACAGCGCTTATCCCTGCCGCTGCGGACGATTCTCTGCAGCGGGATAAAAAGAAAAAGAGATGTTTGGAGGTGAATGACAATGGCAAATTCTTCCAGAACCAATAGAGTAGAGGTTCCCGAGGCGAAGGCCGCTCTGGACAAGTTCAAGACCGAGATTGCTTCCGAGCTGGGCGTAAACCTGAAGGAAGGCTACAACGGTGATCTGACTTCCAAGGAAGCCGGTTCCATCGGCGGTGAAATGGTTCGCCGTATGATCAAGAAGCAGGAAGAGGAAATGAACAAATAACTTTCTGCACAAAGGGAGGGTGCCGCAAGATCAGACGATCGGGCGGCACCTTTCCTTTATTATGATCAAAAAACCGAAAACTACTTTGACGCCAGAAAAACGGCAGATACTTATCCTAAAAATATGCATAATTTGTCGATTATAATATCCATTTTTATGTATTTTTGTATTGACCAATCTCCTGTTTTTATGCATAATTGAATTAAGAAAACATAGGGGGCTGCTTTATGCTGAAGCGAAAGATATATGATGAAATGCTGAAATGGAAAAACCAGCGGAAAGAGGAAGGTATCAGGAAATGTCTGCTTATAAAAGGCGCCCGGCAAGTCGGTAAATCCTTTATCGTAAAAGAATTCGGCAAAAGGGAATACAAATCCTTTGTCTGCATCGATTTTTTCCGCCAGCCGGCACTAAAGGCCATTTTCGACGGCGAGCTGACGTCGGATGAAATATTGAAAAGGATGACGGCATACATTCGTGGATTCAGTCTGATACCGGGAGAAACCCTTATCTTTCTGGACGAAATTCAAAGATGCGGCAATGCACGCACGGCAATTAAATTTCTTGCCGAGGACCTGCGTTTTGACGTCATATCCTCCGGATCCCTGATGGGGCTCACCTACGGCGAGGATGGGGATGAAGATACAGAAATACCGCAATCCGTTCCCGTTGGCTATGAAACACAGATGACCCTATACTCTCTTGATTTTGAGGAATTCCTGTGGGCATACGGATATGAGGAAAAATCGATCTCCATCCTGCGCTCCTATTACGAATCAGGAGAAACCATACCCGAAAGTATTCACGAGAAATACGAATCTCTTTTTCGCGAGTTTATGGTCGTTGGCGGGATGCCGGAAGTTGTGGCAGATTTTGTCACGCATCAGGATTTCAACCGGGTAGACAAGATCCAGAATGATATTCTTTCAGAATACCGGGACGACATCTCCAAACACGCGAAGGGCAGGGAAAAACAGCTCGTGCGGATGTGCTATGATACTGTTCCGAAACAGCTCGCAAAGGAACTGAAAAAATTCCAGTATTCCACTGTGGAAAAGAAACAGACCCGAAGAAAATTCGGCGGAAGTGTCCAATGGCTGAAGGATTCAGAAATCGTAAATGCCTGCTACAACATTCATGAACCCTATCTTCCGCTGATGGCAAATGCAAATGAGGATCAGTTCAAACTCTATGTCAACGACACGGGCCTGCTTTGCTGTATGTATGGCTTTGATACCAAACTGGCAGTTCTGAACAATACGATCAAAGGGAATGCGCGCGGCGGCATCTATGAGAATGTCATATCCGAGTGCCTGATCAAGCGCGGATACACTCTTTACTATTTTAAACCTGACAGCGAACACGAAATTGAATTTCTGATCGAAAAGAACGGCGAGATCGTCCCGATAGAAGTGAAAGCGGGCAACAATCCCACCGCATCCTTAAACAATTTTATCCACGATTTTTCACCTTCGCTTGCCTACAAATTAGTCGGCGGCAGGAATGGACAGGTTGATGTCAGAATCACATTGCCGCACTATATGGTCATGTTCCTTTGAGCATTTCAGGTCGACTCAGACAATTTTCTAAGGAGACGCGCGGAGCGCCCCGCATCAGCAGATACAAGATCCGGGCGCAGGCCTCCCTCGCCTCCGGCGTCAGGCCCTCCAGTTCTCCCGGCAGCTTTTCCTTGTTACCGTATATGATAAAATCCATAGATATCCCCCACCGCCGGGAAAGCTCGATCAAAGTTTCCAGGCTGATGATGCCCTTCCCCTCCTCGATCCTGCGATAGCAGACGCTGGAAATGCCAACGCTCTGCGCCGCCTCCTCTATATCCAGCCCGAGCTGCAGCCTGCGCTCCAACAGCCGTTTCCCTGCTTCCGCCCGGTCATAGGGACGGTCCCGGAGCCTTTCCTCCTGCGCTGCGTCTTTTCCCTGGGACGGATACCCGGTTTCCTCTTTTTCCATCCTACAGCCCAGATTGATCATTTCCTTTTTCTGTTTTAAAGAAGAATGCACATAGATGTTCATGGTCACAGAAACGCTGCTGTGCCCCAATATCTCGCTCAGGGATTTGATGTCGCAGCCCTGCCGGATGCAGCGGCTGGCAAAGGCATGGCGCAGCAGATGAAAATGGAAATGCCGGATCCCACATCTTTTTAAAAGGGAAGCGAACCGGTACTGCAGCGTCCGCACCTCCGTCCATTCCCGGAATTTTCCGGCGATGAGATAGCAATCCGGGGCTTTCCGGTTTTGCTTGAGGATGCGGAGCAGTTCGTCCGGCAGCGGGATCTGACGCTGGGAGCGCAGGGTCTTTGGCATCTGCGTGCTAATCCGCGTTTTCCCTCCCGGCCCCTGTTCTGCATTGCGGATCCGCTGGAGATTTTTCCGAATCGAAATGATCCCCCGTTCCAGATCGATATCCTTCCACTGCAGCGCGCACAATTCGCCTATGCGGATCCCGGTCTGGCTGGCCAGCAATATCCCCAGGCAGGTGTCGTCCCCGGAGTGCGCCGTCAGATAGGCGGTAAGCCGTTCCAGATCCCGTTCCTCCGGCATCCTCGCTTCTTCCTTTTCAGAACGCAGGAAGCGAAGGCACGGCGCAGGTACCTCCATGTGGTATTTTTCTCCCGCAAAATGGATCACCTGACACACCAGGGAACAGATATATTTGATATAGGCATCGGAAAGCCGTTCCTTCCGGGACCGCAGACGGACTTCCTCCACGAAATCCTCCAGCACCATCCGGTTGATCTCCCCGATATGGTATTCCCCGAGAACCGGGATGATATAAAGGGACGCCAATTGACTATAACGGTCATAGGTGGTCGGCTTCCAGCGGCTTTTTCCCGCCCGGAGCCATTCCAAAGCGCTGCTGCGTATCGTCGGGCAGGGGGAATATGCCGCCCGGGGCGGGCGCGTTCTGACGTTTTCCATTTTTTTGCGCACCTCCCGCAGCGTTCTGGCATACACATAAATGTATTTGGAACGGCAATCCCTGCGGATCCTTCCTTCGTACCGTCCGTCCTTGCGTTTATAGATATTATTCCCTGCTTTCGACACGTCGTTCCCTCCTGCCATGACGTTTTGAGCCCGGCCTTTTGCTTTCGTATTTTCCTGTCAGGTTTCCCCGACGCTTTACAAAAAAACCAGACCCGTCCGGATCTGGTTTCTGCCGCTTCTATGTGCGTCCAGGCGTATCGCCTGCCGCGCTTATTCTTTCCGCTTATGTTCCTTTGCAAGATAATGGATCACATCCCGCCGGGTGACGATCCCGATGAAGACCTTCTCATCGTCCACCACCGGCACGAAATTCTGCACCGTCACCTTTTCCAACAACCCTTCCATGTTCTCGCTGACATGCACCGGCTTGTTGTCGTGAGCCCGTTTCAGCTCCATCACGGGGATCTCCTCCATCTGCTGCAGGCTCGGAAAATGCAGATGCTTCAATCCCCACAGCACATCGCCGTCGGTGATCGTCCCGATGTACTTGCCATCCTCCGACAGCAGCGGCACCGCCGCATATCCATGGTGCTCCATCTTCTCCAACGCCTGCCTGAGCGTGTCGTCCTCGCGCACATAGGCCACTTCACTTTTGGGGGTCAAAAAAAATAATATGTTCATCTCTTCCTGTTATGACTGCCTTTCATAAACTACCTGCTCTGCGAGCTGCTTCGCCGCCTGGGCGGAAATCAGCTTCTCCACGATCAGAAGGCCGAAATCGACGGCGCAGCCCATGCCCCGGCCGGTGATCACGTTCCCGTCCGCTTCCGCCGGGCGGCGCGTCACCTCTGCCCCTTCCAGGTGGCCCTCAAAGGTAGGATAACAGGTGGCCCGGCGCCCTTTCAGCATCCCCCTGTGGCCCAGGATGGAAGGCGCGGCACAGATCGCGGCCACCCATTTGCCCTGGGCATAGAAACGGTCGAGCTGCGCCATCAGGCCCTCACAAGCTTCCAATCCCTGGGTCCCTGCTTTGCCTCCCGGCAGCACCAGCATATCCAGCCCGTCAAAATCCACATCCTCCAGCATAGCATCCATTCTAACATCCATGTTATGAGATCCCACAACGCTTTGGGTACCGTCCACCGAAACCATCGTCACATCGATCCCCGCCCGACGGCATAAGTCCACTACGGTCAGCGCCTCGATCTCTTCATATCCTTTTGCAAAAAAAACGCCGATCTTCATCGCATTCCACTCCTTTCTCCCCTATCATAACAGATATCCGTGCCGTAGAAAAGATACAAAATATGAATTATTTCTAAATAAATGGAAAATATGGGTATTTTATGATACAATTAGCACAAAATCATATGGGAAAAGGAGACTTTTTATCTTATGGAGATCGAGCGTAAATTTACCGTCAAAAAAATGCCTGCCGGCCTGGAAAGCTTCCCTTTCCATATCATCCAACAGGCATATCTGAATACGGATCCCGTGGTGCGCATCCGCCGGGAGGACGAGACCTATTATCTGACCTATAAGGGCCGCGGGCTGATGGCCCGGGAAGAATATAACCTTCCCTTAAATCGGCCCTCCTATGAACACCTTCTCGCCAAGGCGGACGGCCAGATCATTTCCAAGAAGCGCTACCTGATCCCCTTTGGAGCCTATACCATCGAACTGGACGTTTTCGAAGCGCCCTTTGCTCCGCTTATCATCGCCGAAGTCGAATTTCCCAGCCTGGAGGAGGCCGACGCCTTTCTGCCCCCCGACTGGTTCGACGCAGATGTGACGCAGGATCCCGCCTATCACAACTCTAATTTGAGCCGCCGCGTTTAATCCTCTTCCCCTGTCACGTCTACGTTGATCAACTGCAGGTTTTCCATATTCTTTACTTTCATGCCGTATTTTCCATGGGCCTTTACGTTTTCCAGCCGGAAATTCCGATAGGGCATTTCCGGCAGGCCGCACAGATAGACCGCGTTTCCGGCGATGGTATCCACCGTTATATCCTTCAGGCAGATATTTTCCACCACAGGCGTCGTCTCGTCCACCGCTACCTTCCGGTCCGGATCGAAATCCTCCTCGCCGTAGTAGGCGTCGGCATATAGCGCGCCCCGGAACCATTTCGTATCCATGATTTGCGTATCCCGGTTTATCAGGGAGCAATTCTCATAACGGATGTTGCGGATGTAGGAGCCGCGCCCCCGGATCGCCTTGATGCTGGCAATGCTGTGGGTATTTTCAAAAACGCAGTCCCGTACCGTGACGTTCTCCACGCCGCCGGACATTTCGCTTCCCATGGCGACGCCAAACCCGCTCTGAAAGGAGCAGTCCTCAATCACGATATCCCTGGAAGGGATCCCGGCTCTCCTTCCGGCGGCGTCCCGGCCGGATTTGACGGCAATGCAGTCGTCCTGGCTGGCGATCAGGGATTTTGTCACGCGGACATTCTGACAGGAATCCAGATCGATGCCGTCCCCGTTGAAAATATGCGCGTAACGCCGCCCGTTTTCATCGTATTTGGTATGCACCTCCACCCTTTCAATCAGAACGTTTCTGCAATAGAGCAGGTGCAGGCACCAGGACGGGGACTGGCGGATCCTGACGCCCCGGATGGTCACGCCGTCCGTATTGCGGATACAGACAGCGCGTCCGCGTTTTCCCTTCTTCTCTTCCATCTCCGCCAGAAAAAGCGCTTCACCGTTGGCGTCGATGGTGCCCTTCCCCTCAATGGCGATATTGCGATACGGCGCGCCGTCAGTATTTAAAAGGCTCGCGTAGCAGAGCTGGTCGTAGCCCTCAAAGGGATAGCCCATCAGCGGAAAATCCGCCAGATTCCCACTGCCGAGCAATCTTGCGCCCTCTTCCAGATACAGCGTCATATCGCTCTTGAGATATAGCGCTCCGGTCACGAAAGTTCCTGCCGGCACATAGACCGTGCCCCCTTTTTCGCATAAATCGATAGCTTTCTGAATGGACGGCGTGCAGACGGTCCCGTCCGCCGCAGCGCCAAAGTCCGTGATCACATTCCTTTGCATGATATTCCCCATCTCAGAGCGTCGCTAATCACTTTGATCGAGTAAAAAGGCTCCCCGGCATTCGCCGGGAAGCCCCTTTCGCACAAAACTGACTTTCACGAAACTGCATTTCTTGAAACTACATTTCATGCACAGCGGCACGCTGCAGGATCCGTGCATATGGATTTACTGCGCAAAGAACTGGGCAGCCTGCTCAACATAATTGCCTGCCTCAAAAGCAGCCTTCTTCTCATCCATAATCGCCTGATAACCGGCATCCAGATACTCCTGGCATGCAGCTTCATAGTTGGCCTCAAAATCCGCTTCGGAACCCATGACGATCTTATCGCGCAGAGTTGCATAGGTGGTGTACAGGGTATCCTTGTACTCATCATTTGCCGCAATGCTGACTGTGAAGGAACAGTCAGGAGCCGCCATGCCCGCCTCGTAGCATGCCATCTGTCCCTCATAGTTCGCCTTGATATCCTCAAAGAACTGATCGGAATCCGGATAGCCAAGAGGGGTGATTGCCTGAATATCCTTGTCTACATCGCCCAGGGTCGCGGTAGCCGCAACCAGACACCACATATCCACGTTGCTGTTGTGGCCTGTCACCTTTTCAGGATCCTGCTGGTCAACCGGAAGGGAAACAGGGGAACCGCTCTCATTATATTCAAAGTTCACGCCCTCCTCGCCCCACTGCAGCGTGAAGAGGACATCGGGCTGGCTCATCCATTCAAGGTACATGGCAAAGGCTTTCATCTCGTCGTCGGTCGCATCCGCAGCAAATCCGATATACTGACCGAAGATGCTGTTGGGACGATACGCGGTACAGGTGCCGTCGGAGAAGGTCACAGGGCCCGGATTCACAACGATGCCGAGATGGGCATCCGGATTGGCCTCATAGAACTGATCCAGCGCAGCGATGGTGTTGGTGGAGTAGCAGCTATAGGTGAAGCACCTTCCGGCTACGAAGTCACTGATCGCATAATCAGCGGTCTTTGTGTTGTACTCCGGATCGATATAGCCCAGATTGTACAGCTTGTTGTTCCAGGCCAGGAGCTTCTTCTGCGCCTCTGTAGGCAGAGCGGGTACATCATAATCGCCGGTGGTGGCCCAGAGCTCCTTATCCATAGGATAGGTCCGGTAAGGATAGTTCTGGTCTACGCCGTTGCCCTCGATCCTGGTGCCGCCCAGGAGATGGCCGCCGTTTGCCAGCCCCAGCTCATTGATCTTGGCATACAGCTCCAACAGCTCATTCGGATCGCTGGGATAGGTATCAAAGCCGGCAGCTTCCACCCAGTCCTTGCGGTAGAAGGTGACGAACTGATAGTTGGTCTGGCCATAAGGTCTGGTACCGATCAGCAGGACGTTTTCGCCGTTGATCTTGGTGAACTCATCCAGCCCGTTCTCCTCCATCGCAGCCCAATAGGTGGGAGCGATCTGCTTGAACCAGTCAACATCATACTCCTTCAGATAACCCTCGTTCTGATACAGGGTCAGATCAGGATAGTCGTACTCGAAGCAGACGGTAGGAAGGTTCTGTACGGACGCCCACTGCGCGTACATGGCGTTCTCTTCGCCGCGGGGGATGACCCAATCCGCATAATTTACTTTGATGTTGTACTTGTCGCCAAACTCCTTCTGAACCCATTCCGTCCAGTAGTTGTTGCCCGCGTCGGCAGCGCCGTTGGGCGTAGGACGCTGATAGATCGGAATGTCAAGCGTCACGGTCTCCTCGAAAGGGACGAATCCGTCGATGCCGGCCACGGTGTTCTCCGCCGCGCCATCTTCTGCCGCAGGAGCGCTCTCCGCTTTCTCCTCGGCCGCAGGGGTGCTCTCCGCCGCACCGCCGCTCTGGGAAGCGGGTTCGCTTGCGGGAGCCGATGTGCCGCTGTTTCCGCAGGCAGTCAGCGTACTCGCTGCCAGGACGCCCACAAGAAGCGCAGCCATCAGTTTGCTTATTGCTTTCTTTTTCATAAGGTACCTCCTTTATAAAATGTATAGTTTATATGTATCCGAGGGTCTCGGAATAAACTATCCTCCGAAAAAGGGATTCACCCTTTCACAGCTCCTACCATGGCTCCCTTCACGAAATACTTCTGGAGGAAAGGATAAACGATGATGATGGGAACTGTCACGAACATAATACAGGCAGCCTGTAAGACCTCCGGGGTCGTGATATTGGTCGCGCCGCCCGTATCCCCGAGAGACGCTGAAATAGAAGCCTCCGCGCCCTGCACCAGCAGATAAAGCTTATACTGGATCATGCGCACACTGTCCGACCGGATATAGTACATATGGTCTCCGTATGCGTTCCAGCGTCCCACCGCGTAAAAGAGCGAAAGCGTCGCAAGGATCGGCTTGCTCAGAGGGAGCACGATCTTTGTCAGAACCTGGAAATTGGAAGCGCCGTCCAGATACGCCGACTCCTCCAGGGAATCCGGAATAGTGCTCTGGAAATAGGTTTTCATGACCAGCATATTATAAGGCGAATAGATCAAAGGAAGGATCAGCACCCACATATTGTCGATCAGGTGCAGATTGAACATGAGGATAAAGGACGGGATCATGCCCGCCGTAAAATACATGGGCACCATGAGGACGAAGGTGATAAAGCCCTTGCCCTTCAGCCTTTTCTTGGAAAGCGGATAGGCTGCGCAGGTGCAGGTGATCATGCCCAGCAGCGTGAAGAGCAGCGTGACCCCCACGCTGTAGATCATGGAGCGCACCATGGATCTGTCCGAAAAGACCTTGCTATAGGCGCTGAGCGTAAATTCCTTCGGCCAGAAAAAGACTTCCTTCATCATGACCGGCCCGTCTCCGGAAATGGATTTCACCAGCACATGCCAGAAAGGAACGACACAGGTGGCGCACAAAATAACCAATACCAGAATAATGATCAAATCGCTGATATGGAATTTGCTGATGGCGCGGCTTCCATCGGAAGCAGTCGCCTCCATGTTTTTCTTTGCCATGCTTCTCACCTCCTATAACAGGCCGTCTTCACCAAGGGACTTGGCGACCTTATCCGAAAGCAGAACCAGAACCACGCCCACAAGGGACTGGAAAAGGCCCACCGCCGTACCTTCCGCATACTTGCCCGCGCCCATGCCTTTTTCATAAATATAGATCGCGAGCTGGTACTGGAAGTCCCTGACCTGAGTGTTGTCAAATGCGGTCAGACGCTCCAGGTTGCTGCCCATCACGCGGCCCAGGTTCATGATCAGCAGGGTCACGATGGTGCCGCGGATACCCGGCAGGGTGACATGCCACATCTTCTGCCATTTATTGGCGCCGTCAATGATACACGCTTCGTAAAGCTCACCGTTGATGCTGGTGATGGCCGCCAGATACAGGATGGTACCCCAACCCATACTCTGCCAGACGCCGATCAACAGATAAGTAGCCGCCCAGTGCCATTTTTCATTCAGGAACGGGATCCCTTCCGAAATGATGCCGTACTTCATCAGCAGCGTGTTGACAAGGCCCGTAGCCGGACGGAACATCGTATAGGCGACGGCCCCGATAATGGCCCATGAGAGGAAGTGCGGCAGATAAAGGATCGTCTGACTCACTTTCTTAAACCGCATGAATCTGAGTTCATTGAGCATCAGCGCGAGAATAATGGGCATCGGGAAACCCACCAGCAGATCCAGAAAATTGAACGCAAGGGAATTGCGTAGTGCACGGGTAAAATCCCTGTCCTTGAATATCTTCTGAAATACCTTCAAGCCTACCCAATCGCTGCCCGCAAAGCCCTTCATGGGCTTGTAGTCCATAAAGGCCATGCGCAGCCCCGGATACGCCGCATAGTTGAACACGACGACGAGCGTGATCGGGACCAGCAGCAAGAGATAGAGCTGCCAATCCCTTCTGATGGCGTTCTTCCAGGTCGTTCTCACCCTGACCTGCGGCGTCTGCGTTTTGCTTTTCGCCATAACCACTACCTCCTCCGATTTGTTTTGGGATCCTGCGTCTCTGTCTCCTGTCATATTGTCTATAACATATAACAGAACCTCCCTTATTTTATGATTATAGTATGGTTTGCCGCTTGAATCTAATCATTAACTTATATAAATCGTGCAAAAACGACCATTTATTTTTGCCTGATCCCTTTTTTTTCGTCTTATTCGTCTATATTCACAATTTTATATTTTCAATTTTGTGTAATTTTACAGCAGAATTTTTGTTTTTCCCGTCCTTTCCCGCCGATCTTTCCACAAAATCCCCCAAAGGCGAAAAAATAATGATTTTCCGGTTGATTTTGTCTGCCGGAATTGCTATATAATAAAGTATGGATTGACGCTAAATATTTCGTCACTAAGTACGTTTTCGCATCCTTAATTTTCCATTTGTTTGTGCAGTTTAACGGGAAACAGATTTCGATTTTGCAAGGAGAACGAAATGGCCAAGCATAAGAATGTGCCGACTGAATACAGAAACTATTATCTGCCGCTTTCCTTCCCTGTCCTGCTCTTATCCGGCGATCACTGGCGGATCTCGGACGTGACCAGTATGCGCCTGCATTTCCATAACTGCCTGGAGATCGGCGTATGCCATTCCGACAGCGGCGCCATGGAATTTTATGGGGAACCCCTGCCCTTTCGGGAAGGGGACGTCACCGTCGTGCCCCGCAACGTTCCCCATACCACTTATTCCGCCAAAGGGACGGCCAGCCTCTGGTCCTATCTGTTTATCGACCCGAAAGCGCTTTTCAGGGATTTTCTGCCCGGCACCTGGAAAAACTGGGATCTTCTGGCCCACAATTCCAGCACCTACAAGTTCATCCTCAACCGGGAAGAATATCCCGGCGTCTATGAGACGCTGATGCTGGCCATAAAGGAGCTGGAAAATCAAAAGCCCGGCTACCAGCTTTCGGCTACCGGGCTTCTTCTTTCGCTCTATCTTTCTATTTACCGCATTGAAAACGCAGACTCGAATACGGAGCTGGCGGAAGGGCAGGCCGGTTCCGCCTACGGTACCTTAAACTCCCTGAGTATCGCCCCCGCCCTGGACTATGTGGAAAACAACTATATGAAACAGTTTTCCATCGAATTTCTGGCCGGGCTGTGCCACTGGAGCCCGACCCACTTCCGGCGCGTGTTCCACGATGTGATGGGCACTTCTCCCCTGGATTATGTGAATAACACGCGGGTCATGAAATCCTGCGACCTTTTGTGCAACACCCAGGAATCCATCCTGAACATCTCCGGGATGGTGGGCTTCCAGTCCGTTTCCAGCTATAACCGCTGCTTTATCAAGATCATGGGCACTTCTCCCAGGGAATACCGCAAACAGACGACGCAGACGAACCAGTATGCCAAAAACCAGTCGATCCTGCAGTATTCCGGCTGGATGTACCCCGAATAAGGCAGGGCTCAATCCAGATGGAACACCGGATGCAGATCGATGGAAACCGGGCTGTTGTCCGGATTGGTTTCCATGATATCCGCCATGAAGTCCCACCACTTACGGTTGATGGCCGTATCCGCGCCGGCGGCCCAGAGGGCCTCATCCTCGATCTCGATGTAGCCAAACAGCGTCAGCGTTTCCCGGTCCAGAAAGATGGAATAGTTCTTTCCGCCGTGTTCATGGATCATGTCCTTCATCTCCGGCCAGAGCTGGTTGTGCCGCTTTTCATACTCGGCCTCCATGCCGGGGAACAGCTTCATCTTAAATCCTTTGATCATTGTCCGTCTCCTCCTCTTCTTTCTTAATGGTTTCCCTGTCCTCAGAGATTTATAAACACCGTTTCATAGGGCTCCAGAGCCACTTCCCTGCGGCCCGTTTCCGTCTCCACTCCTGTTTTCTGTGGCTGGCCGCTGTTGTTGATGACTACCAGCTTTCTGCTGCCCGGATAGTAGGCGCACTCCGTGTGGAGATTGTCGGTCATATAAAGGCCGGTCACGCCCTCGCCTCCCGCGTAGCGGATGAGCTGGTACAAAAGCCGGGTATTGGCGTCGCTGATCTGGAAGGAGGCAAGATAGATGCCCTTCCCTTTTCCAAAATCATGGACCGTCAGAACCGGAAGGCCGTCCTTTTCCAGAAGCACCCTGGCCTTCCCGTCGGTCAGAAACCGGCCCGGTTTCCCCACAACCTCAGCCCCTTCGGGCACCAGCCCCTCGGGATCCTCTGCCGCAAAGCTCCAGGTGCCGTGACAGATCCGCGCGCCGGTATCCTCGTCCACGCCCAGCACATGGGCCATGCGGAAATAGGTGTCATAGCCGGCTGTTGCCGAAGGCTCGTTGACGCCCAAAAACGTCCCGCCCCCATAGACCCAGGCCGTCAGCTTTTCCACCAGTTCATCGTCCTTCCAGGCGTCCCCGCCGCTCCAGGCGCTGCCCGCAAAGCCGGCGTTGATCAACACGTCCACGTCTTTAAGCTTTCCTGCCTTCACATCCTCAAAGGACAAGAAGGAAACTTCCACCGGAAGGCCGGAAAGGGCCTCGTTGATATGGATCAGATCGTGCTGCCAGGTCTCATGGAAGTGGCCGGAAAGCGTCCAGGAACGGAGCGCACCCCAGGCATGCAGCACGCCCACGCGGGTCTTGATGCCGTAAGGCTTTCCCTGGGCGTGGAAATCCTGGATCAGATGAAACTCGTCCGTCACCTTCTCTATGTAATCGCAGAAATCCGGGAAGCCTTGCGTCAGATGCAGATAACCTCCCAGGCCGATCCGGTCCACCGGACAGCGCAGCAGGGCCCGGCGGACGCTGTTCCAGTATTTCTTCGCATCTGTCGTAGGATCGCCGCCCTCCATGAAAGTGGGCGCGCCGCCCAGCCCCACCGGGAACAGGTAGGGATGCAGGCGCAGTTCATGCACCGGCACATCCACGCCGGCGCACAGCCGCGCCTCGTAGCCGGAAAAAACGCATTTGATCAGGCCGTCGAAGCCAAACTCCGAAAACCGACCGTTATAAGGCTCCAGGCCCACCCAACTGTCGTCGTAGAACACATAGGCTTTCTTTCCATAGGCATGTACGATATCCACCAGTTTTTTGCCGAAAGAAATGACAAAATCGTTGATGAAGGTCATCCAGTCCTTCTTTTTGGCATCGCCGGGCATATGGGTCACATGAAGCCTTCTCTGGTTGATAAAATCCTCCGCCGTCATGGAATAGCCGTACTGCGCCGCAAATTCGTCCAGGGCACGATCGCTGACCGTAAAATCATAGGAGCCCCAGTCCGTGAACAGATTGCGCCGTCTCTCGTCGCTGCCCCAGATCCAGACGAAATTATAAAATAAAGAGGTAAAGCGCACCACCGTGGTGTCCGGATGGCTTTCGCACCAGTCCTTCATCCAGCCCAGCAGGTATTCCTGCGTTTCGGGATAACGGGGATCGATCTGCATCAGATGTTCCTTGTCCCAGTGGTTGGTGGTGTGATTATACATGGAGATCTCTTCCCAGATCCGATAGGCCAGAAAGCTCACCGTATATTTGTGCCAGGGCAGAGCAGAGGTAACCGTCACCGTACCCGCTTGGCTGTCGTAGGTCCAGTCCTTCCTGTCCACGGCTGCATTGGAAGTCCTGTCCCAAACCTCCCAGTATTTCATGGCGGCTGCGCCGTCGTTGATGCGAAACTGCTCTTCAAAGAAATCCGCCATCAGCCCGACGGTCACGCTGCAGCTTCCGTCCTCTTTGGGCACCGCCACCAAAGGTTCTGTACACAGAAAAGTCTGCTGCAGCTTATCGGGATTTTGCTTCGCCCACTCGTTATGCTCCCGGATGACGCAAACCGTGGAATAGATCCCGTAACCCGCGTGGATGATATCCTCGGAAAGCTCCGTCCCGTCGCTGTCGCGGATCACGTCCGCTCCCCACTTTTCCGCCATTTTGAGGGTCAGCGCCTCGTAACCGGATTCCCCCGGCAGGGTAAAACCGCCTTTCCGTAAACTCATAATGCCTCTTTTCCGCCGGTCTCCCGGCTTATGTCAACCCAATATTTTAATATCTCTGCAGATCTGCGCGCCCCGTCTCCGACTGATCCCGGACGCCAGCCTGTCCTTTCCGTCTGCATCCAGCACGCCCAGCGCCCAGGCCGCGCGCACCGCCTTTTTGGCCCAGTCCGGCGCCTGACCGTCATAAGGGCAATCTGCCGCCTCCGGCAGCTCTTTCCGGCTGCTGTAGGCGTTCATGGCAAAAACGAGAAAATCCAGAAGCGTCACCGGCTCCTGCGGACAAAACAGCTTCCCGCGGCACACCTCGGGGATCAGGATGCCGTTCTGCAGGGCGCATTCCACGATCCCCGCATACCACTCGTGCCCTACCACGTCGGTGAACAGATCATTGTAAACGTTCGTCTGGAAAAAGCCCGCGCTGCGCACCACCATGTCCAGCCCCTCTGCCCGCAGCAGCACGCCTTCCGGATCTGTGAGATCCTCCAGCAGATCCCGGCTGCCCTGCTGCATGACCTCCTGCACATAGCCCTCCGGCTTTTCCAGCGCTGAAACAGGTTCAGGCCGGCACAAATCCTCCGGCAGCTCCGTTTGCACATACGTCGCCAGATCCCGATAGGCAGCCCGTCTGTCCCCACCGCAGACCTCACGGATCTGACAGGCGACCTTCCAGGCCATCAGACAGGCGCCGCAGTCGTTGGTATGGGTATAATCGCCGGGGAAAAAGTAGGGCTTTGCCGCCTCCTTCCCCTTCTCCTTCAGAAAGGCCATGCTCTGCCCATGCAGATCCAGCACCGGGACTTCCATTTCTCTTCCCAGCCGCAGACAGCTTTCGGCATACGCCTCCAGAAGATCGTTATAGCTGCCGTCGCTGCCCTTCCAGGTATTGCGCGAAAGAGGCGTCACCAGCAACGGATGCAGTCCTGCCTCCCTGGCCTCCTCTATATAGCGCGCCAGATTCTCCCGATAGCCGCCTTCCGCCTGCAGATGGGACAGCTTCTGATCGTTGTGGCCGAACTGGAACAGGATATAATCGCCCCTCTTCCAGAAGCGCCTCATGACCTCATAGTGCCCTTCCTGCCGGAAGCTCTCAGTGGTCAGCCCGGAATGGGAATGGTTGGATACGGCGACGCCTTCCCCGAAAAAGAAAGAAAGCATCTGTCCCCAGCCCGCATAGCTGTCCATGGGAGAAAAGGGATACTGGGCCGTCTGGTCCGTCACGGTGGAATCCCCCGCCAGAAAGACCGCCGGACACGGCGTCTCTTCGATGGCAATGGAAGCGATACAGGGCCGGTCGGCCACCACGGCCAGATCCACGGCGGTATCCGCAAACGCCTCCGTATGCCCCCGGGGGATGATATCGCTCACGTCCACCCACATCCTGCACTCGAGAGGCGTCCCCGCTTTCAGGAAGGGCTGCGCCATCTCCAGCCGACGGCGTCCGGAAAAGACCCGGATATCCCGCATATCCTCCCGGCTATACAAAAGCAGCGTCACCTTATAGCGCCCGCCTTTTAGCACTCCGGCCTTAAAGCAAAGCGGGATCCGCCGGCTCTCCTGGGGCATATACACGCCCTGTCCGAAGCAGCCGGCCTCATCCTGCCCGATATCGGTCAGATCGCTGTCGCAAAACCAGGGGGCCGGTTCAAAGCCGCTGTTTAATTCCGGGATCCGCAGAAGCGCCTGCTGCCTGCGGTTTTTCTCCGTCACGAAGCCGTATCCCGGCTTTTGTGCATAAAGCAGCCCCGGCGATACCGGGATTTTGTCCGTACCGCCGGAGGCAAAACTATATTTTGCGCGATACATCTCAGAGCGCACCGTCTTTCTGAATGGAATCGGAAACCAGGACGCCCGAGAAAAACGCCAGCGCCAGCCCCTGGCCCCAGCCCTGGATCCAGCGTCTGGAAATGCCCCGGTAGCCCTCTACATCCTTCATCACGGCCGTACCGCCGGACACGTTCATCACCCGGCCGTCCTCGCTTACGTTGGCCAGCAGTCCCCGGATCGCCTTATTCAGACAGCGGGTGTGCAGCGGATTGCCCCGCTCCAGCATGGCCGCCGCAATGCCTGCGGAGGCGGAAACCTCTTCATAAGATTCTTCATCGTCCAGCACGGTCCTCCAGAGGCCGTTCTCCGTCTGCACGGTCTTAAGAGCGGCCAACTGATCGTTTAAGGATCCGGCCACATCCAGATATTTGGGATACAGGTAGCACTCCGGCAGGATGCCGCCCACCTTCGACATGGTGTAGGCCGCCCAGGCGTTGGCCCGTCCCCAGTAAATGCCGGACATATGATCCTGCGTGATGTTGTTATAGCCATGATAATAAAAGCCGGTCTTCTCATCCTGCAGATAATTGATATGCCAGTACCACTGGTTCAGCGCGTCCTCGATGATGTCCTCGTCCTTTAGGATCACGCCCACCCGCAGCAGCAGAAACGCCGCCATGAACAGCGTATCCGCCCAGGCCTGCTCCGGAAAATCGTTGTTGGCGGACACGGTATGCTGCAGCACATTGTCCCCGAACCGAAGCGCGTCCCTGCGCAGATATTCAATCTTGGTCATCAGGATATCCCAGTATTTCTGCTCGCCGGTGGCCTGATACAGCGTGATCAGACAGTGCCCCATAGCGCAGGCGTTCACCGTCCAGACCTTCGGCAGCCCCAGGTCGATGAGTTCGTCCACCCTGTCCTTTAAGAGAGTCAGATACTTCTCTTTCTTCGTCTTCTCATAGGCCTCGCTGATCCCGTAATAGGCCACGCCGCAGGGCCAGTCCCAGGTCAGATCCATCTTCATGGTGCGGTCTACGATGCGGTCGATCACATCCTCCAACTGCGCCTTGTCGTATTGCAGATTCATATTGTCCCTCCTTTTGGTCGTTTTGCCGCGTTTTTTTGTATATCTATGTCAATTATCGTCTAAAATGCCATGACCGTCTATTCAATCGCACGGAAATAGTGCGCAAAAATGACCATCTTTTCAATCCAGTTTCCAAATATCCCGGTTATATTGAGCTACCGTCCGATCGGAGGAGAAAAATCCCGCCTTTGCGATATTGACGAGCATCCTGCAGCGCCATTTCTCCCGGTCTTCATAATCTGCGAGCATCCGGTCCTTTACGGCAATGTAATCCTCCAGATCCAGAAGCGCCATATAACGGTCCTGCTGCAGCAGGTTTTCCCGCAGCCGCCTTAAATTCTCTTCCTTTCCGACAGCCAGCGCCTGGCGCCCCGTGATAAAGTCCACGGCTTCCCTGACGATCCTGCTTTTTTCATAGCAATCCCAGGGCCTGTAGTTCCCCCGTTTTTCCCGTTCCATGACCTGTTCGCAGCTCTGCCCGAAAATATAGATGTTCTCTTCGCCCACCCGCTTACAGATCTCCGCCGCGGTGCCGTCCAGCGTGCCCAGCGTTACGGCCCCGTTGAGCATCAGCTTCATGCTCCCCGTTCCCGATGCCTCCTTGGAGGCCAAAGAGATCTGCTCGGAAATATCGCAGGCCGGGATCAGCTTTTCCGCATAGCTGACATTGTAATTGGACACCAGGACCACCTTCATGTAATCCTTCACGTCCGGATCATGATTCACAATTTCCTGCAGGACCAGGATCAAATGAATGATATCCTGCGCTGCTACATAGGCGGCCGCCGCTTTGCCGCCGAACAGGACGGTCAGAGGGCGGGCCGGTTTTTTCCCGCCTTTGATCTCCAGATACTTATGGATGACGTAAAGGGCGTTCAACTGCTGCCTCTTATATTCATGGAAGGGCTTGATCTGGATATCGAAAATGGAAGTCGGATCGATCTCTTCCTTCTCCCGCTCCAGGATATAGTCGGCCAGCGCCCTCTTTTTTTGCTGCTTTATCCTCTCCAGCCCCGTCAAAAATTCGGTCAGCCCTTCTTCCGGCGTAAGCTCCAGCAGCTTTTCCAACTGTTCCGCGTCCGTCTGATACCGTTTCCCGATCGCGCCGTCGATCAGGGCCGCCAGTTCCCGGTTGCAGCACAAAAGCCAGCGACGGAAGGTGATGCCGTTGGTCTTATTGTTGAATTTCTCCGGATAGAGCTTATAGAAAGCGTTGAGCTGATCCTGTTTCAGGATCTGGGTATGTACTTCAGCCACCCCGTTGACGGAAAAGCAGTAATGTACGTCCAGATTCGCCATATGGACCATTCCGTCCCCATCGATGATCTGCACCGCCGGATCATCATATCGGGCCGCCACCCGGTCCGAAAGGGCCCGAAGGATGGGCACCAACTGGGGAACCGCTTTTTCCAGCCAAGAAAGCGGCCACATTTCCAGCGCTTCCGCCAGGACGGTGTGATTGGTATAGGCACAGGTCCTGCTGACCACCTCCACCGCCTCATCCAGCGTGAATGCCTTGTTGTACATCAAGATGCGGATCAGCTCCGGAATGATCAGGGAAGGGTGGGTATCGTTGATCTGAATGACCGCATAATCGTACATCCTGCGCAGGTCATACTGGCGTTCCTTCATCTCCTGCAGCACGAACTGGGCCGCAGTGCTGGCCATAAAATACTGCTGATAGACCCTGAGCAGTTGTCCCGCCTCGTCGGAATCGTCCGGATACAAAAACAGCGTCAGGTTTTTCTCGATCTGCGTCCTGTCAAAACGGATCCCTTCCGTCACCAGGCTTTCGTCCACGCCTACCACGTCGAACAGATGCAGCCGGTTCACGCCGTTTTTATACCCGATCACGTCGATGTCATACATCCTGGCGGTCACCTTCCGATCGCCAAAGTACACGTCAAAGCTCACATCCGTCCTGTCCAGCCAAGAATTGCGCCTGATCCAGTCATCCTTCCGGGCGCTCTGCAGACGGTCTTTAAATTCCTGCCGAAACAGACCGAAATGATAATTCAGCCCCAGCCCCGCGCCGGGCAGCCCAAGGCTTGCCATGGAATCCATAAAGCAGGCCGCCAGCCTTCCCAGCCCGCCGTTTCCCAGGGATGGTTCCGGCTCCTGCTCTTCGATGGCCGCCAGAGACTTTCCATTCTTTTGCAGAACCGCCTCCACCTTCTCATAGACGCCCAGATTGACCAGGTTATTGGCGATCAGTCGGCCCAGCATAAATTCGGCGGACACATAATACACCTTTTTGGACCCCTCGTTGGGCACGGTGACATGGGCCAGCCCTTTGATCAGATAGAGCAGGGCGTTGTAAAGCTCCGCGTCCGACGCCTGCGCGATGGTTTTTTGAAAGAGGCGCTTTGTCATGGCCTCCAGCTCCTGGTCGATCCGCTGCCCCAGAATTTCTCTCTGAATGGTTTCCTGCATTTTCATATCCGGCCTCCACGATGTCCCATTTTCAGAAAAATTCAGTCCTCTACGATCAGTCCCGCCACAATGGATGCGCAGCGTTCAAGCTCGGATACGGAAGAAAATTCTTCTGTGGAATGCACCTGGTTCATCCCGCAGGAAAGCACAATGCCTCGTATGCCATGCTGGATAAAGCAGTTGTTATCGCTGCCGCCCAGAGTGCGGGTCAGGCTGCATTCCACGCCCAGCGTTTCGCAGACGCGGCGGAAGCGCTGCACCACCGGTTCCTTTTTCTCCACCCGGTAGGCCAGCATATGCAGGCGGGAATCCACCCGCACGACGGCGCCGAATCCGGCCGCCGTATCTTCGCAGATCCGGCGGATCTGCTCCATCTGCGCCAGCGCGGCCTCGTGGACATAGCTTCTGATCTCCCCTTCCATGCGCACGAGCGCCGGCACGATATTGGTTGCCTTGCCGCCCTCTATTTTCCCGATATTTACCGTCGTCTCTTCCCCGACGCGCCCCTGCCTGATCCGGGTGATTGCCGCAGCCGCCGCCGCGATCGCGTTAATCCCCTCCTCCGGCGCAAAACCCGCATGGGAAGCCTTCCCCACAAATTCGATGGAAAAGGAAACAAACGTGGGCTCCTGCAGGGACGCCTGCCCCACCGGCCCGCTCAGATCCAGCGTATAGGCTTCCTTCGCCCGCAGCCTTTCGTATTCCGCCACGGTGCTGCCCTTGCCATAGGCCTCCTCCGCCATCGGGAAAAGCACCTCGATCCCTCTGTGGGGCTGTCCGCTCTCCGAAACGGCCCGCACCGCCTCCAGAATGGAAGCGATCCCGGCTGCATCGTCGGAGCCCAGCACCGTATCCCCTTTTGAGGTGATCCTGCCGTCCGGATGGATCACGGCCCTCTTCCCCCATCCCGGCTCCACCGTGTCCATATGGGCGGAAAGCAAAAGCGGCGGTCCTTCCAGCGTCCCCGGCAAAAAACCATAGACGTTTCCTGCCTCGCTGCCGTATACCCCGGCCGCGCCGTCCTCATACACCTCAAATCCCAGCTTTAACAGTTTGCTTTTCAGCGTATCGGCCATCCTACGCTCATGAAAGCTGACCGAATCGATGGCCACCAGTTCTTTAAATTCCTCTACTAACCGCTCTGTATTGACCTGCGGATATCTGTCCGTTCTCTCCATGTCTTTTCCTCCTAGATTGATACGAAAAATTATAACAAAACTGCTGGCCCAGCGCAATCCATTCTATAAAAAAAGGGTATCCCGGGAAACTTCCCAAGATACCCTCAAGGCTCTCAACTTCTTTGATCCGATCAAAGCAAATGCCGCGCTTATTTTCTGACCAGATGCCTCGGCAGGCCATTGACATAAAGGGGCGCCAGTTCTCCCATGATCAGCGGCCGCGCGTACTTCTCGTATTCCTCGTTTAAGCCGCAGCCATCCTCCGTGATCCACTCGGCGGGAACCGGACGTTCCACGTTGGCGATGGCATGGATATCGAAAGCGCTGGTGCCGCACAGATAGGGCACGCTTTCCTTGCGGTCCAGGGTGATCATCATGCCGGTCTTGCCCGCTTCCGCCGCCATGACGGCCTCGTACCCCACTTCAAAGGCCTCGTTGATGTCCGTCAGGGAAGCCAGATGGTTGGCCGCCCTCTGCAGGGTGGAAAACTCGATGGCGCGGGTCTTTAACCCGGTCTGGGCAGCCACAAGCTGCGCCAGATACGCCGCTGTGCCGGAAAGCTGCTTATGGCCGAACGCGTCCACAGCCACATTCTCATTGGCCAGCTCGCAGACAAAACGGCCATCCGCCAGATGCACGCCCTCGGATACGGCGATCACGACGGAAGACTGGGTGGCAGCCAGTTCCTTTACCTTTTCCAGAAAAGCGTCGATATCGAATACCGTCTCGGGCAGATAGATCGCGTCGCAGCCTTCGCAATCGTCGCCCTTTGCAAGCGCCGCAGCGGCGGTCAGCCAGCCTGCGTGACGGCCCATGATCTCTACGATGCAGATGGTAGGCTTCTTGGCGCCGAAAGAGGCGTTGTCGCGGATGATTTCCTTAATAGAAGCGGCAATATATTTCGCAGCGGAGCCGTAGCCGGGGCAATGGTCCGTGACCGGCAGATCGTTGTCGATGGTCTTGGGCACGCCCATAAAGCGCTGGGGCTTATTGTGGGCCGCCGCATAATCGGACAGCATCTTCACCGTATCCATGGAATCGTTGCCGCCCGCATAAAACAGGCACTCGATGTCATGCTTCTCCATGATCTCGAAAACTTTCTCGTATACGTCCTCATGGCCTTCGATCTTGGGCATCTTAAAACGGCAGGAACCCAGAAACGCGGAGGGCGTCCGCTTCAACAGCTCGATGCCGGTGGGATCGTCCAGATATTCGCCCAGATCGATCATCTGATCCTCCAGGAATCCCTCTATCCCATGCACCATACCATACACCTTGTTGACGCCCAGCTCCTTGGCCGCGGTAAAGACGCCCGCCACGGAGGAATTGATCACGGCTGTGGGGCCGCCGGACTGCCCTACTACGATATTCCCTTTCATTTGAACATCTCCTTTATCATTATAGATTTTCTCTGTCCCTCGAATGCGGCAAGTAATCAAACCTCCCTTTGTCCGCACCATATGCAGTATAGCAGATTCCTTTTTTCCTGACAAGAGAAAATTCGAGCCGAAAAATAACGGGTGAAATTTACAGACATTTTTCTTTATGAACGGGCCTTTTTTAGCAGATTCAGAGAAAAATGCCCATTTTCGGGGCAAACGGCTTGACTTTAGCACTTTAGCAAAGTATAATACAAAACAAATTGTGGGGAAGGAACAAAGGACAAGGGGGTCCTGACCGGTTTGACGCCATTTTCAGATGGCGATCTTCCGGCAGAACCATTTTTTATGTCCGTTTGCGGGCCTTGCACAAAATGAGGAGGAGAAAGTATGTTAGCACAGATTTCGTTTTTCGACAAAGTAGCCGAGATCAACGGTGCGATCAACGGCTTCGTCTGGGGCATCCCCTGCCTGACTCTGCTGATCGCCACCGGCGTCCTGATGACGGTACTGACCAAAGGATTCCAGTTTTCCCATTTCGCATACTGGTTTAAAAACACCATCGGAAGCATTTTTCATAAAAAGGTGTCCGGCCATGTGCAGGATAAAGGTTCCATTTCCCAGTTCCAGGCGCTTTGCACCGCCCTGGCGGCAACTGTAGGCGTAGGCAATATCGCCGGCGTGGCCACCGCCATCGCTTCGGGCGGCCCCGGCGCGATCTTCTGGATGTGGGTAGCCGCCATCTTCGGCAGCATGACCAACTATTCTGAAAACGTACTGGGCATCTACTACCGCAGGAAAAACCCGAAAGGGGAATGGGCCGGCGGCGCCATGTATTACCTGCGCGACGGCCTGGGCAGCTATAAGGGCTTCAAACAGGTCGGTAAGGTGTTATCGGTCCTGTTCTCCATTTTCGCCGTGCTGGCCTCTTTCGGAATCGGCAACTCCAGCCAGGTGAACACCATCGCCACCAACATGACCTCCGCCTTCTCCATCCCCGCCTGGATCACCGGTATCGTGCTGATGATCATGGCAGGCCTGGTCATCGTAGGCGGCATCAAACGCATTGCCTCCGTAACGGAAAAGATCGTTCCTTTTATGGTCGTGTTCTATATCCTTGGCGCGCTGATCATCATCATCGTACATGCCGGCAGCATCCTCCCGGCCTTCGGCGCCATTTTTAGCTTCGCTTTCGGTTTTAAAGCGGTGGGCGGCGCCGCCATCGGCCTCGCCGTCAAATCCGCCGTCACCTGGGGCTTCAAACGCGGCGTGTTCTCCAACGAAGCGGGCCTTGGTTCCTCCGTTATGGTACATAGCGCTTCCAACGTCAAAGAGCCTGTCCGTCAGGGCATGTGGGGCATCTTCGAGGTATTCGCGGATACCATCATCGTCTGCACGCTGACCGCCCTGGTGGTCCTGACCTCCGGCCTGGTGGACTTAAACACCGGCGCCATGCTGACCGACGCTGTGGATTCCGTCCTGGTGGCCTCCGCCTTTTCCCATGTATTCGGCTATGCGGGCTCCGCTTTCATCGCCATCGCGATCCTGCTGTTCGCCTTCTCCACCGTGCTGGGATGGAGCTACTACGGCACCAAAGCCTGGGAATATCTGTTCGGCACCGCCGCGACCATGATCTACAAGGTGATCTTCGTGCTGTTCATCATCGTGGGCGCTACGATGAACCTGGACCTCGCCTGGGACATCTCCGATACCTTTAACGGCCTGATGTCCATTCCCAACCTGATCGGCGTCCTTTCCTTAAGCCCGCTGGTCATGAAGATCACCGCCAACTATGTGAACCGCAAGATCAAAGGAAGCAAGGAAGAACCGATGCTCTCCGCCCATGCGGATATCCAGAAAGAACATGCGGATGCGGTAAGGCGCGGCGAGGAATGAGCGCAAAGGATGCAGAGTTCTGATTGTTGAATATCTTGCATATTATAACCCCAGGCGCCGCGGGATTTGGGCGGTGCCTGGGGTTATCAGTTCTTTATTTACATCATCATTCACTCGCACCAACCTATAACACCGTTTTACCAATCCATGTGCATTCAAAAACACACCAAATATTTGTGATTTTGCCTATTATCTCAATGTAATATTCTCTTGCCCAAGGTGTTCTATCCTACTTTTTTTCATTTTCTGATACATATCATATAATGAACCTGCTTTTCCCTTTTTACCATGAAATTCAATATACCTATCCTAGGCGATATTGCAATGCTTAAATATATATGATGGACATGCACCACTCCTATTTACATTTTATGATATCCACATTCTTACTTCAGTGTGTGATAGCCTTCTATTATTTATTTGAGTCTCTCTTATGCTTGAGATTTGGCTTATGACATCAATTATATTAACGCATGAGAGAATTTTATTGATATCCTCACTATTTCCAATCTTCCTGACATAACTACTAGAGGGATTAAGCCTTTCATTCAGTTTAACCTATGGCTTTCCACTGAAACTGGTGGAGAGGAACCTTTCTTAAAAACTGGCATACTTCGGTTGGCATAATAAGCAATAACAAACATTGCCATTAAAAAAGGATCTTCATGCGGATCTACCATAGCTACCATAGACCACCCCCAAAAGGCAATCGTGATCAATTTACTATTGATATCTCTGCCCTTATAGATTGTCCTGCCTGCCATATAAATAATTACCACAAATAAAATCAAGTTGATCACTCCTCCCCGATACAGCAATTCGAGAAGTTGATTATGAGCATGCATCCCCCAGGATTTCTTTGTCTCAGCCACTCGGATCACCGTTGGTAATTTACCATAACCAAAGAGCCATGACCGTCTGATCCGAGCCAGTTCTATATCCCATACCTCGGTACGCAACATTAGTGAATCCCATTTGTGCAGATAGCCATCGATAAGCCAGCGAAAAGCATTCATTAAACGCAAACAAATAACAAACAAAAAAAACAATCCTTGAAGAATCCATGAGTTATAATAGTTAAACCATTTTGAAGTATCTTTTATTAACACATAAACAAATGCCATGCTAAAAAGTGCAACTAGTACGCCTCCTGACCATATTAGCAGCGCAGAGATATAACATGTCGCTGTCAATAGCCATGTACGCATTTTTTTCCCAGTATATTCTTTGTACAAAAATGCAATTAATAAAGCTGGAATAAAAAACTTTGAAAAGGAATTGTAATAACCCAAAAAATAATTTCTTCCATTGCGCACAACTATACCATCTATCAGCGATGTGTACATCCCCTCTGGATATAGAAGGATTGTTACAAAATTCACATAAATTATCAGTTCAAAACAAAATAATTGAGAGGAAAGAAATAGTTCCTGTTCTTCTTGCATCAGATCATAGAGTATGACTACGACCATTACAGTTATCGCACTAAGGGCGCAGTCTCGGAACGCGCCACGCTGTATCAATGTGTTGAGTACAATATAGCCCTGCCTTATACCGATCAGCAATACGATCAATGACAGCCTTCTTTTAATGAGCAACCATATTAGAATAAACAACGCAGAAATAAGCCGCCAACTGTTTACAAGCGGCTCCCACTGGGTAGCATACTCCTGAAAATAAGAAGGATCAAACTGCGGCAATGTAAGAAATACTAGCAATAACCACAGGCATTTCTTCCGGTTTATTTTGAGCATTATACTTTCCTTCCTTTACTGTGAATTTTCCTTCTTATGACACTTTTTATAAAATCTAGATAATATCGAAAAGATTCTGATTTACAGAACACAAGGGAAAAAACACAATTGGGAATGAGCAGATTAAGTACCATCTGATAGCCAAAGTTTATATATTCATTCCTAAAGAGCAGCCTGCCAGAAAAAAAGGACGTAAGTGCGCAGGCCACACCAACTACCAGCGTATATTTTATAAAAGTGACTGCATATGTTTTTGCCGTCTTATGAAATACATATTTGTAGACTACATGCGGCTCAATCCAAATACATGTAGCCATTGTGCTAACAACTGTTCCCCAGATCACACCGGCTGCACCCAGTTTATTCGCCAGCAAAACTGATACTGCAATATTAATAACAATTTCCACCGGTGGTTTGTAACGGTCATAGTAGAACAACCCCGAAGCCTCATAAAAAGTTAACGTCGTTTGCCTCATCCCGTATAGATAGAAATTAACGACAATCGCTAGAACTGTTAATTGGTCAAACAGCATCGCCTCTCCAAGCCACAAACGGATAAAAGGATTAAACAGCCCCCAAAGACAACATGCGCAAAACCCATAAATATAAAAATTGAGGAAAAACATATGGTTAAACACGCTCTCCAATTCTCGACGGTCTTCCTTGGAATGACTCACATTTAAATTTCCCACACTGGCTAGCACTGACTCAAAAATCTGACGAACAACTTTGTGCAATGCATCGGTGATCACACAATAATTAGAGTAAACTCCCACCGCAGTCAATCCTACCAATCGGGACAGCATCAGATTATCGGAAGAAATTACAACCATTGCTCCGGCCTTATGTACAACCATAGCACTGACATATTTCCATATTCCCTTCCTTTCCTGCCGTGTCAGGGGAGATACCTTTTGATCTAACAAATAGGGATACATATGGTTTGCCACTCTGGAAAGAGCCATATTTTCACCCAAAGTAAACAGCACTTGGAGGATCAAATACAAAATATAATTCCTTGTAAACAACAAAATGAAGATTTGGGTGACATTGAGCAGAAATATCGTCCCATAATGATAAATACTAGAGATGTATCTTTTCTCATCACAAATAATGAGCGCTCGTTTATACGAAAAAAAATAGGAAATAGATGTATTTATCGTAAATAGCCAATAAATCACGGTCAGTTTTGGGACGGCAGGCACTTCTGACATAAACACTTTATAGAAGGGCGTAAATGAAAAACCAAGCCCGGCAACCGCGCAACCGATCGTAACATAGGCTTTGCGATACAACGCCATCAGGCTTTTCACTTTTTCAATATTCTTCTCCACTAAGGGCTTATATAGTGCCACATTGATCGCTTGCCCTACTCCCAATTCCGCTAACGAAAAGATTGTCAATATATTTGTGAAAAGTCCATTTAGGCCAAGGTATTCCGCTCCCAGACAGCGCAAAAATACAATGCGGGATACTATGCTAATGATGATATCAAAAAATTGACCAATAAAAGCTGTTATCAGATTTTTCAGTGATTTCTGTGTACGCGTCATAGACGTTATCCTTTACAGGTTCTGAAGCAAAACTAATAAAAGCGAGGAATCAACATTTTCCTGTTCTTCCACACTTAACCGCAGTAAAATGCTATATTATGAAAAGAATGGCCTTTCAAGTATCACATAAATCCGAATAATGTTCGAGCTGCCCTTAATATCATCAACTATATGGAGTATATAGACAATGAGTAAAAACCTTTTTTACAATTTCAGTCTTAATAATCATAAAAACCAAATTTGCAAACTTCATTTTATATCAATACTCCTTTTTACAACCTCATAATCGCAAATATCTTCTGTAGCGCTGCCTCATCATCACCATCATATATAAGCGTATGACAATCTGGATTGACTCCTATATCTTCTATCCTAAAAAAAGATTCTAGACCGTTACCCGCATCGAGAATTGAAATCAATTTGCAGTTCGCGTATGCAATGAAATCAAGAAAACCGCTTCGCACACCAATCAATGTTCCGCCATATTCCACGAGAGAAAACGCCTCTTCCAAAGTACATGGAATTGCCTGTGTACCTTGTACGGGCAATTCTTCGTCATTTGCCGTTAAAGTAATCACCTGATATCCCTTCGCTTTCATTTCAGTTGCCGCATTATCCAGTAACTTTTTGACATCACAATGTACCGAATTTGCCACTGGATTAAAGAACACCGTATGCCCAATCTTCAAATCATATTTGCTTATAAATCCTAAAATGTCGACTGCAGGAACCTGCGGTCTCTCCGGCCGAGAAGCCATACTGATTTTATAAAGGATAGCTTTTGCATACATTGGGAAACTAATCGATGGGTTATCCCAAAGTACGCGCATGCTGATATTACATGTCGGAAGAACAAACGTAATACGATCAAGGTAGAGTACAGACAAATATTCACCAATAAGCGTGGAAATAAATTTTCGAAGTGCATAGATTTTCCATTTCTCTTTACAAATAACATTATCCACCACATTAGGATAGTATCTACAAAGCCTATTTTCATAATTAGGCGTGCAGACAACTGTCACATGATTAATTTTTTTTTGTCGTTTGAACTCGGACAAATATGACAATGCCAACATCGAATCACCCAATTGTGAAGGTAGCACCAAATAATGAGTACGTTCTTTCTTTCGAATCAACTCAGCAAAAACAAAAGCCCCCAAAATTGCTCTAGGCATATCTCTCAGAAGGGATCTGATCGCCAATTTCCAACTATAGTATTTTTTCAAGTCGCTCATACTGATCTACCTTTCTTCAAATATCTCTTTTTTTCTCGCTATCTGTAAAAGTATTCCAGTATCCCGTTTTTTTCCCAGTGCGATCGCCGTCCTCAGACCAGATGGTTTATCGTCATTGATCAAAATCCTCTCCCCATATGGCACGTTATAAAGAATCAAATCATAACGAATACCATGCTCCCGAAGAAATGACTCTGTCTGGTCACGCGTTTCTTCTGCACGCGAGGTAAGGATGATCACCATGTCCTTCAGCGGAATACCGTTCAAAAATGCCTCGGCGCCCTCCAAAAAGCTATCCTTACCGTCTAGTTTATAACCGTTATGTTTGACCAAAGTCCCGTCCAAGTCTAAAATCCAAGTATGTCCTAATGATGAAAGAGAAATTTCTGTTAATTTTGTTTTTAATCGCATGTCCTATCCTCCCGCAATTTCTCCCCGATAGCACCGCCCGGATGATTTGCCTTAAACTGTTCCAGTGTTACCCCCATCCGCTCCGCCAGACTAAGAGCAAGCCCTTGCAGGACAATGAGATTCACCGTAGTAGAGTTGTTTGGAATGATGTCCCATGCGTCCCCCTCGTGATCCAATTTCAAAATCAGGTGCTTAGATATTTTATGTGTCAGCGTGCTGTCATGGCTAAAGGACAACAGCCATAAATCAGCATTGCGCTGTTTCAACAACTCAGTAAGATATACAGACTCCACAGTCTCTCCGCTCTTAGTAAGAATAATAACCAGATCGCCAGGCTTAACCATTCCCAGATCTCCATGAACAGCCGTATTGGTGTTCATAAAGCATGCCTGTAACCCAAGGGAATTCATAGTTCCTACAAACTTATCGCAAACCGGCACATTTTTCCCTAATCCACTTACTACTACTTTGCATCCATCTTTCAGCACTTGCTCGCACTCGTCAAGAAGTCGGCCAAATGCGGCCATATCCATAGATTCTATAGATTTCTGTATATTCTCTGTCACACTTTTAAAGTAATTCTCCATCAAGTACCTCCTCTAAGTAGTAGAGTCCATTGTAAAATGCTCCACAAATGGAGTCGTAATCTTCCCAGGCATAAGTGGTCAGTGACAGCCATATAATCGCATGAAGCAGATGAATCTGCGCCGGTTTTACTTCATTACCCAACAAATGGAAAAATTCTGATTCCAGTTTTTCCCAACCATTGGATGAGATATGCAATGTTATGCTTTTCTCCCCAATAACCAATTTAAACCGTCTTCGGTTAAACTGATCATAATTGCCCACCACAGAATAATACAGTTTGGCCCAATCATAGGCCGGATCCCCATATAGTTCAGTGTTCCCAAAATAACCCCGCGGGTCAATGAGTACCGGAGAGCCATCCTCCCTCAACATTATATTGGAAAAGGTGCAATCTCCATGAATAAGTCTAAATTGTGCAGGGAAAAATTCAGAAATCCGATTTTCCAGTTCTTTACGACAAAAAAATATATTATGGCATTTTCTCCCATTTATCATGACATACTCATCCCGAGCAAAAGGGATCAGATTTTTCACTTTATCCAATCTCTGAAATGTCTTTCCTATATATGCCAGATTATAACTTTCCCTGTCTACAGGAACACTCCCAAGCCTGTGTACGGATTTAAGACATTCAATAATCCGTCCCAGTAATTTCCGTTTCTGCTCATACACCAGATCTTCATACTCATAAATAGCTTTACCGGCAATACGTTCCATTTTTAATGGTCCATATGACACAATGTCCGGAATGTTGGCAAAATGCCGACTCTGTACCAGCTTGTACCATGCAGCCTCCCTTTTTGCTAACAGGATACCCTGATCGTCTATAGCCTCCTTCACAAAATATCCATTTTCTGTGTATATCCGATTAAAAGGCCTGCACCGAACACCTTCTAGCTTTTCATATTCTTCCAGTAAACCATATTCTTTCACCCCATAGAGAGGGAAACTTTGGAAACTCAAATCCCTACCTGCCAGCCACCTCACAAGTTCTCCTTCTTCTGGTACCTCTTCCAAAACAGATCTGTTTTGAAAAAGGAACAAGCCAGCTACACCAAAAGTGTCGGAACACTCTTCTGTAAAAATGTTATCCTCAAATTTCCATCGACAGGGAAAATCTTTGGCCACACCAATGTAATTCCCCTGTCTCTCAGGAAATTCAAAATCACTTGGAAGGATAAGATCAGACCAGATCAGCGCAAAAGGCACGGCCTTTGGCAACCTTTCTACAGCCTGACGCAGTCCAGCACATGTCCCAGTATAGCCGGTGGCGCAAACCATTTGGTATTCCGTTTCGGCAAAAACGTCCAAATAACGTTCCAGAACATCATACTTATAATCCCCAATTATTATATATTTTTTTTCCGGATACTTCTGGAACAAGTGGAACAGCATAGGCAAGTTGTCGACAGGTAGTAACGCCTTTGGTCTATTAACAGTTAGATGGCCAAGACGCGTGCCTTTTCCACCCGCTTGAACAATAATATATTCTGGATTCATATGTTATTTGCCCTTTCCTCCATAAGTACAATTTTGCGCCAATTTTTAGGCAACACAGGGATCGATTTATTCAACAACGACATAGCGTAAAAGCATCAAGCCAAATATCTCATAAAGCATTTCTTGTTTTCTACCGGCGTTTGCGTTGGGCGCCCCAAATCCTTCCTTGCACCGATCGAACATCTAACCTCCACAAAAGTCAGTTCATTCAATGATCTTACATGTATAAGCAAAGCATCCAAACCAGATGAAGAATCCACCCTATATACATGAGGATAGCCACATCCTCTTGCGACCTCCATCAAGTCCATTCCGGAAATCACAGTAGGTATGCCACCCACTGACTCATGCGCCCCATTATTTATCACGACATGAATAAGGTTTTTGGGCTTGATTGCTCCAATCAATGCCATAGCACCCATGTGCATAAGCAGCGCGCCATCACCGTCAATACACCACACCTTTTTCATTGGACAGTGTGTTGCTAAGCCTAACGCAATCGAGCTGCTGTGTCCCATAGAGCCAACTGTAAGGAAATCTTTTTCATGTCCCTGTCCAGCGGCCTCCCGGATTTCAAACAACTCCCGGCTGGCTTTCCCAGTAGTGGAAATGACAATATCTTTGTCAGAAGCCGCTGTTATGTGCCGGATAGCTTCTTCCCGTGTCAAGCTATATCCATTTGAATATGCTGCATTACCATCAAATTCCAGTGCATTTTTTTGTACCACAAACGCAACCTGTTTTCCCTTTGACAACGATATCCGGAACGTCTTCATCTGGTATGAAATGTCTTCCCGTGTCGTTTCTTTCCCAACGATAAAGTGATCGATCCCCATGTCATCCAATAGTTTCAGCGTCACTTCACCCTGATAGATATGCTGTGGCTCGTCCGGTACTCCGGGTTCGCCCCGCCAGCCAATGACAAAGATCATCGGAATTGCATATACCTTTTCATTGATCAGGGATGCAACAGGATTGATAATGTTTCCCTCCCCGCTGTTCTGTAAATAAACAACCGGAATTTTCCCGCTTGCAAGGTGATAACCGGCAGCAAGCGCAACGCAGTTTCCTTCGTTTGCCGCCACTATATGATGCAGCGGGTCTGTGCCATATCTGGCCATAAGATAATCGCACAGCGCCTTAAGCTGACTATCAGGCACTCCCGTAAAAAAATCCGCTCTCAGTTCGGCAACAAAATCCTCAATTTTCATATGCTACCATTCCACTCCTATCTGATATCTTGTAGTAAAGTGTCCGGATTACCGGCATCGGGAGATCCAAAGGATAATTCTTTAACCGTTCTGGGTTTACAGATGTTACCAATTCCTGAATATCGTTTTCCCGGATTTCTGGTGCTTTCATATTCAAAGAGGCCAAAAGCTTCGAAAAACAGCGGGGTGCATCCTCTGGGTTTTCACATCCAAAAACAGATGCAAGACGGTTCATTATTTGTCTCAAATGCCCTTTCCCACGAAGGTCTATGCAGCCATCTATATGTTCCACCATATACTGCCAGAGAACCTCGACGCAAAGTGCTGCCGCATAGCCGTGTGGTAGTCCGTATAGACTTGTCAGCTTATAGCACATGGCGTGTCCCGCTGTAGTCTGTGCAATATTGATCGCTTTCCCGGCAATGTGGGCAGCCCACAGCAAGCCTGCATTCCCATCCTCGCTGTTATCCAGATAAGCGTTTTTGTAAAGCAGTATGTCCTTTATTGCCTGTTCAGAATACCGCCTGCTTTCCTCCGTAGAATTTACTGACCACCAAGATTCGATGCCATGGCACAAAGCATCTAATAATGTCGCTTTCCGTTGATAATCCGGCAGGCTTTTAAGAGCATCCGGTTCCAATACCACAACGGACGGAAGAATGCTGTCATGAGTGATTGACTGTTTCTTTCCTTTACGATAGACAACCGCATAACGGGTCGCCTCACTCCCCGTCCCGGCTGTCGTTGGCATGGCCAAAAGTGGGATATCGTTTGGCACAACAGACTGCTTCAAAAAGTCTTGACCCGTATCCATGTTGGCAAAGAGCTTGATACATTTTGCCACATCGATAGCGCTTCCTCCGCCGATGGCCAAAATCGCGTCACATCCACTTTCGTGATACACCCGCACTCCCTCCACAACAGACGAATACTGCGGATTCGGCTGGAAATGGCTGAACTTTATGCAACAAAATGGAAACTTCTCAATCTGTTTTCGTATATCCAAACACTCATAAGAACCGCCACAAACCAAAAGGATTTTTTTACAGCCTATCGAAAACAGTTCTGTTTCAAGTTCAACGACGTTCGTCAAAACTTTCTGTTTCATCCTTCGTCCTCTGGAATCAACCGAATAATATCCGCAATCGGCATACAGACATCATCACATTCCTTTGCACGGTGATGCGCGAGGATAAGCTTTGCCGCATTTTGCATGGCAGGAAAGCCGGTCCTCGTAAGCTGGTTTGCATAGATGACAATATTCACGCCGCGGGACTTGAATTCCTCCTCCGTAACCGTATTAAACGATGTAGGGACCACTACAAGGTATGTAGAAGCATCCTGCTCGCGGAACCGATCAATGAATTCAAATATTTCTGCCGGATCCTTGCGTCGGCTGTGGATCATAATGGCGTCCGCTCCCGCTTTGGTAAATGCGTATGCCCTGTTCAGGGCATCTTCCATCCCTTTTTCCAGAATAAGGCTTTCAATACGGGCACAGATCATGAAGTCTCTTGTCTTCTGTGCCCTTTTTCCAGCCGCGATTTTAGCGCTGAAATTTTCAATGCTGTCCTGTGTTTGTACAACATCTGTTCCAAACAATGAGTTTTTCTTTAATCCGGTCTTATCCTCAATGATAACCATGGATACACCCATGCGCTCCAATGTGCGCACCGTATACACAAAATGCTCCGTTAATCCTCCGGTATCGCCGTCAAATATAACGGGCTTGGAAGTGACTTCCATAATATCGTCAATAGTCCGAAAACGGCTGGTCATATCTACCAGTTCGATATCCGGTTTCCCTTTGGCTGTAGAATCACACAGGCTGGAAACCCAGATCGCATCGAACTGGTGAGCGCCTCCATTTTCCTGGACAACCGTATTTTCCACGATCAGACCGGTAATCCCACTGTGCGCTTCCATTGCGGTACACAAGCCCTTCATGGCAAGTGTTTTTCTAAGCCGCCCTCGACGCATATCCGGTTCTGAGAGACTAGCCAACGTCCGTTTTTCCACCTCGATGTATCGCTCATCCCCCGCATAAGGAAACTCTACCAGTTGCCCACCGTAACTTGCCAGAAGGGAGACCACCTCGTCCCGTATGGGTTTCTGAATGCCTACTCTCCAATCGTCTCCATGAACCACATAATCCGGCCGGAATCTCTCTATGTTATCCCTATAACTAAGAGTTTTTTGCTCAACAACTTGATAAACACCGTTCAAACTCTGGAACATCGCTTTCCTTTCTTCAAAGGGAAGCAGGGGGAAACGCTTATAACTAACCACCGCCTCGTCCGACAGAACACCAATCGTCAACTTTCCAAGCCGGGCTGCTTTTTTAATGATGCCTGTATGACCGCTGTGGAGAATATCCGTTGAGAAACACATATATACAGTGCGGTTCTCAATTTCCCTGAGTTTGGTGGAAACGACCGCCAAATCCTGCGGATCATCTATCTCTGCACACAACTTGTCCAGCACGTCCAGTGCGGCAATATGGCACTGTTCGGATATTTCATTCAGAGCATTTTCTGCATAGCATGAGACACGGCCATTTTCACAGAACTCCACGATCCGTTCAAGCCAAGCCTCCCAATCATCCCGCTTCAGCTTATAGAGGGGCTGCGCAGCCAACGCCTCATTAAAAAACTCAATACCGACCTTACTGATTATTCCATCCTTTACAACAGCCTTAAAATCTTTCTCAGGTAGCGGAAGAGCGGTACTCACCGTCATGCAACTGCCAGGAGCGGACAATACTTCGTCAAACACGGCATTTTCAAACACAAGATCCCCGTGCATCAAGATTAGGTCATCATGCAGATAATCCCTTGCGCAATAAATTGAAAAAATATAGTTTGTTTCCCGGAACTGTGGGTTCTTCACAAAAGTGAAATGCAGAGGAAGATCCAGGCTTTGACAATAGCTAATTAGAATACTATCAAACTGTCCTGTGGTTATTATGACATCCGTTATGTTTGCCTCCGAAAGCATTCTCAGTTGACGGCTTAGAATTGTCTCATTATGTAAAATCTCTGTCATGCATTTGGGCTGTTCGGCTGTCAACACTCCCATGCGGCTGCCAAGTCCCGAATTTAAGATAAGGGCTTTCATTCAATTATCCTCCGTCTTTTCCTTGAGAAAAAACCACTTATTGTTATCCAATTAAACACACGGATACATCGTGTTGCAAAATAAAGCAGCTACGGACTTGGATAAAAAGTAATCCAACGACCTATCCTGCCAAGTTTTGATCTGTCAACCTTTTTATATGCCGTGTATATTGACTCAGTATGAAGAACCTCTCGTGCGTATTTTATTTTACTCAACAGGGAACCATCTCGTTTGGCATTATAAAGACACCTCCATCCCAGATGAATGGTATTTGTGATAATCCTAATATTCAAGGCATCGTAATACTGCCGGGGGAGATCTTATGACCGACCTATCTTATTCAGTTCCCTGTAAATATCTAAATCAATCACAACACGATCCTCCGTATATCTATGTCCGATTGAATCTGGATTCATCCATCAATGATAGAGAGCCTCATCGAAAAACAATACCTTTTTCGAGTAGTGAATCACACACAGAACAGCTTGTCCCATAGCGGGCCAAACTTCAGACATTGCGCCATCAGATGGTCAATATCTTTTCTCTCTGCATATAGAAGCCCTGCCTGGACGTGACAATTTCTTTACAGGTATGCTCGTATTCCCGTAATCCCCCACCCGCCCAAAAAATATCTGCCTCGTACCCTTCAACAGCGTTGATCAGTCTTTCATAATAATCCAGTTCACACCAATCATCGGAATCGATAAAAGCCAGCCATTCACCGGTCGCTGCCCTGATTCCCTCGTTCCTGGCAGCAGACAATCCTTCATTCCTTTTGTGGATCACACGGATACGCTCATCCTTTTTCGCATATTCATCACAGATTGCACCACAGTTATCCGGAGAACCGTCATCCACGAAAATGATCTCCAGGTTTTCATAGGTCTGATCTATCTCACACTATCCAGGCATTACCGCAGATACTGTTCTACTTTATACACAGGAATAATAACTGACAGCTTTTTCTCTATTGACTCCTCCATGCAATGAACCAGTCAGTTGAGTTAGGGATATTATCTGTTAATACCCCCTGATCTCACGGAAGATTTTCTCAAATCTAATTCATTTTTTATCGTCCACAAGATATGATATATATAAATAAGGATTGCATTATGATGTCTGCTCAATGTGATAAACCGCGAACTTTTTCCCATCTTCTTTCGGTTCACTTGATCGAAGGCAGTATAAATTGGTTCTGTTTTTAAAACCTCTTTCACATATTTCAATTCCTCGCCAAGCCCTACCTCTCTGCTGTCATGAAAAAAACATCTATTCGCGCATAGGCATGTATTTTCTACAATCCTCGCATC
>CANQFM010000015.1 GCA_947598825.1 uncultured Eisenbergiella sp. | reverse complement strand
CGGGCTGCGCACGAATATCGACCTGGCGGGGGAAGCCAGGACCGCCTCCCTGGTCTTTACCGACAGGACCATGGGGCCAACGGAACTGGCCACGTCCAGTTTCGGACAAGGCTTCAACGTCACTATGATCCAGATGATCACCGGTTTCTGCGCGCTGATCAACGGCGGTTATTATTATGAGCCGCATATGGTCAGCCGGATCACGGCGTCCGACGGATCCGTGGTGGAGGACATTGAACCGCGCCTTTTAAAGCAGGTGATCTCTGCCGAGACTTCCGCGAAAGTCCGTCAGTATTGCGAACAGGTGGTTTACGGGGAAAACGGGACCGGCTGGCGCGCCAAAACGCCCGGCTACCGGATCGGCGGCAAGACTGGCACGGCGGAGACGGTATCCGCCCAGGGAACCCGTGACAAGAAGAACTACGTCTGTTCCTTTATGGGATACGCCCCTGCGGACGATCCGCAGATCGCCATTTACATTGTGTTAAACAGGCCCAACTCCTCTCTACAGGATCAGGAGACCGGCAAGGCTTCCCTGATGGCCAAAAATATCTTTATGGAAGTGCTTCCTTATCTGAACATTTTCATGACGGAACCGCTGACGGAGGAAGAGATGGCGGAACTGGAGGAAAAACAGATCGAGATCCGCCAGCAGCTCGTCGACGAGACGCTTCCGGAAGGGGAAACGGCGGAAGAAGGGACGGAAGGCGAAGCGGGAACCGAGGACGGAAACGCTTCGGAAGGAGATGCAGAAGCGGGAGAGGAAACCCAGGAGGAGACCAATCCCTATGTGAACGAAAACGGCCAGTTGATCGATCCCGACACGGGGGAGGTCATAGACGAGGATACAGAAGGCTACGATACGCCGATCTCCGGGATATTGGGCGGGGAAACGTCATCGTGGCCTGAGACGGAAACGGAGACGGGGACAGAGACGGAAACGGAAACAGAGGCAGGGGATAGCCCCTAACCTGTCGGAAGCGCCGGGCGGTATCCTGGATGGGAATTTGTCGCATAACCTCGCAGGACGGATAATAAATTATAGTAATTACCGATCTGCGAGCGCCCATGGAAAAGAGCAAAACCTTTCATCGGAAAAAGATCGTTACGGTCTTTTTCTTATGTGTCCTGCTGTTTGCAGGACTGATCGTCCGGGTCACCTATCTGATGGTTTTCCAGTCGGAGCATTATTCCCAGATGGCCGAGGACCTGCATCAGAGGGAACGAAAGATCAAGGCAAGGCGCGGACGTATTCTGGACTCTACCGGGGCTGTGCTGGCGGACAACAAGACGGTCTGCACCATTTCGGTCATCCACAATCAGATTACAGACCCCGAAAAGGTCATAGAAACCCTGGCCCGGGAACTGGATCTGCAGGAGGAAACGGTGCGCAAGCGGGTGGAGAAAGTATCCTCCATCGAAAAGATCAAGAGCAACGTTTCCAAAGAGACAGGCGATGCGATCCGCAGCTACCGGCTGGATGGGGTCAAAGTGGATGAGGATTATAAACGCTACTATCCCTACGGGGCCCTGGCCTCCAAGGTGCTGGGCTTTACGGGGGCCGACAACCAGGGGATCCTGGCGCTGGAAAGCAGCTATGAGGAATATCTGAAAGGAAAGGAAGGCATCATCCTGGAGACCACGGACGCCAGAGGCGTGGAGATCGAGGAAATGGGGGAAGACCGGATAGAGCCGGAAAATGGGAATGACCTGGTGATCAGTATGGATGTGAACATCCAGCAGTATGCGACCCAACTGGCGGAGCAGGTCATGAAGGCCAAGGAGGCCCAGAGCGTTTCCATCCTGGTCATGCGGCCGGATAACGGAGAGATCCTGGCCATGGCCGATGTTCCCGAATACGATCTCAACGATCCCTTTACTCTGGGGCAGGAAGTCCCGGAGGATCAGAAGCAGGACGCCCTGAACCGGATGTGGCGCAATGCCTGCATCAACGACACCTATGAGCCGGGATCGGCTTTTAAGGTCATTACCGCGTCCGCGGCGCTGGAGGAGGGCGTCGTGACGGAAGAGGACACTTTTTCCTGTCCGGGGTTTATCATGGTGGACGACCGGCGGATCCGCTGTGCGAAAGTACAGGGGCACGGCACGGAGACTTTCGTACAGGGGACGATGAATTCCTGCAATCCGGTGTTCATCACGGTGGGGCTTCGGCTGGGCGTGGACCGTTACTATTCCTATTTTGAAAAATTCGGCTTAAAGCAAAAGACGGGCATCGATCTGCCCGGCGAAGCGGGCACGATCATGCATAAAAAAGAAAATATGGGCAATGTGGAGCTGGCTACGGTATCCTTTGGACAGTCTTTCCAGATCACGCCCATTCAACTGGCGACCACCGTTTCTTCCCTCATCAACGGGGGAAACCGGATCACGCCCCATTTCGGCGTGAAGTCGGTCAGCGAAGAGGGGGAAGTGATCCAAAGCTTTTCCTATCCCGTCCGAAAAGGGGTGATCTCGGAAGAAACCAGCCGCCGGCTGCGCGCCATTTTATTCCAGGTGGTGGAAAACGGCGGCGGCAAAAACGGCAGGGTGGAAGGCTATCGGGTGGGAGGCAAGACGGCAACCAGCGAGACGCTTCCCAGGGGGACCGGGAAGTATATCGCCTCTTTTCTTGGCTTTGCGCCGGCTGAGGATCCCAAGGTGCTGGCGCTGTGCATCATCCGGCAGCCCACAGGCATGTATTACGGAGGACAGATCGCTGCGCCGGTGGTACGGCAGTTGTTTGAAAATATCCTTCCCTATCTGGACGAAAGAGAGTATACTTAAACAGGTTCAGCCGTAAACAGGCGGAAAGGGGCATCAGACCATATGTGGAATGCCATCGTGCTGCCGGTTTTCCTGTCGTTTGGCGTGAGTGCCGTGCTGGGGCCGGTCTTGATTCCCTACTTAAGAAGGCTGAAGATCGGGCAGACCGTCCGGGATGAGGGACCAAAGAGCCATTTGAAAAAAAACGGCACGCCTACGATGGGCGGGATCCTGTTTCTGGCCGGAGTGACGGCGGCCTGTCTGCCGTTTTTAAAACAGGAGGGGATGGACAGCGTGCTGATCCTGACTCTCGGATTCGGCCTGGTGGGGTTTTGCGACGATCTGATCAAGGTCGTCCTGCACCGCTCCATGGGACTTTTGGCCTGGCAGAAATTTGCCGGACAGATGGCTGTGACGGGTTTTTTCCTGTATTACGGCATACGGACAGGGGAAATGGACCTGGCCATGAAAGTTCCTTTTGTGCCGCAGGCAGAGATTCTGCCGGGCAGCCTTACCGTGCCGTTTCTTTTTTTTGTTATCCTGGGCACGGCCAACGGCACGAACTTTACGGACGGCCTGGACGGACTGGCGGGGAGCGTGACCGTCCTGGTGGCGGTGTTTTTTGCCGCCGTCGCCATTGGCACGGGGAGCGGGATCGTGCCTGTCACCTGCGCGGTGGCCGGCGGCCTTCTGGGGTTCCTTTTGTTCAATGTCCATCCGGCCAGCGTGTTTATGGGGGATACGGGGTCTCTGGCTCTGGGCGGGTTCGTGGCCGGGAGCGCCTGTATGCTGAAATTGGAATTGTTCCTCCCGATCGTGGGTTTTGTTTATCTGGCGGAGGTGGTTTCCGTCATCCTGCAGGTGGTATGGTTTAAGGCCACCGGGGGCAGACGCCTCTTCAGGATGGCGCCTCTGCATCATCATTTTGAATTGTGCGGATGGTCCGAAACGCGGATCGTGGCGGTGTTTTCCATCCTCACATCTCTGCTCTGCCTGATCGCGCTGGCAGGGCTGTAGGAAAGGCGGAAAAAGGCTATGATGCTGAAAGGGAAAAAAGTGTTGGTGGCAGGCTGCGGCAAGAGCGGGATCGGCGCAGCCGGCCTTTTGGAGAAAAACGGGGCGCAGCCCATACTCTATGATGCCAACGAAGAGCTGGATATAGAGAAGCTGCGCAGGGAAAACGGGCTGAGGGAAGAGATTCCCATCGTTCTGGGACAGATCCCCGCGGCCCTTTACAGCGACGTTTCGCTGGTCGTGTTAAGCCCCGGCGTGCCGGTGGAGACCCCGTTTGTAAAAGAGTTTCAGCGCGCCGGTGTCCCGGTCTGGGGCGAGGTCGAGCTGGCATGGCATTTCGGGAAGGGAAGGGTCATCGCCATTACCGGGACGAACGGCAAAACCACGACGACCGCGCTGGTGGGAGAGATCATGAAGGCGCATTTCGAATCCGTATTCGTGGTGGGCAATATCGGCATCCCCTATACGCAGGAAGCGCCGAAGATGACAGAGGACAGCGTGACGGTGGCGGAGATCAGCAGCTTTCAACTGGAGACGGCGGTGGCGTTCCATCCGGTCGTGTCCGCGATTTTGAATATTACCCCGGACCATTTGAACCGGCACCATACGATGGAAAATTATGCGGCAGTCAAGGCGTCCATCGCAAAAAATCAGGACGGGTCGGATTTTTGCGTACTCAATTATGAGGACGGCTGGCTGCAGAAGCTCGCGCCGGACATAAAGGCGCAGAAGATATGGTTTTCTTCCGGAAAGAGGCCGGAAATGGGCTATTTTCTGGACGGCAGCCTGATCTGCCGCGATATGGGCGGGGGGAAAGAAGTGCTGCTGGATGTGCGCGATATGAATCTGATCGGCGTGCATAACTATGAAAACGTCATGGCGGCCATTGCCGTCAGCGCCGCTTTCGGCGTGCCCATGGAAACGATCCTGTCTGTGGTAAAACGTTTTCAGGCCGTGGAACATCGGATCGAATATGTGGCGGAAAAGAACGGCGTCGTCTATTACAACGACTCCAAGGGAACCAACCCGGACGCGGCGATCCGGGCGATCCGGGCGATGAGCCGCCCTACGATCCTTATCGGAGGCGGCTATGACAAAGGGAATCTGTATGACGAATGGGTGGAGGCCTTTGCGGACAGGACGAAGCTTTTGGTGCTGATCGGCCAGACTGCGGAGAAGATTGCGGCCTGTGCGAGAAAACACGGCTTTGAGGCTATCGTGATGGCGGATACGTTTGAAGAAGCGATGGATATCTGTGTGCGCAGCGCAGTTCCCGGGGATGCGGTGCTTTTATCGCCGGCCTGCGCCAGTTGGGGGATGTTCCCCAACTATGAGACGCGCGGAAAGATGTTCAAGGAGTATGTGAACCGGTTAGAGGGGTGATCGCATGGCTTTGCCGAGGAACCGAAAGAAGAGCGAGTATTATTTTGATTACAGCCTGTTGTTCATTATCCTGTTTTTGGTGGGCTTTGGCCTGGTGATGATCTATTCCGCCAGCGCCTACGACGCCTCTTCCCAGATGGGCAACGAGATGTATTATCTGATCCATCAGGGAGGCGCGGCTGCGCTGGGACTGGTGGCCATGCTGGTGGTTTCCCGCATCCCGTATCATTTCTGGGAGCCCTTTGCGGTGCTGGGATATGTCGTTTCGGCGGTTTTGATCCTGCTGGTACTGTCCCCGCTGGGAATAGAAGCCAACGGCGCGCGGCGGTGGCTGAACCTGGGCGTATCGGTGCAGCCCGCCGAGATCGCCAAACTGACCATGATCGTTTTTCTGGCCACCATGATCTGCAAGCTGGGCAGGAATGTGAGGACGGGAAAGGCCTTTCTGCTCATTCTGGCCCTGGCCGGCGTGATTTGTTTGCTGGTCTGGAAGGTGACGGATAATCTGAGTTCGGCCATCATTATTTTTGGGATCGCTTTTCTGATGCTGTTTGTGGCCAGCCCGGATTACAAACGTTTCGTCCTTTTGACGGGCGGCGGGATCGCTGCCGCAGCAGCCGTCGTCTATTTCATTTCCCAGTCGGAACTGACGGAGGACACCGGGTTTAGAAGCGCCCGTATCATGGCGTGGCTGGATCCGGAGGCCTATGCTTCCGGGAAGGGGTTCCAGACGCTGCAGGCGCTGTACGCCATCGGCTCCGGCGGCTTATTCGGCAAGGGGCTGGGCGGCAGTATGCAGAAGCTGGGGTATCTGCCGGAACAGCAGAACGATATGATCTTTTCCATCATCTGTGAGGAGCTGGGGCTGTTTGGGGCGATTTCCGTGATCGTGATCTTTATCCTTCTGATCTGGCGTTTTATGATCATCGCCAACAATGCGCCGGATCTGTTCGGCGCCCTTTTGGTGGTGGGCGTCATGGGACATATCGCCATCCAGGTGATCCTCAACATTGCCGTTGTGACCAATACCATACCCAATACCGGGATTTCCCTTCCCTTTATCAGCTATGGCGGTTCCTCCGTCATGTTTTTGCTCATTGAGATGGGGCTTGTCATGAGCGTGGCCAGGGGCATACAGCTAAAGGAATGACCGTAAGGCGACAGAAAACCCGCAATTCTTTCAATCTTCCACATAGAATAAAATAAGTCTTTTTTCCTATGTAGAAGGTGTAGAATTGGACTGCATTCAAATACGGGGAGGAACTCCCTTAAAAGGCGAGGTTTTGATACAGGGCTCCAAGAATGCGGCGTTGCCGATCATGGCGGCGTGCGTTTTGGTGCCCGGGATTACCGTTCTGAAAAACTGTCCGGATATATCGGACGTGGACTGTATGTGCCGGATCCTGCAGTGCGTGGGCGTGAAGGTAAAGCGGCAGGACGATGCCCTTTTGATCGACGCGTCGAAGGTCGATTCCTGGCGGCTGCCGGAGGAGTATGAGACGCGTATGCGCTCTTCCGTAATTCTGGCGGGGGCCATGCTGGGGCGCTGCAGGAAGGTCTGCCTGCACCATCCCGGCGGCTGCGTCATTGGGGACCGCCCCATCGATATGCATATCCGGGCGTTGGAACGCCTGGGCGTTTGTTTTGAACAGACACAGGAGGGGATCCTGGGCAGCGCTGCCCGGCTTGCCGGCGGCAGGATCGATCTGCCCTTTCCCAGCGTCGGCGCTACGGAGAATGTGATCCTGGCGGCCGTTTTGGCAAAAGGGTGTACAAGGATCACGGGCTGCGCCCTGGAACCGGAGATCGCAGCGCTGTGCAATTTTTTGAACGGGGCGGGGGCGAGGATCAAAGAAACCGGCAGAGGATGCCTGTTTATCGAAGGAGTGGAACGGCTCCGGGAAAGCTGTTATCGCGTGGAGAGCGACCGGATCGTGGCGGGCACCTATCTGATGGGCGCGTTGGCGGCCGGCGGCGATGTTTTTCTCAGAAACGCGCAGGCGGGGCAACTGGAATGTGTGCTGCAGACGGCCCGGCGGATGGGGGCCGTGATCCGGACGGAAAAAAGCGGCGTCCGGGTGGTAAGAGGCGGGCGGCTGACTGCACCGGAGCGCATCCGGACCGAGGTTTATCCCGGTTTTCCTACGGATCTGCAGTCTCCCATGCTGGTCGTCCTTTCCCAGTCCCAGGGGGAATGCCTGTTGACAGAGACGATCTTTAACGGCAGGCTGGCTGTGGCAGAACAGCTCAACCGGATGGGAGCAAGGATCGTGGTGGAAGGCTGCAATGCGCGCACAAAAGGCCCCAGGCAACTGACGGGCTGCTGCGTCCATGCCGGAGAACTGCGGGGCGGGGCGGCGCTGGTACTGGCGGGGCTTTGCGCCCAAGGAAACACGGAAGTGTATCACCGTTGCTTCATCGACCGGGGCTATGAGGATATTGTAAGGGATTTAAGGAGTTTAGGAGCAGACATTGGCGTCAAAACGTGATTTTAAACTGATAGCCGGCGGCAAATCCAAAAAAAAGGGAAAAAAGCGTTCGTACGGCGTTTCGATGGCATCGGAGGGAAGGAGAAAGGGAGATCCTTCCGGTGCCAGAGAACCTTTCGGCGGAAGCAACATCGGCTTTGTGATTTTTTTGCTGGTCCTGGGCCTGATCGTGGGCGGGGGCCTTTTTCTCGTGTCGAAATTTAGGGTGAAAAATATCATGGTAGAGGGAAATGTCCACTATACGCAGGAGGAGATCACCGATCTCGTCCTGACGGACGAACTTTCCTACAATTCCCTCTATCTGTCCTTCAAATACAGAAACCGGCAGATAAAGGACATCCCCTTTATCGAGACGATGAGCGTGTCCGTCGTTTCGCCGGACACCATTAAGATCATCGTTTATGAAAAGACGGTGGCTGGATATGTGGAATATCAGGGGAGGTTCATGTACTTTGACCGGGACGGCATTGTGGTGGAATCCTCCGATACCAGGACGATGGGCGTGCCCCAGGTGACAGGGATACAGTTTGACCATGTGGTGCTTTATGAGCCCCTTCCGGTGGAGGATCCTTCTATTTTTATGCAGATTTTGTCCATCACCCAGGTGCTTTCCAAATACGATATTTCCACGGACAAGATCTATTTTAATGAAAACAACGAGATCACGCTTTACTTCGGACAGGTGCGCGCCCGTCTGGGCAGCGACGACCTGGAGGAAAAGGTCATGCGCCTGCAGTATATCCTGCCGCATCTGGAGGAGGAAAGGGGCGTGCTGGAAATGGAAAATTATACGGACGAGAGCCAGAATATCACTTTTACCAGGGAGGAATAAATGTTTGGCAAAGCGCCGGGTACGCGGCGCAGCCGGGATGGCGCCTCAATTTTCATCGGTCGGGCCGCATGTAAAATTTTTATAAAGCGGGCTGTGAAGGTAGATTGAAACGGGACAGGCATGGTATAATGAAAGCTGCCGGAAAGAGTCTTTCTGGCAGGTGGATTGGGAAAGGTTTGGAAAAGAAGGATCAGGCGGTGCGGGCGGCATTATGTACCGTCGGCAAAACGAAAAAAGGAATTGACAAAGTCCTGAGGATGCCTTATGATGATAAAAGAAGAACATTTGTTCTGGTATTTGTTCTGGTAAAGGAGAAGGAGAATGGAGAGAGAAGAGAAATTAAAAGCGTTGGATGCGGCGATCGCGCATCTTGAGAAAGAATACGGGAAGGGCACTGTGATGAAGCTGGGGGATCCCGCTTCGCAGATGAACGTGGAGACGATCCCTACGGGATCCCTGAGCCTGGATATCGCGCTGGGGCTGGGAGGCATCCCCAGGGGCAGGATCGTAGAGATCTACGGCCCGGAGTCCAGCGGCAAGACGACGGTGACGCTGCACATGATCGCGGAGGTACAGAAGCAGGGCGGCATTGCCGGGTTTATCGATGCGGAACACGCGCTGGATCCGGTCTATGCCAGGAATATCGGCGTGGATATCGACAATCTTTACATCTCCCAGCCGGACAACGGCGAGCAGGCGCTGGAGATCACGGAGACAATGGTGCGCTCCGGGGCTGTAGATATTGTGGTGGTGGATTCCGTCGCGGCGCTGGTGCCCAAGGCGGAGATCGAGGGCGATATGGGGGATTCCCATGTGGGACTGCAGGCGAGGCTGATGTCTCAGGCGCTGCGCAAGCTGACAGGCGTTATCAGCAAGTCCAACTGCACGGTGGTTTTCATCAACCAGCTGCGGGAGAAAGTGGGCGTCATGTTCGGCAATCCGGAGACGACGACCGGCGGGCGTGCGCTGAAGTTTTACGCCTCCGTCCGTCTGGATGTCAGGAGGATCGAGTCCTTAAAGCAGGGCGGAGAGGTCATCGGCAACCGTACCCGTGTGAAAGTTGTGAAGAACAAGATCGCGCCTCCCTTTAAGGAGGCGGAGTTTGATATCATGTTCGGCCAGGGCATTTCCATGACCGGAGACATTCTGGATCTGGCCGCCAACTGCAATGTGGTGAATAAGAGCGGCGCATGGTATGCCTACCAGGGAGATAAGATCGGCCAGGGCAGGGAGAACGCCAAGCTGTATCTGCAGAACAACCCGGAGGTCTGTGCCGAGATAGAGAGAAAGGTCCGTATCCATTACGGGCTGATCCAGGAAGAGCAGGCGGATACCGCAGGCGTGCCTGCCGGAGAATGAACGCCGGCGGAGGGAAGGATGCCATGATCGTAACCAGGATCGAAGAATTATCCCGTTCCCGAAGCAGAATATATGTGGATGACAGTTTCGCCTTTGTTTTATACAAAGGCGAACTTCATCTTTACGGGATCCGGGAAGGGGAAGAACTGAACCGGGAGGCTTTCCGCAAGATCACGGAAGAGGTTTTGGGACAGCGGGCGACGCGGCGGTGTATGGAACTGCTCAAGAGCAGGCCCTATACGGAAAAGCAGCTTCGGGACAAGCTGATACAGGGGGAATATCCGGCCTCCTGCATTGAGAAGGCCGTCGCTTATGTCAAGTCCTATGGTTATGTGGACGATGCCAGATATGTGCAGGCCTATATTATCAGCGCGCAGGAGAAGAAGAGCCGGCGGGCGATGGAGGCGGACCTTCTGCGCAGGGGCGTCGACGCAGAACTGATCCGGGAAGCGTTTTTACGCCAGGAGGAACAAGGGGAGCTGGAGGACGAGGAGGAATTGGCGCGGCGCTGGCTGAAAAAACGCCGTTTTGACGTTCAAAACGCCGACCGGGCGACGATACAGAAAACGGCGGCGTTTTTATATCGGAAGGGCATCGGAGCAGAGACGATCCGCAAAGTTTTGTCTGATGCGTGAGCCGTTGCGATGGGCCGGGACCGGGTCGGAGGAGCGGGCCAGATTTTCCTGCAGAAGTACTTGACATAATATCTTATTTTGTATAAAATTGAAGTGTTGTAGACTGATTATCAGAATGTGCATCTATTTACATTCTATAACTGATATCGCACAATGAAAATTAAATAAGGAGGTGCTCCTGTAATGTTTGGACCAATTGCAATAGCAATAATCGTTACATTGGTTATTTCTATTCCGGTCACCGCATTTATCGCCACGGATCATTGCAAGAAGGAATTTGAAGGCAAGATCGGCAGTGCGGAGGACAAGGCCAGGGAGATCATTGACGAGGCATTGAAAACTGCCGAAGCCAAGAAACGGGAAGGACTGCTGGAAGTGAAGGAAGAATCCATTCGTACCAAGAACGAATTGGATAAAGAGATCAAAGAACGCAGGGCCGAAGCACAGCGCGCCGAGCGCAGGGTGCAGCAGAAAGAAGAGAACATCGACAAGAAAGCCGATGCGATCGAGAAAAAAGAAAGCCAACTGGCAAAACGGGAAGAGGAGATGCGCAAGCAGCGTGAAGAAATATCCAAACTGAACGAACAGCGCATACAGGAACTGGAAAGAATCTCTGGTTTAACCTCCGACCAGGCAAAAGATTATCTGCTGAAGATCGTGGAAGATGAAGTGAAGCATGAGACGGCTGTGATGATCAAGGAAATGGAGCATCGTGCCAAAGACGAAGCGGACAAGAAGGCGAAGGAATATATCGTCAACGCCATCCAGAAGTGCGCGGCGGATCATGTGTCCGAGGCCACGATCTCGGTGGTGCAGCTTCCCAACGATGAGATGAAAGGGCGCATCATCGGACGCGAGGGCAGGAATATCCGCACCCTTGAGACGCTGACGGGCGTGGATCTGATCATCGACGATACGCCGGAAGCGGTCGTACTCTCCGGTTTCGATCCGATCCGCAGGGAAGTGGCGCGCATTGCGCTTGAAAAGCTCATCGTGGACGGCCGTATCCATCCCGCCAGGATAGAAGAAATGGTGGAAAAGGCACAGCGTGAAGTGGAGACCATGATCAAAGAGGAGGGCGAATCCGCCCTGCTGGAAGTAGGCATACATGGGCTTCATCCCGAGCTGGTAAAGCTGCTGGGCAAGATGAAGTTCAGGACCAGCTACGGCCAGAACGCTTTAAAACATTCCATAGAAGTGGCGCAGCTTTCCGGGCTGCTGGCCGCAGAACTGGGGCTGGATGTGAGACTGGCCAAGCGCGCCGGCCTGCTGCATGATATCGGTAAAGCGGTAGACCATGAGATGGAAGGCTCCCACATTCAGTTGGGCGCGGAACTGTGTAAGAAATACAGAGAATCGGCGACGGTGATCAACGCGGTGGAATCCCATCATGGGGACAAAGAGCCGACTTCCCTGATCTCCTGTATTGTGCAGGCGGCGGATGCGATCTCCGCAGCGCGGCCCGGCGCAAGAAGGGAAACCCTGGAGACTTACACCACCAGGTTAAAACAGTTGGAGGATATTGCCAACAATTTCAAGGGCGTGGACAAATCTTTTGCCATTCAGGCGGGCAGAGAGGTTCGGGTGATGGTAGTGCCGGAACAGATATCCGATGCGGATATGGTACTGCTGGCCCGGGATATTTCCAAGCAGATCGAAGCGGAGTTAGAGTATCCGGGACAGATCAAGGTCAATGTGATCAGGGAGAGCCGCGTAACGGATTACGCGAAATAACATCCATGACAATGACAGACGGCGGAAGCCTTATAGACGGAAAGTTTATAGGGCTTCTGTTTTTTTTGCGCAAACGGCCGGACAGACCTTTCACAATCGTACAGTCCCCTTATAAAGGCTGTGTTTCTTCCGGGCGCATAGACAGGCCGGCTTTGGCATATAAATGATTGATGGATAAAGGGAGGATGCATTCCGGCGTGCCGGGGTGGATAGGATATGCGGTTGAGATGGAGAGTATGCGGGACAGGGCAGACGCTTTGGGCCGCGGCCTTTTTTTCCGGATTTGCAGGAGGGATCGCCGCAGTCTGCGCGTTTTCCGGCCTGTTGGTGCAAAATCCCGGTTTTTTGGACCTTTCTTTTTTCTCCCATGTGAAGCAGTTGGACATTGACCGAAACAGCCTGCTGTTTTTCTCCGTCCGGCAGCGGTTTGGGAACCTGATCCTGCTGATCCTGCTGTCGCTGTCGGGACTGGGCGGGATCGGAAGCCTTCTTTTCCTCATTTGGAGCGGCGTGTCGGCGGGCATTATCCTGACGGCCCTTTCCATGCGCTATGGGCTTGGGGGTATCCTGCTTTTTGCGGGCTCTGTTCTGCCGCAGCAGATCTTTTTGGTTCCGGGCTTTCTGTTTTTGCTGGAATGGTGCAGGCATCGAAAGGGGATAAAAAAACTGTGGGCCGCGGTACTTTTGCTCCTTTTTGGCTGCTTGATGGAAACTTATGTAAATCCATTGCTCATGAGATTTGTATTCAATTTCATTTGATACACCTAGATATTGAGGTTGGCGCAAAAGTAAGTAACGATATGTGGGGGTTTTGTTAAAAACGCTGAAAAAACGCCAAAAATACGGGAAATTTCAACATTGCTTTTTGTCGTTTCCTTGCTTATAATTTGCTTTAAACGGTAAAAAAGCGATGAAAAACCGTTTTAAGGAAGGCGTTTCCATCATGGAAGAACAGATTGCGGCGTTTGTTACATATTTACATAATGTAAAAAACACCTCGCAAAATACGGAGTTATCGTATCAGCGGGACCTGCGTAAGCTGTGCGCCTTTTTGAAGGCCCGGGGAATCGAGCGGGCAGAGGACGTGACGGCGGTTTCCCTGAATGCCTATATCCGTTATCTGGAACAGCAGCAGTTCAGCGCGGCTACCGTTTCCCGTAATGTGGCTTCGATCAGGGCCTTTTTTCATTACCTGTTCCGGGAGCATCTGATCTATGCGGATGTCTCGGAACGGCTCAAGCCGCCGAAGGTGGAGAAGAAAGCGCCGGAGATCCTTAGCCCCCAGGAGGTGGAGAGGCTCTTGTCCCAGCCGGGCGATCACAGCCCCAAGGAGATCCGGGATAAAGCGATGCTGGAGCTTTTGTACGCGACGGGCATCCGGGTGTCGGAGCTGATCGGGCTGCAGGTTTCCGATGTGAATATGCAGATGGGATTTATCATCTGCCATGACCGGAACCGGGAGAGGGCGGTGCCTTTCGGTACGAAGGCGAAAGTGGCGTTGACAGAATATTTTTTTAAGGCCCGCAGCGCCCTGGTCGGCGAACCGGATCAGGGGACGCTGTTCGTAAATTACGCCGGCGCGCCCATGAGCAGACAGGGCTTTTGGAAACTGGTCAAGCATTACGCCCAGAAAGCGGGGATCGAAGGGGATATTACCCCGCATACCCTGCGCCACTCTTTCGCGGCGCATCTGGTGGCAAACGGCGCGGATCTTCGCAGCGTGCAGGAAATGCTGGGGCATTCCGATATTTCAACCACCCAGATCTACGCCGGAGCGATGCAGGATCACCTCAGAGAAGTATATGCAAAAACGCATCCCAGGGGATAAGCCCACAGGGATGCGTTTTTTATCGGAAACAAATTTCCGTTTACGGATTTAATTCCGCGATATCGTAGATGAGCCGTTCGGAATCCTCCCAGCCCAGACAGGCATCGGTGATGGATTTGCCGTAGACGCCGCCGCCCACCTTCTGGCATCCCTCTTCGATGTAGCTTTCCACCATAACGCCTTTGACCAGCCTGCGGATGTCGGGGCTAAGCTTCCGGCTGTGCATCACTTCCTTGACAATGCGGATCTGCTGCTCAAACTGCTTGTTGGAGTTGGAGTGGTTGGAATCGATGATGCAGGCGGGATTTTTCAGGTCGCGCTCATTGTAAAGGGTCAGCAGGGTATTGAGGTCTTCATAGTGATAATTGGGAAGGTTACGCCCGTATTTGTTGGTGGCGCCACGCAGCACGGTATGCGCCAGCTCGTTGCCGTCGGTCTTTACCTCCCACCCCCTGTAGATAAAGGAGTGAGGGTGCTGGGCTGCGTATACGGAGTTGAGCATGACGGAAAAATCGCCGCTGGTAGGGTTTTTCATGCCGGCGGGCACGTCAAAGCCGCTGACGGTCAGGCGGTGCTGCTGATCCTCTACGGAGCGGGCGCCGATGGCTACATAGGACAGGATATCGGCCACATAGCCCCAGTTGTCGGGATAGAGCATTTCATCCGCCGCAGTCAGGCCGGATTCTTCAAAGGCGCGGATATGCATCCGCCGCATGGCGGCGATCCCCCGGCGGAAGTCCTCCCCGCTTTCCGGGTTGGGCTGGTGGACGATCCCCTTGTATCCCTCCCCGGTGGTACGGGGTTTGTTGGTATAGATGCGGGGAATCAGGATCAGCCTGTCCTTGACCTTTTCGTTGACCCTGGCCAGACGGCTGATGTAATCGCAGACCGCATCCTCGTTGTCTGCGGAACAGGGGCCGATAATGACCAGAAATTTGTCGCTGTTTCCGGTGATCACCTCCCGGATCTGTGCGTCCCGGGCGGCCTTGAGCCGCGCAAATTCCCCGGGGACGGGATACTGCGAACGGATCTCATCGGGGGTGGGAAGCTGTTTTATAAATGAAAAACCCATCGTAAATCTTTCTCCTTCGTTGTCGTTTCCTATAAATTGCCCGCCCCTGTGACGGGCGCGCACGCTTATTATAGTATAGGAAAAGAGGAAACGCAAGGGCAGAATCGAATTTACAGGTAGCGGTATTTTTTCAGACAGAGCAGGCAGCAGAGCGTAGAAAAGATCTGGCCGAAAAGCATCCCTGCAAACAACGCCTGGATGCCGAAGCAGGGGATCGCAAAGAAAACGAAGGCGATCCGGATGAGCAGGGAGACGATGTTGAACAGGAAAGTGAGGCCTGTTTTCCCCAGGCCGTTGAGGATGGAAAACAGCATGGTATTGAGGTAAAGGAAAGGGCAGAGAAAACTCAGGGTGCGGATGAAGCTGCCGGCCAGGGCGCTGCCAAAGAGGGTAGTGCCGATGAAGTCCGCGCACAGAAAGAACAGGGACAGGCATGTCAGACCCATCAGCAGACAGCCGCGGATGCTTTTTCGCAGATAGGAACGGATGGCCCCACTGTTGCGTCTGGCGTCCGCCTCCGCGATCAGGGGCATCAGCAGGACTGAAATGGAATTGGTCAGGGCGGAGGGGAACAGGATGCAGGTCATCGCCATACCTGTAAAAATGCCGTAGATGGAGATCGCCTGTCCCGGGGTATAGCCAAAGCGCTGGAGGCTGACCGGGATCCGGGCGGATTCCACGGCCCCGAGCAGATGCAGGCAGACTCGGTTGGCGGATAAGGGCAGCGCAAACAGCAGGATCCGGGCCGCCACACGCCGATAAGGCGTCACAGAGGGCTGCGCCGCGCAAAAAACCGTTGAAAAATGCAGCAGGGCGATGGGAATGCCGGCCAGCATGGAGGCAAATTCCCCGATGACCAGGCCGACGGCGGCCACCGCGATGGAAAAGGAAATCTGGTTTTGCTGCGCATAGCTCCAGAAGAAAAAGACGCTGCCCACCCGGAAGCACTGTTCAAAAAGCTGACAAAAGGCCGGAAGCCCGGCTTTTTTGATGCCGTAAAAATAGCCGTTGATACAGGAGTGGATGCAGGCGGCCGGAAAGGAAAGGGAAACGATGCGCAAAAGCGGCGCGCATCTGGGTTCGGAGAGCAGCGCGCCGGAAATGAGGTCCGCCTGCCGGTAGACGAAAACGGCGCAAAGAAGGGAGAGGGCGCCCGAGAGGGACATACCGGTCAGCAGGATGCGCAGGCGGTTGGGTTTGCCGTCCTTCTCCGGTTCCGCCGCCACGAATTTGGAAATGGCGCTCTGGATACCGGCGGTGCAGAAGGAAAAGATCAGGGCGGTGATGGGATTGATCAGTTCGTAAATGCCCATCCCTTCCGCTCCGAACATCCGGGAGAGAAAGATCCGGTAAAAAAAACCGATGCAGCGGCTGGCGACGCCCGCTGCGGTCAAAAGAAGCGTGCCCTTGAGCAGCGCATTTTTTTTCATGGGAATGCCTCCCGAAAACAGGATCACATAAAAATGTATATGAGAAAAAGGGCGGGGGAAGAACCGTAATGGGCCTGTCAGAAAAGGTATTGCAGGATACCGCCTTTTACGCTATACTTTTGTAGCAGGCAATTTTGGAAGCCACAGGAGAAGGAGAACATCGGATGAATACGGACAGATATATCAGCCCTTTGTCAGAGCGTTACGCCAGCCGCGAGATGCAGTACATTTTTTCCCAGGACATGAAATTTCGCACCTGGCGCAGGCTTTGGATCGCACTGGCGGAGACGGAAAAGGAACTGGGGCTGGACATCACGCAGGAGCAGATCGACGAGATGAAGAGCCATGCTGAGGATATCAATTATGAGGTCGCCCGGGAACGGGAGAAGCTGGTGCGCCACGATGTGATGAGCCATGTGTACGCATACGGCGTGCAGTGCCCCAAGGCGAAAGGCATTATCCATCTGGGAGCCACTTCCTGTTATGTGGGGGACAATACGGATATTATCGTGATGGCGGAGGCGCTGAAGCTGGTGCGCCGTAAGCTTTTGAACGTGATCGACGAACTGGCCCGGTTTGCGGACGCGCAGAAGAGCCAGCCGACCCTGGCGTTTACCCATTTTCAGCCGGCGCAGCCGACCACGGTGGGCAAGCGGGCGACGCTGTGGCTTCAGGAATTTTTCATGGATCTGTCCGATCTGGATTATGTGCTGGATTCCCTGCGGCTTTTGGGCTCCAAGGGTACGACGGGGACCCAGGCCTCTTTCCTGGAGCTGTTTGAAGGGGATCAGGAAAAGGTGGACCGGCTGGATCCCATGATCGCGCAGAAGATGGGATTTGCAGGCTGCTATCCGGTGTCCGGCCAGACCTATTCCCGCAAGGTGGATACCCGCGTCATGAACGTGCTGGCGGGCATTGCGGCCAGCGCCCACAAGATGTCCAACGACATCCGGCTGCTGCAGCATTTAAAAGAGGTAGAAGAGCCTTTTGAAAAAAACCAGATCGGTTCTTCCGCCATGGCCTATAAGCGCAATCCCATGCGCTCCGAGCGCATCGCCTCCCTGTCCCGCTATGTGATCGTGGACGCTTTAAATCCCGCGATCACCTCCGCGACCCAGTGGTTCGAGCGGACGCTGGACGATTCCGCCAATAAGCGCCTTTCCATCGCGGAGGGTTTTCTGGCGGTGGACGGGATTCTGGATCTTTGCATGAATGTGGTGGACGGTCTGGTCGTCTATCCGAAGGTCATCGAGAAACGGCTCTACAGCGAACTGCCCTTCATGGCTACGGAGAATATCATGATGGACGCGGTCAAGGCGGGCGGCGACCGGCAGGAGCTGCACGAGCGGATCCGGGAATTGTCCATGGAGGCCGGCCGGCGTGTGAAAGCGGAGGGCAGGGACAATGAACTGCTGTCCATGATCGCCCAGGATGAGATGTTCAAGTTGGACGAGGCAGCGCTGCAGGAGACGATGGAGCCGTCCCGCTATGTGGGCTGCTGCGTCCATCAGGTGGAGCGTTTCCTGGAGGAAGTGATCCGGCCGGTGCTGGATCAAAACCGGCAGGTGCTGGGGGAAAAGGCCCAGATCAACGTCTGACGGCGAATTCCAGGCTTTACTTATTGCATTTTTTTGGTATACTGATAGGTGGGCGTCCAGGGGACGCTCCTTATCAAGAGCAGGGCTATACTGCAGCAAAGGAGAAAAAGTTATGGTAAAAGCAGTAGTCGGAGCCAACTGGGGTGACGAGGGCAAGGGCAAGATCACCGATATGCTGGCGCAAGAAGCCGATATTGTGATCCGGTTTCAGGGCGGCGCCAATGCCGGCCATACCATCGTGAACAATTACGGAAAGTTCGCGCTGCATACGCTGCCGTCCGGCGTGTTTTACGAGCATGTGACGAACATCATCGGCAACGGCGTGGCGTTGAACGTGCCCCGACTTTTTCAGGAGATAAAGGAACTGACGGACCGCAGGGTGCCGGCTCCCCACATCATGATCTCGGAGCGGGCGCAGCTTGTCATGCCGTATCATATCCTGCTGGATACCTATGAGGAAGCGCGGCTGGCGGGCAAGTCCTTCGGGTCTACCAAATCCGGCATCGCCCCGTTCTATTCGGATAAATTCGCCAAGATCGGGTTCCAGGTCAGCGAACTTTTCGACGAGGGACTGCTCCGGGAAAAGGTCCTCCGGGTCTGCGAGCTGAAAAACGTGCTGTTTGAACACCTGTACCATAAAGATCCGATCGATCCGGAACAACTGCTGGAGACGCTGCATGAGTACCGGGATATGGTGGCCCCTTATGTGGGCAACGTATCCGCTTTTCTGGATGAAGCCCTCCGGGCAGGGAAAAACATTCTGCTGGAAGGCCAGCTTGGCACCATGAAGGACCCGGATCACGGGATCTACCCGATGGTGACTTCTTCTTCTACGCTGGCGGCTTACGGGGCGATCGGCGCAGGTCTGCCACCCTATGAGATCAAAAAGATCATCGCGGTCACCAAGGCCTATTCCTCTGCGGTGGGCGCCGGCGCTTTCGTATCCGAGATCTTCGGAGAGGAAGCGGACGAACTGAGGCGGCGCGGCGGCGACGGCGGCGAGTACGGCGCCACCACCGGACGGCCCAGACGGATGGGCTGGTACGACTGCGTGGCTTCCAAATATGGCTGCCGGCTCCAGGGGGCCACGGATGTGGCGCTGACCGTGCTGGACGTGCTGGGATATCTGGATGAGATCCCGGTCTGCACGGGCTATGAGATCGACGGGGAAGTGACGACGGAGTTTCCCGTGACCTGGAAGCTGGAGAAGGCAAAGCCTGTGCTGACGGTGCTGCAGGGCTGGAAGTGCGACATCCGCGGCATCCGCAGCTATGCAGAGCTGCCGGAGAACTGCCGGAAGTATATTGAGTTCATTGAGGCGCAGATCGGCTATCCTGTGACCATGGTTTCCAACGGCCCCGGGAGAGAGGACATCATCTACAGGCAGAGCAGTCTGGCCTGAGAGGACCTGCACCGGCATTTCCTGGGAGGAAGTATGATCGGGACGATAATCTTCGATATTGGGAATGTGCTGGCCGGTTTCGACTGGTATGCGCTGTTTCAGAGCTTTGGCTATGACGAAGAGATGGTGGAACGGCTGGCGCGCGCCACGGTGAAAAGCGAAGACTGGCAGGAATACGACAGAGGCGTCCTGGGAGACGAAGAAATTCTGCGGTTGTTCATTGAGAACGATCCTGCCCTGGAAAAAGATATCAGAAAGGTGCTGGCTTCTTTTACGCCGCTGATCACCCGTTACGATTACGCGATCGAATGGATCCGGAAGTGGAAGGACAGGGGCTATCAGGTGCTGGTACTGTCCAATTTTTCGGATAAGGCGTTGAAGGAAAGCTGGCACGCCCTGGATTTTCTGCCCTATACGGACGGGGGGATCCTGTCTTTTCAGGAAAAGCTGATCAAGCCGATGCCGGAGATCTACCGGCTGCTGCTGAAACGCTATCGACTAAAGCCGGAGGAATGCGTTTTTCTGGACGATACCCAGGCAAACGTAGACGCGGCGCGGCGGGAGGGCATTTGGGCCATTCGGTTTCAAGACCGTCAACAGGCGGAAAAAGAGCTGGAGAAGCTGGGCGTTTGCTGAACAAAAACACGGTTCAGCTTTCGTCCGCGCTGTCCGGCTTTTCTTTTTTCTGTTCCTGGATCCGGGCGTAGATCCGGATATAGATCCACAGCAGGATCGGCAGCGCTACGGTAGCGATCAGGCAGGCGCCAAACAGGCGCTGCCAGCCGGGAAATCCGATGATAGCGCTTAAGAGGGTCACAAGATAGAGCAGGATCAGGAGCGCCGCGCAAAGCAGGGCCGCGATCTGTTTGGGGGTTTTCTTTTGCATAGGGATCTCCTTACTTTCCTATCGGGAAAGCTGCGTCTTTTCCTTTAGGATATCCGTTATCGGGGGTTTTGTCAAATAGGAACTTATGACGCGGCGGCAAACATGGGATTGCTTATTTTCGGCCCGTCCTTTATAATAAAAGCAGTAAACGAGGAGGAGGTCTTTGGGGTATGAAAATGGAGATCTTTGAGAAGTATATCGACGAACTGATCGAGAAGAGTACGCTGGACATCCCGGCCTGGAACATCGAAAAGGCGAGGGAAGGAAAGGCTGCCGGGTGGAATTACATCGACGGCTGTATGATTTTGGCGCTGCTGGAGATCTTTGCCGCGACGGGGGAAACGAAATACTATGATTTCGCGGACGCGTTTATCGACCACCGGGTGCGGGAGGACGGCTCCATCGTCGGATATTCGGTGGAGGAGTACAATATCGACAATGTAAATGCCGGCAAGACGCTGTTTTCCCTTTATGAGTTAAACGGCCGGGAAAAGTACCGCAGGGCGATCGACCTGATCTACAGCCAGGTGCAGACGCAGCCCAGGACCAAAGAAGGGAATTTCTGGCACAAAAAGATCTATCCCGATCAGGTGTGGCTGGACGGCATGTATATGGGACAGCCCTTTTATATGGAATATGAGACGAAGTTTCACGATAAGAAAAACTATGGGGATATTTTCCGCCAGTTTGAAAATGTCGTAACCCATATGCGGGATGAAAAGACCGGCCTGTATTATCACGGCTACGATGCCTCCCGGACAGTCTTCTGGTGCGACAGGCAGACCGGGCTTTCCCAGAATTTCTGGCTGCGGGCGCTGGGCTGGTATTCCATGGCGCTTCTGGATACCTTAAGCAAGTGCGAGCCGGGCACGGAATGGGAGGCCGAGTATGAGCGGCTGAAGCAGGTTTTTGTGGATCTGATCGATTCCATGCTGCGCTTCCAGGATGAGAGCGGTATGTGGTATCAACTGCCGGCCCTGGGCGGGCAGAAGCCCAACTATCTGGAAACCAGCGGCAGCGCGATCATGGCCTATTCTCTGTTGAAGGGCGTGCGGCTGGGATTTTTGCCTCAGAGCTACCGCCAGCCCGGCCTGAAAGCGTTTCAGGGTATCTGCGACCGCTATCTGAAGGAAAAAGACGGCCATCTGAGCCTGGGCGGGATCTGCCTGGTGGCGGGCCTTGGGCCGGCAAACAACCTGCGCCGGGACGGCAGCTTTGCCTATTATATGTCCGAACCCATCGTGGAGGACGATGCCAAGGGCGTGGGGCCGCTGCTGCTGGCCTATACGGAAATGCGCCGGCTGGGGGACGAAGAGAGGTAAGAGACGGCTTTTAGTCAAAAAAACGCCCGGGGCGCGTGGCCTCCGGGCGCTTTTCAAGGGGAGGATAAATATTATCTCATCATCCGTATCATCAAAGGAGGGGTTTCCTTGACTATCATAAGGATCCCCTCCTTTTCCAGTTTTATACATTTGTTTTTGCAATTTTAAAAGATTTTAACGGACATGCTCTTTTAGATTTTCATCCTCGTATTCAAAAATACATTTTTCGTAGGCGTTGATGATATGCGTGTCTTCGTATTTGTCATAGCGCTTGTGCTGCCGTCCGTAGGACATATGCACATGCCCGTGGATGAAAAAACGGGGACGGTACTTCTCCATCAGGGTGCGGAACACCTGAAATCCCTGATGGGGCAGGTCGCGCCCGTCATTGAGCTGGAAAGCGGGGGCGTGGGCCAGCAGGATATCGAAGCCGCCGGAAAAGAACAGCTTGAGCCGCAGCCGTCGGACGCGCCGCGCCATTTCCCGTTCCGTGTATTGATGGACGCCGGGGTGGTAGCGCATGGAACCGCCCAGCCCCAGGATGCGGATGCCGTTGTAGACATAGATCTGATCTTCGATGCAGATGCAGCCGTCCGGCGGTATTTTCTCGTACTTGTCGTCGTGGTTGCCATGGACGTAGAGTACCGGCGCATGGGCGAAGGTGGCCAAAAAGGAAAGATAGCGAGGATCCAGATCCCCGGAAGAGAGGATCAGGTCGATATCGTCAAACATGCCCGGCTCATAATAGTCCCAGTATAATTTGGATTCCTCATCTCCGATCGCCAAGATCTTCATAGGCCAAAGTTCTCCATCCCATTGCCGTCCTGTCTTTAGTCGATCCCTACCTCATGAGGGGCGGCTCCGGCAGTCTCCAGCCCCTGTACGTCGACCACGGGCTTCGCGCTTTCCACCAGCTCCTGCGGGTCGGGGATCCGGCCTTCCACGTTTTCCGCCAGCCAGTCCATTTCGATGATTTCCTCCGGACTTAAGGCCCTGTCGGGATCCGTCTGCACGATGCCTTCCTGTGAATAGAGTACCCCGGAAAAGGGATTAAAATCATCCTGGCAGATGGTGGAGCGGAGCATATCGATCAGGCGGATCGTACCGATGGGCAGATGATGGGAGCAGATCACGTCCACGATGCCCGCGGACATACCCCACCAGTAATTCAGCCCCTTGGTTTCATCGGAGGCGTCGTCATACTTCCAGGAACCGTCCATGATATTGCGGATCATCTGTTCGTAAAATTTTCCCCAGTGCCATACGGGCATGGCCAGGCTGCGGGGCATATCGCCGGCGGTTTCATAGAGGCCAAACTGTCGGGACTGTCCGGGCAGGGCCATATCCAGGCCGGAAATGACGGTAACGCCCTTCTGCCGCAGCGTTTCGTAGGGATCGTGGTCCTTTAAGGTGGACCATTCCAGATAGACCCTGGCCCGCGGGTTCACCATTTTGGCGCCCAGCGCGAAGGCGTTGATGCTGGCGGTCATGCCGAAGATCGGATAGTCCGCTATGTAACCGATCTTTCCGTTTTCGGAAATGGCGCCGGCGATGGCGCCCATTAAAAACTTCGCCTCATACATGCGCGCATAGTAGGTGCGGATGTGGCGATGGGAGGTGTTCAGCGAACAGTTCAGGATCTTTACTTCCGAATGTTCGATGGCCGCCTTTAAGCTTGCCTTTAAAAGCGGGGGAGAGGTGGTAAAGATCAGGTTGTTGCCGTCTTCGATCGCTTTCTGCAGGATCTCGTCCGCGTTGGCGGGCGTCACGTTTTCGTAGCTGGCCGTGCTGACTTGGTCAGAAAAAGTTTCTTCCAGATGCATCCGTCCCAGTTCATGGGCGTAGGCCCAGGTGGAAGTCTCGGCAGAGCGTTCCTGCAAAAAGGCCACTTTTATCCGGGGCGTACTCACCGGGATCAGACGGGCCAGAAGGTTCTTTTTCCGGACGTTTTCCTCCGGCTCCATCTGAAGCTGCAGGGAATCGTCGGATATCAGAAGGTAAAATTCCTCCTGGGCCTTGGCCAGCTTTTCCTTCAATTCCGAGGTCGTCATATCGTTCAGGGAACGGTAGCCGTAAATGCCGATGAAAAACAGGAAGGCGTCCCCGGGGGTGATGGACAGCTTTTTGCCCACGATATTGTCGTATTCCGCGCAGAAGCGGGTATAGATGGAATTGAAGTCCATCTGATCGTCTTTTGTCCAGATCTCATCGGGGCGTTTGCCCACCAACTGCTGCAGCTTGGAAAAGCTTTCCTCTTTGGAAAACCAGATATAGTTGATGGAGGACAGGCGGTAAAAGTCCATGAAGGCGTAATAGATCCGCACCTCCTTATCCTCCGACCAGGGCGGGACGATCCGGGTCACATAGCCGGGGACGGAAACGGCGTCAAAATATTTCAGCACGCTGACGCGCTTGTTGCCCTCCTGCACATAAAAACGGTTCATAAATTCGTAGGCCTTGATCGGGTCCCGGATCCCTTCGCTTAAATGGGCGCGGCACAGGGAAATCCACTTGGAAGCAAATTCGCTTTTGGAATCCAGCAGCGGGTAAAAGCTTTTGCTCATGGCGGCGCTGCGTCCCTCGGATTTGGTGCCCGCGATCTGGCTCATGGGGATCTGAACCAGCCCCAACGGGATCTCCCGGGGGCTGTTAATATGTTTTTCTTTTAAAATGTCGTCCAGGACGGCGATGGGTTCGCCCTCCTTTTTTCCCAAACGGTACGCCTTTTCATAGCTCTCCGCCGCATCGTTGGTTGAAATGATCGCCATATGGTCATGTCTCCTTTGCTTTAAAAAATCAGCCACATGATTTGCGAAACTATATTAGCATCATGCTCCGGGAAAATCAAGGGAAATCATTGGGATCGGGCGGCGCAGTTTTTTTGCCCTATGCCCGGCGCGTGCGCCCGCCGCTTGCCCGGTGCGCTGCGCCCGCCGTTTCTATTGAGCCGCCGGAAAAACTGTGTTATAATGAGACAACAGGCGCTTTGACGGACAGGGCGCCCTGACAGGGAAAGGGAGGTTATTTTATGGACGGGGGCACTTACAAAGAGATCATGGGCAGGGCAAAGGCGTATATAGACGCTTTGACCGTGGATTCGGCGCACAATGTGCCGCAGAGGATCGTGGCGGACGAGAAACAGTTTTTCTCCTGGGACAATGAAAAACGCACGCCGTCGGCCAAGCCCTATCTGTTCGACTGGAGCTATTATAACGGCGTGGTCATGGAGGGGCTTTATGACATTTATGAGGCCGATCCGAAGAAGGGCAGCGCCTATCACGATTATGTCCGGGCCTATCTGGACAGCATGATCGTGACGGGAAAAGACGGGAAAAGCGCCCTGAGCCGCAATCTGGCCGGGTATGTGGACCATCACGGCGCGGACTGCTATAAGACGGCGGCCCTGATGGAGCGGATGGCGGGAGAATCCGGGGCCTACCGGGAGATCACGGCGGACCTCTACCGGGATCTGACCGACCCTGCGCATTCCAATTCCAAAGGGGATAACGTGCCGACGCAGGATACGGAGGCCGCCCTGGGCCATAATTACTGGCACAGTTGGGCAGGCGGACAGCCGCCCAGGTACAAGGTCTGGCTGGACGGCATCTATATGCTGCAGCCCTTCCTGGCCCATCATGCCGCCGCCGTTGGGGACAGCGCCCAATTGGCGCTGGTGCAGGAGAGGCTTGACTGGGTGGCGGACACGATGCTTTCCCCCAATGGCATGTACTATCACGCCTGCAACAGCCGGGAGGATGTCTGCCCCTATCACTGGTCCCGGGCCATGGGCTGGTACGGCATGGCCATGGTGGATGTGATGGAGGTGCTGCCGGAAGCGTATCTGGAAAAGCGCAGAAAGGCCCTGCAGGTGTTTGTGGACGGGATCCTGCCCTATCAGTCAAAAAGCGGTCTCTGGGCGAATCTGGCGGACCGGCCCGTGACGCAGACCAACCGGCTGGAGACCAGCGGTACGGCCATGTTCGTTTATACGATCCTAAAGGGCGTCCGCAGGGGCTGGCTGGATCCTACCTATCGGGAGGCTGCTATGGAAGGTTTTGCCGGCATGGTCCGGGAAAAATTAAAAGACGGGGCGCTGACGGATATTTACCTAAAAGCCAGCGCCAATAATACCAACAATTACGAGCTGACGGAATATTATCTGCCCGACGAGGGAAAGGGCAGCGGCCCGTTTATCATGGCCTATGCCGAGATGCTTTCCCTGGACGGGACCGGCAGCCTGGAGGCGTGATACGGGACAGTATGGCAGGCAGCAGCGAGGAGGAAAGGAAATGATTGGGAACCAGCAGTTTGGCGGAGGGAATCCCTTCGGCAGCTTTTCCAGGAAAAAAAGGGAGCAGGGCATGGAACACTTCGATTCCGGCGGACGGCCGGTCGGGAAAAAGTTTCCGTTTAAAGGGGCGTTTGCGGTCTTTGCCGTGATCGTTCTTCTGATCGTGGGCATGAACTGTTATTATATGCTGGACGAGGACAATTACGCCGTGGTCACGACGCTTGGCAGGGCGGAAGCCGTTTCCCAGGCGGGACTGCATTTCAAACTCCCCTTTGTGCAGCGGGTGAGGCGGGTCTCCAAGGTCATCATGGGTATGGCCATCGGGTATGACGTGGACAGCGGCGAGTCCATCGACGAGGAATCCGTGATGATCACCAAGGATTTTAATTTTGTGAACACGGATTTTTATCTGGAATACATGGTGAGCGATCCGGTGAAATATCTGTATGCTTCCCAGGATCCGGAGCGCACCCTCAAGATGCTGGCCCAGTCCTATATCCGCGATACGGTGGGCACCTACAACGTGGACGATGTGATCACCACGGGCAAGGCGGAGATCCAGTCGGTGATCAAGGAAAAGCTGACGGAGCGCATGATCCAGGAGGATATCGGCCTGTCTGTCGTCAACATCACAATCCAGGACGCTTTCCCGCCGACCACGGAGGTCTTAAACGCCTTTAAGAACGTGGAAAACGCCAAGCAGGGCAAGGATACGGCCATCAACAACGCTAACAAAGACCGCAGCGAGAAGATCCCCCAGGCGGAGGCGACCTGCGACCAGATCATCAAGGACGCGGAGGCCGAGAAAGAGGCCCGCATCAATGAGGCCCAGGGCCAGGTTTCCCGTTTTGAGCAGATGTATGCGGAATACACCAAATACCCGCTGATCACCAAACAGCGTATGTTTTATGAGACGATGGAGGAGGTGCTGCCGAAGCTGCGCATCTACATCGTGGACGAGGGCGGCACCCAGAAACTGCTGCCGCTGGACAGCTTTGGAGCAGCGCAGGAAGCGGCCCAAGGCGCTGCGTCCGGCCAGGATGTGGCCGGTACGCAGGCGCAGAGTACCTCCGCCGCACGGGGACAGGCGGAAGATGCAGGGGCTGACGAAGGCGGAGAGGAGGATGCAGAATGAAAAAATTGGGCAAAGGGCTGGGCATAGTTCTGGCAGTCGCCGCAGTCGTCGTGGTGTTTTCCTCCATGGTGGTCACTTATCCCGACGAATATAAGCTGGTGAAGCAGTTCGGAGAGATCGTAAAGGTGATCGAAGAACCGGGCGTGTCTTTTAAGATCCCGTTTGTGCAGGATACCGCATCCGTCCCGAAACAACTGCAGCTTTACGATATCCCCAAATCCGACGTGATCACAAAGGATAAAAAGAGCATGATCGCCGATGCTTTCGTGCTTTGGAAGGTATCGGATCCCGTGTTGTTTACGAGACATTTGAACGGTCAGGTGGCCCAGGCCCAGTCCCGCATCAGCGCCACCGTGTTTTCTTCCATGAAATCCGTGATCTCCAACATGGATCAGGCGGAGATCATCGAAAACCGGGACGGCAAGCTGGCTTTGGACATCAGCGGGAACATCGGCAATTCCCTGGACAGCTACGGCATCGAGGTCATCGCGGTGGAGACAAAGTCGCTGGATATGCCGGACGACAACAAACAGGCCGTCTATGAGCGCATGATCTCCGAGCGCAACAACATCGCCGCCTCCTATACCGCGGAGGGCAAATCTTCGGCCCAGAAGATCATCAACGACACGTCCAAGGAGGTTTCAGTCATGAAATCCGAGGCCGCGGCGGAAGCGGAGAAGATCAAGGCGGAGGGGGAGGCCATGTATATGCAGATCCTTTCCCAGGCCTATAACGACGAGGGGAAGGCGGATTTTTACGAGTTTGTGCGCTCCCTGGACGCGGCCAGGGCGTCCTTGACCGGCGGGAACAATACGCTGATCCTGGATAAAAGCTCGCCGCTGGCGCAGGTTTTTTACGGATACGAATAAAAGATGACGGATAAAACATAAGGAAACAAAATGAGAAAGGACGGACAAGACGCTATGTATCAGGCAAATCGGGAAAGATACGGCACAATGAAATATCATCGCTGCGGCAGCAGCGGGCTGAAGCTGCCGGAGCTGTCTTTGGGGATGTGGCACAATTTCGGGGATCATTCCTCCTATGAGAATATGAAGCAGATGTGCTTTACCGCCTTTGATAACGGGATCACCCATTTTGATCTGGCCAACAACTACGGGCCGGAGCCGGGCAGCGCGGAACGCAATTTCGGCAAGATCCTGCGGGAAGAACTCGGAGCCTATCGGGACGAGCTTTTAGTCAGTACCAAGGCCGGCTATGAGATGTGGGAGGGCCCTTACGGGGACTGGGGCAGCAGGAAGTATCTGCTGGCCAGCCTGGATCAGAGCCTGCAGCGGCTGGGGCTGGATTATGTGGACATTTTTTATCATCACCGGATGGACCCGGATACGCCTCTGGAAGAGACGATGGGCGCGCTGGCCCAGGCGGTGAAGAGCGGCAAGACGCTGTATGTAGGGCTTTCCAATTATGACGGGCCGACGATGGAAAGAGCCAGCCGGATCCTGGAGGATCTGAACTGCCCGTTTATCATCAATCAGAACAGTTACAATATTTTTAACCGTACCATTGAAAAGAACGGCTTAAAAGCGGCGGCCGAAAAAGCGGGCAAGGGCATTATTTCCTTCAGCCCTCTGGCTCAGGGAACGCTGACGGACCGCTACTTAAACGGGATCCCGGCGGACAGCCGGGTGCGGACGGACGGGCGTTTTCTGCGGGAGGGGGATTTTACCCAGGAAAAGCTGGAACGCATCCGCGCGCTAAACGGGATCGCGGTAGAGCGCGGCGAAAGCCTGGCCCAGATGGCCTTAAAGTGGGTGCTTCGGGATGGCGTGGTCACCAGCGTCCTGATCGGCGCTTCCAGGCCCCAGCAAATCCTGGACAACCTGCAGGTGTTAAACAGCGCGCCCTTTAGCCGGGAGGAGCTGGACCGGATCGACGCGGCGGCGCTTGGCTGAGAAAGGACGCAGACCGGAGGACGGTATGACGCAGGAGGACCAAAAACGGGTGGAAAACGCCGCGCGTTTTGCGGCGGACTTATGTATGCGCGCCGGAAAGGATCAGGCCTTTTATGACGCTTTCTGGGAGCGCCTGTTGTCCCATGGGGACATTCTGGCCGAATGGATCTATTATATGGAAAACGGGACGTTTCTGTGCCGGACGGCTATTTCGGGCGTTACGGTGGCGGATATCCTGGTCTGGCAGATCGACCGTTTTAAAGCGGCCATGGATCAGGAAAGGGACGGACTGCAAAACAACGGGGCAAAAATGGCGCTTTGCGCCTTTGATACCATGACGAAAATGGCGGAGGATCCCGGGCGCTATGCGTCCCGGATCGCGGCGGACACGGGAACGGATTATCCGGGCAAATTCGGCGGCCTGTAAAAGACTGCCAAAAAGAAAACAGAAAACGGAGAAAACGGCCATGGGGAATGTGTTTGATTATATGAAGGAATACGGGGACCGGACTTTTGAGGAGTTTCCTTTCTGCGAAGTGGACGCCCTGATCCTGGCCCAGATGTCCTATCTGGGATTTGACGGCGTGGTGCCCGCCCTGTCGGAAAAAGGGGAAACGGTGTCGCTGACGGAGATCGACGAAGCCATGGATCCGGACCGGGTCTTTTACTTTAAGACCTATGAACGGCAGAACCGGGAGCTGTGGAAGCTTCTGCTGCTGGGACGGCGTTTTTGCAATATGCGCTGCAGCGGGTATCAGTCCCTTCTGGACGTGAGCAAAGAGATGCAGTTTGGCGCGATCACCTTTTTCCCGGAGGGGGCGAAGCCCGTGGTGGCCTTTCGCGGAACGGACGGGACGATCGTAGGCTGGAAAGAGGATTTTAACATGGCCTTCAAACACCATGTGCCGGCGCAGCAGCAGAGCGTCGCGTACTTAAATTGCGCCGGCGCCCTTCTGGACGGTGATTTTCTGGTCTGCGGCCATTCCAAGGGCGGCAATCTGGCCATCTATGGTTCGGCTATGGCGGAGCCTGAGATAAAGGCGCGGATCGCAGAGGTCTACAGTCTGGACGGCCCCGGTTTTCTGCCGGAAATGCTGCCGGAAAAGGATTACGCCGGCATCCGGGGACGGGTGCGCCGGATCCTGCCGGTTTCCTCCCTGGTGGGAATGATGCTGCAGAACTATGAGGATTACGAGGTGGTCAAAAGCACCGCCTTCGGCGTCCAGCAGCATGACTGTTATACCTGGCAGGTGGGGGACGGCGCTCTGGTAAAGGCCCGGGAGATCGAGGCCAAGCGACGCCGCATGGACGAGGTGCTGAACCAGTGGATCTTCGCTCTGTCGGAAGACGAGCGAGAGTTGATGGTCGACTCCCTGTTTGAAATGCTGGAGGGGACGGGCGCCACGACGCTGACGGAGTTTGCGGCGGACTGGAAGGAAAACATGAAAAGCTGTATGAAATATATGCGCAGCCTCGATCCTGATATGCGCAAAAAGCTCCGGGGGTTTTTGAAGATGCTGTTTGAGATCTATGGCAGCGTGACCGGGGAGGCCATCCGGCAGGAGCTTAGCCGATAAGGTATCGGATGAAAGGGACTTTCCTGACAAAAAGGACCGCTGTCTGCCGACGGCGGTTTTTCCTTCCCTGTCCGGGACTGCGCCCAATGAAAAAGGCACTTTGTTCTCACAAAGTGCCCCTGACAGTGCAGGAAAAGAGACTTGAACTCTCATGGTATTGCTACCATACGGACCTGAACCGTACGCGTCTGCCAATTCCGCCATTCCTGCGCGATAACTGTAATTCTAACGGAAGCCGTCAAAAATGTCAACCCCCTTTTTGAAAATTGTTGCCGCCTCTGTTGCGACCATTGCTGCCCAGAAGAACGCGCTCAAACAAAAGCCCCACCAGAAACCAGGCGGGGGCATAATCCAGGCGCACCACGCCGTCTATGTTCCAGCCGGCATGGTCATAGCCCCAGGGGCACTGGCCCTTTTTTTTCAGAAAGCGGCCGCTGGCGTATTCGGCGCCGAAGATGCAGCTCATATAGATCAGCCCCCGCACGATCCAGTGCAGGCCGGAAAGCAGCAGGCATAAGGGGCGCAGCAGGCAGGCGGCGCCGTAGATGGGAAACATGAACAGGGAGGTGTGGCCTACCAGCCCCGGTTCCCTTCTGCGAAAAGACTCGAAAGCGGTCACCAGGATCTCCATGCACCAGCCGATGACGCCGCAGCGGATGAAATTTTGAAAGCCATGATTTTTTTTCATGGAAATTAGTATGAATATAACTTCTTTTTTTATTCATTGTGTGTTATGATATTTTAATATATTTGTATCCATACGGAAGAATAAAGGAAAAGGGGACAGGACGGGAATGGATCTTGGACAGCTCCGGGAACGGATCGACGACATCGATAAACAGATCGTCAGCCTGTATGAAGAACGGATGGACGTCAGCAGGCAGGTGGCGGAATATAAAATAGAAAATGGGAAAAAGGTATTTGACAAATCCCGGGAAGAGGCGAAGCTGGCGGGCGTGCGGGCCATGGCCCATAACGATTTCAACCGCCACGGGATCGTGGAATTATATGAGCAGATCATGGCCATGAGCCGGAAACTGCAATATCAGATGCTTTCCGAGAACGGGCAGACGGGACGGCCTCCTTTCCTTCCCGTGGACGCGCTGGATACCGGGAAGGTGCGGGTCGTGTTCCAGGGGGCGGAAGGGGCCTATTCCCAGGCGGCCATGGTCCGTTTTTTCGGGGAAAAGATCGACAGCATCCATGTGGATACCTTTCGGGACGCCATGAGCGCCATCGACGAGGGACGGGCGGATTTCGCGGTGCTTCCCATCGAAAATTCCACGGCGGGCGTTGTGAGCGAGATCTATGATCTGTTGGTGGAATTTGAACATTATATCGTGGGGGAGCAGATCATACGGATCGAACACTGTCTGCTGGGCCTGCCCGGCACGAAGCTGTCGGAGATTACGACGGTATATTCGCACCCCCAGTCCCTGATGCAGAGTTCCCGGTATTTAAGCGCCCATTCCTGGCAGCAGATCTCCATGCCCAACAACGCTTTCGCGGCCCGCAAGGTGGCGCGGGACGGCAGGCGGGATCAGGCGGCGGTCGCCAGCGAATACGCGGGGCAGGTTTACGGCCTGGAGGTACTGGAGAAACCGGTGAACAACGTTTCCTCCAATTCCACGCGCTTTATCGTTGTGACCAACCAGAAGATCTTTTGCAGGGATGCGAAAAAGGTGAGCATCTGTTTCGAGGTGCGCCATGAGAGCGGCACCCTTTACCATATGCTTTCTCATATCATTTATAACAACCTGAGCATGACCAAGATCGAGAGCCGCCCTATCGAGGGAAGGGCCTGGGAATACCGGTTCTTTGTGGATTTTGAGGGCAATCTGGCCGACGTCGCGGTGAAAAACGCGCTGCGGGGACTGCGGGAAGAGGCGTCCAATCTGCGCGTGCTGGGAAATTACTGAGGAATCCGGGATGAAAGAAAAAACGTTGATCATCTATCAAAATTTTGAAGACGGCGCCCTTTTAAAGGATATGGTCTGGCTCATGGAGCATTACAGGGACGAAGAGCCCTGCCGGGAGGAGAAAGCGGCGGTTTTATACAGTTGTATGCACAGGCTTCTGGAAATGGCCGGCAGATACGGCTTTTACGGGAACCTCTGGCACTGTTATCTGGCCCACCTTCTGGTCAACAATGAAAACAGCTACAGCCGCGCCTGCGAGATGCGGGGACACGTCGAGGGTAGCGTCAACCGGGCCGTGCTGCACGATATTGCCGTTTTCAAGGCGTTTTACGACTATGATTTTTCCGATCTGGCAGAGCAGCTTTGCGTCGGGGATTTTGATCTTGTGCTGGATTACGAGGGCAACAGACAGGAGAGCGCGGTTTACAATACCCGCATCAAGGACAGGATCTGCGCGCTGGCGGAAAAATTCAGCAAAGATCGCACGCCGGAAGAGATGAAGGAGACGCTGACGGCGTTTTACCGGGAATACGGCGTTGGGAAATTCGGCCTGCACAAAGCGTTTCGTCTTGCGCCGGGGCCGGAGGGCGTGCGCATCGAGCCGATCTTAAATATCGCCCATGTGAAGCTTTCCGATCTCATCGGTTATGAGATCCAGAAGCAGAAGCTGGTGGAGAATACGGAGGCCTTTGTGAGCGGGAAGAGGGCGAATAACTGCCTTCTGTTCGGGGACGCGGGCACGGGAAAATCCTCCTGTATCAAGGCCATCGCCAACGAATATTATGACAGGGGGCTGCGGGTCATCGAGGTCTATAAGCATCAGTTCCAGTATCTCAACGACGTGGTGGCCCAGATCAAGAACCGCAATTACAAATTCATCATCTATATGGACGATCTGAGCTTTGAAGAGTTCGAGGTGGAATATAAATATTTGAAAGCGGTCATCGAAGGCGGGCTGGAGAGGCGCCCTGGCAATGTGCTGATCTACGCGACTTCCAACCGCAGGCACCTGGTGCGGGAGAGTTTCAGGGACAAAGAAGAGCGGGACGAGGAGCTGCATACCCGGGATACGGTACAGGAAAAGCTGTCCTTATCTTCGCGCTTTGGCGTTACCATTTATTTCGGCTCGCCGGATAAGCGGCAGTTCAACGAGATCGTGGAGGGGCTGGCGCGGCGCAGCGGGCTGGACATTCCGGCAGAGGAGTTGTTTTTGCAGGCGAACCAGTGGGAGCTTTCCCACGGCGGCCTGTCCGGGCGCACGGCGCAGCAGTTTATCGACTTTCTGCTGGGGCGGTAAAAGAAAAGGAAAAGAGGATGGGGTCGGATGAAAACTTTTGCGGCTATCGATGTGGGTTCTTATGAACAGACGGTCAAGATCTTTACGATATCCAAAACCACAGGCATCCGGGAAGTGGACTGCGTAAGCAACCGGCTGGATCTGGGCAGCGACACCTACGCGACAGGGAAGCTTGGCCATGATAAGCTGGAGGAACTCTGCCAGGTGTTGCGGGAATTCATGTCCGTCCTGAAATCCTACCGCGTGGACGATTACAAGGCCTATGGGACCAGCGCCATCCGGGAGATCAGGAATACGGACCTGGTGCTGGATCAGATCGCCCAGCGGTCGGGGATCAAGATAGAAGTCCTAAGCAATTCCGAACAGCGTTTCCTGGATTACAAGTCCATCGCCTCCCGGGGGGAGGGGTTTGGAAAGATCATTGAAAAGGGGACGGTAGTCCTGGATATCGGAGGAGGCAGCATTCAGTGTTCCCTGTTTGACAAGGATAAGCTGTCCGCCACCTGCAATTTAAGGCTGGGGGTGCTGCGGCTGCAGGAAAAGCTCCACCGCCTCAACGTCCGCCCGTCCCGCCATCCGGAGCTTTTGGAGGAAATGCTTTCCACCCAGTTTTCCGTGTTTAAAAAGATGTATTTAAAGGACCGCGCCATCGAGAATATCATCGTGGTGGACGATTATATTTCCGCCCTGATCCGCCGGAAGCTTTCGGAGTCTCCGGACGGCGGCTATATCGACAGCGCTTCCTTTTTTTCCTTTCTGGATTTTGTCAACGGGCATACGGAAGAGGAGATCGCCCGGCGGTTCGATCTGCCGGAGGAAAACGTGGCGCTCCTTCGGATCTCTTCCGCGATCGTCAGACAGATGGCGATCCAGAGTAGCGCCAAGTTCATTTGGGCGCCGGGGGTGACGCTTTGCGACGGCATCGCCTATGAATATGCGGAAAAGCGGCGGCTGATCACGCCGGTTCACGACTTTGAACAGGATATCATCACCTGCGCCTGGGGGATCAGCAAACGATACATGGGCAGCAAACGGCGGGCGGAGACGCTGGAGCAGATCGCCCTGACCATTTTTGACAGCACCAAAAAGATCCACGGGCTGGGCAAGCGGGAACGCCTTCTTCTGCGGATCGCCACGCTTCTGCATGACTGCGGGAAATATATCAGCATGATGAACCTGGCGGAATGTTCCTACGCTATCATCATGGCTACGGAGATCATCGGCCTTTCCCACCGGGAGCGGGAGATCGTGGCCAATGTGGTCAAATATAACCATATGGAATTTGATTACGAAATGGAGCGGGCAGAGGGCGGCAGCATGGAGCAGGAAGAATTTCTGACCATTGCAAAGCTGACGGCGATCCTGCAGATCTCCAATGCCCTGGACCGCAGCCACAAGCAGAAATGCAAGGACGTAAAGGCCTCTCTTAAGGAGGATCAACTGATCCTGTCGGTGGACACGGTGGAGGATATCACGCTGGAAAAAGGGCTGTTTTCCCGCCGTGCGGATTTCTTTGAAGAGGTATACAGCGTGCGTCCCGTGATCCGGCAGAAACGGCTCCTTTAAGGCGGAACCGCAGGAATTGGAAAATCTGGAGGGAGAATATCGATCATGGCGGAAAATAAAGGATTTCTGGATCCGGCTTTATACACGAACCGGGAGCAGAGCTGGCTTTTGTTCAATAAAAGGGTGCTTTTAGAGAGCCGGGATAAACAGATCCCTCTCTTTGAACGGCTGAAATTTTTAAGCATCTCGGCATCCAATCTGGACGAATTTTTCATGGTGCGCATCGGTTCCCTGACGGATATGGTGAACGCCAAATACACGGGAAAGGATATCGCGGGGCTTACGCCGAAGGAGCAGCTTTCTTCGCTCATCAAGCCGCTGCATGAGTTTGTGGCGCTGCAGTATTCCACCTATAACCGGATGCTTTTGCCGCAACTGAAAGCCAACGGGCTTTCCTTTACAGAGCATCATGAGGATCTGACGCCGGAACAGGGAAGATATGTGGACGACTATTTTATGGAGAACGTCTATCCGGTGTTGACGCCCATGGCGGTGGATTCTTCCCGGCCTTTCCCCCTGATCCGGAACCGCTCTTTAAATATTGGGGCGTTATTAGCAAAAAAAGACAGGAAAAACGGTAAAAAAGGCAAAGAAGAACTGGATTTCGCCACCGTCCAGGTTCCTTCCGTCCTGCCCCGGGTGGTGCAGATCCCCGCAGATAAGGCACAAGGGCAGGAGGGCGCCGTTTTCATCCTGCTGGAAGAGATCATCGAGCGCAATATCAGCCGGCTGTTTTTAAATTATGACGTGCTTTGCGCCCATCCTTTCCGCATCACCCGCAACGCCGACCTTTCCATTGATGAGGACGAGGCGGAGGATCTGCTCAAGGAGATCGAAAAACAGATCAAGAAAAGGACCTGGGGGCGGACGATACGGCTGGAACTGGAAGATGGAGCGGACAAGCGGCTGGTGAAGCTGCTGCGCAAGGAACTGGGGGTAGAGGAAGAAGGCATCTTTTTTGCGGAAGGGCCGCTGGATCTGACTTTTCTGATGAAGGTTTACGGGCTGGAGGGCTTTGAAGCCTTAAAAACGCCGGCCTACACGCCGCAGCCTGTGCCGGAATTTGCCGGGGAAGGTTCCGTTTTTGACAGGATCCGGCGGGGCGATATCCTGCTGCATCATCCTTATCAGACCTTTGAGCCTGTGGTGGATTTCATCCGTCAGGCAAGCAGAGATCCCGATGTGCTGGCGATCAAACAGACGCTGTACCGGGTCAGCGGCAATTCGCCTATCGTAGCGGCTTTGGCGCAGGCGGCGGACAATGGAAAGCAGGTTTCCGTCCTGGTGGAGCTGAAAGCCCGTTTCGACGAGGAAAACAACATCGTATGGGCGAGGAAGCTGGAGCAGGCGGGCTGCCATGTGATCTACGGCCTGGTGGGTTTAAAGACCCACAGCAAGATCACGCTGGTGGTGCGCCGGGAAGAGGACGGCATCCGGCGTTATGTGCATCTGGGGACGGGAAACTATAACGACGCCACCGCCAAGCTGTATACCGATATCGGGCTGATGACGGCTAACGAAGCGATCGGGGAGGACGCCACCGCTGTCTTCAACATGCTGTCCGGCTATTCCGAACCCCGGTCCTGGAACCGGCTGAGCCTGGCGCCCCTCTGGCTGAAGGACCGTTTCCTATATCTGATCGGCAGGGAAAGGAAGAACGCCCAGGAGGGAAGAGGGGGACATATCATCGCCAAAATGAATTCCCTCTGCGACCGGGACGTGATCGAGGCCCTTTATCAGGCCAGCCAGGCGGGCGTGAAGATCGAACTGATCGTCCGGGGCATCTGCTGTCTGAAAGTGGGGATACCGGGCGTCAGCGAAAACATCACAGTGCGCTCCATCGTCGGCAATTTCCTGGAGCATGCCCGCATCTTTTTCTTTGAAAACAACGGCAGGCCGGAATATTACTGCAGCAGCGCCGACTGGATGCCCAGGAACCTGGAACGCCGGGTGGAGATCCTTTTCCCGGTAGAGGACCCACGGCTGCAGGAAAAGTTGAAGCATATCCTGGAGGGACAACTGAAAGACAATCAGAAAGCCCATGTGCTGCAGCCGGACGGCACCTATGAAAAGGTGGACCGCCGGGGCAAGGAAGCCTACTGCGCGCAGGAAGCCTTTTGCCGGGAGGCTGTGGCAGCCAGCGGGGCCAGGGGACAGGGGAAGGATACCCGGCTGTTTACGCCTGGGGCCCATGTGGAAGGATAGAGATGGAAGGATACAGGATCGTACTGGCTTCCGCTTCGCCCAGGAGACGGGAGCTGTTAAAACAGATCGGGCTGGACTACGAGGTATGCCCCAGCCATGGGGAGGAACAGAGGGCGGGGAGCGCTCCCCAGGAGATGGTGCTGTCTTTGTCGGAACAAAAAGCCCAGGAGGTCTATGAGAGGCTGGCAGCGCAGGACGGACGTCCTCTTTTGGTGATCGGGGCGGATACCTTGGTGGCCTGCGACGGAGTCGTTTTAGGCAAACCGAAGGACGAAGAGGATGCGATGGGGATGCTCCGCCTTTTACAGGGACGCAGCCATCAGGTGTATACCGGCGTGACGGTGATCTGGCAGGAAAAAGAGCCAAGGCGCTTTTCCTTTTTTGAATGTACCCAGGTGGAGTTTTTCCCTATGCAGGAAGAGGAGATCCGGGCGTATGTGGCCACGGGGGAACCCATGGACAAGGCCGGGGCCTATGGCATACAGGGGAAGTGCGCCGCGCATATCAAGGGGATTTTGGGCGATTACAATAACGTGGTGGGGCTGCCCGTGGGCAGGCTGTACCAGGAGCTTCACCAAAGGAGGATCCTGTGATCAGAGGGGTGATATTTGATCTGGACGGCACGCTGGCGGATACGCTGGAATCCATCGCCTACTGCACGAACAGGGCGCTTTCGGATTTCGGCTTTGCGGCCATCGGGACAAAGCGTTTTAAACGGTTCGTGGGAGACGGCGCCAGAATGCAGGTCGCCAGAGCGCTTCGGGCGGCAGGGGATGCGGAAGGCGAAGAGCGGCTTTCCTGTCCGGACAGCGACGGCTTTTGGACGGCTCCCGTCCATCTGGAAACGGTATATGACCGCTATATGCGGTATTTTGAAAAGGACTGTATGTATCGGGTCGTCCCCTACGCCGGCATTTTAGAACTGCTCAAAGAGCTGCGGGAGAGAGGAATTTTGACGGCTGTGTGCAGCAACAAGCCCCATCCCAATACGCAAAAGGTGCTGGCGGATCTTTTCCCGGGATACGCCTTTGACGCCGTGCAGGGACAGGAAGAGGGGCTGCCCCGAAAGCCCGCGCCCGACGGCGTCTGGCGGATTTTGGAAAAACTCTCTCTCAAACGGGAGGAAACGCTGTATGTGGGGGACAGCGGCGTGGATATGGATACGGGAACGGCGGCCGGGCTGAGGACCGTAGGCGTACTCTGGGGATTTCGGGAGAAGGAAGAGCTTCTCGTCCACCGCGCGGACACGCTGATCGCAGAGCCGATGCAGTTGCTTTCCCTCATTTGACAACCTACGACGGATGAAAGGCTGGTAATAGAATGATCAAATTGATCGTAACGGATATCGATGGGACGCTGATCGAGGATTCTACCTCCGAGGTCTATCCGGAGATCCTGGAAGAGATCAGGCGGCTGACGGGCAGCGGCGTGATCTTCGCCTGCGCCAGCGGGCGGCAGTACAACAGCATTGCGAATTTAATGGAAGAAGTGGAAGAGCAGATCCTTTATATTGCGGAAAACGGCGCCCACATCCGCTATCAGGGCCGGGATATCGCCCTGACGGAAATGCGCCGGGACTATGTGGAGGAGCTGGTCGGCCAACTGCGGCAGATTCCCGGCTGCGAGATCATTGTTTCCACGCCCGGGGAGAGCCTTCTGGAGACGAAAAACCCCAAATTCATTTCCCTGATCGCAAACGGCTATCACAATGCGTACCGGGTGGTGAAGGATGTGCTGGCGGAGGACAGGCCGATCCTGAAGGTGGCCATCTATCACCCCGGCAGCATCCGCCAGGTGGGAGAATCCATACTGATCCCGGCCTGGGAGAACCGTCTCAAAGCATGCATGGCGGGGGAAGAATGGGTGGATTTCATGGATCTTTCCGTAGACAAGGGCCGCGCCCTGCAGACGGTGCAGTCGCTGCTTGGCATCACCCGGTCCGAGACGATGGCCTTTGGAGATCATTCCAACGATATCGGGCTGATACAGGCGGCGGGGGAAAGCTATGCGGTGGAAAACGCCCATGCCGATGTCAAGGAAGCGGCCCGTTACGTCTGCCCTTCCTGGAAGGATAAGGGCGTCTGGCAGATCGTCCGCAAAGTCGGCAGGGCCGAACACCGGGAGGGGATGACGGCCACGTTTTTCGGCGGCTTTCACCTGACGTTCGACGGGCAGGAAGTAATCCTGGACAACAGCACCGCCAGCAAGCCAATGCAGCTTCTGGAGATGCTGCTGCATGCCGGGGAACGGGGCGTGATACGCGAAAAGCTGCAGGAAGCCCTCTATGGGAAGGGGAAAGTATCGGACAAAACCAACAATATGAAGCAGACCGTTTTCAGACTGCGCAAGATGCTGGAAGAATCCGTCCTCCCGTCCGGCTCCTATATCGTGATCCGCAAAAGCTATTATTACTGGAACAGCGCTTTCCCGGTGGATACGGATACGGAACGTTTCCGCAGATCGCTGGAGCTGGCCGGGGCGGAGGGCGAGAGCAAGCAAAAACTGCGCTACCTGATGGACGCCTGTTCTGTCTACCAGGGGGAATTCCTGCAGCGGCTGCCGGAGGATAGCTGGGCAGGAGAAGAGCGGCGCGCCTATAAGGAGATGTATTACCGCGCGCTTCGGCAGCTCTGTGATATCTTAAAGCAGGAGGGCAGATATGAGGATATGCTGGAACTCTGCACGAATGCGGAACGGATGTATCCTCATGAGGAGTGGGAGCTGGAGTGCCTGGACTGCCTGATCGCCCTGGAACGTTTCCAGGAGGCCCAGGAATTTTATCAGAAAACCGCCGATTACTATGCCGACGAGCTGCACAACGATCTCTCCGAGGAATTAAAAGAGCGGCACCGCCTTCTCAGGGACCGCATCCGCAATACGTCGGGCAAGATCGAAGATATCCAGACGGAGCTGCGCATGTCAGCCAGCGACATACAGGGAACCTATTACTGTACCTATCCCAACTTTGAAGGGATCTGCGTCCATATGCTGCGCAATACCCGAGAGGACGTGGAGCATGCGACGCTGCTCTTATGCACCATGCTGGACGAAAAAAAGGGGGTTCCGCTTTCCCCGCGCAAGCTTAAGACCATGAGCGGAAAGCTGCAGAACGCGATCCGCAGGAACCTGCGCAAAAGCGATTGCTTCACCCGTTACAGCGAGAACCAGTTTCTGATCCTTCTGGTGAACTGCGACCTGATCAACGCGGTCTATGCGCAAAAGAGGATCGCATACTGTATGGAACGGGAATACGGGATCAAAACAGGGATCCGCTATGATACGTCGATCCTGAGATGAGCCTTTTTGGGCCGGCCCCGGCAGGGGAAAGGAAACTGCCAGGGGCCGGTCTTTTTTTGCGCAATATTGTAACCTTTCTCCCGGCTGATGGTATAAATTGGAGTGAACGGGTTTCGGAAAAAAGTTCGCAAAAATAAAATTGCCGCGTACAGAAGCGGTCAGGAGAGGAGAAGGTTATGGTTACAGGGAGGGAAAACCCGCTGAGCAAAAGGCTGGCGGAGCTGTGTATGGAAAGAAAGCTGTCGTATTATGAACTGTCGCTGGAAGCAGGCGTGCCGCTGACCACGCTTTTGCATATCGCGGACGGATCCACAAAAAACCCGGGGATCTATACGGTGATGAAGATCTGCAACGCGCTTTGCGTTTCCCTGTCGGAATTTGTGGCGGGACTGGAGGAGGAACTTTAAAGGACGGCGGGGGAAAGGCAAAAAGGGCCGCAGATATCCGGAAACGCCGGAATTTTCCAAAAGGGATTGCCCGCGGCCGCCGGATGTATTATAATGCATCCATAAAAGCGCGGCGTATGGCGTGTGGGTTCTGGAGCAGGCTATGCGGCGTAGTGTCCGATCGGGCGGGAGGTGTCTAAGATGCACGAATATGACGATCTTGTACTGGCGTGTTTTCTGCGGCAGCAGGGCCGGCTCTTTCCGGAAGAAGTGGCTTCCAGTCCGGAGGAAGCGGAGGCGTTTTTGGAAGAATGCATGGCCGTTGTGGTGGATTCGGCGGAAGAAGTGAGGGACTATTTTGAGGAAGAGGGCGTGGATATCAGCGACTTCGATAACATTCTGGACGCCGACGAGGTGTTCGAGGTAGGAGACGGCAGATATTTGATCGTGGAGGGATGAGGAAAAAAAGGAACATGTTCGAGGGGGCTGTCACTGGCAGCCCCCTCGAACGTAGTCGTAGGCGAAAGTTCCGGCTTTACATATTCATCCCCACAGGGAGGCGAAAAGGTAACTGGCGCCCCCGTTTCTGTATATATTCCATGATCAATTCTTGATAGATTGAGAAGTGCCCTTCATCTTATCTGCCACCGAGATTGATGTAACAAGACAAGTTCAATCTGAAACTTGCTGTTTAAGGCAGCAAAAATCTTTCAGTAAGTCGCAAACAACCAACGGTTGAATAGTAAACAACTGATTGATAATTGAATACTTCAGAAGTGCCTTGTATAATAAAAATACACCGGTGAAAAGAAAGAATGTGAGGGAAAGGCATGAAAATAACAATAGGCGAAAAAATCAAGGAGCTGCGACTGCGTGATGCGAGGAAGCAAGATGATTTGGCCATTGCGGTCGGTGTCACCGCTCAGGCTGTTTCGCGTTGGGAAGCCGGTGGCAGTTATCCAGATTTAGAACTCGTTCCAAGCATTGCCAATTATTTTGGCGTGTCCATTGATGAACTGTTTGGATACCAAAACGACCGTGAGAAAAAAATCGAGGCGATTATTCAGAAAATCGACGCATTTCACATAAAAGGACGCGGCGACGACGAATGGGTGGACGAATGCCTGTCTATTTTAAGGGATGGTCTTGCGGAATTTCCGCAAAACGAGAGGCTTATGATCACACTTGCCGATACGCTTTCTGAAGCTGGTTGGAGAAGGCATCATGAATGGCTGTATTATGATGACGAGGGTTATATCCGGCATGATTATGATGTTCATAGGCAAAATCTGTATTGGGATGAAGCGATCAAACTCTGCGAGACATTGGCAGATTCGGCACATGATTATGAAATCATCACAAAAGCAATTTCCATATTGGTGCTTCTCTATCGAAATATCGGAGAAAACGAAAAAGCAATCGCTTGTGCTAATCGGATGCCGGAACTTGGCAAAAGCCGGGAAGTTCTGCTTGCAGGAGCGGAGGACGGAAAAGAAGATGCGAAATACGTCGGCGAGTTACTGCTTAAAATGGCGGATATCTTCTCTGAGCAGGTAGTATACGGATTGATCACCAACAAAAATCATTTTACAAGCGATTTGCCTGTTCAAAAAGTGAAGGGCCTTATCGCGCTTTGGGGACTTCTCTGTGATGATGGAAACTTTGGCGCTTATCATGGCAGTCTCATCAAGCTCTATCTGTATTTATCACGGCTTGAATGGGAACGCGGGCTGCACGATGACGCTTTCGGCTCTTTGGAGGAAGCGCTCCGTCATGCAAGGGCACTCGAATCGCTCTGCGATGGAAAAGAACACGCTTACACCGCGCCGCTCGTATCCCGCGTGACATACAAAACAGAGTTATACAGCGGGATAGCGAGGACACTGCCGGATGATTGGCCATTCTGGTGTAACCCGGATTATGAACAAGTTGAAAAGGAAATAAAGGCAGATCCCCGTTGGGAAAGATGGGTGAAGCAATGCCGAGTTGAATGAACAGTGCGATAACGAGGAAATAAAAACGAACTAATGCATCGTCAATTTTCTGCTGTTTAGAAAGTCAGCGGTCTTTTCACATAATTTATGCGAGATTCTGTTGAAAAGCATTTTCCGGTGTGTTATCTTGTAATCAGCCCTTAAGGGGCAGGCTCCCAAAACGGGTAAGCGGTTGGCCTTTTGCCGGATTTGCATCCGAGAACTTCCAGAATCAATGGAGGTGATTCAGATGGAAAATAAAGCGAAAGGTACATAAGATGAATACTATTCTCCGCATTATGGAGATCGCAGCGTCCCTGCTCGGCTCTGCCGTCAAGGTCGTTGAGATCTTCCAGCGGACGAAAAAGAAACATCAAAAAAGCAACCGCACTCGCCAAGGTTAGGTTGCTTTTTTGAAGTATACCGATAACTGAGGCCGACCGTTTGCTTTACGGGGGCCTTTTCATTTATTATACTATCATTATTGTTCTTTCCTGTCAACGTAATTTGGCAGCACTTTGGAGAGAAAATTTGGCAGCACTTTGGAGAGAAAATCGAGTAGGGGAACGGCCAATTACCGCCTCCTACTCGAAATATTTAAACAGCACATCCGCCAGTCCGTCGTGGTCGTTGTCGTGGGCGGTGATGAAGCCGGCCGCTTCTTTGACCGGAGACGCGGCGTTGGCCATGGCGACCCCGATCCCCGCCGCCTGGAGCATGGAAAGATCATTTTCCGCATCACCTGCCGCAACGGCGCTGGACGGTGAAAGATTCAGATATTGGCAGACAAAGCGGACCGCGTTCCCCTTTCCCGCTGTCTTATCGAAAATTTCAAGATATTCCTGACAGGAAAACATCGCGGTGAGGGTATCCCCGAAACGGGAAAGGATCTCGTCCCTTAGGCGCAGGAGACGGGTACGGTCTTTTAAGTCGATGGCCAGCAGCTTGCCGGGCGGTTTTTGAAGCGCACAGGTCAGGTCGTCCACGAGCAGGTATTCCATGCCGGTCCCTTTCCGGTAAAAGGAAAGCTCCGGCCCGTCCTTTTCGCTGAGGACATAGCCGTCCTCGTAGGTCTGGATATAGAGGGACAACGCTCTGGCGGCGCGGATGATCCCGGCCGCAGAAGAGAGGGGCACCGTTTTATGCAGCAGCAGCCGACGGGAGGAAGGATCGTAAATGGTGTTGCCGTTGGCGGCGATGATCAGGGTATTGGGGAAAAGGACCCCATTTGTTGAAAGCACTTTTAACGCGCTTTCCAACATACGCCCTGTGGAAAAGACCAGATGGCCGTCCTGCCGTGTGAAGTCGGAAAGCAGGCCGCGCAGGGCGGGCGAGATTTTCTTGTCCGAGGTCAAAAGCGTGCCGTCCAGATCGGTAAACAGGATTTTTTCAGACATCGAACAATTCCTTTCTCTTTTCTTTCAGAGCGGTCAGGATTTCTTCGCCGACGGCCAGTTTCCCGTAGCCGGTGCTCATTTCCAGCCCCGGCTTATTTTTTCCGTGAAAATCGGAGCCGCCGGAGGAAAGAAGCATAAAGCGCCTGGCGAGATTTAGCATCTGTCGGGTCTGCCTGGCGTCATAGGTGGAATAAAGGGTTTCCAGTCCCACCAGGCCGGCGTCTGTAAGGCGGCGCACCAACTGTTCCAGCGCGTCCCGGCCCAGATGATACAGGGTAGGATGGGCCAGGATGGGCAGCCCCTTTACGGCCAGAATGAGTTCGACGGCCTGCATGGGCGTGATCTTTTCCCGGGGGACGAAATATTTTGTATGATCTCCCAGATAGCGGTCGAACGCCTCCGGCATGCTTCTGACATAGCCGTGTTCCAGGAGAAAGCGGGCGTAGTGCCCTCTGGTGATGACGGAGCCGGGAAAAGCTTCCAGCAGGGCCTCGTAGGTGATGTCGATGCCGCCCTCCTGCAGACGGCGGCACATTTTGCGGTTGCGTTGGATGCGGGCGTCGGCAAAATTGCGGACATGGGCCAGGAAAGCGGGAGCGTTTTCGTCGATGAACAGGCCTACGATATGGATATCTTTGGAACTGGCGCAGTCCGGGGACGAAGGGGAAAAAGGGTCATAGGCGGTGGAAAATTCAATGCCGGGGATCACCTCGATCCCCATTTTTTCCCCGGCGGACATTGCTTCTCGGATGCCGGCAGTGGTATCGTGGTCCGTCAGGGCGAAAGCCGACAGGTGTTTTTGAACGGCCAGTTCCACCAGTTGGGTCGGAGCAAAGCTGCCGTCGGATTTGTTGGAGTGTACATGCAGGTCTACGGCGTTCAATTGTCGTCCTCGTCTCTGTTGGCGGTGTAAACGGTGCGTTTTCTCGCCATTTCATCGTTGGCCAGGTATTCGTCATAGGTGGTGATCTTGTCGATCATGGAGCCGTTGGGCAAAATCTCGATGATCCGATTGGCCGCGGTCTGGACGAACTGGTGGTCGTGGCAGGAGAACAGAGCCACGCCCGGGAATTTGATCAGGCCGTTGTTCAGCGCCGTGATGGATTCCATATCCAGATGGTTGGTGGGTTCGTCCAGGATCAGACAGTTGGCCCCGGAAATCATCATTTTGGACAACAGGCAGCGTACCTTTTCGCCGCCGGAGAGAACCCGTACTTTTTTCACGCCGTCTTCGCCGGCGAAGAGCATACGTCCTAGAAAACCGCGGACATAGGTAACGTCCTTGACCGGGGAATAGCCGGAAAGCCATTCTACGATGGTATAGTCGTTATCGAACTCGCCGGCGGGATCCTTGGGAAAATAAGCCTGGGAAGTGGTCACGCCCCATTTATAGCTTCCTTCATCGGGTTCCATTTCGCCGGCCAGGATCTGGAACAGCGTCGTCTTTGCCAGTTCATTGCCGCCTACGAAAGCGATCTTATCTTCATGTCCCATAATAAAAGAAATGTTGTCCAGAACTTTTACGCCGTTGACTGTCTTGCTCAGATTGGAGACCGTCAGCACTTCGTTGCCAATCTCCCGGTCGGGACGGAAGTCGATATAGGGATATTTGCGGCTGGAAGGTTTGATCTCCTCCAACTGGATCTTTTCCAATGCCCTCTTGCGGGATGTGGCCTGCTTTGATTTGGAAGCGTTGGCGGAGAAACGGGAAATAAACTCCTGCAGTTCCTTGATCTTTTCCTCTTTTTTCCGGTTGGCCTCCTTCATCTGCCGGATCAGAAGCTGGCTGGATTCATACCAGAAATCGTAGTTGCCGGCATACAGCGTGATCTTGCCATAGTCGATGTCGGCGGTATAGGTGCATACCTTATTTAAAAAGTAACGGTCGTGGGAAACCACGATCACCGTATTTTCAAAATTGATGAGAAACTCCTCCAGCCAGGCGATGGCGTCCAGGTCCAGATGGTTGGTGGGTTCGTCCAGCAGCAGAATATCGGGGTTGCCAAACAGAGCCCGGGCCAGCAGCACTTTCACCTTTTCGCTGCCGTTTAAGTCCTGCATCAGACGGGAATGTAACTGTGTGTCGATTCCCAGGCCGTTTAACAGCGTGGCGGCGTCGGACTCGGCGTTCCAGCCGTCCATTTCCGCAAATTCCGCCTCCAGCTCCGAAGCGCGGATGCCGTCTTCGTCGCTGAAATCTTCTTTGGCATAGATCGCATCCTTTTCCTTCATGATCTCATAGAGGCGGGCGTTCCCCATGATAACCACGTCCAGGACGGGATAGCCGTCGTATTTAAAGTGATCCTGCTCCAGTACGCTCAGGCGTTGCCCCGGCGTGATGGACACATCGCCGCCGGTCGTCTCCAATTCCCCAGAAAGGATCTTTAAAAAGGTGGATTTGCCGGCGCCGTTGGCGCCGATGATCCCATAGCAGTTGCCCTCTGTAAATTTAATGTTCACATCTTCAAACAACGCCTTTTTCCCCAGGCGCAGCGTCACATTGTTCGCACTGATCATATCCGCTTTCCTTTCCTAAAAAATACCGGGACATATCTCTCATAACCGGTAACCGTTCAACCGGGCGCGAAGCGCCAAAAAGCGCGTTAGCGCGGCTTTGCGAATGGCGCAGGCTGAACTGCTACAATTATTGTACAGAAATTTATGGAATTTGCAAGAGAAAAAGCTTTTTTCCGACAGAGTACGTTCTATGGGACTTTATATGTCCGATAATAAAACTGTAAGAGAGAACGGACGACAGGAGGAGAGCAGATGAAAGGGTATTATGTGAGCGACGGATACATGGGATATGTGGATGGGATTTACCGGCTGTTCGCGGATGAACAGGATTATCTGGAACAACTGCAGGAAGAGGAGTAGGCCAGGATCGGATGACAGCCTTGCCGCGCTGTCGGTAGAGCCGTGTGCGCCGTCGGCAGAACTGTGTGCGCCGTCGGCAGAGCTGCGTAGTTGCTGTTGGCAGGGCCGTGTGGGCGCGCCCCTGGCGCTTTGCGGCCGATTCTGCCCCTTGGGCGGCTGGCCGAGCGGTCACAGTTTTACAAAATCTTAATAAAATAGTTCTGGACAAGATCGGATTCATGTGCTACCATGTGATAGAGTGATGCGTAATAATTCTGTAATATCTTCGGATATTACATAGGCAACCGTAGTCTAACGGATAGAACGAAGGCCTCCGACGCCTTTAGTGCAGGTTCGATTCCTGTCGGTTGCATTAGCATCACTTTGTTTTTCCCTGGGGGACGTTTTTCCGGCCATAGGATGGCCGGCGGACAGTACACGGTAAAGGTTGGGATCACATGGACGAAAAAAAGAACCGGAAAGGCATAGAGGTTATTCGGCGGCTGTGGGAGGAAAACAGGACCGTGGTACTCGTCGGCCTTGTCACCGCAGTGGTGGTGGCCGTTTCCCTGACTGTCGGGATGATGATCGGCAGGCATATGCAGCCTGCGTCTTCCGGCTCGGTTTCGGACGGCATGACGGAGGAGACCCAGGATACCGCTGCTGAGGAAAGCACGGCAGGGACGCCTGTAGTGCCGCTGGAGGAGAACAGCCATCCCGAGGTCAATGCGGTCATCGAAGCCTATTATCAGGCTGCCGCCCAGGGAGACACCGAACAGCTTGGCGCTCTGGCCCGCGGCATTGGGAAAGAGATGCTGATCTATCTGCAGAAGCGCAGCGCCTATATCGACACCTATCAGAATCTGGTCTGTTATACCAAGGACGGGCTGGAGGAAGGCTCCTATGTGGTCTACGCCTCCTATGACGTGAAGTTTTATGACATGGAGACGCCGGTGCCCGGCGTCAGCCCGCATCTTGTACAGCAGGATCAGGACGGCACCTATTATATATATGAAGGGGAAGTGGCCCCGGAGGTGGACAGCTACCTGAAAGAGATCTCCGCCCAGGATGATGTGGTGGATCTGTGTAACCGGGTTCAGGTCAGATACGACGAGGCCGTGGCGGAAGATGAGGCCCTCAGCCAATTCCTGGATCAGATGACGGAGGATTTAAAGGTCGAAGTGGGAGAGGCGCTGGCTGAGGCCGAAAAGGAGAGCCAGTCCGCCGAGGCCCAGGCTGATCCCGGTACGGTCATCCACGCGGACAGGGTCCGGGCGATCGATGTGGTCAATGTGCGCGCTTCCGACAGCGAGCAGGCGGAGCGTATCGGCAGGGTGCAGGTGGGAGAAGAACTCGACCTGATCGAGAGCCGGGCCAACGGCTGGTCCATGGTGGAATATGAAGGCAGGGAAGCTTTTATCAAATCCGAGTTTCTGGAGCCTGTAGAGCAGGAAACGCAGGAGCAGCAAGGGGATCCCGGAGCGGGGCAGATATCCGGCGATGATCTTCCGGCGTCCGGTACGGTTACGGTGGACGATACGATCAATATCCGAAAGTCGGCCAGCGCCACCTCCGAACGGATCGCAGTCTGCTACGAAGGAAGCCAGTTGGAGATCCTCTCCCATCAGGACAACGGCTGGACCCGCGTGCGCTATGAGGGAGAGACAGGTTATGTCAGGACCGACGTCCTGGTGATCCGCAAAGAATGAGGATGGATGAAGCGGTAAACTTTGGATAAAGAAGAATAAAGTTGTCCTTTCTGGGCATAATAAGACCGGAGCTGTCAGCGGATGCTCCGGTCTTTTTGCGCGCCCTGTGCGGACAGGAATATGGGATGGCGCATAAAAGGGGTATCAGCCTGTTGTGAGACGAGTAGAAGGGAAGATGGAGCATGATCAAAAAAGACGACATCAATCTCCTGCGGGAGATCCAGAAGAATACGGGAATGAGCCTGCACGCGCTGGAAAGTATGAACGCCAAGGTGTATGATGACGGGCTGGCGCTGCAGTTGGCCCGTGAATCCTTTAAATACGGGGAACTGCACGACAGGGCCAAGGCCCAGCTTTTGGCGGCCCGACAGCGGCCGGAGCCGGAAAACAAGGTGAACCGGATGATGCTTTCCGCTTCGATCCAGGCGAATACGCTCTTAAATTCCACCACCAGCCATCTCGCGGAGATGATGATACAGAATAGCCATACGGGGCTTTCCAACCTCTGGAAGTCCTTAAACCATAACGCCCAGGCGGGGGAACAGTCTACGAAGCTGGCGCAGGAGCTGATGGATTTTGAAGAGAGCAACGTAAGAGAGCTTAAAAGATACCTGTGATCCTTTTGTTTTTCCAAAAGGGGTTGCGATCCTGCGACGGACGGGCAGAACCTCACATTTTTTTGCGATAGCGTAATAAAGTCCTTGCGCTGAAAAGACAATCAGTATATAATAACTCCGGTAAGATTTTATCTTAAGGAGGACAAGCAGATGTCATATGTTGATGAGGTAATTGCACAGGTTATCGAGAAGAATCCTGCGCAGCCCGAATTCCATCAGGCGGTCAAAGAGGTTCTGGAATCCCTGCGCGTCGTGGTGGAGGCAAACGAGGAGGAATACCGGAAGAATGCGCTTCTGGAGAGACTGACCAATCCCGAGCGTCAGATCATGTTCCGCGTGCCCTGGGTGGACGACAAGGGACAGGTGCAGGTGAATACGGGATACCGCGTGCAGTTCAACAGCGCGATCGGGCCTTACAAGGGCGGCCTGCGTTTTCATCCTTCCGTAAATCTGGGCATCATTAAGTTCTTAGGCTTCGAGCAGGTGTTCAAAAATTCCCTGACGGGTCTTCCGATCGGCGGCGGCAAGGGCGGTTCCGATTTCGATCCCAAGGGCAAATCCGACAGAGAGGTGATGGCTTTCTGCCAGAGCTTTATGACGGAGCTGTACCGTCATATCGGCGCTGACACCGACGTGCCCGCAGGCGATATCGGCGTAGGCGGCAGAGAGATCGGCTTTTTGTTCGGACAGTATAAGAGGATCCGCGATATGTACGAAGGCGTCCTGACCGGCAAGGGCCTGACCTACGGCGGTTCTCTGGCGAGAAAGGAAGCGACCGGCTACGGCCTGCTGTACTTAACTCAGGAAATGCTCAAGGAGAACGGCATCGATATCGCCGGCAAGACCGTAGCGGTATCCGGTGCGGGCAACGTGGCGATCTATGCCATCGAGAAGGCTTATCAGATGGGCGCGAAGCCTGTAACCGCTTCCGATTCCACCGGCTGGGTGTACGATCCCGACGGCATCGATCTGGATGCGCTCAAGGAGATCAAGGAAGTAAAGCGCGCGCGCCTTTCCGAGTATGTGAACTACAGACCTAACGCCCAGTATCATTCCGGCAAGGGCGTCTGGAGCGTCAAGGCGGACATCGCCCTTCCCTGCGCGACCCAGAACGAGCTGCAGCTTTCCGATGCGGAAGGCTTGGTGGCCAACGGCTGTCTGGCTGTCTGCGAAGGCGCGAATATGCCCACCACTCTGGAAGCGACCGAGTACCTGCAGAAGAACGGCGTGCTGTTCGTTCCCGGCAAGGCGGCCAACGCGGGCGGCGTAGCTACCAGCGCTCTGGAGATGAGCCAGAACAGCGAGCGGCTGAGCTGGACCTTCGAGGAAGTGGATGCAAAGCTTAAGAATATCATGGTCAATATCTTCCATAACCTGGACAATGCGGCGAAAAAGTACGGCTGCGCGGGCAACTATGTTGCGGGCGCCAATATCGCCGGCTTTGAGAAAGTTGTGGATGCGATGAACGCTCAGGGGATCGTGTAAGGCTGAGCAGAGTACCTGCGGTACGTTATTTTTTGATCCCATCATGCCACGGACAGACGGCCTTGACCGGCCTGCTGTGATAAAACAAGAAACCTGCGTCAGCAGGTTTTTTGTTTTAGTAGCAAAAACAGAAAAAAGATGATACAATGAAGACGTATATAGGGGAAAAATGGAGCATGAAAAAATTATACGCAAAAGGCCCGGTGTTGATGGGCGTAATTTTATTCTGGATTCCCGACGTCCTGTTATGTATTGAGCCGCTCCTTGCATTGCTGAAAAACGATCTGCGCCTCGCTGTCTCCTGGATGCCCATGACGGTCTGGTATGTTGGGGTGACTGTATACTTTGGCAGGATCCAGTATATGCACTGGATCAAATACGGGGATGAAAAAGTGATCGTAAGGCGCGTCAGCAAAATATGCGTCGATGGCAGGCCGACGGGAAAGTGGAAGAGCAGAGAGGACAGCTTTGGACTGGAGGAAATAGAGGCATACGGACTGTCAAAGCAGATCCTGGGCCATTATGTGGAATGCCATCGTTGTACTAGCTATAGGTGGCCGGCAGAAGAGTGCTTTTTCCGGCTGAAAAACGGGAAAGTGATAGGGTGTGAGATTGGATTTTATCCGCGCAAGGCAAGGAATGAGTTTTTCCGGTATTTATATGAAAAGACTGGGATCTTGTTTCAGGGGAATGATCAGGGTCGAATATATTGAATGAAAAGAAAGAGCGGCGCAGGAGCGCGCTAAAAAAGAGAACAGGAGGCGGCAGGATGAATCCCGTGTACGAGAAATTGGAGAGAAGCTATGAGAGTTTTCGCAGGAAGGTCAGTTTTGAGCCAAAGGCGGCCATTGTTTTGGGGTCGGGACTGGGCAATTATGCGGATCATATCCGCGTGGTGCAGGAACTGGACTATCATGAGATCGAGGGTTTCCCGGTGTCCACTGTACCGGGACACGCCGGGAAATTTATCTTCGGCTATGTGCAGGATGTGCCGGTAGTCTGCATGAAGGGCAGGGTACATTATTACGAAGGCTATCCCGTTTCGGATGTAGTGCTGCCCGTGCGGCTGATGAAGCTGATGGGAGCGCAGATATTGTTTCTGACCAACGCTTCCGGCGGCATCAACCCGGCCTTTCATGCGGGGGATTTCATGCTGATCAAAGATCACATTTCCCTGTTTGCGCCAAATCCGCTGATCGGGCCAAATATAGAAGAACTGGGCGTGCGCTTTCCGGATATGTCCCATGTCTATGATCCTGCGCTGCAGCAGATCCTTAAGGATGCCGCGGCAGAGTGCGGCATTGCGCTTCAGGAAGGCGTGTATGCGCAGTTGACAGGCCCTTCCTTTGAATCTCCGGCGGAGATCAGGATGCTGCATACGCTGGGAGCGGATGCGGTGGGAATGTCCACCGTGGTGGAGGCCATTGCGGCCAACCATATGGGGATGCGGATCTGCGGGATCTCCTGTGTCAGCAATCTGGCAGCCGGTATGACGGATCATCCGCTGACCCATGAGGAAGTGCAGGAAGCGGCTAACGTGGCGGCACCGAAGTTTACAAAGCTGGTCAGTACCGCAGTGGGGAAGTTCGGACAGCTTTTGTGAAAAAAAGGGAAATGCCGTTCATTCGCTCGCGGCAGGGAGGAAAGATGCAAAAGGACAGAGAACTGATCCAAGCGGCGCTGGACGCCAGAAAATATTCCTATTCCCCTTATTCCGGCTATCGGGTGGGAGCGGCGCTTCTGGCGGCGGATGGAACCGTGTATACCGGATGTAACATAGAAAACGCGGCCTTTTCGCCGACGATCTGCGCGGAACGCACGGCTTTTTTCAAAGCGGTCAGCGAGGGAAAGCGGGAATTTTGTGCGATCGCGATCGCCGGCAGCCCCGACGGGGAAATGACACAGTTTTCCTGGCCCTGCGGCGTGTGCAGACAGGTGATGGCAGAATTTTGCGATCCGAAGCGGTTTACGGTGATCGTGGCAAAGTCGGAAGAAGTGTATGAAAAACGCACGCTGGAGGAACTGCTGCCTAAGGGGTTTGGCCCGGGGAATCTGGCCTGAAAACGGATGGCAGGGCCGATGCGAAGGAAGGAGAGGAAACTATTATGAACGTTCGTTTTTATAACGCAAGAATTTTAACGATGGAGCGGGATTGCAGCCTGATAGAAGGGGAACTCTGGGTGAAGGGGGAACGGATCGCCTATGTGGGGCCTGCCCGGGAAGAGGACGGGACGGTCTGGGACGAACAGATCGACTGCCAGGGCAATGTGCTGATGCCCGGCTTTAAAAATGCCCACACCCATTCCGCCATGACGGCCATGCGTTCCTTTGCGGACGATATGCCGCTGCAGGAATGGCTGAACACCAAGATCTTCCCGTTAGAGGCAAAAATGACCGAGCAGGACAACGATGATCTGACGAGGCTTGCGATCCTGGAATATCTGACTACCGGCGTGACGGCCATTTTCGACATGTATCTGTCCCCGAAGGACATTGCCCGGGCCTGCATCGATATGGGAATGCGCTGCGTGCTTGTCAGCGGGTTGAACAAGTTCGGCCCCTCCGTCAGGGAGATGGAGAACCGGTACAACACGCTGAACCGTCTGCATCCGCTGATCCGTTACCATATGGGGGTCCATGCGGAATATACCTGCGACAAAGCCCTGCTGGAAGAGGTGTCGGCGCTGATCCATCAATACCGGGCGCCGCTGTTTGCCCATCTGTCGGAGACACAATTGGAGACCCGGGAGTGCGAAGAGCGCTACGGCCTGACGCCGCCTCAGTTTTTTGACTCTCTCGGCCTGTTTGATTTTGGCGGCGGCGGTTATCACTGCGTCTATTTCAATGAAGAGGATATGGATCTGTTCGCCCGAAAGGGGCTTCACATCGTCACCAATCCCGGTTCCAATACGAAGCTGGCCAGCGGTATCGCTCCGGTGGGCCGTTTCCTGGAAAAGAAGATCAACGTGGCGATCGGTACGGACGGCCCTTCCAGCAACAACTGTCTGGATATGTTCCGGGAGATGTTTTTGGTGACGGGACTGGCCAAGCTGCTGCAGAAGGACGCGGCGGCGGTGGACGCCCACGAAGTGCTGCGCATGGCCACGGTCAACGGCGCGCATGCCATGGGGCTGACGGACGCCGATGTGCTGGCGGAGGGTAAATATGCGGATCTGATCCTGATCGACCTGCATCAGCCCAATATGCAGCCGCTGAACAATATCACGAAGAATATCGTCTACAGCGGCAGCAAGCAGAATGTGAAGCTGACCATGATCGACGGGCGGATCCTCTACCGGGACGGCGAATTTTTAAACGGCGTGGACGCGGAAGCGATCTATGCCAGGGCCAACGAGATCATCGCGCGGCTGGCCGGGTAAGCCTGCTTTGAAAATTATGAGACAATAGCGGATAACGACAGAAAATATACAAAAAAGATAGACTTTTTGAAAAAAAGGGTATACAATGAGGACGGCGGGCTGATGACAATGGCGTGAACAGACACAGGTGTTTTCGGTCTGCCAAAATCATTCTTAGGAGGTAAGGAGATGTTAGAGAACTTGTTCCATCTGAAGGAGAACAAAACGGATCTTAAGACAGAACTGATGGCCGGCCTGACTACATTCATGACCATGGCCTACATTCTGGCGGTCAACCCCAGCATCCTTTCCGCTGCGGGCATGGACGGCTCGGCGGTTCTGCTTGCTACCGCTTTGGCATCCTTCGTCGGCTGTCTGGCGATGGCGCTGATGGCGAACTACCCGTTTGCCCTGGCGCCCGGCATGGGCTTAAACGCCTATTTTGCCTACACCGTAGTCATCGGCAGGGGCTATTCCTGGCAGATCGCTCTGCTGGCGGTCTTTGTGGAGGGCCTGATCTTCATCGTGCTTTCCCTGACCAATGTGCGCGAGGCGATCTTCAATTCCATTCCCGCCACGCTTAAGCTGGCGGTCAGCGGCGGTATCGGTCTTTTTATCGCGTTCATCGGCCTGCAGAACGCGAAACTGGTGGTCAACAGCGATTCTACGCTGCTTACCTATCAGACCTTTAAGGGCGAGAATTTCCATTCCATCGGCATCGCCGCGATTTTGGCTCTGCTGGGCGTCCTGATCACCGGGATCCTACTGGTGAAGAAAGTCAAGGGCGGCATCCTGTTCGGGATCCTGATCACCTGGGTGCTGGGGATCCTGTGCGAGCTGGTCGGCCTTTATGTGCCCAATCCCGATGCGGGGATGTACTCCGTGATCCCCACCGGCCTGATCAGCTTTAATTTCAGCGCCATCGGCCTGACCTTCGGGCAGGTGTTTACAGCGGATTTCGGCGCGATCAAGATCCTGGAATTTATCACGATCATCTTTGCGTTTCTGTTCGTGGATATCTTTGATACGCTGGGCACGCTGATCGGCGTGGCTAGCAAGGCGGATATGCTGGATAAAGACGGCAAGCTGCCCCGCATCAAGGGCGCTCTGATGGCGGACGCGGTGGCGACCTCCGCAGGCGCGATCCTGGGGACTTCCACCACCACTACATATGTGGAAAGCGCTTCCGGTGTAACGGCCGGCGGACGCACCGGCCTGACGGCGATCACCACGGGCCTGCTGTTTTTACTGGCCGCGATCTTCTCCCCGCTGTTTCTGACGATCCCGTCCTTTGCGACGGCTCCGGCCCTGATCATCGTGGGCTTTTACATGATCGCCAATGTGGTGAAGATCAACTTTGAAGATCCTTCCGAGGGCATCCCGGCGTTTCTGACCATCGCTGTCATGCCGCTGGCGTACAGCATTTCCGAGGGCATCGCCATCGGCGTGATCTCCTACACCCTGCTGAACCTGATCACCGGCAAGGCGAAGGACAAGAAGATCAACTGGCTGATGTATGTGCTGACCGTGTTGTTTATCATGAAATATATTTTCCTGTAAGTGACAAGGCAAGGAAACCGGCGCGACGCAAGTCGCGCCGATTTTTTTGACCGCAGGGCGCCTGCGCCGCCCAGGATATGTCGTTTAACAAAAGAGGTTTCTGCGCAGAAAAAAGATTTTGGTCATCTTAGCTGTCAGTAACGCTTGACAGGAGGAAAAGGATTATGGTATCCTGTGGTTAGACACTACTAACATATGCTTTCCGCCGCTTTCCCGAGCGGCTTTTGTTAGACCTGCCAGTTAGTTATAACTGACACCTTTTGGTGTTTGTGGGATAACTAAAATCTATGTCTCTGATTTATCGGGGCAAAGAAATATACCAGGAAAGGAATGGTTTTACATATGTCAGAGCAGGAAAAAAATTTTTTGGAGATCGTTGACCTTACAAAATCCTTCGGCAGCGGAGATACCAAACAGGAGGTGCTTCGGGGGATTAGCTTCTCTGTGGCAAAGGGAGAATTCTGTGTGCTTCTCGGGCCTTCCGGTTCGGGTAAATCCACGCTGCTGAACATCATCGGCGGGATAGACAGCGCCGATTCAGGCTATATCTCTATCGGCGGCGATAAATTGAAGGAACTGGGAGAAAAACGCCTGACGCAGTACCGCCGCCGTCATCT
>CANQFM010000014.1 GCA_947598825.1 uncultured Eisenbergiella sp. | reverse complement strand
GGGGAATGGCTGCATCTGGAGTTTGAGAGCGACAGGATCACAAGGGAGGATATGAGGCGGTTTCGGGAGTACGAGGCGGTGACCAGCCGTGCCCACCGGGTGCCGGTGGTCACTTATGTAATCTGCAGCGCCAACATCAAAAACCCAATGGAGAGCATCCGTGAGGGAATCAATACCTACCGGGTAAAAACGTTCCGGTTCAGGAATGGGAATGTAGAGAGGCTGTTTGCGCGGCTGCAGAAAATGAAACCGGAGGAACGCACCCAGGAGGATCTTCTCGAAGCGGTGTTTTCTCCGCTATACGGCGGGAAGATGGGGCAAAAGGAGCGGATTCGGGCGGGAATGGCGCTGATCCGGGAGGGATGCCCGGGGCTTAACGAGGAACGATCGCGCCAGATGACGGCAGTCCTGTATTTTCTGGCGACGAAGTTTTTAGAAGAGAAGGAGATGGAAGAGTTGAAAAAAACGATTGGAATGAACCCGTTGGGGAAACTGTATTATGACGATGGCGTAAGGGACGGCAAGGAAGCTGGGATTCAGAAAGGCATTCAAATTGGCGACAAGACCGGATTTATCAGGGCATTCTGCCTGATGGTAAAGGAAGGGATCGTGGATCTGGAGGATGCGGCGAAACAGACGGATCTGTCGGTGGAGGAATTCAGGGAAAAGCTGCAGGAAAAGGCGTAGCGCAGGCAGGATGATATTGCTAAGATGCCTCTTTCGCGCTATAATAAAAGCAGATTTGGAAACAGGAGGTATTCCCGTGGCAAAAGTAAGCGCTGATATCGGCCCGGACATCGGGCAAAAAAAGGAGGATCCGGCACGCTCCCAGGCGTCCGGCATGGATATCGAACGATTCTGGAGCTTGCTCGTTTCCCATCAGGGAGAAACCTTTTACACGGCCAAGAAGCTGCCGTTCACCTATCGTATCCGGGGCGGGGAGGTGTTTGTGGATCGCCGCTCCAAATCCATCACCAGGGCCACGATGGAAAATGCCCTAAAAAAGCTGGCGGCGGACGAACAGCATCTGATCACGGGGCCAAAGGCCCTGTGCTGTTTCGGCGCGCCTTATATTTGGGCGCTGATCAAAGCCTTTGAGCCAAAGGATTGAAAAATAAGCGCAATGCCCATAGAAAGAAAAAAGCCCCGATTCCCGTGACGGTGGGAATTGGGGTTTTCTTTGTCTTGCGTCAGGCGATCTCGTTTACCGCTTTGGCAAGGCGGGAAACTTTTCTGGAAGCGGTATTCTTGTGATACACGCCCTTGGAAGTGGCCTTGTCGATGGTGGCGGTGGCAGCGAGCAGGGCAGCCTGAGCGGCTTGCTTATCCTTGGCCTCGATCGCAACGCGCACTTTCTTCACCGCAGTCTTTACGGAAGACTTGATCGCTTTGTTCCTCTCAGCTTTGGTTCTGTTTACCAGAATTCTCTTCTTCGCAGATTTGATATTTGCCACGATAATACCTCCATTGGTCGATTCTGTGATACGTCATACAAAACTGTTTCATTAAAGCCGGACACGGACGTTCTAATGTAAACATGCATAAATATTTTAGGTGATGGAACCGGTTCTGTCAATACATATTTCGCGGGATTTTGCAAAAAACTATGGGGAACGCATCTGCATATTATAAGGTAAAATCGCAGCGGGAGGCCAAAGGGCGCCCGGCAGAGGAAAATGGCTGCGGAATGGAGGAAAAATGAGCAGTTTTACGGTACGGACGGACCTGGCGCTGGAGGACAGAGAGCGGATCGAGGGCCGGGGCGGGGAGATCCACGGCGTAGTCCTGGAGGAAGAACGGCGGGAAGAAAGCGGCATCTGTATCACGCGGGTGAAGATCGAGACGAAAAACGGCGCAAAGATCATGGGAAAACCGCTGGGCACTTACATTACGCTGGAAGCGCCGGCGCTGACGGAACAGGACGAGGATTATCACCGGGAGGTATCGGAAGAGCTGGCGCGTCAGTTGCGCAGCGTTTTGCCGGATATGGAAAAGGAGCGGGCGGTCCTGGTGGTCGGGCTGGGCAACCGGGAAGTGACGGCGGACGCCCTGGGCCCCCAGGTGGCGGATAATCTGTTTGTGAACCGGCATGTGGTGATGGAGTTTGGAGCGGCTGCATATAATAAGGAAAAAATGCATCGCGTCAGTTGTATCGTACCGGGGGTCATGGCGCGGACGGGTATGGAGAGCGCGGAGATCGTACACGGGATCGTGAAGGAAACCAAACCGGACCTTCTGATCGCGGTAGACGCGCTGGCGGCGCGCAGCACGCGCCGGTTAAACCGCACGATACAGGTCTCCACTTCCGGCATTTATCCGGGCTCCGGGGTGGGGAATCACCGCAATGCGCTGACAAAAGAGTCGCTGGGGGTTCCGGTCATTGCCATCGGAGTGCCGACGGTGGTGGACGCGGCCACTATCGTGGGGGATGCCCTGGAGCGCATGGAAAAGGACAGCGGTCTGCAGATCATCGGGGCCAGGGAGCATCCGCAGGCCATGTCCGAACTCAATAATATGTATGTGACCAGCAAGGATATCGATGAAATGATCAAAAGGCTGAGTTTTACGGTTTCCGAAGGGATCAACATCGCCCTGAATATGGAGGAGATCCCTCAGAAAGCCAAATGAACCGGCTGCGGGCGCCGTATGCTACTGCAGCCCAGACATAAAAGAAGATTCTGCCCGCATATATTTTCCTATGAAAAAATGGGACAGAATCAAAAAAATCACAGGCAGAGGGGCCGCCGCCCTTTTGGCGGTTTTTGCGCTGCAATCCTTTTTGCGCAGGGACGGAGACGACTTTGGCGGCCTCCTGATCGAAAGGCTGGAGTACGCCATGTTGTCTTTCTGGAGTCCGGCCCTTGTTTTTTCCCAGCCCGAAGCGGACAGCGCACGGTGGGACGTCCTTTTGGATCCGTTTCCGCTGCTTCGCTTTTTAAGCCGTGAGGAAGAGACGAAGCTGCAGTGGGAAAGCCTGGATACTTATGCGGATATCATCCGCGCGGAAGGACAGGACGAGTATACCGACAGTCTGACCGCCGGGGAGATGGAAACGCCGGAAACCTCTGCCGGAAGGGTGCGGGTGGAGGAAGACCTGGAGGCCCTTCTGCGGAAGGAGAACGGGCAAACGCAGGGGCAGGATCGGGACAGGGATCCGCAGAACAACACGATCTCCGGAAACGGGCTGATCGCCGGGGAAAACAACAGCGTCTTTTTGCTTTCGGCGCCGGAGAGGGAGCAGTCCTACGAATGGGAGTATTTTAAAAAATTTGACGCGCTGGTGAAAGAATTTTATGCGGTGGATGCGGGAACGGCCATCGACGAAAGCCAGTTGAATTTAAACGCGCTGCTTATGCCTGATCTTTCCGTGCGGAAACGGGAGGACGAAAAGCCCCAGATTTTGATCTATCATACCCATTCCCAGGAGGCCTTTGCGGATTCCGTGGCGGGGGACGCTAACACCACCATTATGGGGGTGGGGGAAGTGCTGGCCCAGATCCTGCGGGAGCAGTACGGGTATAATGTGATGCATCATATGGGGCAGTACGACGTGGAAAACCGGGACTACGCCTACAACAATTCCCTGCCGACGCTGGAAGAACTTCTGGCCGAAAATCCCGGCATCGAGGTGGTGATCGATCTGCACCGGGACGAGGTGGCCGACGGCACGAGGCTGGTCACCGAGATCGACGGCCGCCCTACGGCCCGGTTCATGTTTTTTAACGGGCTGTCCCGTACCAAAAAACACGGCGATATCGAATATCTGCCGAACAAAAACATAGCGGATAACCTGGCGTTTTCCTTTCAGATGCAGGTGTTGTGCAACGAGTATTATCCGGGGCTGACCCGGCGCATTTACCTGAAAGGCTACCGCTACAATATGCACCTAAAGCCCCGGTATCTGCTGATCGAGATGGGGGCGCAGAACAATACTTACGAGGAATGTTACAACGCCTGTATTCCTCTGGCGCGGATACTGGATATGGAACTGTCCGGCGCAGATTTTGGGTATAATGGTTGACCGCCCTGCGAGGCTTTGTTATACTGGAGATTAGCAAAAACGGCTTCCGCAGCCGGATTAGCTGCGACAGGAGGAGGCAATGGCCACGATCAACCAGAGCAACATCAGGAATTTTTGTATCATCGCCCATATCGATCACGGGAAATCGACGCTGGCAGACAGGATCATAGAGAAGACAGGGCTTTTGACCAGCCGGGAGATGCAGGATCAGGTTCTGGACAACATGGAATTGGAACGGGAAAGAGGGATCACCATCAAGTCCCAGGCGGTACGCACCATTTATAAGGCCCAAAATGGGGAGGAATATATTTTTAACCTCATCGATACCCCCGGCCATGTGGATTTCAATTATGAAGTCAGCCGGTCCCTGGCGGCCTGCGACGGCGCGGTGCTGGTGGTGGACGCCGCCCAGGGGATCGAGGCCCAGACGCTGGCCAACGTTTATCTGGCCCTGGATCACGATCTGGAAGTGTTCCCTGTGATCAACAAGATCGATCTGCCCAGCGCCCAGCCGGAGCGGGTCATCGAGGAGATCGAGGACGTGATCGGCCTGGAGGCGAAGGACGCGCCTCTGATCTCCGCCAAGAACGGGATCAATATTGAAGAAGTGTTAGAACAGATCGTCAGAAAGATCCCGTCTCCCGGCGGCAGCCCTTTCAACCCGCTGCAGGCGCTGATCTTCGATTCCATCTACGATTCCTATAAGGGCGTGATCGTGTTTTTCCGGGTCATGGAAGGATGCGTGCGCAAGGGGACGAGGGTGCGCATGATGGCCACCGGCGCGTCCTTTGAGGTAGTGGAGGTCGGGTATTTTGGCGCAGGCCAGTTCATTCCCTGCGAAGAACTATCCGCCGGTATGGTGGGCTACCTGACGGCTTCCATCAAGAACGTAAAAGATACCAGGGTGGGCGATACGGTCACCGATGCGGACAGGCCATGCGACAGCCCGCTGCCCGGTTACAAAAAGGTCAATCCCATGGTCTATTGCGGCTTGTACCCGGCGGACGGGGCAAAATATCCGGACCTGCGGGACGCGCTGGAGAAGCTGCAGTTAAACGATGCGTCCCTGTTTTATGAGCCCGAAACCTCTGTCGCGCTGGGCTTTGGTTTCCGCTGCGGTTTTCTGGGGCTTTTGCATCTGGAGATCATCCAGGAGCGGCTGGAGAGGGAATACAACCTGGATCTGGTCACCACGGCGCCCGGCGTGGTATATCGTGTCCATAAATTGAACGGGGAGATGATCGAACTGACCAATCCGTCCAATCTGCCGGATCCGGCGGTCATCGACTATATGGAAGAGCCCATTGTCAGCGCCGAGATCATGGTGACTACGGAGTTCATCGGCCCCATTATGGAACTCTGTCAGGAGCGCAGAGGCCGTTATCTGGGCATGGAATATATGGAAGCGACGCGGGCCCTGCTGCGCTACGAGCTGCCCTTAAACGAGATCATATACGATTTTTTCGACGCCCTGAAATCCCGTTCCAGAGGGTATGCTTCTTTTGACTATGAGATCAAGGGCTATGAGCGTTCGGAACTGGTAAAGCTGGATATCCTGGTGAACCGGGAAGAGGTGGATGCCCTGTCCTTTATCGTATACGGCGGGAGCGCTTACGAACGGGGCCGGAAGATGTGCGAGAAGCTCAAGGAAGAGATTCCGCGCCATCTGTTCGAGATCCCGATCCAGGCGGCGGTGGGAGGCAAGATCATCGCCCGGGAGACGGTGAAAGCCATGCGCAAGGACGTGCTGGCCAAGTGTTACGGCGGCGATATCACCCGGAAGAAAAAGCTTTTGGAAAAGCAGAAAGAGGGGAAAAAGCGGATGCGCCAGATCGGCAATGTGGAGATCCCCCAGAAAGCCTTTATGAGCGTTTTGAAGCTGGATGACAGGAAATAAAAAATGACCTCGCAGCATGGAGAAAAAATGAGACAGGAAACGCTTTCCCCGGCGGCCGCCCCCAAAGGGCCGCTGGGGCTTTATATTCATATCCCTTTTTGCCGCCGCAAGTGCCTGTATTGCGATTTTTTGTCCGCGCCCGCTGCGCAGGGAACCATCGAACGGTATCTGCGGGCCCTCGATGCCCAGCTTCTCTGGGAGGCGGCAAACTGTAAGGGCTATGAGGTGGGGACGATCTTTTTCGGCGGCGGTACGCCGTCGCTGTTGGAGCCCCAACAGGTCGCAGGCGTATTGGAGCGGATTCGGGACTGTTACCGTCTGTCAAAGGACGCCGAGATCACTCTGGAAAGTAACCCCGGCACGCTGACGGAAGAGAAGCTGGAAGGCTATCGGCAGGCGGGGGTCAACCGCTTAAGCATCGGGCTGCAGTCCGTTTTTGACGCCGAGTTAAAAGCCCTGGGGCGGATCCACGATTACGGGACTTTTCTGGAGAATTACCGCAGCGCGCGCCAGGCCGGCTTTTCCAACATCAATGTGGATCTGATGTCCGCCCTGCCGGGGCAGACGTTATCCGGATGGATGGATACGCTGCGCCGGGTGGCGGAGCTTTTGCCGGAGCATATTTCCGCCTATAGCCTGATCATCGAGGAGGGGACGCCCTTCTGGGATCTGTACGGACAGGACCGTCGGCCCAGGGACGCCTCTGTGCCGCCGCTTCCCGGCGAGGAGGAAGAGCGGCGGATGTACGAACAGACCCGGGAGTTGCTGCATGAATATGGGTATGTCCGTTATGAGATCTCCAACTATGCCAGACCTGGCTTTGCATGTCGGCACAATGTGGGCTACTGGACGAGGCGGCCTTATCTGGGCATAGGGCTTGGCAGCGCTTCCCTGATGGATAACGTCCGCTGGAAGGTAACGGAGGATCTGGACGAGTATCTGAACTGTTTCGCGCCGGATACGGCCGGGCCGGAGGGCGTAAAGGCGCTGTTGCGGCAGGAAGAGCAGGTTTTGACAAAAGCAGAGCAGATGGAGGAATTTTTGTTCCTGGGGCTTCGGCAAAGCGCCGGCATTTTTGTAGGGGATTTCAGGCGGCAGTTTGGGACGGGCCTGCGGGAAGTTTACGGTTCTGTGACAGCGCGGCTGGAGGAACAGGGGCTGCTGGTTTTTTATGAGGACGGCAGGCGGATGAAGCTGACGGAAAGGGGGATCGACGTCAGCAATTATGTCTTTTCCCAGTTTTTATTGGAGGAATGAGGGCGGGGCGGGCCGCAAATAGGGACAGATGGAAAGGCACCGGAAAATCGGTTTTCACATAGAATAGAAGTAAACTGACAGCGTCGGAGCCATTTTCCGGCGGGGGAGCTATGTTTGAAAACCTTTTTAAAACCCCTGTCAAAGGAGGAGGAGCGCGCTTGCATACAGGCATTGCAGGATGAAGATGCCGGAAGAAGAAGCGAAGCAAAGCGCCTTCTGATCGAACGGAATCTGCGTTTGGTGGCGCACATTGCCCGTAAATACGTCAATGCCGAGGAAGATATGGAGGATCTGATCTCCATCGGCACTATCGGGCTGATCAAAGCGGTGGATTCTTTCGATCCGAATAAGAATCCCCGGCTTGCCGCCTATGCGGCGCGTTGTATCGATAATGAACTGCTGATGATGCTGCGAAGCAAAAAAAAGACGTCCCGGGAGGTGTCCCTCTTTGAGCCTATCGGAACGGACCGGGAAGGCAATGAAATCAGCCTGCTGGACGTGATGGAACAGGAACAGCCGGATATCGTGGAAGAGATGGAAAAAGCCCGCCGTCTGGGGGAACTGTACGGACTGCTGGCCTCCGAGCTTTCCGAACGGGAGCGGGAAGTGCTTACGCTGCGATACGGGCTGGGAGGCGGCCGGGAAGTGACCCAAAAGGAGATCGGCGAGAAGCTGGGGATTTCCCGCAGCTATGTCAGCCGGATCGAGAAAAAGGCCCTGGGCAAAATGCTGACGGGGTTTTTAAAAAGCGAAGCTTTTCCACGGGAAGAGACGGGAAAGAGGCGGGGGCGGTCTTGACAGGCCGCGTCCGTTGTTTTATGCTTAACATACAGTGGTTGGATTCTTTTGATCTGTGGGCGTTTCGCCCGAATTTCCGATAGGTATGCCGCCTGGGACGGAAAGGCGAATATGTATTGTTCTATCAATGCGGGAGGCCTGCGCGGCCTGGAAAGCTATGCAGCGCGGGTAGAAGTGGATGTGTCTTCCGGCCTGCCCTGTTTTGATATGGTGGGGCTTCTGGCCAGCGAAGTGAAGGAGGCCAGGGAACGCATCCGGGTGGCGCTGCGCAACGCGGGCGTCAAAATGCCGGCGGAGAAGATCACGGTGAACATTTCCCCTGCGGGGATCCATAAGGCGGGAACGGCCTTTGACCTGCCGGTGGCGCTGGGCGTTACCGCGGCCCAGGGGCTGATCGCGCCCGATCGGCTGGAAGGAATCCTGGTGGCCGGGGAGCTGGGGCTGGATGCGTCGGTCAGGCCTATCCGGGGCGTTTTGCCCATGGTGTTGGCCGGTCTGCGGGCAGGGCTTCTGGAGTTTCTGCTGCCTTTGGGCAATTTAAGAGAAGGAATGCTGGCGCGGGGCGCTGTCGTGATGGGCGTAAGGAGCCTGGAAGAAGCGATCTGTTATTTGTGCTGCGACGGGCAGGGGCGCAGGGCCATGCGGCAGCAGGCCGCAGAGAGGCTGCGGACAGAGGAGGGGGCTTTGGATACAGGATCTGCGCCTGCGCAGCCCCACGATTTCGGGGCCATCCGGGGGATGCAGGAGGCGAAACGCGCGGCGCTGGCCGCCGCCGCAGGCTTTCATAATCTTTTTTATATCGGGCCGCCGGGAGCGGGCAAGACGATGCTGGCAAAGTGCATTCCCTCTATTCTGCCGCCCATGAGTACAGAGGAGAGACAGGAGGTTTCCGCCATATACAGCGTGGCGGGACGGCTGCCCGGAGGGGAACTGATCCGGCAAAGGCCCTTTATCAGCCCGCATCATACGGTCACGGGCCATGCCCTGGCCGGGGGCGGGGCCGTGCCTATGCCGGGGATGGTGACCTTGGCCCACAGAGGCGTGCTGTTTTTGGATGAAATGGCGGAATTTAAGCGCCCCACGCTGGATATACTCCGTCAGCCCATGGAGGATGGGACGATCTTTCTGGCAAAGAGCGGCGGGCATTTTGTATATCCGGCGGATTTCATGCTGGTCGCCGCTTCCAACCCCTGTCCCTGCGGATATTACCCGGACAGGGGCCGCTGCCGCTGTACCTCCTGGGAGATCCATCGCTATCTTTCCCGGATTTCGGGGCCGCTGCTGGACAGGATCGATCTGTGCTGTACGGTACAGCCGGTATCCTTTGCGGGGCTGCTGGATACCGCAGGACAGGCGGGTGAGGACGACGGGCAATGGGACAGCGCTGCCATGCAGGCAAGGGTGCTTATGGCCCGGGAGCGGCAGGCCCATCGTTATGCGGGAACAGGGATCCATGTCAACGGCAGGCTGCAGGCCGGGGATATTTTGAAGTACTGTTCCCTTGGGTTACGGGAGCAGGAGTTTATGCAGGAGGCTGTCCGGCGTCTGGGAGGCAGCGCCAGGGCCGTCCACCGCCTGCTGCGCGTGGCGCGCACCTTTGCGGATCTGGATGGACAGGACAGGATTTCCTGTCGGCATCTGGGACAGGCGCTGCACTATCGAAGGGGGGAGGACTTATCGCAGATTTCACCGCAGATTTGAAGAAAATGGCTCCCGAATCCAAAGAGATGCTGGATTCCTTCTGGCTGTGCAATATCCGGGGCATTGGGGCCGTCAGCGTCCGCAGGCTCGTCCAGGAGGCGGGAAGCGCAGAGCGGGTGAAGGAGCTGCCCCGCAGGACGCTGGAGGGGATCCTTGGCCCAAAGAGGGCGGACATTTTGGAACAGGCTATGGGAGAAAAGCGCCGGAGGGCGGCCCTTGAGAGATACTATAAATATAGAAGCGATGGGATTTTTTTCCTTCCCCTGTGGCATGAGGACTATCCGGCGCGGCTGAAAAACGTGCCGGATCCGCCGGCGGCGCTTTATGGAAAGGGGAAGCTTTTGCCGGCCGGGGCGAAAACGGTGGCGGTGATCGGGGCCAGGGACTGTTCCGCCTACGGAAGCTGGGCTGCCAGACGGTTTGCCGCCGGGCTGGCCGGGGCCGGCGTGGCCATCGTCAGCGGGATGGCCCGGGGCGTAGACGGTATCGCGGGCTGGGCAGCGCTGGAGGCAGGAGGGGTTTCTGCAGCGGTTCTGGGCTGCGGCGTGGATGTGTGTTATCCGCCGGAAAACCGCCCGCTCTATGAGCGGTTGTCAAAAGAGGGCTGCCTGCTTTCGGAATATCCGCCGCAGACGCAGCCTTCCGCCGGTTTGTTTCCCGCCCGCAACCGGATCATCAGCGGGCTGTCCGACCTGGTCCTGGTGACGGAGGCCAGGGAGCGCAGCGGGACGCTGATCACCGTAGATATGGCGCTGGAACAGGGAAGGGAGGTGTTTGCCGTGCCCGGCAGGATCACGGATACCTGCAGTAAGGGATGCAATCGTCTGATCGCAGACGGGGCGGGGATCGCGGTAAGCCCAAAGCAGATCCTGCAGGAACTGGGGCTTGCGGACGCGGCGGAAAAGAACGCGCAGGACAGCCAGCCCTGCAGCGATGCTTCCCTGTCTTTGCGGGAGCATATCCTGCGCGCGCTGGACTGGGATCCGCGGGGGCTGGATGAAATCCTTCAGGCGCTGCGGAGCCATTTTCGGGAGGGGCCTTTGCCGGCGGATCAGGTCATGGAGGAACTGGCCCGACTGTGCATGGAGGGAAAAATCGGCTGTATTTCAGGCAGATATTACCTGCTGGACGGCGAATTTTAAGAGTTTTTTTCCTTGCAATGCATCAAGATATGTTGTATAGTGTTTCACGATAACGTGTGAAACACTGCAATGGAAGTGGAGAGGCAGGTATGGCAAAGTATCTGGTTATCGTGGAGTCTCCGGCGAAGGTGAAGACGATCCGGAAATTCCTGGGGGCCAATTATACGGTCGTTGCCAGCAACGGGCATGTGAGGGATCTTCCCAAGAGCCAACTGGGCATCGACGTGGACGGCGGTTATGAACCCAAATATATTACGATCCGCGGCAAGGGGGATATCCTGGCAAATCTGCGCCGGGAGGTAAAAAAGGCGGATAAGATCTATCTCGCGACGGACCCCGACCGGGAAGGGGAGGCGATCTCCTGGCATCTGACGCAGGCGCTGAAGCTTTCCGGCAAAAAGGTTTACCGGATCACCTTTAATGAGATCACCAAAAACGCCGTGAAGGAATCCTTAAAACACGCGCGGGAGATCAATATGGATCTGGTGAACGCCCAGCAGACGCGGCGGATGCTGGATCGCATGGTGGGGTATCGGATTTCCCCGCTTTTGTGGGCCAAGGTCAAACGGGGGCTTTCTGCAGGACGGGTGCAGTCCGTGGCCTTGCGGATCATCTGCGACCGGGAAGAGGAGATCGATGCGTTTATCCCGGAGGAATACTGGGGGCTGGACGCCTATTTTACCGTCGATGGCGAGAAGAAACCTCTGAAGGCAAAATACTATGGTACGCCGGACCGGCGGGTGGCGCTGGCGGACGAGAGCGCCGTGGAAGCGGTGAAGAAAGACTGTGAAGGCGCAGCGTTTACGATCGCTGACTTAAAGCGGGGAGAGCGGATCCGGAAGGCGCCGCTGCCCTTTACCACCTCTACGCTGCAGCAGGAGGCCAGCAAGGTGCTGAATTTTTCCACCCAGAAAACCATGCGGCTGGCGCAGCAGTTATATGAGGGCGTGGATATCAAGGGGAACGGAACGGTAGGCGTCATCACCTATCTGCGTACCGATTCCACCCGGATATCGGAAGAAGCGGAAGCGATGGCCAGGACTTATATTTTGGCCAATTATGGGGAAAAATACGAGGGAGAGGGCAGCGAGAAGAAGAACGGGCCGAAGATCCAGGACGCCCATGAAGCGATCCGCCCCACGGATCTGGAACTTACGCCGGCGCTGTTAAAAGAGTCCCTGTCCCGGGATCAACTGCGTCTCTACCAGTTGATCTGGAAGCGTTTTGTGGCGAGCCGCATGGCGCCCGCCGAATATGAGACGACATCCGTTAAGATCGACGGCGGTGGGCACCGGTTTACGGTATCCGCCAGCAAAGTCGTTTTTGACGGCTTTATGAGCGTCTATACGCCGGAAGAGGAAGAAAAGGCGGAGAACAACACGCTGGCCAAAGGGATCGGGCCAAATACGGCGCTGCATTTGGATAAGCTGGAGGGACAGCAGCATTTTACGCAGCCGCCCGCGCACTATACGGAAGCGTCCCTGGTCCGCACCCTGGAAGAACAGGGGATCGGCAGGCCCAGCACCTATGCGCCTACGATCACCACGATCCTGGCCCGCCATTATGTGGTAAAGGAAAATAAAAACCTCTATGTGACGGAGCTGGGCGAGGTGGTAAACCGGATGATGAAAAAGGCTTTCCCCACCATCGTGGATGTGAACTTTACCGCCAATATGGAGACGCTTTTGGACGGCGTATCGGAAGGAACGGTGGAATGGAAGACGATCATCGCAAACTTCTATCCCGATCTGGATGAGGCCGTTAAACATGCGGAAAAAGAACTGGCCGAGGTAAAAGTGGGGGACGAAGAATCCGACGAACTCTGCGAACTGTGCGGCCGGCGCATGGTGATCAAATATGGTCCTCACGGAAGGTTTCTGGCCTGCCCGGGATTTCCGGAGTGCCGGAATACCAAGCCCTACTATGAAAAGATCGGCGTAGCCTGTCCCAAATGCGGCGGGGATATCGTGCTGAAAAAGACGCAGAAGGGCAGGACCTATTATGGCTGTATCCATCATCCCGAATGCGATTTTATGGTATGGCAGAGGCCGTCGGCACAGCCGTGCCCGGTCTGCGGTTCGCTCATGCTGGAGAAAGGGAACAAACTCGTCTGTTCCAAACCCGGTTGCGGGCATCAACAGGAAAAGGGGGCATAGGGACAAACTTGGTATAGGAAAAGGACAACTAATTCATTGCGGGCAGTTTCGCCCTGTGTTACAATAAATGTGTGGCTGACTGGGGGAGGATAAGAGTGCATGGGCGGCGTGCGTTTGCTGGACAAGACAAGGAAGATCGGAAAGCTTTTGCATAACAACAATACGGGCAAATTTGTCTTCAACGATATCTGCCGGGTGATGCAGGACGCACTCTCTTCGAGCGTGAGGGTGATCAGCCGCAAGGGGAAGGTCCTGGGGCTTTCCGGGCATATGCCTGACGATGCGGAAGATCTCATCAAAAACGAGGTGGGCAGCTTTATCGATCCGCTGCTCAATGAACGCATGCTTTCCGTCCTTTCCACCAAGGAAAACGTCAATCTGGCCACGCTGGGGCTGGAGGCGCCGGCCAACCGGGATTTTTCAGCGATCGTGACCCCCATAGAGATCGCCGGCGAGCGGCTGGGCACGCTGTTTTTATACCGGAACGGAGAGGCTTACAGCATCGATGATATCATTTTGTGCGAGTACGGCAGCAATGTGATCGGGCTCGAGATGCTGCGGGCGGTCAGCGAGGAGAGTGCGGAAGAGGACCGCAAGAAGTCGGTGGTGCGCTCGGCGCTGGGCACGCTGTCCTATTCGGAGCAGGAGGCCATTACCCTGATCTTTCAGGAACTGAAAGGGACGGAGGGCATCCTGGTCGCCAGCAAGATCGCGGACCAGGCGGGGATCACCCGGTCGGTCATCGTCAACGCGCTGCGCAAGTTCGAGAGCGCCGGCATCATCGAATCCCGGTCCTCCGGGATGAAAGGAACGTATATCCGGGTGCAGAACGAGTTCGCCGCCTCAGAAGTGAAAAAGTTGGTAAAACCCCTTGCATGAGGGGTTTTCTTATGCTATAATCCAAATGTTGTGACGAAAAAACACGCATGCGGATCCGTCAATGGTGTCCCTGACGCTTAGGATGACTGGCGGGCGAGATGTATGCGGAAGCAAAACCAGTGGAGGTAAGAAACATGAGCGTTATTTCTATGAAGCAGTTGCTTGAAGCGGGTGTTCATTTCGGACACCAGACTAGAAGATGGAACCCCAAGATGGCTCCGTATATCTTCACAGAGAGAAACGGCATCCATATCATCGACCTGCAGAAGTCTGTCGGCAAGGTGGACGAGGCCTACAAGGCGGTATTTGAGATCGCGTCCCAGGGGGGCACGATCCTGTTCGTAGGCACGAAGAAGCAGGCCCAGGATGCGATCAAGACCGAGGCGGAGCGCTGCGGTATGTTTTATGTGAATGAGAGATGGCTGGGCGGTATGCTCACCAACTTCAAGACCATCCGCAGCAGGATCGACAGGCTGAAAGCCATCGAGACCATGTCCGTGGACGGTACTTTTGATGTTCTTCCCAAGAAGGAAGTCATTCAGATCCGCAAAGAGTGGGAGAAGCTGGAGAAGAACCTGGGCGGTATCAAGGGAATGACCAGGATCCCCGATGCGATCTTCGTGGTAGATCCCAAGAAAGAGAGGATCTGCGTGCAGGAAGCCCATACCCTGGGCATCACTCTGATCGGGATCGGCGATACCAACTGCGATCCGGAAGAGCTGGATTATGTGATCCCCGGCAACGACGATGCGATCCGTGCCGTGAAGCTGATCACTTCCAAGATGGCGGACGCTGTGATCGAGGCCAACCAGGGCGAAGAGGTTTATACGCCCGAAGAAGCCCAGCAGGCCGCAGAGGAAGCGACGGATATTGAGCAGATCGCGGCAGCGGCGGAAGAGTAAGCATATTTCCGGCAGCATGAGAAAAAATTAGGATCCGATTTGGAGGAATGAAAATGGTTATTACAGCGGCAATGGTAAAGGAATTAAGGGAAATGACCGGCGCAGGCATGATGGACTGCAAGAAAGCCCTGACTGAGACAGACGGCAATATGGATGAAGCGGTAGAATATCTGCGCAAGAAGGGCCAGGCCAAGGCGGAGAAGAAGGCCGCCAGGATCGCGGCGGAAGGCATCTGCCGGATCGCGTCCGAAGGCGATTCTGCCGCGGCTGTGGTAGAGGTCAATTCCGAGACGGATTTTGTGGCCAAGAACGAGAAGTTCCAGAAGTATGTGGAAGCGGTGGCTGTGCAGGCCGTCCGTTCCGATGCGGCGGATATCGACGCCTTTATGGCGGAGCCCTGGCATGAGGATGTTTCCAAGACCGTGAAGGATGTCCTGGTGGAACAGATCGCGGTGATCGGGGAGAATTTAAAGATCCGCAGATTCGAGAAAGTCGTGGCTTCTCATGGCTGCGTGGTTTCCTATACCCATGGCGGCGGCCGTATCGGCGTTCTGGTGGAGGCCGATACCGATGTGGTGAACGATGCGGTGAAGGAAGCCCTGTATAATGTGGCGATGCAGGTTGCGGCGCTCTATCCCAAGTATGTATCCACGGAGGACATTTCCGAGGAATATAAGGCCCATGAGAAAGAGATCTTAAAGGAGCAGGTCGCCAACGATCCCAAGATGGCGGGTAAGCCCGAGAAGGTGATCGAGGGCGCGGTGATGGGACGCCTGAACAAGGAACTCAAGGAGATCTGCCTGCTGGAACAGATCTATGTGAAGGCGGAAGACGGCAAGCAGACCGTCGGCCAGTATCTGGCGCAGGTTGCGAAGGAAAACGGCGCGGCCCTTTCTGTGAAGCGGTTTGTGCGTTTTGAGACCGGCGAAGGACTGGAGAAGAAGAACGAGAATTTTGCGGCGGAGGTTGCGGCACAGATGGGCATGTGACCTGGCTGCGGTATCAGGGAATGCGATTTTGAAAGGGCTTCGGAGAGATCCGAAGCCCTTTTTGTAATTTGTAAAGCCTTTCCTGTGAAAATCTTTTTGCAGAAAGCGGCCTGAGCCGGAAAGGCAGGCCTTCACAGCTTCCGCTTCATCACATCCACGTTGGAAGCGTAGGTCAGGGCCGTATCCGTGGTGATGCGGTGCGCGTGCGCCAGGTTGATCAGGCTCTGGTCCATGGAGATCATACCGGGGGAGGACGCGCCGGCCAGAAGGCCGTCGATCTGCGGGATCTTGCCGTCGCGGATCATATTGCGGATAGCGGGCGTCAACGTCATGATCTCAAAGGCGGGAACCCGGCCGCCGTCCACGTCGGGGATGAGCTGCTGGGAAACCACCGCCTGCAGGGTCATGGAAAGCTGCAGGGCGATCTGGTGTTGCTGGTTTGCAGGAAAGACGTCGATGATGCGGTCGATGGTCTTTGCCGCTCCCAGGGTGTGCAGGGTGGAGAAGATCAGGTGCCCGGTTTCCGCTGCGGTCATAGCCACGTTGATGGTTTCGTAATCGCGCATTTCCCCCAGAAGGATCACGTCGGGACTCTGGCGCAGGGAAGCGCGCAGCGCGGCGATATAGCTGTCCGTATCCGCAGAGATCTCGCGCTGGCTGACAATGCTGTTCTTGTGGGAATGCAGAAATTCCAGCGGATCCTCCAGCGTGATGATATGGTATTTTTTATTTTGGTTGATATAGTCGATGATACAGGCCAGGGTAGTGGATTTGCCGCTGCCCGCAGGGCCTGTTACCAGCACCATGCCCTTGGAAAGATCGCCGAGCTGCAGGATATTCTCGGGAATACCAAGCTGGGAGGCATCCGGCAGGGTGAAATTGATCACGCGGATGACGGCGGCAAAGGAACCGCGCTGTTTATAGGTGCTGACACGGAATCTTGCCACGCCGCGCAGGGCGAAGGAAAAGTCGTCGTCCCCATGGGCAAGAAAATGGGAGATATCCCTGTCTCCGGCCAGTTGGTAAATGATATTGACGAGGGCGTTGGTATTTTCCGGCATGAGCTTTTCCGCGACTTCAATTACGGAGCCGCTTTTTTTATAGGAAAAAGGGCGCCCCGCTACGATAAAGATATCCGATGCGCTGTCTTTGACCGCATCTGTGAGCAGCTTGACTAAATCCATGAGGGATTCTCCTTTCAGGGCCTCTCCTGCATGACGGGGAGGGAATCGTCGATCTCCCAGGTGCCGATGGAAACCGTCTGCCATTTTCGGATCTCATAACAGGGGGAGGAATCGTCTTCGGGAAAGCGCACCGCCAGCTCGACCATGAGGGCCTGGGTGTCGTTTAAGGTTTCATAGAAGGTGCAGAGCGGGATAATCCCGTCCTGGCCGACCGTGCAGCCCGGCAATTGCGTGTTAGCATCCTTTGCAGGGGAAAGCTCCGGAAGGTTTTCCAGAAGGTCCGGCAGCTTCTCCTGACAGGAGGCAAAAAATGACGCCTCCTTTTTCTCCGGCAGGGCCTCGTAAACGTCCCGCAACCCTGCGTCCAGAGCGGTCAGACATTCGTTGGCGGCCAGGTCGGCCTCATAATAGAGCTGGGTCCGCGCCGCCGTCTTTTTTGCCATGGAATAGTCCCGGACGGCGCTGACATAGGACAGCACAGCGAAGGTGACCAGACACAGGACGATAAAAATGACCAGCAGGGACGGCAATCCCGTATTCATAAGCGGATTTTTTTTGTTTCTCATAAACGGCTCCTATCCTGCCGCGTCTTAGTAGGCGACACAGATCTCATATATGGCTGCGTCCTCCGGTGGAAGCGATGCCGGCGACTGGGAACAGGGATAGACGAAAAGGCGGGCGATCCGGGTCTGTCCGTCGTCGGCTGTCCCGGAAACAACGTTAAGCCGCCAGGCCGGGTTTTCCTCATCCTCACATGGACGGAAGCTGCTGTCGTAGCTGGTGACGTAGAAATCGAAGTCCTTTTCCCCGGTACGGATCTGCGCCGCAACGCTGTCGCAGAGCATGGCGGCCCAGGTCAGGGCCTGGGCGTCCTGTTCCTTCTGGTAGGCGGCGACAAAAAGCTGGACGCATACCGCGCTGCACAGGGAGAACAGCAGGATGGATAAGATCAGCTCCATCAGAAATAAACTGGATTTATTGTGTCGTTTCATACTGCCTCCTGCTCATTGGACGCTGTTGATTTGCAGCGTGATCTCGGATTCGGCGCCCGATTCGTCCGTGACGCAAAAATGTAGCAGGGAATCCGAAAGCTGCTCCATGGACAGATCGTGTACGGAAAGGATCTGCTGCCCTGCCGAAAGGGGAAGGTCATAGCCTTCCTGCTGGTAGAGTTCCCGGAGAGAGCCGTCCAGAAAATAAATGTATGTGAGGTAGGAACGGTCGGCGACGCTGCTTTTCAGACAGAGTACGTCCGTGCCTTCGACCTGCGTGATAAAAACGCTGCCCGCCGTATCGTTCTGCCGGATCTTTTCCCGGATATAGGACAGGGAAGTGCCGGATTCATAGAGATAGCTGGATTTGGCTACGATCTTTTCATAGGTATTGGCGCCAAACACCGTGACCAAAAGGGCGGATATGGCGAAAACGCCGAGCAGGGACAGCGTAAAGAGGGAATCCACGGTATGCTGTCGGCTGCTGTGTGAATGCATCATCTGGTTCGGCTCCTTTCCGTCACCGTGACATCCGGCATCAGATTGGAAGCCACAGGCTGATAGTGGATGACATAACGGCTTTCGTCATAAAAGATCGGGTAGTTGCGCAGCAGATAATCCAGGCTTTCCGGATAAAAGCCGTTCTCCGTATAGCAGTGTACGATATTTCTGTGGATCGCTTCTTCCAGGCTGCGCTTTTGCTCTTCTTCGGAACGGGCGGATATGACGCCGATCCCCTGGATGAAGAGGAACAAAAGGGCGATGAGAAGAAAGACCGAGAGGGACAGTTTCCTGCCCGGATGCGATTGTTTCATAGGAATCCTCATTCCGGAGCGTTTATGCGGCGGGAAAAAAAGCGTCTTTGCTTCTTTTTTTAGGAAATCCGCGCATGCGGTTTTCCTTCTGCCGTTAAGCGCTGCCTGTGACGCTCCGGCACAGACAGCCATAGGGACTCACATTCCGACGCTGGCCATAATGCCCAGAAGCGGCAGCATGACGGATAAAAGGATCAGGCCGACGATACAGGAAAGGACCGCCACCAGAGTGGGTTCCAGAATGGCGATCAGTTGGGAGATCCGCTCATCGCTGTCCTGTGCGCTCCGGTCGGCGATCTTGCGCAGCACGCCCTCCGTAGCGCCCGCCTGGAAACCGACGGAAAGCATCTTGGCATACAGGCCGGAAAAGATCTGGGAACCCATCACCGCGTCCGGGAAAGAAGCGCCTTCCTGATAGCTTTTGGTACAGGTTTTGATCTTTCCCTGCACTTCCGGGTCGGTGGCGAGATTGCCGGCGATCTGCAGCCCGTCTTCGATACTCAGGCCGCTGGAAAGGGCAATGGAGAGGCCGTCGGCAAAACGTCCTACCGAAAGCTGCTGCTGCAGCCGGCGGATGGGAGGGATGGCCCGTGCGATCTTCTGGCTCAGGCTGCGGCCTTTTTTGGTCCGAATGAGAAGGAAGAGGCAGACGGCGGCGAGGACTAACAGGATCACCAGCACGATGGAGTAGCGGCTGATGAGAGTGCCAAGATCCATCAATCCTCTGGAGAAGCCGGTCAGGCCGCTCCCCAACTGCAGAAACACCTGGTTGAAGATCGGCAGCACTTTGGTGATCAGGACCAGAACAACGGCGAACATCATGCCGATCATCACGGCCGGGTAGGTGATGGCGCTGCGGATGGAAGAGGCGATCTCCTCTTCCCGCTCATAGTGGATCACCAGCGCTTCCATTACTTCATCGGTGCGCCCCGACTGTACGCCGATCTCGATCATGTCGCAGGCGTAATCGGGGAACATGCCCGTCTGTTTCATCGCGCTGCCCAGGGAGATGCCTTCCTCCAGCGAGGCGCCAATCTGCGCATACAGCTCTTTCTTTTCACCGGCGGCATCCTGGCCGAGGATCGAGATGCCTTCCGAAGCGGAAATCCCGGATTTTAGGATCAGCGCCATCTGGGAACAGAAAGCGGCGATCTCCATGTTGGAAAAAGGGTTTTGTTGTGTTGCCATGGCCAATCCTCTCCTTTGGTTCAATTAGTAAGAATATTTGATAAAATAGTCCTGTTCGTTGTTGATGTATTGTTTCAGCTCGTCCCCCTGCCTTGCGGTGGAGGTAAAGGTGGGATCCATCATGTTCCATTCCGTCCCGTCAAATTCGATAGCGTTGTAGACCCAGCCTTGATCCTCGACCCAGATGGAGATCCAGGCGTGATACACGTCCCCGATGTAGCCGATATCCAGACGGGTGGGGATCTGCTGGGAGCGCAGCATACAGGCCATCAGGGCAGCGTAGTCAAAACAGATGCCCTTGCCTTCGGCCAGAGTGGCGTCCACGTCGGGCAGATAACCGCTTTGGACATTCTGGGCTTTGTCATAGTCGTAATCGATATTGGACACGACATAATAAAATACGGAAGAGATGACGTCCAGGTCGGTATCCGAGTGTTCGGCCAGCTCCTCGGCCAGCGCCACGGCCCTGGTGGTGGAATCAAAGGACACATATTCGTTGGGATATAAAAAAGGAAGGAAATCGTTAGCCAGCCGGACTGTGAGCGCCTGGGCAAAGGCCTGGGAATACTGGTTGTCCACCACATTCTCAAATACGCCGAGCGTATAGGTGCCGCTGCCTTCCGTCAGCGGATAGGTGTGCCACTCGCCGTCGGCGGGCAGATTATAGGTATAGGTGTTGTTCTTCGGGCCGGAGATCTGGAACTTGAGCTTGTTTTCAGGGGCCAGCCATTTGAGCATAATATACCCCTGATCGCTGTGGGAAGCGTCGAGAGTGATCTGTTCATTTCCATAGGTGATAGCGCCTCCGGCTTCCGGTTTCAGCACCCGGCGGGTGCTGCCGCGGGTCCCGTTGCCCTGTGCAGGCGCCTGGATGGGGGTTAAGGATCCCGCAGAGCAGCCGCACAAAACGACGGAAAGGAACAACGCCAGAAGAAAGCGAAAATGGGTTTTCATGGAGTTCCTTTCTGGTGTAAAAACATCTACCACCTATTCTACCACACTTTTGGAAAAAAGGAAATTATTTTGTTTGTCTTGCAATATTATTCATTTCCAATTATAATTTATTTTGAGCAGTTGCACTTTGGAACACAGGCAGGAGGGAATGGGAATGAGCATACTGCAGAACAAGGAAATGCTGAAGGAGGCCGGGATCGATGTGGACGGCGTATTGCAGCGCTTTATGGGCAGCGAAAGCCTGGCGGAGAAGTTTTTGAAGCGCTTCTCCTCGGACGCGACGTTTTCGCAGCTAAGCGGCTGTATTGCGGCCGGCGACTGTGACGGCGCTTTCCGCGCGGCGCACACGCTGAAAGGCGTGGCGGGCAATCTCGGCATGACGGCGTTGTTTGACTGCGTTTCCGAGATGACGGAAAAATTTCGGGCGAAGGATATGAGCGCTGCGCAGGAGGATCTTGCGGCGCTGAAAGCGATCTATGACAAAATCCTGGGCGCGGTGGGCGCCTTATGATCATAAAAATAAGACAGGATGGGAGGACGGGGCCGGCGGCGCCCCGGCAGGATCATAAGAAGCGCCGGATCGCGCATCCGGCTGCGTTTGGAAAAGGAGTACTGGTTTGAGACATACGATTTTGGTTGTAGACGACATGGAAGTAAACCGGGAGATCTTGCGCACGATCTTTGAGGATGAATATGAAGTCTGTCTGGCACAGGACGGCGAAGAGGCGATTCAGTGCATCCGGGAGAGGGGAGAGGATCTGTCTGCGATCCTTCTGGATATCGTCATGCCCAACGTGGATGGGTTTGGCGTACTGGAATTTATGCAGCAAAACCATTATATGTCTTCCATCCCGGTGCTGTTTATCACCAGCGATACTTCCTATGAGTCCAAGCGCCGCGGGTATGAGATGGGCGTATCCGATTTTATTTGCAAGCCCTTTGAGCCGGGGATCGTTATCCGCCGTGTCCACAATCTGGTAGAACTGTACCGGCATAAGAACAATCTGGAAGAGATCGTGGAGTTGCAGACGAAGGAGATCCGGGAAAAGAGCGAGAAACTGGCGGCGATGAATGAACGCATCATCAATACGCTGGGCACGATCGTGGAATTTCGGAGCATGGAATCGGGCAACCACGTTTTCAGGGTCCGCGCCTTTACGGGGATCTTGTTGAAGTATCTGATGCAGGATTATCCGGAATACGGGGTGACGCAGGGACAGGCTGCTGTCATCGCCCATGCGTCGGTGCTGCACGATGTGGGGAAGATCTCCATCCCCGACAGCGTGCTTATGAAGCCCGGCAAGTTGACGAATGAAGAATTTGAACTGATGAAGACCCATACGGTGCTGGGAGCCCAGGTCATCGAGCGGGTCTTTACCGATGACGATCCGGAGTTCCGCCGCTATTGCTATGAGATCGCTTTAAGCCATCATGAGAAGTATGACGGCCGCGGTTATCCCAACCGCCTGGCGGGGGATGAGATCCCCATCAGCGCTCAGGTGGTGTCCATTGCGGACGTATACGACGCGCTCACCAGCGAGCGGGTGTATAAGCCGCCCTATCCGTACGGGAAAGCTTACGAGATGATCCTAAACGGGGAATGCGGGCAGTTCAATCCCAAGCTGATGGAATGCTTTAAAAAGGCGAGGCCGGAGTTTGAGCGCAAGGCGGAGGAGCTGAAATAGGGAATGTCCCGGAGGAACCCGGGACGTCGCTGAATAAGCGGAGAGGAATTTATGCGAAGGATATTATTGAAGCTGAGCGGAGAGGCGCTGGCGGGAGAAAAAAAACACGGATTTGACGAGCCTACGGTGAAAGCGGTCGCCCTGCAGGTAAAGCAGCTTGTCCAGGACGGCGTGCAGGTGGGCATCGTGACCGGCGGCGGCAACTTCTGGAGGGGCCGTACCAGCGAGAACATCGACCGGACCAAGGCGGATCAGATCGGGATGCTGGCGACGGTGATGAACTGTATCTATGTATCGGAGATCTTTCGTTCCGTGGGGATGAAGACCGCGATCCTGACGCCCTTTGAATGCGGTTCCTTTACGAAGCTGTTTTCCAAGGACAGGGCGAACAAATATTTTGAGAAAGGCATGGTGGTCTTTTTCGCCGGCGGTACGGGGCATCCGTATTTTTCTACGGATACGGGCGTCGTGCTGCGCGCGATAGAGGTGGACGCGGAGGTGATCCTGCTGGCCAAGTCCATCGACGGCGTATACGACGACGATCCGAAGAAGAACCCGGCGGCGAAGCGCTATGACGAGGTCAGCATCGACGAGGTGATCGAAAAGAACCTCCAGGTGGTGGATATGACGGCTTCCATCCTGGCCCGGGACAACCGGATGCCCATGTGGGTATTTTCCTTAAATGAACAGGACAGCATCGTCAATACGGTGCAAGGCCGTTTTCACGGCACAAAGGTGACTGTGTGACAGTCAGGGGAAAGGGAAAAAGGAGCAAACTAAAAGGGAGGTAGTACGATGGACGCAAGATTGGAGCAGTTCGAAAGCAAGATGCAGAAGGCACTGTCCTTTCTGGAAGCGGATTATCAGGCGATCCGCGCGGGGAGGGCCAACCCCCATGTGCTGGACAAGATCCGCGTGGATTATTACGGCACGCCCACGCCTTTGCAGCAGGTAGGCAATATCACGGTGCCGGAGGCCCGCGTGCTGCAGATCGCGCCCTGGGAAAGGACTATGATCAAAGCCGTTGAGAAGGCGATCATGGCCTCCGACGTGGGGATCACCCCTTCCAACGACGGCAGCGTGATCCGCCTCGTGTTCCCGGAGGTGACGGAAGAGCGGCGTAAATCGCTGGTAAAGGACGTGAAGAAAAAGGGAGAGGAAGCCAAGGTCGCGGTGCGCAATATCCGCAGGGACGGCAACGACTTTTTAAAGAAGCTCGGCAAGGGCGACATCTCCGAGGACGAGGTAAAGGATCTGGAAGACAAGCTGCAGAAGATGACCGATAAATATGTCAAAGAAGTGGACAAGATGGTGGACGTCAAATCCAAAGAGATCATGACTGTATAGCAGCGGAACAAAAAAGGGGCAGGCGCGGTCTGCCCCGTTCTTATGAATTCCTGTAAAAAAAGGTGCTGCCGCTGTGTGTCTGCGGCATTGGCGCCAGGAGGACGGTATGAACATTCCGAATCATGTGGCCATTATTTTAGACGGCAACGGCAGATGGGCGAGGGCAAAGGGAATGCCCCGCAATTACGGGCATGTCCAGGGCGCCAAGACGGTGGAGAAGATCTGCGAGGAAGCCTGGCGGATGGGGATCCATTATCTGACGGTCTATGCGTTTTCCACAGAGAACTGGAACCGGCCTGAGGATGAGGTGGCCGCGCTGATGGGGCTTTTGCGCAATTATATGAAGACCTGTTTAAAGACGGCGGCCAAGAACGATATGTGCGTCCGCGTCATCGGCGACAAAACGCGGCTGGACGAGGATATCCGGCAGCGCATCGAGGAACTGGAAACGGCAACGGTGAACAATCAGGGGCTCCATTTTCAGATCGCCCTCAACTATGGCGGCAGGGATGAGATCCGCCGTGCGGTCTGCAGGATCGCGCAGGAAGCAGTGCGGGGAGAACTTTCTCCGGATCAGATCACGGAGGATGTGGTCGAGGCCCATCTGGACACGGCCGGTCTGCCGGCGCCGGATCTTTTGATCCGCACCTGCAATGAGCAGCGTATTTCCAATTTCCTGCTCTGGCAGTTGGCTTATACGGAGTTTTACTTCACGCCGGTGCCGTGGCCCGATTTTTCCAAAGAAGAATTGGTCAAAGCTGTAGAGGCATATAATCATAGGGACCGCAGATACGGGCTGGTGAAGGAGGAGTGAGGCATGTTTGGCATACGGCTGATGAGCAGCGCCGTCCTAGTCGTGCTGGCGCTTGTCTTTTTGCTTGGCGGAGGCCCTCTTCTGGGAGCGGCCATGCTGGCCCTTTCCCTGATCGCCTGCCGGGAACTGATGCGTGCCTGCAGCGTGGAGACGGACGGAAAGTTCGGCGCCCTGGAGGGCGTCTGCGATGGAGGCATCGTCCTGTATTATCTGGCCATGGTCCTGACGGGGGAGTTTCGTCTGGGGGCAGGCTGCCTGACGCTTCTGTTTCTGGCCCTGTTGTTTCTCTATGTGTTTCGTTTTCCGCGCTATGACGCGCAGCAGGTGGCGACGGCTTTTTTCTGCGCCTTTTATCCCTCTGTGCTGTTTTGCTTCATTTACCTGACCCGGGAACTGGAACACGGGGTCTATCTGGTGTGGCTGATCTTTATCAGTTCCTGGATCTGCGACACCTGCGCCTATCTGGCGGGAATGGCCTTTGGAAAGCATAAGCTGGCTCCGGTCCTAAGCCCGAAGAAGTCTGTGGAAGGGGCGGTCGGCGGCGTAGTCGGCTCTGCGGCGGTGGGTGCGCTGTTTGCGGCCCTGCTGCTGGCGCCCGCGGCGGGCCGGACGGACGTGATCTGGCCGGTAGCTTTGATCGGCGCTGTCGGGGCGGTCATTTCCCAGGTGGGAGATCTGGCGGCCTCCGCCATTAAGAGGAATCACGGGATAAAAGATTACGGAAAGCTCATTCCGGGGCACGGCGGCGTGATGGATCGCTTTGACAGCGTTTTGTTTACGGCGCCTGTGATCTATTATTTATCGGTGCTTTTGCTTTGAACGTTTGGGAAGGATACGGAAAAGAACGATGAAAAAGATAACGATTCTGGGTTCCACCGGTTCCATCGGGACCCAGACTTTGGATATCATCCGGGATAACGCGGATCTTGAGGCCGTGGCCCTGGCGGCAGGGCAGAATGTGGACCTGATGGAACGGCAGATCCGGGAGTTTCGGCCCCGGATCGCCTGTATGTGGAGCAGGGAAGCGGCAGAAGATCTTAAGCTCCGGGTGGCGGATCTGCCGGTACAGGTCGTAAGCGGGATGGAAGGACTGCTGGAGACGGCTTCCTGTAGGCAGGCCGGGATCGTGGTGACTGCGCTGGTGGGCATGATCGGGATTCAGCCTACCATCGCCGCCATTGAAAGCGGTAAGACGATCGCGCTGGCCAATAAGGAAACGCTGGTGACGGCAGGCCATCTGATCATGCCCCTGGCGAAAAAAAACGGGGTGTCTGTCCTGCCGGTGGACAGCGAACATTCCGCGATCTTTCAGTCGTTGCAGGGCAGAGGGGACAATACGATCCACCGGATCCTGCTGACGGCCTCCGGTGGCCCTTTTCGCGGAAAGACCAGGGCAGAACTGGAACAAATGACGCTGGGAGACGCGCTGCGCCATCCCAACTGGTCCATGGGGAAAAAGGTCACGATAGATTCCGCCTCCTTAGTCAACAAGGCGCTGGAGGTGATGGAGGCCCGGTGGCTGTTTGATGTGGGGCTGGATCAGATCCAGGTGGTGGTGCATCCTCAGAGCATCCTGCATTCCGCCGTGGAATACGAGGACGGCGCTGTGATCGCGCAGCTTGGCCTGCCGGATATGAAGCTGCCGATCCAGTATGCGCTGCTGTATCCCGAAAGAAGGCCCATGCGCGCCAAACGGATGGATCTGTTTTCAATCGGACAGTTGACCTTTGAGAAACCGGATACGGAGACTTTTCCGGGACTTGCGCTGGGTTATGAGGCGGCGAAATGCGGCGGCACCATGCCCACCGTTTTTAATGCCGCCAATGAGATGGCGGTACGGCTGTTTCTGGAGCAAAAGATCCGCTTCGTCGAGATCCCTGAGATCATCGAAGCCGCCATGCATAATCACAGGGCATCGGGGGATCCTGATGTGCAAAAGATCCTGGCGACAGAGGCAGAGACTTATGAATTTATCAGGCGGGAGATGAAATTTTGATCGTGACGATTCTCATTTTTTTACTGATCTTTTTTGTGATCGTGATCGGGCATGAGTTCGGGCATTTTCTTCTGGCGAAGGCCAACGGCATTCGGGTCAACGAATTTTCCATCGGGATGGGGCCGAAGCTGGCCGGCTTTTCGCGGGGCGGGACGGAGTATGCGCTGCGGCTTCTGCCCATCGGCGGCGCCTGCGTGTTCGACGGGGAGGACGGCCGGGAGAGCGTAAATTCGGACGGAAAAGGAAAGAATTTCCAGAGCGCGCCGGTATGGGCGAGGATCTCGACCGTCGCAGCGGGGCCGGTTTTTAATTTTCTGCTGGCTTTTCTGTTTTCCATCATAGTGGCCGGCTATGCGGGCGCGGATATCCCTGTGCTGGGCGGCGTCCTGGAGGGTTCTGCGGCGCAGGCGGCGGGGATGCAGGCCGGGGATCGGATCATCGGCTTTGACGGCAGGATCTATCTGGCCCGGGAAGTGCAGTTGGTGATGGCCTTAAATAAAGACGGCGCGCCTGTAAAAGTAGAATACGAACGGGAGGGAAAGCGTTATACCACGACGCTGACGCCCCGGTACGACGAGGCAGAGGGCCGTTATCTGGTAGGATTTTCCAACTACAGCCAGTATCAGGAGGCAAAGGGGCTGAAGCTGTTTTCCTTCGGCTGGTATCAGCTCCGGTTCAGCGTGCGCAATACGCTGATGAGCCTTTCTGCGCTGCTGAGGGGCAAGCTTGGCGCCGACGATGTGGCGGGGCCGGTGGGCATGGCGCAGATCGTGGACGAGGTGGTGGAAGAGACTGCTCCCGGCGGGCCGCTGCTGGTCTTTATGAATATGGTCAATCTGGCGATGCTGCTTTCGGTCAGTTTGGGCGTTATGAATCTTCTCCCGCTGCCGGCTCTGGACGGCGGACGGCTGATCTTCCTTTTGCTGGAGGTGATCCGGGGCAAGCCCATCCCGCCGGAAAAGGAAGGGCTGATCCATATGGCGGGCTTTATCGCGCTGATGATCCTGATGGTGTTCGTCATGTTCAACGACATCCAGAGGATTTTGCGCTAGAAAAACAGCCGGTGACAGGCTGCATAAAAAGACGGAAATGAACGGGGAGGGCTTATGGTCCTCCCCGTCCTTTTCGTAAAAAAGTGCGTTTTTTCCTTGACCCGGACGGGGGAGAAAGCATATAATAAAAAATACAAAAACAGCAGGTGGATTCTGTCGGCATCAGTCCGAAGCTGCAGGGGGTTCTTCTCTGTAGCGATTCCAGTGGATGTTGTGGGAAAGAAAAAAAGAGGGCGGTTCGCTGTGGGGATGGCGTGTCCGCGTGACAGGAGTGCTTTGCCCGGCGGTCCTAGAGTGGGACGGAGGGTAGATATGGCGCATATGACGGCCTGGTATTGGGACAGGGGCAATTTCAGGGAAACCAATGAGGATTCTTTTTCCCTGCAAAGGGTGCGGCTGTGCAAAAAAGGCGTATTTGGCGGCTGTAGAAAGGACAAGGGGGGAACGCCGGCAGCCCTTCTTCTGGTGTGCGACGGCATCGGCGGCATGCCGAAAGGAGAGATCGCCAGCGGCTTTGCGGCAGAGCGGCTGACGGAATGGTTTTACGGGGAGGGGATTGACCGGATGCGGGCCCTTTTCTGGCAGAAGAAGACGGCCCAAAGCGCCCTGGCCGCGTTTGAGAAGGTACAGGAAGAAATAGAACGCTTTGAGCAGAGGGAAAAGGTCTGTATCGGGACGACATGCACGATGGCGCTGGTGAAGGGCCTGGGTTTTTTGCTGCTGCATACGGGAGACAGCCGGGCCTATCTGATCGGAAGGCGGGAAAGGCGTCTGACACAGGATCATTATTCCGGAGGCGCCCTGCGCCGCTGCCTGGGGGCTTTCTGCCATCAGGGGCCGGACGTGCTTTGGGGGCGTATGGGCAAAAAGGAGACGCTCCTGCTGTGTACGGACGGCTTTTACAGAGCGCTTCCGGAGGGCTTTTTGAAAGGCTGCTTCTATGGGGACAGACAGGAGGAGGGGAACTGTTACAAGAGGCTGAAAGGAGCGGCCAATTTCGGAAAGGCGCAGGGAGAGAAGGACAACCAGACGGCGGTGCTTTTAAGACAGGAGGGGAGGGGTCAGGATGGCTGAAAACGGGAAACATCCGATCGGCGGGAAGTATGAGATCCTATCGCGGCTGGGACAGGGCGGCGCAGGGCAGGTCTTTCGTGTCCGGGACCTGAGGCTGGGAAAGGACTGGACGGTCAAAAGGGTAAGACAGGACTGCCCCGGCATGGAAGAACAGGTGCTTTCCCGGGTGGACGGGCGGCTCTGCCCCCGCATTGTGGACGTGGTGGAGGAAGAGGGCTGGCGGTATCTGGTGATGGATCTGATCGATGGGGAGAGCCTGGAGGAACATCTGCATAAGGAGGGGCCCTATGGGGTGGAGGAAGCCCTGCAGATCGGCATTTCCCTCTGCGACGCCATCCTGTCGCTGCACAGAATGCAGCCTCCGATCCTCTATCTGGACTGCAAACCCGCCAATGTCATGGTGGACAGGGAGGGAAAGCTGTGGCTGATCGATTTTGGCAGCGCGGTGGAAATGAACGGGCAGCAGGCAGTCCCGATCTCCGCAAGCCTCGGCTATGCCGCGCCGGAGCAGATGCAAAGGGATGCGAAAGAAAGGCGTGTGGACGAGCGCAGCGATGTGTTCGGGATCGGCCGGACGCTGTACGCCATTTTGGGAGGCATGGACCCGGCGCGGCCGCCCTATGGGGCCTGCAGGCTGACGGACTGCAGGGCAGAGGTTCCGGCAAAGCTGGAAAAGATCGTGGATAGAAGTACGCGGAAGCGCCCGGAAGAGCGGTATCAGACGGTGGAGGCGCTGAAAGCCGAGCTGGCCGGACTGGAAGCGCAAAATGACAGAAAGAAAAGGGGATGGGCGCTTCTGACGGCCGGGACCTGGTTCCTTCTGGCCCTGACCGTCTGGCAGGCCATGCTCTTTTACGCAAAGCTGCCAGGCGGCGATCCTGCATCCTACGGCAGCGCGCTTCGCGCGTTTCTGCGGATGCTTCTTTGCGCGCTGGCCGCCGTTTTATGGCAGCGGCTGTCGGCTGCCCTTCAAAAAGGGAACGGGCGCAGCTATGAACCGCTTCAGAATGTCCTGCGGACGGAAAAGAAAGCGGGGCGCTGGCCGATGCTGCTTTTGTTTTTTCTGCTGGCCCAGAGCCTGTTTCCAAAGGAAACCCTGAACGCTTATGCGGCCGCAGGAGGACAGGCGGTTTGGGAAGGCGGAAAGGAGCAGGAGGGACCTTTTGCCGGGATCGAAGACGGCCTGCTTTCTCCGGTCATTTTACGGGATGCCAGGATGCGTAAGCTTTTGGTGAAAAAAGGCAGCGTGTTGGAAACACAGGAGGAAATCTATCTGGAAATCGCGCCGGAGCTGTTCGGATGTGAGGAAGAACTGGAGATCCGGGTCGATGCGGTGGGCAGGCAGAGCGGCAGGCGGTATGGCTATCTGCTGCGGTACCGTCCGCAAAAAGGAGAAGATGGCAGGTAAATTTCATTCTTCTTTTCCGAAGGGTTGTGTGCTATACTGAAACTGATCGGTTCGGTCTTATGTCAGATACGGGAGGAAAAGAGGATGTACAGGGATCATACGAAAACGGTCCGGATCGGGAACCGGGTGATCGGCGGCGGCAATCCGATCCTGATCCAGTCCATGACGAATACGCCTACGGAGGATGTGGCCGCGACGGTGGAACAGATCCACCGGCTGGAGGCGGTGGGCTGCGAGATCGTGCGCGTGACGGTGCCCAATATAGAAGCGGCCAGGGCTGTGGGAGAGATCAAAAAACAAATTTCCATTCCGCTGGTGGCGGATATCCATTTCGACTATAAGATGGCGATCGCGGCCATAGAAAACGGCGCAGACAAGATCCGCATCAATCCCGGCAACATCGGGGGCCCCGACAAGGTAGCAAAGGTGGTAAAGGCGGCCAGGGAGCGGGACATTCCGATTCGCGTCGGCGTTAACAGCGGCTCCCTGGAACGCAGCCTGGTGGAAAAATACGGCGGCGTCACCGCAGAAGGCATTGTGGAGAGCGCGTTGGACAAGGTCCGCATGATCGAGGAACAGGGCTATCAGAATATCGTGATCAGCATCAAGTCCTCGGATGTGATGATGTGCGTGCGCGCCCACGAGCTGCTGGCTCCCAGGACGAATTACCCGCTGCATGTGGGCATTACGGAGGCCGGGACCCTCATCTCCGGCAATATCAAATCCGCCATCGGCCTGGGACTGATCTTAAATCAGGGCATCGGCGATACGATCCGCGTGTCCCTTACCGGCGACGTTACGGAGGAGGTAAAGTCGGCCAAACTCATCCTGCGCACGCTGGGGCTGCGCAAGGGCGGTATCGAAGTGGTGAGCTGCCCTACCTGCGGCCGGACGAAGATCGATCAGATCGGCCTGGCGAATCAGGTGGAGACGCTGGCTGCGGAATTTCCTCATCTGAATATCAAAGTGGCGGTGATGGGCTGCGCGGTCAACGGCCCGGGAGAGGCGAAAGAAGCGGATTTGGGCATTGCGGGAGGCATAGGCGAGGGGCTGCTGATCAAAAAGGGAAAAATCATCCGTAAGATTCCGGAGGCGGAATTTATTCCAGCGCTGCGGGAGGAATTGGAGCATTGGCAGTAAAGCCTGCAAATAAAAAGTCAGGACTAAAATGAAGGAGTTATTATGGCGAAGCGTTTTGGGGATGTGTTTCCCAGCCTGCAGTTGAACGGCAGCCTGCGCGATCTGTTTGAAAAGGTGATGGTGGAGCGGGTCACCGCCAGCCGCCAGCGGGATTTTGTGCGCGTCTATATCGACTGCGACAGGCTGATCGCAAAGGAAACGATTTATGAGATGGAGGAAACCATCCAGAAACAGCTCTTTCCCGAACATACGGTAACCGTCAGGATCCAGGAAAAATTCCATCTGTCCGCACAATATGATCTGCGAAAGCTGATGGAGGTCTACCGCGACAGCATTCTACTGGAATTAAAGACGTCCAGCCCCGTGGAATACAGTATGTTCAAGAGCGCGCAGATGGATTTTTCCCAGGAGGGAAGGCTGGGCCTTAGACTGACCGATTCGGTCATCCACAGGGAGCGCGCGCAGGAACTGGCGCGCATCCTGGAGAAGATCTGTTGTGAGCGCTGCGGCATCCCCATGGATGTGGCAGTTACCTTTCAGGAACAAAAAAGCGGCGGCCGCCGGGAAAACGGTCAGTTGGAGCTAGCCCGGAAAGTAGCGCAGATCGCGGCGCGGGCGGGGGCAAGGCCGGTGGCGGCGGATTTCGGCCTGAACAGCGATCAGGAAGCGGCGGTTATGAGCGCCGGTTTTTCCTCGGAAAAGCTCACCTCCGGCGACGGGCAGGAAACGTCGGAGGAGATGGACGCAGGCTATGAAGCGTATCTGACAGGGATCGGCGCGGCTAAGGAGGCGCCTTTTGCACAGGACGTCCAGGAGCGGCCCGTGCCGGAAAGGACGGCAGGGGGACGGGAACAGAGAAAACCCTCCCAGGGACAGACGCGGCCCGGCAGAGGGGAAGCCAGGGGGGATTTTCGCCGCAGCGCAAAAAAGAGCGACAATCCTGACGTGCTATACGGCAGGGATTTTGAGGGCGACGCGATCCCCATGGAGGAGATCATCGGCGAAATGGGCGAAGTGGTCATCCGCGGCCGGATCTTAAACGTGGACAGGAGAGAAATCCGGAACGAACGCACGATCCTGATCTTCGACGTGACGGATTTTACCGATACCATGACCATCAAGATCTTCCTTTTAAAAGAGCAGCTAGAGGAAGTGGTGGATAAGATCGTGCCCGGGGCCTTTGTGAAGATCAAGGGGCTCACTGTCCTGGATAAGTTTGACGGCGAACTGACGATCGGTTCCATTGCAGGTGTGAAAAAAATACCGGATTTCACCAGCACCCGTATGGATCATGCCGCCCGCAAAAGAGTGGAGCTGCACTGTCATACGAAGATGAGCGATATGGACGGGGTATCCGAGGTGAAGGATATCGTAAAACGTGCTTTTCAGTGGGGCCATCCGGCTATCGCCATTACCGACCACGGAGTCGTCCAGGCTTTCCCGGACGCGAATCATCTGGTGGAGGATCTCTGGAAAAAGGAGAAGGAGAAACGCAAAGAAGCAGGAGAGGAGAATCCGGACCGGGGCGATTTCTTCAAAGTGATCTATGGCTGTGAAGCTTATCTGGTGGACGATTTAAGGCAGATCGTCACAGGGGAAAAGCAGCAGCCCCTGGAGAATACCTATGTGGTATTCGATATTGAGACGACCGGTTTTTCTTCCGTCAAGAATCAGATCATCGAGATCGGCGCTGTGAAGGTGGAAAACGGGAGCATTTCGGACCGTTTTTCCAGCTTTGTCAATCCCAGGACGCCGATCCCCTTTCGGATCGAACAGTTGACGGGGATCAACGATGAAATGGTATTGCCGGCGCCCGGCATCGAGGAGGTGCTGCCGGAGTTTCTGCGCTTTGCCGGCGGAGCCGTTTTTGTCGCCCACAATGCGGATTTTGATATGGGTTTTATCCGGGAAAACGCGCGTCGTCTGGGAATTCCGCTTTCTCCCACCTATGTGGATACGGTAGGGATCGCCAGGGTCCTTTTGCCCAATCAGGCGAAGCATACGCTGGATGCGGTGGCAAAGGCCATGGGCGTTTCCCTGGAAAATCATCACAGGGCGGTGGACGACGCCGAAGCGACGGCGGAGATATTCATAAAGTTTCTGTCCCTTTTGCAGCAAAAGGGCTGCCATACGCTGGAAGAGGTGAACCGGCTGGGAGAGGCCAGCCCCGACATTATCAAAAGGCTGCCGTCCTATCACTGCATTTTGCTGGCCAAAAACGATATCGGACGGGTAAATCTCTATACGCTGGTGTCCGAATCCCATCAGGCGTATTTTCATAAAATACCGCGGGTGCCCAAGAGCCTTCTGTTGGCCCACAGGGAAGGGCTGATCGTGGGCAGCGCCTGTGAAGCGGGGGAACTGTACCGGGCGCTGCTGGAGGAAAAATCCGATGCCGAGATCTCAAGGATCGTGAACTTCTACGATTATCTGGAAATACAGCCTACGGGCAACAACCGTTTTATGATCGCGTCGGATCGGATCGAAAATGTCAGGTCCGAAGAGGATATCCAGAATTTAAACCGCCGCATCGTGCATCTGGGCGAACAGTTTTCCAAACCGGTAGTGGCCACCTGCGATGTGCATTTTCTGGATCCGGCGGACGAGGTGTACCGCCGCATCATCATGGCCGGAAAAGGCTTTAAGGATGCGGACGAGCAGGCACCCCTGTATCTGCGCACGACAGAGGAGATGCTGGAGGAGTTTTCCTATCTGGGCAGCGAAAAGGCGGAAGAGGTGGTCATCACCAATCCCAATCTCATTGCGGATCAGGTGGAACCCATTTCGCCGGTGCGGCCGGACAAATGCCCGCCCGTCATCCCGGACAGCGACAGGACGCTGACGGAGATCTGCTATCGCAAGGCCCATGAACTCTATGGGGAAAATCTGCCCAGGATCGTGGTGGACCGGTTGGAAAAGGAACTGCATTCCATTATTTCCAATGGGTTTGCGGTCATGTATATCATCGCCCAGAAGCTGGTGTGGAAATCTGTGGAGGACGGCTATCTGGTGGGGTCGAGAGGCTCTGTGGGCTCTTCCCTGGTCGCGTTCATGGCGGGGATCACGGAGGTCAATTCCCTAAGCCCCCATTATCGCTGTCCCAAGTGCCATTACTGCGATTTCGATTCCGATGAGGTGAAAGCCTATGCCGGCAACAGCGGCTGCGATATGCCGGATAAGAACTGCCCGGTCTGCGGGGAGCCTCTGATCAAGGACGGGTTCGATATTCCCTTTGAGACGTTTCTGGGGTTCAAGGGGGATAAGGAGCCGGATATCGACCTGAATTTTTCCGGCGAATACCAGAGCAAGGCCCACAAATATACGGAGGTCATCTTCGGGGCAGGGCAGACCTATCGGGCCGGCACCATTGGCACGCTGGCGGATAAGACCGCTTACGGGTATGTGAAGAACTATTTCGAGGAACACGGCGCGAAAAAGAGAAGCTGCGAGATTAACCGGATCGTGCAGGGCTGCACCGGCGTCCGACGCAGCACGGGGCAGCATCCGGGCGGCATCGTGGTGCTGCCTGTGGGCGAGGATATCAATTCCTTTACGCCTACGCAGCATCCGGCCAACGATATGACGACGGACATCGTTACCACCCATTTCGATTATCATTCCATCGACCATAACCTGCTGAAGCTGGACATTCTGGGACACGATGACCCAACCATGATCCGTATGCTGCAGGATCTGACCGGGATCGACCCGACGAAGATACCTCTGGACGATCCGCAGGTCATGAGCCTGTTCCAGTCCCCGGCGGCGCTGGGCCTTAAGCCGGAGGATATCGACGGCTGTCCGGTAGGCTCTCTGGGGATCCCGGAGTTTGGCACGGAGTTCGTGATCCAGATGCTTCTGGACACCAAGCCGAAATGCTTTTCGGATCTGATCCGCATTGCGGGGCTGGGGCATGGTACCGACGTATGGCTGGGCAACGCCCAGAAATTGATCCAGGACGGGGACGCCACCATTTCCACGGCTATCTGCTGCCGCGACGATATCATGCTCTATCTGATCGGCAAGGGTATGGACCCCAGCCTTTCCTTTTCCACGATGGAGAGCGTCCGTAAGGGCAAGGGGTTAAAGCCAGAGATGGAAGAGGCAATGAAGAAGGCAGGCGTGCCGGACTGGTATATCTGGTCCTGCAAGAAGATCAAATACATGTTTCCCAAGGCCCATGCCGCCGCCTATGTCATGATGGCGTGGCGTATCGCCTATTGTAAGGTGAATTATCCGTTGGCCTATTACGCCTCGTTCTTCTCGATCCGGGCCTCCGCCTTTTCCTATGAGATCATGTGTCAGGGCAGGGCCCATCTGGAAACGGTCATGGCGGATTATAAACGGCGGGCGGATTCGCTGACCCAGAAGGAGCAGGCGGCCCTGCGGGATATGAGGATCGTGCAGGAGATGTATGCCCGCGGCTTTGAATTTCTGCCGCTGGACATCTTCAAGGCCCATCCCCGCAATTTCCAGATTATGGACGGGAAGCTCATGCCTTCGTTAAACAGCATCGACGGGCTCGGGGAAAAGGCGGCGGACGCCATTGCCGAGGCGGCCAAGGACGGCCCTTTCTTAAGCAAGGACGATTTCAGAGACCGTTCCAAGGCCAGCAAGACCATTACTGATCTGCTGGATTCCCTGGGCGTTCTGGGGGATCTGCCGGAGTCCAACCAGATCAGCCTGTTCGATTTTATCGCGGGGTGAGGGAACAGGCATATCCCCTGGGACTGCCGTTTGCGGGGCCGAACGCGTTTTTTGAAATTTTCAAAACAAAAAATCCGGAAAACCTGCAGGGGTTTTCCGGATTTACAACAGCCAGTAGGGGAATCGAACCCCTGTTTTCGCCGTGAGAGGGCGACGTCTTGACCGCTTGACCAACTGGCCATATGGCAATGCCGAACCGGTCGGCACTTGTTTACTATACTACACATTTATGAAGAATGCAAGCTTTTTTTAAAAAATGTGGCAGAACGGCCTGACTGCTGCCGTCCGACGGTTATGGAAAAAAATCCCTTGCATTTTTGGAAGAAGTGTGATAGAGTGAAAACGATGATAAGGTGTTACTGTTGTAAGAGTGGGTTGCAAAGCCCACTCTTATTTGTTGACAGTGCGCCCGGTCTGGAATCTGTATCGGTTTAGAATTTGTATAAGGAAGGGGAAGGAATGTCGAAGAGAGAGACCTACGAAAGTCGGACGGAGGCGCTCCTTACGCCTATTGCAAAGGCGCAGGGCGTGGAGATCTATGACGTGGAGTATGTCAGGGAAGGCAGCGACTGGTATCTGAGGGCGTACATCGACAAGCCCGAAGGCGTGAACATAGGGGACTGCGAGGCGGTGAGCCGTCTTTTGTCCGATGAACTGGACCGGGAGGATTTTATTGAAGATGCCTATATCCTGGAAGTGAGTTCCCCGGGGCTGGGCAGGACGTTAAAGAAGGATAAGCATTTGGACAAAAGCATCGGCGAAGAGGTGGAGATCCGCCTGTATCAGCCGAGGGACGGACAGAAGGAGTTCACAGGCGTACTCAAAGGCTATACGCCCGAAGAGATCCTGACGGAAGTCGCGGGAAAGGAAACGGTATTTGCCAGAAAGGATATCGCACTGATCCGGCTGGCATTGGATTTTTAAACACCGGAAAAGAGAATGCCATGTGCGGAAAAAGCTGTCAAAAGGCGGCAGAATGGAGGATGAGATGAACAAGGAATTGATGGAGGCGCTGGATATTCTGGAGAAGGAGAAGGAGATCAGCAAAGAGACACTATTCGAGGCGATCGAGAATTCCCTGATCACGGCGTGCAAACAGCATTTCGGAAAAGCGGACAATGTCAAGGTGGAGATCGACCGGGAGACCGGAGACTTTTTGTGCTATGCGGAAAAAGAAGTGGTGGAGACGGAGGACGACGTAGAGGACAGCGTGCTGCAAATCTCCCTGGAAAAGGCGCAGGAGATCTGCAAGGACGCCCAGGTGGGCCAGACTATCCATGTGGAGATCAAATCCAAGGAGTTCGGCCGCATCGCCACGCAGAATGCCAAGAACGTCATTTTGCAGAAGATCCGCGAGGAAGAGAGAAGCGTCGTCTACAATCAGTATTTTGAGAAAGAGAAAGATATCATGACCGGCGTGGTGCAGCGGTATCTGGGCCGCAATATCAGCATCAATCTGGGCAAGGCCGATGCGATCTTAAATGAGAGTGAGCAGGTGAAAGGCGAGAATTTCAGCCCGACGGAGCGCATCAAGGTGTATATCCTGGAAGTGAAGAAAACGCCCAAGGGCCCCCGTATTCTGGTGAGCCGGACCCATCCGGAACTGGTCAAGAGACTGTTTGAGGCCGAAGTGACGGAGATCAGGGACGGCACGGTGGAGATCAAGAGCATTGCCCGGGAGGCCGGCAGCAGGACGAAGATCGCCGTATGGTCCAACAATCCCAATGTGGATGCGGTAGGCGCCTGCGTCGGCGTGAACGGATCCCGCGTGAACGCCATCGTAGATGAGCTGCGGGGTGAAAAGATCGATATCATCAGTTGGGATGAAAATCCTGGCAACCTGATCCAGAACGCGCTGTCCCCGGCCAAGATCGTGGCGGTATTCGCGGATCCGGAGGAGCGGACCGCAAAGGTCGTGGTGCCGGATTACCAACTGTCCCTGGCCATCGGCAAGGAAGGGCAGAACGCCAGGCTGGCGGCCCGTTTGACCGGTTACAAGATCGATATCAAGAGCGAGACCCAGGCGAAGGATGCGCCGGGATTCCGCTATGAAGATTATATCGACGATGAAGAATACGATGACGAGGATTATGAGGAAGGCTACGAAGAGGACGGGGAATACGCCGATGAGGACGGCTATGAGGACGGAGAGTACGCCGATGAGGACTATGAAGAGGATAGCTATGGCGACGACTATGAGGCCGATGCGTCTGATCCGGCAACAGAACCTCAGGAGTAAGGCGGCCCGAAATGAATAAAAAAATCCCCATGAGACAGTGCGTAGGCTGCGGCAGGATGAACGGCAAGCGGGAAATGATGCGCGTACTCAAAACGCCGGAGGATGCCATCGTGCTGGATGTGACAGGAAGGAAAAACGGCAGGGGCGCTTACCTGTGCAAAAATCTGGAATGCCTGCGGCAGGCCAGAAAGAACAAAGGACTGGAGCGTTCCTTAAAGACAAATATTCCGGATGAGGTTTATGACAGCCTGGAAAAGGAGTTCAATGAAAGTGAAACCAAATAGAGTGCTTTCCCTGCTGGGACTGGCCACGAAAGCGGGACGGACGGCCAGCGGCGAATTTATGACGGAAAAGGCCGTCAAGGACGGCAGCGCCCGGCTGGTGATCCTGGGGACGGACGCCTCGGAGAATACGAAAAAGCATTTTCACGATATGTGCGCCTTTTACAGGGTCCCCTGCTATGAATACGCCAGCAAGGAAGCGCTGGGACGCGCGATGGGCAAGGAGATGCGGGCGTCTCTGGCGGTGACGGACAGCGGTTTCGCAAAGAGCATAAGAGGGCATCTGGAAGAAACTGTGAATGAGACGGAGGTAGCGGCATGGCAAAAATAAAAGTACATGAGCTTGCGAAAGAATTGGAAATAAAGAGTAAAGAAGTGCTGGACTTTTTGCAGGAACGCGGGGTGGCGGTCAAGGCGGCCCAGAGCGTCCTGGAGGAAGAAACGGCAGAGCTGGTGAAGAAAAGGTTTCAAAAGTCCGGGGAAACGGGCGAAAAAAAGCAGGAAACGGCCCTAAAGACGGCAGAGGAAAAAGCGTCCGTCATGAAGGAGGAGCCCAAAAGCGCCCAGGCAGAAGCCAAGAGCGCAGATGCGCCGTCTGCAGTAGAGGAAAAAAGCGCCCAGCTACCCAAGGGGGAAGCGCCCAGGCAGGCAGCCGCCAAGGCAGGACAGCCGCCCAGGGAGGGACAGGCGAACCGTCCGGCCCGTCCGGCCCAGCCCGGCAGGGAAGGCCAGACCCGGGAAGGGCAGGCGAAGGCGCATAAAAAATCAAAAACCATTATCGTGCTGAACAATCCGCAAAACAGCCGTATGAACGGCGGCAATGCCGGAAACAATGACAGAAGAAGCGCCGCCAGCTTCGGCGGCCGGGGAAACGATTCCAGAAACGGCGGCATGCGGGGCGACGGAAGAAACGCCGGGATGAGAAATGACGGCAGGGGCGGGAACAATCGCCAGGGTTCCTATCAGGCCGGCGGCCGCAACGATTCCAGAATGGAGAACCGTCCGCTGATCCGTCCGCTGACTAAACCCTCCCAGCCGGTCATGCCGGACGAGAAGCTTTTGAGCAGGGAACGGGCGGCCAGGGAAGCGGAGCAGCGCGCGGCGGCAGAAAGGGCCGCAGCAGAGCAGCGCGCGGCCAAAGCGGCCCAGATCGAAGCCCAGAAGAAAATGGAAAACAGCGAACGCCTGGAGAGGACGGAGCGGGCTGAGAACAGGGAGCGCGTTCAGACGGGCCAGAACGGGAACGAAAGGCCGGCGGCCCAGGGCAGAGAGATGGGCAATGCCCCTGCAAGGGACGGCCGGGAACAGCCCAGGGGCGACAGGAACCGGGAATATGGAAGAGAAAACGGCAGACCGGATCAGAGGCCGGCAGGAGCCAGGGGCGACCAGTACCGCAGCGACAGGAACGCAGGCGCAGGCCGCGGAGAGCGTTTTGACAGAGGAAACGGAAGGCCGGGCCAGGAAAGGACGCAGGGCAATGGAACGAGAAGAGAGCAAAATCGTCCGGGTTTTAACGGCGGTGCAAGGGATAATCAGGGTTATAATCGCAATGCAGGCGCTGCGCGCCCTGGCGCAGGCGGCGGACGCCCTGGCCAGAATAGCGGACGCCCTCAGCCAGGCGATGGAAGGCAGGACAATCGATCCAGAAAGCCGGGAGCGTCTAAAGGATTTGCGTCGGAAGCTCCGGCAAAGGATTCCGAAAAGAGGCGCGACGACAGGCGCTTAAACCAGCAGGACAGGGATAAGAAATCCAGGCGGGATTCCATTTATGAAGAAGACAGCGCGGCCAGGCTGAAGGGCAAAAACGCCAATAAGGCGGGACGTTTCATCAAGCCGGAGCCCAAGGCTGCGGAACCGGAAGAGGCGATCAAGGTCATTACGATCCCGGAGACGATCACCATTAAGGAGCTGGCGGAGAAGATGCGCATCCAGCCCGCCGCCATCATTAAGAAACTGTTTTTGCAGGGCAAGATCGTTACGGTAAACCAGGAGCTTTCCTATGAGGACGCGGAGAACATCGCCATCGATTATGAGATCATCTGCGAAAAGGAAGTCAAGGTAGATGTCATCGAGGAACTCTTAAAGGAAGCGGAGGAGAACGAGGAAGATATGGTGTCCCGTCCGCCCGTCATCTGCGTTATGGGCCATGTGGATCACGGGAAGACTTCCCTGCTGGATGCGATCCGAAAGACCAATGTGACCGATAAGGAAGCCGGCGGCATTACCCAGCATATCGGCGCTTATACGGTGCAGATCAACGGACAGAAGATCACTTTCCTGGATACCCCCGGCCACGAGGCGTTTACCGCCATGCGTATGCGCGGCGCCAACGCGACGGATATCGCCGTGCTGGTGGTGGCTGCGGACGACGGCGTAATGCCCCAGACCGTGGAGGCGATCAACCATGCCAAGGCGGCCGGTACGGAGATCATCGTAGCGGTCAACAAGATCGATAAGCCCGGCGCCAACGTGGATCGGGTAAAACAGGAACTCACCGAATACGGCCTGATCGCGGAGGACTGGGGCGGCAGCACCGTGTTCGCGCCGGTGTCCGCCAAGACCGGGGAGGGCCTGCAGAATCTGCTCGAAATGATCCTGCTGACTGCGGAAGTGCTGGAGCTGAAGGCCAATCCCAACCGTATGGCGAGAGGGATCGTGATCGAGGCAGAGCTGGATAAGGGCCGTGGACCCGTTGCCAGGGTGCTGGTACAGAAAGGCACGCTGCATGTGGGCGATTTCGTATCCGCAGGCTCTTCCAGCGGCAAGGTCCGCGCCATGATCGACGACAAGGGACGCCGCGTTAAGGAGGCGACGCCTTCCACTCCTGTGGAAATTCTGGGCCTTTCGGACGTGCCGGAGGCGGGAGATGTGTTCCTGGCCCATGAAAGCGACAAGGAAGCCAAGTCCTATGCGGCTGCCTTCATCGAGCAGAATAAAGAGAAAAAACTGGAAGAAACGAAATCCCGCATGTCCCTGGACGATCTGTTCAGCCAGATTCAGGAGGGCAATCTGAAAGAACTGAACCTGATCGTCAAAGCGGATGTGCAGGGCAGCGTGGAAGCGGTCCGGCAAAGCCTGTTAAAGCTTTCCAACGACGAAGTGGTGGTCAAATGCATCCATGGAGGCGTGGGCGCCATCAACGAGTCCGATGTTGCCCTGGCCAGCGCGTCCAACGCGATCATTATCGGGTTCAACGTGCGCCCGGATGCGACGGCGAAAGCCACAGCAGAACAGGAGAATGTGGATATCCGGCTGTATAAGGTCATTTACCAGGCCATCGAGGATATCGAGGCGGCCATGAAGGGCATGCTGGATCCGGTCTACGAGGAAAAGGTGATCGGCCATGCGGAGGTGCGCCAGATCTTCAGGGCGTCCGCCATCGGCAATATTGCCGGCGCCTATGTGCTTGACGGCGTGTTCCAGCGGGGCTGCAAGATCCGGATCACGAGGGAAGGCGAGCAGATCTATGAAGGCAGCCTGGCCTCCTTAAAGCGCTTTAAGGACGATGTGAAAGAAGTGCGCGCCGGGTTCGAGTGCGGCCTGGTGTTCGAAGGCTTTGACAAGATGCAGGAACTGGATATCGTAGAAGCGTATATCATGGTGGAAGTGCCGCGCTGACCGCAGCGATGGGACGGCGGCAGGGCAGCGCTGCAGAAAGGCATAAATTGAGAACATGAAAAAAAACAGCGTGAAGAACAACAGGATCAACGGAGAGGTGCAGCGGGCGCTGGCGGAGGTGATCCGGGGAGAGATCAAGGATCCCCGGATCGCCCCCATGACTAGCGTGGTTTCCGTGGAGGTGGCGCCTGACTTAAAGACCTGCAAAGCGTATATCAGCGTTTTCGGCGACGAAAAGGCGCAGCAAAACACTCTGGAAGGGCTTAACAGCGCCCTCGGGTTTATCCGCAGCCAACTGGCCCAAAAGGTCAATCTGCGCATTACGCCGCAGATCCGCTTTATCATGGACCGGTCTATCGCCTATGGCGTCGATATGTCCCATAAGATCGACCAGGTCATGGCCGATCAGCGGGAAAAAAGCAGCGGCAGGGAGGAGAGCGGACATGAAGAAGATCCTGGAAGAGATTGAACGCACGGACCGGATCGCCATCGCCGGCCATGAGCGGCCCGACGGGGACTGCGTCGGTTCTTGTATGGGGCTGTACCGTTATCTGAAAAATGCGCTGCCGGAGGCTTCGGTGGACGTCTATCTGGAAAAGCCGGCGCCGGTTTTTGCCTGCATAGAAGGGATTGAGGATGCAAAGACCGACAGCAGCGATGCGAAGGGCTACGACATCTGCATTATCATAGATACGGCGGCGGACCGGATCGGCGTCGCAAAGGAGATCTTTGAAACGGCGAAAAAGACCATCAACATCGATCATCATATCAGCAACGCCAAGGGCTGCGGCATGGTGAACTATATCGATCCGCTGTCCAGCTCCGCCAGCGAACTGGTCTATGAGCTGATGGAAGAGCGTTATGTCGACGTTGACATCGCAAAGGCGATCTATATGGGGATCGTTCACGATACCGGCGTGTTCCAGTATTCCAATACGACGCCGCGCACGCTGACGGCGGCGGCGAAGCTGCTGGGATACGGGTTTGATTTTTCCCGGCTCATCGACGAAACCTTTTATGAAAAGAGTTATCTGCAGGTGCAGATTTTGGGAAGGGCGCTTCTGGAGAGCATCCGTTTCATGGACGGCAGGTGCGTGGTCAGCATGGTGAACCGTAAGACCATGGATTTTTACCAGGTGGGGCCCAAGGACCTGGACGGGATCGTCAACCAGCTTCGCATCATCAAAGGCGTGGAGTGCGCGATCTTTTTGTACGAAACGGGGCCGCAGGAGTATAAGGTGAGCATGCGCTCCAACGGGAAGGTGAACGTGGCCTCCGTGGCGGTCTATTTCGGCGGCGGCGGGCATGTGCGCGCGGCCGGGTGTACGATGCACGGTACATATTACGACTGTATCAATAATCTGTCCGGACATATTGAACGGCAGTTGAACGGGGAGGAAGAATGAACGGGATCCTCAACATCCATAAAGAACCCGGCTATACTTCTTTTGACGTGGTAGCAAAGCTGAGAGGGATCTGCAGACAGAAGAAGATCGGCCATACCGGTACCCTGGACCCGGCTGCGTCCGGGGTACTTCCCGTTTGTCTGGGAAACGCCACCCGGCTGTGCGGCATGCTGACGGACAAGGACAAGGAATATCGGGCGGTGCTGCTTTTGGGACGGGAAACGGATACCCAGGACGCCACAGGAAGGACTTTGGCCATAAAGCCGGTGGAGATCTCGCAGGAACAGGCCAGACAGGCGATCCTCTCCTTCGAGGGGGGATATGACCAGATCCCGCCCATGTATTCCGCCCTGAAGGTCAACGGGAAGAAGCTTTGCGATCTTGCCAGGGCAGGGAAAGAGGTGGACCGCAAAAGCCGCAGCGTCGTGATCCATTCCATCCGGATCGAAGAGATCTCGCTGCCCCGCGTGACCATGACGGTCTGCTGTTCCAAGGGCACCTATATCCGGACGCTCTGCCATGATATCGGACAGGCGCTGGGCTGCGGCGGCGTCATGGAAACTCTGGTGCGCACCAGGAGCGGGCAGTTTAAGCTTGAGGATGCGCGCACGCTTTCCCAGATCGAAGCACTTGCCCAAGAAGGGCGGCTGCAGGAGATCCTGATACCGACGGACGCCGTGTTTGCAGGCTATCCTGCCCTGTATGTCCGGCAGGAGTGGCAGAGGCTGGCGGAAAACGGGAACGCGCTGCTGCAGGAGCATCTGACGGAGCCGGGTACGCCTGGGGAGGGGCAGCAGGCGCGGGTCTATACCAGGGACGGGCGCTTTTTGGGAGTGTACGCCTGGCAGGAGGAAAAGGCGCGCTGGAAACCGGTGAAAATGTTTGTGGGAAAGGATGCTTGACAAGGCATGCAGATCGTTTCTGGAGAAGAAAAATTTCGGCTTAAGGCGCCTGCCGCCGTTGTCATCGGAAAATTCGACGGGCTTCACCTGGGCCATAAAAAGCTGTTGGACAGGATCCTGGAGGAAAAAGAAAAGGGGCTTCTGGCGACGGTTTTTACCTTTGATCCTTCTCCCACCGCTTTTTTTTCCCGGCAGGAAGAAAAGGGGTTGACGACGAAGGAAGAAAAAAGACGGCATTTTCGGCAGATGGGCGTGGACGTGCTTGTGGAATTTCCGCTGAACCAACGGACGGCGGCCATGCCGCCGGAGCGGTTTTTGACGGATATTCTGCAGGACAGCCTGCGGGCCGCTTTTGTGGCGGCGGGGGACGACCTCTCCTTTGGCGATCGGGGCAGAGGGGACTGTAAGATGCTCCTGGATTTTCAGGAAAGGTGCGGCTATTGCGCCAGGATCATGGAGAAGGTGTACGATCAGGGAGAGCCGATCAGTTCCACGCGCATACGCCGGGCGGTGCAGGAGGGCAGGATGGAAGAGGCGCAGAGGATGTTGGGCGCGCCCTATGCGATCATGGGAAAGGTAAACCACGGCAGGCAGCTCGGGCGCAGGCTGGGATTTCCCACGGTCAACCTGGCCCCGCCAAAGGATAAGCTGCTGCCGCCCTTTGGCGTTTATCTTTCGGAAGTGGAATGCAGGGAGAAAATTTTTGCGGGGATCACGAATATCGGCGTGCGGCCTACGGTGGAGAAGGAGGCGCAGCCATTGCCGGGGGTAGAAACCTATCTGTATAACTTTTCCGGCGATATGTACGATTCCTTCCTTACGGTGCGCCTGTTGTCCTTTTGCCGTCCGGAACAAAAATTTGACGATATGCAGGCGCTCCGGGAGCAGCTTAAAAGGGACATCCGGGCGGGCCAAGCCTATTTTGACGGGAAGATTTTGTAGATCAGAGGAAGGAAAAATAAAATCCTTGTAAGTTTTGCGGGAATCAAGTAGAATAAAAGATAGCGGCCGGCGTTTCGAAAGGACTCTGCCGGCCCGCGTTTCTTCGGGACGAACGTTGTCAAAAGGGTGCGGCACCTGGAAGGAGAACGGAAGATGGGGATCGGCGGAATGCTTCTGTCACTGGCCGGAGGGCTTGGATTATTCCTGCTTGGCATGAACATGATGAGCGACAGCATCGAGAAAGCGGCGGGCGCCAGGCTCAGGGGAATTTTGGAGATGTTCACAAAGAACCGTTTTGTGGGCATGATCGTCGGCGTTATTTTTACGGCTGTCATTCAGTCATCCTCGGCCTGTACGGTCATGGTGGTCAGCTTCGTCAACTCCGGGCTGATGAATCTGTATCAGGCCGCGGGCGTGATCCTTGGCGCCAATATCGGCACCACGATCACATCGCAGTTGGTTTCCTTCAATCTGTCTGAATTTGCCCCGGCTTTTCTGCTTGCAGGCGTGATCGGCGTCATGTTCTGTAAAAATCAGAACGTTGTCAAGATCGCCAATATCGTGCTGGGATTCGGCGTACTGTTTATGGGGCTTTCCGGAATGTCCTCCGCCATGGCGGGGATGCGGGATATGCCGCAGGTCGTGGGGCTGTTACATTCCCTGCGCAGCCCGCTGTTTGCGATCATCGTGGGCACGCTGCTGACCGCCGTCATCCAGAGTTCCTCCGTGACCGTCAGCATCGTTTTGCTGATGGCAAATCAGGGGCTTTTGGAACTGCCGATCTGTTTATATATCATTCTGGGCTGCAATATCGGCGCCTGCACCTCCGCGCTGCTGGCTTCCATGGCCGGCAAGAAGGACGCCAAGCGCGCCGCGCTGATCCATTTTCTGTTCAATGTCTTCGGGACCCTGATCATGTATGTGATCCTGCAGTTTGGCATGGATTTCGTGGTCGGCTTTCTTTCGCGTATTTCCCGGGATCCGGGCCGTTTCGTGGCCAATGCCCATACTTCCTTTAAGATCTTTCAGGTGCTGGTCCTGTTCCCTTTTTCCGGCTGGCTGGTGCGCCTTACTTACTTGCTGGTGCCGGGCGACGACAGGAAGATCAATTACCGGGAAAATTTCACCCTCAAGTACATAGGGGATAAGGTGGTGTTCAATCCGGCGACGGCTGTGGTGGAGGTCATGAACGAGCTGGACCGCATGGCGTCTTTGGCCGGCGAGAACTTAAACCGCGCCATGAACGCGCTGATCACGCTGGATGAAGAGGATATTGAGGAAGTCTATAAGGTGGAAGAAAATATCAACTTCTTAAACCATGCCATTACCGACTATCTGGTGAAGATCAACCAGACGACCCTGCCCATCGAGGACTTGAAGAGTCTGGGCGGGCTGTTTCATGTAGTAAATGACATCGAGCGCATCGGCGATCATGCGGAAAACGTGGCCGATGCGGCCAGAAGGCGCAGGGAGACGGGGCTTTCGTTTTCAAAGCCGGCGCTTAAGGAGCTGGGGGAGATGCTGGACATGGTAAACGATATCATCCGTTATGCGATGGAGATCTTTACCACAGGCTCCGAAGCGCATATGACGGATGTGACGCGGCTGGAGGACGCCATCGACGAGAAGGAAAGGGAGCTTCAGGAACGCCATATCGAACGGCTGAAGCAAAACGAATGTACGCCGGAAGCGGGCATGGTCTTTTCGGATCTGATCTCGGGGCTGGAACGCGTGGCGGACCATGCTACCAATATCGCTTTCGCCATGCGGGAAAAGGACTGACAAAGCTTCCCGGCGGGGCGTCCGTCCCAGGCAGCGCGCTGCCGGGACGGGCGCCCTCATTGTCTTGGCGCTTTCCTGAAAATGACATTGACAAGGCTTTGGTCCTTTTCTATAATATATTTGTTACATATATATTACAAAAAAAAGAACGAGTTATTACGACCAAGGGGGAAACCGGAATGTCTACGATCAGAAAAGCCGGACTGGCCGTCGCCTTTTTCATACTTTGTACGAGTATGACGGCCCAGGCGGCCTCCGATGAAAATACAGTACATAACGCGGTGCAGTCCGCAGGGATCGGCGCGCTTCTGGATGAGACGCCGGACGAAGCGCAATGTCTGGAAGCGGCGCAGAACGCCAGAGAAGAGAGCAAGAAAATATACGGATATGAAAACCTGGGCATCGCCAACGTCAACGATTATCTGAATGTGCGCAAGACGCCGGACGAAAACGGCGAACTGGTGGGAAAGATGCCCAAGCACGCAGGCGCGGATGTACTGGGGGAAGAAAACGGATGGTATCAGATCAGTTCCGGTAAAGTAAGAGGATATGTCAGCGCCGACTATATGCTGACAGGCCCCGAGGCCAGGGAACTGGCGGATCAGGAGGCGACCCAGATGGCGGTCTGCAATTCCGGCGGCCTGCGCGTGCGGGAGGAGCCGAGCCTGGAAGCGCCGGTCATTACCCTTGTGGCGGAGGGAGAGGAGCTGGAAGTCGTAGAGGTGCAGCAGGACTGGGTCGAGATCATGCTGGACGATGAGAAAGCCTACGTCTACGGCGAATATGTGGACGTTTCCAAAAAGCTGGAAAAGGCGGTCACCATGACGGAACTCAAGTACGGGCAGGGAGTGTCGGACGTGCGGGTGGATCTGGTGAATTATGCCAAGCGTTTTCTGGGCAATCCGTATGTGTGGGGCGGCACGAGCCTGACCAAAGGAGCGGACTGCTCCGGCTTTGTGATGAGCGTGTTCAAACAGTTCGGCGTGAGCCTGCCCCATTATTCCGGCAGCCAGGCCGGGAGGGGGACCAAGATTTCTCTGTCGCAGGCCAAGCCGGGAGATCTGGTGTTTTATGCCAAGAACGGCGTGATCAATCATGTGGCGATCTATATCGGCAACGGGCAGGTGATCCATGCCAGCAGTCCGCGCACCGGGATCAAGATCTCCAATGTTTCCTACCGTACTCCTTACTGTGTCAGGAAGATCCTGGACTGAGCCCTTTTACCGCCGGGACAGATCTTTTGACAAGTTTCCATCTTTTGGTTTACAGGAAAGAATTTCTGTGTTATACTGATCCAGTATGGTTTCAGCCGATGCTCGGGTGCGGGATTCTCCGGCCCATGCCTTAGTATCCGGCGGTCACGCGATCACCCCGGGTCAGGACTGTTGTCCCGGGAACAGAAAAAGGAGGATTTACCATGATTTCCAAGGAAAAGAAAACTGCGATCATTCAGGAGTATGCGCGCACCGAGGGAGATACCGGTTCACCGGAAGTACAGGTCGCCGTCCTGACAGCCAGGATCCAGGAGCTGACGGAGCATCTTAAGAGCAACCCGAAGGATCATCATTCCAGAAGAGGGCTGCTGCAGATGGTCGGTCAGAGGAGGGGCCTGCTGGATTACCTGAAGAAGAAGGATATCGAGAGATATCGTTCCCTGATCGAGAAGCTTGGCATCAGAAAGTAACGGACAAGGATGAGGCGGATGGATGGCCGGCGCTGCCGGCCTTTCCGCCTTTCTTCTGTTATCCGGACGATGCTGCAGCGCTGCGCAGACACCTCTGCGCGCATCCAGTAACAGCGGTTGCTTTCAGCCGGCTCCAAGATCGTTTCCGAGACCACTGACAAGGACACCGGGGCGGGCGTTTTTGTCAGTAGTTTCGGCACTTTCTGGCGGCTGGGGCCAAACCGCTCTATCTATGAAAAGGAGAGAGAAAATGTACAAGACGTTCAAAATGGAGATTGGCGGCCGTACGTTAAGCGTGGATATCGGCCGCGTAGCCGCTCAGGCCAACGGCGCTGCGTTCATGCACTACGGGGATACCACCGTGTTGTCTACGGCGACGGCCAGCGAAAAGCCCAGAGAGGGCATCGACTTTTTCCCGCTTTCGGTAGAATTTGAGGAAAAGCTGTATTCGGTGGGGAAGATCCCCGGCGGGTTCAATAAAAGGGAAGGCAAGGCCAGTGAAAATTCCGTGCTGACCGCCAGGGTCATCGACAGGCCGATGCGTCCCCTGTTTCCCAAGGATTATCGCAATGACGTAACCTTAGACAACCTGGTGCTTTCCGTGGATCCCGCCTGCCGTCCGGAGCTTGTGGCGATGCTGGGTTCCGCGATCGCGACCTGTATTTCCGATATTCCTTTCGACGGCCCCTGCGCCATGACCCAGATCGGCCTGGTGGACGGCGAGTTTATCGTCAACCCCAGCCAGGAGCAGTGGAAGAACGGCGATCTGCAGTTGACGGTGGCTTCTACGGCCCAGAAAGTCATTATGATCGAGGCCGGAGCCAACGAGGTGCCCGAGGCTAAGATGATCGAGGCCATTTATAAGGCTCACGATATTAATCAGGAGATCATCGCCTTTATCAACGGCATCGTCGCGGAAGTCGGCAAACAGAAACATACCTATACGAGCTATGCGGTTCCCGAGGAACTGTTTGCGGCGATAAAGGAGATCGTCCCGCCTGCGGAGATGGAAGAGGCGGTCTTTACCGACGTCAAACAGGTGAGGGAAGAGAACATTCGAAAGATCACCGAGAAGCTGGAGGAAGCTTTCGCCGATAACGAAGAGTGGCTTGCGGTGCTGGGCGATGCGGTGTACCAGTACCAGAAAAAGACCGTCCGCAAGATGATCTTAAAGGATCACAAGAGGCCCGACGGGCGCGCCATTAACCAGATCCGCCCGCTGGCAGCGGAGATCGACCTCATCCCTCGCGTACACGGTTCCGCCATGTTCACCCGCGGACAGACCCAGATCTGCAATGTCTGCACGCTGGCTCCTCTGTCCGAGATGCAGCGCATCGACGGCCTGGATGAGAACGAAGTGAATAAGAGATATATGCACCATTATAATTTCCCGTCCTACTCCGTAGGCGAGACGAAGCCTCCCAGGGGGCCGGGACGCCGTGAGATCGGCCATGGTGCGCTGGCGGAAAAGGCCCTGATGCCTGTACTGCCTTCCGAAGAAGAGTTCCCTTATGCGATCCGTACCGTATCCGAGACCTTTGAGTCCAACGGTTCCACCTCCCAGGCTTCCGTGTGCGCCTCCACGCTGTCGCTGATGGCGGCCGGCGTGCCCATCAAGAAGCATGTGGCGGGGATTTCCTGCGGTCTGGTGACCGGCGATACGGATGACGATTACATCGTCCTGACCGATATCCAGGGGTTGGAGGACTTCTTTGGAGATATGGACTTTAAGGTGGCCGGCACCCATGACGGCATTACTGCCATCCAGATGGATATCAAGATCCACGGACTGACGAGGCAGATCGTGGAGGAGGCCATTGCCAGGACCAAGGAAGCCAGGGAATACATTATCAACGAGATCCTGGTGCCCTGTATTGCGGCGCCCAGGCCGGAGGTCGGCCCTTATGCGCCCAAGATCATTTCCCTTCAGATCGATCCGGAGAAGATCGGTGAAGTGGTGGGGCAGAGAGGTAAGACGATCAATGAGATCATCGCCCGTACCGGCGTGAAGATCGATATCACCGACGACGGCAAGGTTTCCGTATGCGGGACCGATCCGGAGATGATGCAGAAAGCCGTGGAGATGATCAAGATCATCGTGACCGACTTCGAGGCCGGCCAGATCTTCAAGGGCGTTGTGGTGAGCATCAAGGAGTTCGGCGCGTTCGTAGAATTTGCGCCCGGCAAGGAGGGAATGGTCCATATTTCCAAGATCGCCAAGCAGAGGATCAACCGCGTGGAGGACGTGCTGACGTTGGGCGATAAGGTTACCGTTGTCTGTCTTGGCAAGGACAAGATGGGCCGGATGAGCTTCTCCATGAAAGATGTGGCGCAGGTCTGAGACCTGTCCGGCGGCGCCTGCGGCGGATTTTTTACCCCTGACGCAGACGTCATAATATAAAGGAAAAAGAACGGGCTGCCATACGGAAAAAAACGTATGGCGGCCCGTTTTTATTGAACAAAATTTGTCATTTGCCTTACATATTGTATCTAATTTAGTACAAAACTTTTTTAGTGTGTTAATATAAAATCAGAGAAGATATAACCAGATGCATTTTGGACGACAACGGGGGAATCATTGACATAAGAGAAGGTGTTAGAACAGACTGGGGAGCGTAGACAATGAGAAAAATCGCAATTTGTGACAGCAGTTGCGACACATTGGAGACAATGCGAAGGATACTGGCTGCGCAGTATGGGAAGGAGTTACAAATTGCCACCTATTTGTCAGGGAGGGAATTGCTGCGCGCCTGGCAGAAGGATGAACGCAAAAAGTCGGATATCATTATTCTGGATGTCAGGGCGGAAGAGGATAACGGGATCAGCATTGCCAAACAGGTACAGGAAGTCTTTGGCAATGTGAAGACGATTTTTTCAACGGGAAGCCTGGAATGTGCGGAAGATATTTTTGAGGCGAATCCGGTCTATCTTCTTGCCAAACCGATCAAAAAAGAGAAACTGCTGGAGGCTGTGGACCGCGCCATCGGGCAGATCGAAGAGGGCGAGGCGGCGTCGGTGACGTTGATATCCAAGAGCTTCATCGCCAGGGTCAAGGCGGAGGATATCTGGTATGTGGAGAGCGAACGGCGCGTTCTCACGGTGCATACGAAAGAAGAGGATATCCGGGTGAATATGAAACTGGGGGATCTGGAAGAGAGGCTTCCGGAGTTTTTTGTGCGTGTGCATCAGAGTTATCTGGTCAATATGAAGCAGATCCGCGTATTCTCGGCCAGGGGCGTGGAGCTGACGGACGGGCGCGTGATCCCGGCCAGCAGGCCCAGGTATGCGAAAGCGAAGGATATTTTCCTTCAGTTTTTGGGCGAGAAAGTGGAAGAATAAAATAAGAAAGACCTTCCGATACTATGTGGGAATAAAACGCCGAAAGCGGCGCCGGGGTATTTTGTACCCGGACATGGTATGGAGGGAACGATATGGAAAATCAGGATGTTTTACAGGCACAGGGAGGCAGGGCGATGTTCGCATGCGGCGGGCAGAGCGTAAAGTTCCCGGTGCCTGTTTTTATTAGGGAGAGCGCTTCGGTAGTGGGGAAAAAGGAGGGACAGGGACCTCTGGCGGAGCTGTTCGATATGGTGGGAGAGGACGACCTCTTCGGATGCAATACCTGGGAGGAGGCGGAAAGCGGCCTGCAGAGGGACGCGCTGCATTTGGCGCTTTCCAAGGCGGGGCTGCATTCCACAGACCTTCGCTATCTGTTTGCCGGAGATCTTTTGGGCCAGAGCATCGCCACGAGCTTCGGGCTGGCGCAGTTTGAGAGGCCGCTGTTTGGCCTGTATGGAGCCTGTTCCACCTGCGGGCTGGCCTTAAGCCTGGGGGCCATGGCAATCTCGGGAGGGTTTGCGGAGTATGCAGGCTGTGTTACCAGCAGCCATTTCGCCAGTGCGGAAAAGGAATTCAGGTTCCCCTTAGGGTACGGAAGCCAGCGGCCCCTGTCCGCCACCTGGACCGTGACGGGCAGCGGAGCCTTCATTTTAAGCGGGAGCCGGGGAAGCAGATCCCGGGCGGTGATCACCGGCATTACGCCGGGCAGGATCGTGGACTTTGGCGTAAAGGACAGCTTGAATATGGGCAGTTGTATGGCGCCGGCGGCGGCCGGGACGATCCAGCAGAATTTACAGGATTTCGGACGCCGGCCCGAGGACTATGACCGGATCGTCACGGGCGATCTGGGGAGCGTGGGACAGCGGGCGCTTCTGGATCTTTTACTGGAGCGCGGCGTGGATATTTCTGCACAGCACATGGACTGCGGCATCGAGATCTTCGACGCCAAAAAACAGGATACGCATGCGGGCGGGTCCGGCTGCGGCTGCAGCGCTGTGGTGCTGTCCGCCTATATCCTGAAACAGTTGGAGGAGGGAAAATGGAAACGGATCCTGTTTGTCCCCACCGGCGCGCTGCTTTCCAAAACCAGCTACAATGAGGGAAAAACGGTGCCCGGCATCGCTCACGGCGTCGTGATCGAGCATGTGGAATAAGACGGAAAAAGGGATTTTGGATTGCGTAATCTCCCATAATGTGGTATATAGTGAGAAGAAAGCGAAAGAGAGGGAGGTCACGCGGTATGGGAAAAGAACAAAAGTATCGGCTCGATACCAGGGAGAACCGGGCGTTCTTAAAGGAGCTGAGGGAAGAGCTTTTGAATTTCGGAAGGCGGTTTCCTTCTTTGGGGGGATCTTCTTACTATCTGGGAGACGACGGCACGCCCTGGACAGAGCGGCCCAGGGAGACCTGGATCACTTCCCGCATGACGCATGTTTACAGCATCGGGCAGATATTGGGATATGAGGACTGCAGGGAGCTGGCCCGGGCCGGCCTGCGGGGGCTGGCCGGGGAGCTGCGGGATAAGGAAAACGGAGGCTGGTATGCGGGCCTTGGCGCAGACGGGTCGCCGCTTCCTGCCAAACAATGCTATGCCCACGCCTTTGTCATTCTGGCGGCATCTTCCGCCCTGCTGGCCGGCTGCGAAGGCGCCGGGGAGCTTCTGGAGGACGCCTGCAGGCTCTATGACGAGAAATTCTGGAACGAAGAGGAAGGGTTGTCCTGCGATACCTGGAATACGGAATTTACCGTGCTGGACGATTATCGGGGCCTAAACGCCAATATGCATACCGTGGAGGCCTTTCTGGCAGTGGCGGATGCGGTTTCGGATGAAAAGTACCGGATCCGGGCGGGCAGGATCATCGGCCATGTGCTGGAATGGGCCAGGCAGAATACCTGGCGGCTGCCGGAGCATTTTTCCAAGGATTGGAAGGTGGATCTGGACTGCAATAAGGAAAAGCCCGACGATCCTTTCAAGCCCTACGGCGCGACGCCCGGACACGGCATCGAGTGGGCCCGGCTGATCGCGCAGTGGGCGGTATCTTCCTGCGCGCCGGATTCCGAAGAACTTTCAAAATATCTGGACGCCGCGCAAAAGCTGTACCGCAGGGCCATTTCCGACGCCTGGAACTGCGACGGCGCGCCGGGGATCGTCTACACGACGGACTGGGACGGAAAGCCCGTGGTTCACGACCGGATGCACTGGACGCTGGCGGAAGCCATCAATACCTCCGCCGTCCTTTACCGGCTGTGCGGCGACGAGGCCTGCGCGCGGGATTACGCCGCTTTTATGGAGTATCTGGATACCATAGTGCGCGATCCCGTAAACGGCTCCTGGTTCCATCAACTGAATGAGAAGAACGAGCTTATGGGCACGGTCTGGCCGGGCAAATCGGATTTGTATCACGCGTTTCAGGCGACGCTGATCCCTTACAACCTGCAGGCGGGAGTGTCCATTGCGGCGGCCTGCAAAAAGGGCACGTTGGCACTTTGAGCCCGGCCGGGCGGCTGTGCTGCCCGGACTTTACGGAGAAAGGGCGCATTTTTTAAAAACACGATAAAGCGGGAACACACAGGAAAGGGGTAACGATTATGGAAATGACATTGCGGTGGTACGGCAGTAAATTCGATACGGTGACGCTGAAACAGATCCGTCAGATTCCGGGGGTAACGGGCGTCATCACAACCCTCTACGACATACCGGCGGGGGAAACCTGGAGCCGGGAGCGGATCCGGGCGCTGAAGAAGGAAGTGGAGACGGCCGGGATGCATATCGCCGGGATCGAGAGCGTCAATGTCCACGACGCCATCAAGATCGGCTCGCCGGAGCGGGAACAGTATATCGATCATTACATAGAAACGCTGGAAAATCTGGGAAAAGAGGATATTCATCTGGTCTGCTACAACTTTATGCCGGTGTTCGACTGGACCAGAACCGAACTGGCCAGGGTGCGTCCCGACGGCTCTACGGTACTGGCCTATACCCAGGAGGCGGTGGACGCCCTGGATCCGGAAAAGATGTTTTCCTCCATCGCCGGAGATACCAACGGAACGGTCATGCCCGGCTGGGAGCCGGAGCGCATGGCCCATGTGAAGGAGCTTTTTGAGCTTTATAAGGATGTGGACGAGGAAAAGCTGTTCGCAAACCTGAAGTATTTCCTGGAGAGGATCATGCCGGTCTGCAACGAATACGATATCAAAATGGCCATCCATCCGGACGATCCGGCCTGGAGCGTGTTCGGCCTGCCGCGCATCATTATCAACAAGAAAAACATCCAGCGGATGATAAAGATGGTGGATGATCCCCACAACGGCGTGACATTCTGCTCCGGTTCCTACGGGACGAATCTGGAGAACGACCTGCCGGATATGATCCGTTCCCTGAAGGGCAGGATCCATTTCGCCCATGTGCGGAACTTAAAATTTATCAGTCCCACCAATTTCGAGGAATCGGCCCATCTGTCTGCAGACGGCACCTTCGATATGTATGAGATCATGAAGGCGCTGTACGAGATCGGGTTTGACGGCCCCATCCGCCCCGACCACGGGCGCATGATCTGGGACGAGGTGGCCATGCCGGGGTACGGCCTGTATGACCGGGCGCTGGGAGCGGCGTATTTAAACGGGCTCTGGGAAGCCATTGACAAAGCAAAGAGGGGAAGATAAAACGATGAAATTAAACAATAAGGGTCTGGAGGACAGAAAGCAATGGGAGGCGTCCGGCTACCGGCTGCCCCAGTATGACCGGGAAGCGGTGGCAAAGAGGACAAGGGAGAACCCGTTTTGGATCCATTTTGGCGCAGGCAACATCTTTCGGGCTTTTCAGGCGAACGTGGTGCAGAATCTGCTCAACGACGGGACGCTGGACCGTGGGCTGATCGCGGTAGAGGGCTTTGATTATGAGATCATAGAAAAAATGTACCGTCCCCACGACGACCTTTCAGTCCTTGTGACGTTAAAAGCGGACGGAAGCGTGGAAAAGACCGTCGTCGGCAGCGTTATGGAATCCTGCATCCTGGATTCCGAAAATCAGGGAGAATTTGAGAGGCTGAGGGAAATTTTTGAAAAAGATTCCCTTCAGATCGCATCCTTTACGATCACGGAAAAGGGCTATAGCCTGGTGGACGCAGGCGGAAAGATGCTGGATTTGGTCCGGGAGGATCTGGCCGCCGGGCCCCAAAAGCCGGTCAGCTATATCGGCAAGGTGGCCGCCCTTTTATACCGCCGGTATCAGGCGGGCAGAAAGCCCATCGCCATGGTCAGCATGGACAACTGCTCCCATAACGGGGACAAGCTGCAGAATGCGATCTGCGCGTTTGCAAAGGCCTGGACGGAAAATAAAACGGCGGACGCCGGATTTTGGGAGTATGTGAACGACAGAAAGGCCGTTTCCTTCCCCTGGACGATGATCGACAAGATCACTCCCCGTCCCGATGCGTCCGTCCAGGAGATTTTAAAGGCGGACGGGCTGGAGGACCTGGAACCGGTGATCACATCCAAAAACACTTATGTGGCCCCCTTCGTCAACGCCGAGGAGTGCGAATACCTGGTGATCGAGGACGCTTTCCCGGCCGGACGTCCGGCTCTGGAAAAGGGCGGATTTCTGTTTACCGATCGGCAGACGGTGGACAAGGTGGAGCGGATGAAGGTCTGCACCTGTTTAAATCCGCTGCATACGGCGCTGGCGGTGTTCGGCTGTCTGCTGGGTTATCAGAAGATCTCCGACGAGATGAAAGATCCCTGTCTTGTACGCCTGGTGCGGACCATCGGATATCAGGAGGGGCTGCCCGTGGTAGTGGATCCCGGCGTGCTGGATCCGAAGGAGTTCCTCGATACGGTTTTAAATGTGCGCGTTCCCAATCCTTTCATGCCGGATACGCCCCAGAGGATCGCCACGGACACTTCTCAGAAGCTGCCGATCCGGTTTGGGGAGACGATCAAAGCCTATGCGGCCAGCAGGACGCTGGACGTGGCGGACTTAAAGCTCATCCCGCTGGTGTTCGCGGGATGGCTGCGGTATCTGATGGGGATCGACGATACGGGAAAGCCTTTCGATCTAAGCCCCGATCCGCTGCTGGATGCCGTCTGTCCCTATGTGGCCGGGTTTGGGCTGGGGGAGCGGGTAGATGTAGCTTCTCTTGCGCCGCTTCTGAAAAACGCAGAGATCTTCGGCGTCGATCTGTATGAAGCAGGGCTGGCGGAACGGGTGTGCGGTTATTTTAAAGAACTGATCGTCGGGCCAGGCGCAGTCAGGGCGACGCTGGAAAAGTACACCGCGTAAGCGGAAGATACGCCTGCAGAAGAAAGAAAAATACAGCGAGGGCCGGAAACCGAGGAACAGGTTTCCGGCCCTGATTTTTCAGGATTCTCTTTTTACCCATACGAGATCGTAGCCGAGTACATCTGCCAGCTCCACTACCTCCCGGTAGCGCAGGGAATTTCGCCGCAGCTTGTCGGAGAGGTTGGGGACATTGGCGCTCCAGCCGTATTGTTCGGCCAGCTTTTCCACCAGACGGCTCATGGTTATGCCTTCCCGTGCGATATAAGATTTGATCTCATTTCTGGTATTCATAAATCAGCTCCCCCTTTTTGCCTTATGCGGTTACAGTTCTCCCAACGCGCGCACTTTCTTTTGCCGGTAGAAGAAAAAGCTGCACAGACTCCCCAAAAGGCCCGTACACAAAAACATCACCGCCATGCCGGAACCGTCGCCGCTTCCCACGAGAAAACGCAGGATTCCGGCGATACGCCCTTCGCTTTGCATGAACGGTTCAAATACATAATCGGCCAGAAACCCGCCCAGCAGGATCCCGACGGGAATGGTACAAAACTGGACGGCGTTGCGCACGGAAAAGACCCGGCCCTGCATTTCCTGGGGGACGGTCCGGTAGAGGATCACATTCTGTCCCGCATTGATGAACGGAATGGGCGCGCTGGCCATAAAACCCGCAAAGGCCCAAAGCAGGGGAGAACGGCCCAGCCCCATGAGCAGATCGCCCAGCAGAAAGGAAAGGCCCGCGGAAAAGTAGATGGTTTTGGCCGCGTTTTTGGGCATCCTGCCGGCGGATACGAAAATGCCGCCCAGGACGCCGCCGATCCCCATCGCCGCGTTCACGATGCTGAGGGCGTAATAATTCTGGCCGCTTCGGGACAGGATCATGGGAGAGAGGATGTTTTCATAGGTCAGCCGGGAAAAGAAGTTCAGCATTGCCATGGTGATCATAATGAGGAAAAGGCCGCTGTGCCGGCGCAGAAAAGCATAACCCGCCTTGCAGTCGGTAAACAGGGAGTCCTTTTTGCCGGCCGTTTCATCTGACGCAGGGGCAGACTGCGCGGTTTTGTCCGGGCGTTTTTCCTCCGGAATGGAAATCGCGCATAAAAGCACCAGGAAAGCAAACGCAAAACTCAGAAAGTCGATGGCCAAAATGAGGTCCAGACCGCCGAAACCGTAAAGGGCCGTAGCCATAACGGGGGCGAAGATGGAGATCAGATTGCCGGAAAAGGATACCATACCGCTGGCGTTGGCCAGCTTTTCCCTGGGGACGAGGATCCCAACCGCTACGCTGGAGGCTGGCGCCTGGAAAGCGCCCGCAACCCCGATCACGCAGTTGATCAGATAGATATACGGGATCGTCAGCCCGCCGCCCAGGTAGAGGGCAAAAACGGACAGGGTCGCAAAAGCGGCCACGGTGTCCGAAACCAGCATGATCCTCTTTTTGTTGTGGGTATCCACAAAAGCGCCGGCAAACAGGCTGGTCAGAATGTCGGGAACATACCGGCAGAAGGCCATCAGCGATACCGTCATGGCGGAATGGCGGATGGAATACACCCACAGGATCAGCGCGAAGCTGGTCATGGAACTTCCCAACTGGGAGATAGACTGGCTCAGCCAGAAAATGACATATTTTTTAAAATTCTGGTTCATTGAATTTTCTCCTTACAGGTTTAGTGAGAACCGGTTTCCGGTTCGTTTACTAGGATCCCTATAAGTGCAAAATCCAATGCGGACGAGGAAAAAGTCCTATCTCTGCGCAAGCCTCGTCCGGACACCGGATCCTGCACAGAGAGGAGCATCTAATTGGATCAGCCTGTGGCAAAGCATGGCACAGCCTCCTTTTGCAAAAAGCTCTGCGGCCGGACGGCCGCCGGGCATAAATCGATTGCAACAAAAAAATCATATCATAAAATGGCCGTCCCCGCAATGGTTATTACATGCCAGTAAATGGGTATATTACATACCAGTAAATGGGCATATCCTATCGTTACAGCACATAGCAGTCCGCGTTTATCAGATTAGACTGCAGCAGATCCTTTATCATATCCGGAGCGTTGCCGCCTCTTTCTCCAATGTGGGCCACGTTTTGGCTCACCAGTTCCAGAGCGCTCCTCTGGGCGGGGGCGCAGATAAGCTGCGCGCAGTTTTTGATGGAAAGCAGATCCAGGATGGATTCTGCGCGCACATCCTCCTTTACGGTCACAGTCATGGCATTATGGATGGAAAGCCCGCCTGGGCAGGCGTCCAACAGGGCCTGATCCACCGTTACGCTGCTCTTGTTTTCGATTTTTTTCCCTTTTTCCGGCGTCTCCACTACGATATCGCCGTACTGAACGTCTGCAGCCAGGAAAGCGTCTTTCTGGTCGGCGGACAGATGTACTTTACCCACGACCGTCAACTTTTCTATCCTGCTCAAAGCAATTTGACCATCCTGCGGCAGGGTCAGGTTCCCGTCTATATACAGACGCGTTCCGTATTTTTGCAAAAGCGCGCTGTCCAGCACCGCGTCCTGTCCCACATAAGCATAGCCTGCAGGCACTACCTGCAGCCGAACATTTTCGTCGAACATACCGATGGCGGTCTCCAGCATTTCCTGTCTGCAGACGAAGTGTTCTGTCTTAAAATGGATCTTTTTTTGGGCAAGCGAAAGGACATCCACTTCGGGATCCGTCAGCAGCACCTTGTTTTTTGCATAATACTGCGCCCCGTTTTTTGCCCGCAGGGGGAAATAGGCGTCAATGGAAAATACGTCGTCCAGTTCGAGGCAGCCGTCCGGGATGCGGCAGGATCCGCCGTTTAAAAGCAGACAGCCGAGGGAAGCGGCCATACTTTCCGGATATTTTACCGTACCGTTCACACAGATCTGACGGATCTTTTTCATGCTTTCCTCCGCATGAGGATGGATCCTGAGAGTACCGTTGACTACCAGCAGAGTGTTGTCCGGCAGGGCGCTGTCTTCGGTGATCGCATAGTTGCCGTTGATCACCATTGGATTTACTTCCCCTTCCATTTCCAGCGTGCGGTCGGTGTTGTATGTGACTGGCAGCCTGTTGAGTATAGCTTTGCTCTTTTTGTCCACCAGAAGAAGGTCCGCGTTTACAAGGATCCGTTCGTAGCCGGAAAGACTTTCCTCGTCTGCACGTCTCGCATCGCAGATATCACAGTTGATGATCAGATTTTTTTTACTCATTGTTTTGTTCTCCTTTCTGAAACCGTTCCGGTCTTATTGCCGCCCGCAGGCGTTTTCTGGCGCGGGAAAGGCAGGATCGCACCGTGGCCGGGGGCATTGCGAAGATATTTCCCAGTTCCGCCGCGTTGTACCCCTGAAAATACCGCATGACGAACAGGATCCGTTCCTTCGGAGGCAGCAGGAAAAGGAGCTGATCGGCTTCGACCTTTGCATACTCCTGCGTTTCCTGCCCTTTTTCCGGCAGATCGTCCAGAATCAACTCAAAGGAGGCGCGGCGGTATCGATCCAGATACAGGTTTTTTACCGTGCGGTACAGCCACGCTTTTCGTTGCTGCGGCCGGAGGGATTCCAGCATTTCGGCGTTTGTCAGCGCGCGTAAAAACGCCTCCTGCACCAGATCCTCCGCCGTCAGGGGGTCCCGGGTCATGGCGCTGCACCATTTCAGCAATTCTTTTTGACAGATATCGTACAACTCCTCAATGATCGACACGTTCCGATGCCCTCCGTTTACGCCTGTTGTCTATAAGACGTTTTGAAACGCGCAAGTGTTGCAGGTATTTAAAATTTTGTTGTTTCGATCCCCTGACGAATGTTCCTGTGCAGGAAAGAACTTTTGGCCTCTCCCAGCATTTCCCTCTTTACATGCAAACTCATGTTTGATAATATATAAAAACAAACATATGTTCGAGAACGGAGAGAGAAAATGGGAACAGGATCCGGGGCAGAGAGGAACGGAAACGTTTATTACGTCAATATACCGGTGCAGATGTTCTGCGCGATGGACACGACAGGAAGGATCAGCCCGCTGCGCTTTCGGTATGAGACAAAGGAACACGCGGTTGAGACCGTCCAGGTGGAGCGGATTATTGAACGGGGAGACAGAAATTTTGTGGGATTGCGGGAGAAGCAGTATGTCTGCGCCGTGAGGATGTTTGG